>NZ_JBIAVX010000007.1:0-485510 GCF_042894725.1 Streptomyces sp. NPDC001480 | reverse complement strand
CCGGATCTGGAAGCCAGGTAACTGGTGGAGGTGACCGGTACTAATAGGCCGAGGGCTTGTCCTCAGTTGCTCGCGTCCACTGTGTTAGTTCTGAGGCAACGAACAGTTGCCGGCTAGAGCTGAACACACAATTGAAGAGTGTGCTTGTTCGCTCGAAACCATTAGGGTTTCGGTGGTCATAGCGTGAGGGAAACGCCCGGTTACATTTCGAACCCGGAAGCTAAGCCTCACAGCGCCGATGGTACTGCAGGGGGGACCCTGTGGGAGAGTAGGACGCCGCCGAACAATCTTTGGAGGACCCCTGGTCACCAGCGTTCAGCTGGGACCAGGGGTCCTTTTTTATTTTCCGGAGCGCACCGGGTACCCGGCTGCGCGAGAATGACTTGCGGTACCGCAGACAGGAGTCACCATGTCCACCAACTCTCCCGGCGACCGACCGGAGCGCGACCCGCGGCGGCGGGACAGTGGTGACCGCGGTGACCGCCGTCCCTACCAGGGCGGTCAGCGTCGTGACAACGACCGCGGTGACCGGGGCGGTTACGGCCGCCGTGACGACCGCGACGCCCGTGGTCCCCGCCGCGACGACGACCGCGGTGGCTATCGCCGTGACGACCGCCGTGACGACCGCCGTGACGATCGGGGCGGGTTCCGCGGCCGTGACGACCGTGACCGTGGATTCCGCCGTGACGACCGGGCCGAGCGTGGTGGCTTCCGGCGGGATGACAACCGAGGCGACCGAGGCGACCGGGGTGGGTTCCGCGGCCGCGACGACCGGAGGGACGACCGTCGCGACGGTCAGCGTTCCGACTTCCGTCGTGATGACCGCCGTGATGACCGCCGTGACGACCGGCGTGACGACCGGCGGGGTGGAGAACGTCCTGGCTTCCGTCGTGACGACCGCCGTGACGATCGTCGTGGCGGTGACCGGCCCGACTTCCGTCGTGACGATCGTCGTGGCGGCGACCGGCCGGACTACCGTCGTGACGACCGCCGTGACGACCGCCGCGAGGGTCAGCGTTCCGACTTCCGTCGTGACGACCGGCGAGGTGGCGAGCACCCCGGCTTCCGTCGTGATGACCGCTCGGACTCCCGTCGTGACGATCGTCGTGGCGGTGACCGCCCGGACTTCCGTCGTGACGATCGTCGTGGCGGTGACCGCCCGGACTTCCGTCGTGACGATCGTCGTGGCGGTGACCGCCCGGACTTCCGTCGTGACGACCGCCGTGGCGGTGACCGCCCCGAGTTCCGTCGTGACGACCGCCGTGACGACCGTCGCGAGGGTCAGCGTTCCGACTTCCGCCGTGATGACCGCAGGGACGACCGCGGCGGGTTCCGTGGCCGTGACGACCGAGGCCGCGACGACCGTGGGCGTGGTCCTCGTCGGGACGACCGCGGTGGTCGCCCCGGTGGCTTCCGGGGACGGGACGACCGTAGGGACGACCGCCGTGGCGGTGGCCGCTTCCGGGACGAGCGGGACCGGGACCGGGAGCCCATCAAGCGGCTGCCGATCCCCGAGGACGTCACCGGCGAGGAGATCGACAAGGACGTACGGCAGGAGCTCCAGAGCCTGCCGAAGACGCTCGCCGAGGATGTTGCCAAGAACCTGGTGATGGTCGCCCGGCTCATCGACGAGGACCCCGAGGGCGCCTACGGCTACTCCAAGGTGGCCCTGCGGCTGGCGTCCCGTGTCGCGGCCGTACGGGAGGCCGCCGGGTTCGCCGCGTACGCGAACCAGAAGTACAGCGAGGCGCTCGGCGAGTTCCGGGCCGCGCGGCGGATGACCGGCAACGTGGACCTGTGGCCCGTGATGGCCGACTGCGAGCGTGGGCTCGGCCGGCCGGAGAAGGCGCTCGACATGGCCGGGGCGCCTGACGTGCAGAAGCTCGACAAGGCCGGGCAGGTCGAGATGCGGCTCGTCGCGGCCGGCGCCCGGCGTGACATGGGGCAGCTGGACGCGGCCATCGTGACGCTCCAGAGCCCCGAGCTGGCCTCCAACTCGGTTCAGCCGTGGACCGCGCGCCTGCGTTACGCCTACGCCGACGCGCTGCTCGCCGCCGGCCGCCGGGGCGAGGCACGGGACTGGTTCGCCAAGGCCGTCGAGGCCGACCGCGACGGCAGCACGGACGCCTCGGACCGGCTGGCGGAGCTGGACGGCGTGGAGTTCGTCGACGCGCTCGACGAGAGCGAGGACGAGGGGCACGCTGCCGCCCAGGACGTCGACGACAGCGACCACGACAGCCACCACGGCGGCGACCGCGACCGCGACCGCGACCACGACGGCGACGACGACTGACGTACGCGCAGCGAAAGAGCGAAAGGGCGGGATCCCGAAGGGGTCCCGCCCTTTGCCGTTCCGGACGCCGGAACGTCAGAGATCCAGGGCGCGCAGCACCAGGCCGGACGCCGGCTTCGGGCCGAACGACGTCGACTTGCGGGGCATCGTCACGCCCTGCCGGGCAAGGTCGCGGACGACCTCTTCGCGGACCGGGTGGAGCAGGACCGCCGTGCTGCCGTCGCCTTCCGCCTTGGCGACCGTGGCCCCGGCGTCGTGGATGTAGGCGATGTGCGCGGGAGAGTCCTCGGGGACGTGCCAGACGTGCTCGAGGAGCGTGGCGTGCAGAACGGTGGCGTCGAGGGTGCGCCAGGCGGCCGGACGGTCCGTGGGGACCGTACGGGCCAGGAGGTCCTGGTCCGGGCGGTCCACCAGGTGGAAGGCGCCGTCGCCGGCGAGCAGGAATGCGTTGCCCGCGCAGGCCGCGTCGGCGAGGCTCGCCAAGGCCTCGGGCAGCGGTTTCTCCAGGCGGGTCACGCGGAACAGACCGTCGAGGGCGGCCAGCGCGTCGGCGACCGGCAGGCCGTGCAGCAGGCGGTGAATGGCACGGACGCGGAGCGGATAGCGGACCGTGTCGACCAGGAGGACCAGGCCGTGGTCCCAGGGGCTCGGGGAGGGGTGCTCCGCGCGTAGCAGCCGGTAGGTCGCCCAGCGGTGGTGGCCGTCGGCGATCAGGGCCTGATGGCCGGACAGGTCCGACTGGACGAGAGTCAGCTCGGCGGGGTCGGTCACCGACCAGAGGCGGTGGTGGAAGCCGTCCTCCGTGGTCGTCGACAGCAGGGCGGGGCGTTCGGCGGTGCGTTCGATCACCTCGGCCGTCACGCCGTTGCCCCGGTACGTCAGGAGCAGCGGTTCGAGGTTCGCGCAGGTCGCGCGCATCAGGGCGGCGCGCTCCGCGACGACGGGCGGCATGACGTCCTCGTGCGGCAGGACCACCCCATCCGACGGGTCGGAGACGCGCAACGCGCCGATGAGGCCGCGCTGGAGCATGCCCTCGTCGTCACGCTGCTCGTAGACGTAGAGGCCCGGTTCCGGGTCGGCGGCCAGGACGCCCTCGGCCAGCCAGCGGCGCAGCGTGTCGGCCGCCTGTTCGGTGCGGGCGCTCGGGGTACCGGCCTGGGGCAGGATCAGCCGGACGATGTTGTACGGATCGGCGGACTGGAGGTGGTGCAGGCCGTCGGGGCGTACGACGACGTCGTACGGCGGGGAGGTGACGGCGGCCAGGCTGCCGACCCGGTCGGGGGCGTAGCGAAGGCCGCGGAACGGTGTGAGTTCGAGGCCTCGGCGCGCCGTTGCTTCCGAGTGACCTGCAGTGTTCATCCCGGCATCGTACGTGTCTCAGTGGCGTGCGGCATGATCGGGGGAAGAGCGATCGAACGAGGAGCGATGCGGAATGAGCCAGGGCGTCAGGACCCGGCCCGAGGGCAGTGCGAGCCCCCTGAGCAGCGCGTACGACACGGCGCTGCTCGACCTGGACGGGGTGGTGTACGCGGGTGGGAGCGCGATCGCGCACGCCGTCGACTCGCTGGCCGTCGCCCGGGACGGAGGGATGCATCTGGCGTACGTCACCAACAACGCGCTGCGGACGCCGGACGCCGTGGCCGGGCATCTGACGGAGCTGGGCATACCGACGGGGGCCGGCGACGTCATCACCTCCGCGCAGGCGGTCGCGCGGCTGATCAGCGAGCAGGTGCCGGCGGGTGCGCGGGTGCTGGTGGTCGGCGGTGAGGGGCTGCGGGTGGCGCTGCGCGAGCGTGGCCTGGAGCCGGTGGAATCGGCGGACGACGATCCGGTGGCGGTCGTGCAGGGGTACGGCGGGCCCGAGCTGGCGTGGGGGCGTTTCGCGGAGGCGTCCTACGCCGTCGCGCGCGGGGTGCCCTGGTTCGCGTCCAACACCGACCTGACCATCCCCAGCGGGCGGGGCATCGCGCCGGGCAACGGCGCGGCCGTGGAGGTCGTACGGATCGCGACCGGTGCCGAGCCGCAGGTGGCGGGCAAGCCGCTGCCGCCCATGCACCGGGAGACCATCCTGCGCACGGGCGCCGAGCGGCCGCTGGTGGTCGGGGACCGGCTGGACACGGACATCGAGGGCGCCTTCAACGGGGACGTCGACTCGCTGCTGGTCCTCACCGGCGTCACCGACGGCGCCCAGCTGCTGGCCGCGCCGCCGCAGCACCGGCCGACGTACGTGGACGCCGATCTGCGCGGGCTGCTCACCGGACAGCCGGAGGTCGCGGAGGCGGGCGACGGTTTCCGCTGCGGTGGCTGGACGGCGCGGGCCGGCGACGGGCGGCTGGAACTGGAGGGCGAGGGCGAGGCGCTCGACGGACTGCGGGCGCTGTGTGCCGCGGCCTGGACGGCGGCCGGCGACGGCTCCTGCGAACTGGACGGGGAGAAGGCGCTGACGCGACTCGGACTCTGAACGCGGGGAGGGGAGCGGGCACCACGGGATCGAGTTCCGATGCGAGGGTAGGCTAACCTAACCTCGTGTTGGTCGAGAGTCCCCCCGAACAGCGCGCGGATGCCGCCCCCGCGCCCCCAACCCGCCGGGCGGTACGGTCCCTCGGGCTCCTGATCGCGGTCGCGATCCTGGTGCTGGTCACCTTGGCGAGCATCGCGATCGGCGCGAAAGAGCTGTCGCTGGGCCAGGTCTGGCACGGCCTGTTCCACGACACGGGGACGTACGGCGACGTCGTGGTCGACGAGCGGCTCTCGCGCACCCTCCTCGGACTCCTGGCCGGTGCCGCGCTCGGCCTGTCCGGGGCGGTGCTCCAGGCGCTCACCCGCAATCCACTGGCCGACCCCGGACTCCTCGGCATCAACGCGGGTGCGTCGGCCGCGGTCGTCACGGCCATCACCTACCTGGGCGTCACCAGCCTGACCGGCTATGTGTGGTTCGCGTTCGTGGGCGCCGCGGCGGTCGGGGCGCTGGTGTGGTTCCTCGGCGGCAGCCGGGGAGCGACGCCGGTACGGCTCGCGCTCGCCGGTACGGCGATCAGCGCCGCGCTCTACGGCTACCTCCAGGCCGTGATGATCATGGACGACGCGGCGCTCGGCAAGATGCGGTTCTGGACGGTGGGTTCGCTGTCCTCGGCCACCGACTCGACCATCACGCAGGTCCTGCCGTTCCTCGGGGCCGGCACGGTCCTCGCGCTGCTGCTCGCCCGGCCGCTGAACGCCGTGGCGATGGGCGACGACACCGCCCGCGCCCTCGGCGCCAACCTGGGCCGCACCCGTGCCCTGGCCATGCTCGCCGCCACCGTGCTGTGCGGGGCCGCGACCGCGGCCTGCGGCCCGATCATGTTCGTCGGCCTGATGGTGCCGCACGTCGTGCGCTCCTTCACCGGCCCCGACCTGCGCTGGATCCTGCCGTACGCCACGATCCTGTCCCCCGCGCTGCTGCTCGGCGCCGATGTCATCGGCCGGATCGTCGCCCGGCCCGCGGAGCTCCAGGTCGGCATCGTCACCGCGCTCATCGGCGGCCCGGTCTTCATCTTCCTGGTCCGACGGCGGAGGACTGCGCAGCTGTGAGCACCCATCAGAAAAGCCCCGCTGCCCGTGCCTTGCGCGCCCCCGGAGGGCTCTCCGTCCGTGTGGACGTCCGTGCGCTGACCGTCGTAGTCCTGCTGCTGCTCACCGCGCTCACCGCGAGCGTCCTGCTGATCGGCACCGGCGACTTCCCGATCTCCGCCACCGACGTCCTCAAGACGCTGACCGGCAACGGCAACCAGATCCAGGAGTACATCGTCCGCGACCTGCGCCTGCCGCGCGTTCTGGTCGGCCTCCTGGTCGGTGCCTCGCTGGGCCTCGGCGGCGCCCTGTTCCAGTCCGTCTCCCGCAATCCGCTGGGCAGTCCGGACGTGCTCGGCCTCTCCCAGGGCTCGACGGCCGGGGCGCTCGTGGTGATCGTGCTGCTGTCCGGGAACGCCACCGAGGTCACCGTCGGAGCGCTGATCGGCGGCCTGGCGACCGGGTTCGCCATCTACCTGCTCGCCTGGAAGCAGGGGGTCCACGGCTACCGGCTGGTCCTGGTGGGCATCGGCGTCTCCGCGGTCGTCACGGCGGTCAACGGCTACCTGCTCACCAAGGCCGACCTGGTCGACGCGGCCCGCGCGGTCGTGTGGATGACCGGCTCCCTCAACGGCCGTGACTGGGACCAGGTCTGGCCGCTGCTCTCCCTGTGCGCGGTACTCGTACCGCTCGTCCTCGCCAACGCGCGCGGCCTGAAGGCGATGGAGATGGGCGACGACGTCAGTTACGCCCTCGGCGTGCGGGTGGAGCGGGTGCGGCTGGTGCTGATGGTCTCCGCCGTACTGCTGACCGCCGCGGCGACCGCCGCCGCGGGGCCCGTCACCTTCGTGGCGCTCACCGCGCCGCAGCTCGCCCGGCGCCTGACCCGCTCGCCGGGGCCCAACCTGGTGCCCTCCCTGTGCATGGGCGCCACGCTGCTGGTCACCGCCGACTGGGCCGCCCAGCGCGCCTTCGGCGCCGACCAGCTGCCCGTGGGTGTGGTCACCGGCGTCCTGGGCGGTCTCTACCTGCTGTGGCTGCTGGTCACGGAGCGCAGGGCGGGCCGGATATGAGCACCATCCGCACCCCCACGACCGAAGGAGCACCGTGAACCGCCTGTCCGCCGAGAACGTCACCCTCGCCTACGACCAGCGCGTCATCGCCGAGCAGCTGTCGGTGGAGATCCCCGACAACTCCTTCACGGTGATCGTCGGCCCGAACGCGTGCGGCAAGTCGACGCTCCTGCGGGCGCTGTCGCGGATGCTCAAGCCCAGCGAGGGCCGGGTGCTGCTCGACGGGCAGGTCATCCAGTCGATGCCCGCGAAGAAGGTCGCGCGGACGCTCGGTCTGCTGCCGCAGTCGTCGATCGCGCCGGACGGGATCACCGTCGGCGACCTGGTGGGCCGCGGCCGGTATCCGCACCAGGGGATCCTCAGGCAGTGGTCCGCCGAGGACGAGCGGGTGGTGCGGGAGTCCATGGCGCAGACCGGGGTCGCCGAGCTGGCCGACCGGTACGTGGACGAGCTGTCCGGCGGTCAGCGGCAGCGCGTGTGGATCGCGATGGCGCTCGCCCAGCAGACCCCGCTGCTGCTCCTCGACGAGCCCACCACCTTCCTGGACATCCAGCACCAGATCGACGTCCTCGACCTGTGCGCCGAGCTGCACGAGACCCAGGGCCGCACCCTGGTAGCCGTCCTGCACGACCTCAACCACGCCGCGCGGTACGCGACCCACCTCGTCGCCCTGCGTGGCGGCCGGGTGATCGCCGAGGGGGCGCCGGGCGACATCGTCACGGCCGAGCTGGTCGAAGAGGTCTTCGGGCTGCGCTGCCAGGTCATCGACGACCCGGAGACGGGCACGCCGCTGGTGGTGCCGGCCGCGCGCAGGGCGCGCGAGCGGGTGAGCGCGGCCGGCGCTACAGAAGCTTCCTGAGCCGGAACAGATCCAGCAGGCTCGCTTCCAGCCTGACCCGGCTCGCCCCCCAGGCCTTCGCGAAGTTCAGCTCGCCGTCGACCATCGCCACCAGGTCGTCACCGGTCATGGCCAGCCGGATCTGGGCCTTCTGAGGCGGAGGGCCCGGAAGGGTCTCGTCGATCTCGATCCGGCCGCCGGTGAGCCGGCCGACGAAGGTGACGTCCAGGTCCGTGACGTGGCAGGTCACCGAGCGGTCCATGGCCGCGGCCGCGCGGACGTCGCCCTCGGCACCCTGCATGTTGTCCGAGAGCTTTTCCAGCGCTGCCCGGCACTCATCGATCGTCGCCATCGCGATCGACGGTACCGCAGCGCTTCAAGGTAGCGTCGGGGCATGAGCGACAGCGACTCCGTGCCCCGGGACGAGGCGGGCGAGGAGGCGGAGGCTCCGGTCGAACTCGCGTACGACCCGGCCGCCCCCGCTCCCCTGAACGTGGCCCGCACCCCCACCGGCAACGCCGAGGTGGACGCCCAGCTGGAACGGCTGGCCGACGCCGACCACCTCGCCACCGACGGGCACCTGGAGGTGTACGAGGATGTACACCGGGGGCTGCGCGACGCGCTCACCGCGCTCGACGCCCGCCCGGGACCTCCGGCGCCCCCAATGCCCCCGATGCCGTACCAGAGCAGGAGCTGAACCGAACGTGGCAGGAGTCGCACGCCGCCGTCTGGACGCGGAGCTGGTCCGCCGGAAGCTCGCGCGCTCGCGCGAGCACGCCAGCCAGCTGATCGTCGCCGGGCGGGTCACCGTCGGCAGGACCGTCGCGACCAAGCCGGCCACGCAGGTGGAGACCGCCGCCGCGATCGTCGTCGCGACCGACGAGAGCGACCCGGAGTACGTGTCCCGGGGCGGCCACAAACTGGCCGGCGCGTTGCAGGTCTTCGTCCCTCAGGGGCTGGTCGTCGAGGGGCGGCGGGCGCTGGACGCCGGCGCGTCCACCGGGGGCTTCACCGACGTCCTGCTGCGGGCCGGCGCCGCGCACGTCGTCGCCGTGGACGTGGGATACGGACAACTCGCCTGGTCTCTCCGGAGCGATGAACGCGTCACCGTCAAGGACCGTACGAACGTACGCGAGTTGACGCTTGAAGCGATCGATGGGGAACCTGTGGATCTTGTCGTGGGTGATCTGTCCTTCATCCCGCTCGGGCTGGTGCTGCCGGCCCTGGCGCGGTGCGTGAAGCCGGACGCCGACCTGGTGATGATGGTCAAGCCGCAGTTCGAGGTGGGGAAGGAACGGCTGGGCAGCGGGGGTGTCGTACGGAGTCCGCAGCTGCGGGCGGAGGCCGTGCGGGGCGTGGCCGAGAAGGCGTGGGAGCTCGGACTCGGGGTGAAGGGTGTCACCGCCAGTCCGCTGCCCGGGCCCTCCGGGAACGTCGAGTACTTTCTGTGGCTGCGTGCCGGGGCGCCCGCTCCGGACGCGGCCGATGTTGACCGTGCAGTGGCGGAGGGGCCGCGTTGACACAGAACCGAGCTCGTACTGTTTTCCTGCTCGCGCACACCGGGCGGCCGGCGGCCATCCGCAGTGCCGAACTGGTGGTCAAGGGGCTGCTCCAGGCGGGCGTGGGCGTGCGGGTGCTCGAGTACGAGGCGCGTGACCTGCCGCTGCCCGAGGAGGTGGAGCTCGTCGAGGAGGCGACCCCGCAGAGCCTCGACGGCTGCGAGCTGCTCATCGTGCTCGGCGGCGACGGGACGCTGCTGCGCGGCGCCGAGTTCGCCCGGGCGTCCGGCGTGCCGATGCTCGGCGTCAACCTCGGCAGCGTCGGGTTCCTCGCGGAGGCCGAGCGGGACGACCTCGACAAGGTCGTGGACCGGGTGGTGACGAAGTCGTACGAGGTCGAGGAGCGGATGACCGTCGACGTCGTCGTGCACCGCAACGGCGACATCGTGCACACCGACTGGGCGCTGAACGAGGCGGCCGTGCAGAAGGCGGGCGCCGAGAAGCTGCTCGAGGTCGTGCTGGAGATCGACGGCCGTCCGGTGACCGGCTTCGGCTGCGACGGCATCGTGCTGTCCACGCCGACCGGGTCCACGGCGTACGCGTTCTCCGCGGGCGGGCCCGTGGTGTGGCCCGAGGTGGAGGCGCTGCTGATGGTGCCGATCAGCGCGCACGCGCTGTTCGCGAAGCCGTTGGTGACCTCGCCGAACTCCGTGCTCGCGGTCGAGGTGCTGCCGCACATCCCGCCCGGGGTCCTGTGGTGCGACGGCCGACGGACCGTCGAGCTGCCGCCCGGCGCGCGGGTCGAGGTGCGGCGCGGGGCCGTTCCGGTGCGGCTGGCCCGGCTGCACCATGCCTCGTTCACGGACCGCCTCGTGGCGAAGTTCGCGCTGCCGGTGTCCGGATGGCGGGGGGCGCCTCACTAGACCTCCACCCGCCCGGGTGACAGGGCACCTCGCACTTCCGTGGCCGGACCTCGTATGGTCTTCTCCGTGCTGGAAGAGATGCGGATACGGTCACTCGGGGTCATCGACGACGCCGTCGTCGAGCTGTCGCCCGGGTTCACCGCCGTCACCGGTGAGACGGGTGCGGGCAAGACCATGGTGGTCACCAGCCTGGGGCTGTTGCTGGGCGGGCGGGCTGATCCGGCGCTCGTGCGGATCGGGGCCGGGAAGGCCGTCGTGGAGGGGCGGATCGCCGTGCCCCCGGAGGCCTCGGCCGTCGTACGGGCCGAGGAGGCCGGGGCCGAGCTGGACGACGGGGCGCTGCTGATCAGCCGTACCGTTTCCGCCGAGGGACGCTCCCGGGCGCACCTCGGCGGCCGGAGCGTGCCGGTGGGGCTGCTCGCCGAGCTCGCCGACGACCTGGTGGCCGTGCACGGGCAGACCGACCAGCAGGGGCTGCTGAAGCTGACCCGGCAGCGGCAGGCGCTCGACCGGTACGCGGGCGACGCCGTCGCCGTGCCGCTGGCCAAGTACGGCGAGGCCTACCGGCGGCTGCGGGCCGTCGCGGCCGAGCTGGAGGAGATCGTCACGCGCGCGCGTGAGCGGGCCCAGGAAGCCGACATGCTGCGGTACGGGCTCGACGAGGTCGCGGGCGTGGAGCCACGGGCCGGCGAGGACGTGGAGCTCGCGGAGGAAGCGGAGCGGCTGGGGCACGCGGAGGCGCTGGCGTCCGCCGCCACGGCCGCGCACGCCGCCCTCGCGGGCAATCCCGAGGACCCCGAGGGCATCGACGCGGCCACCCTCGTGGCGGGCGCACACCGGGCCCTGGAGGCCGTGCGGTCGCACGATCCGGCGCTGGCCGCCCTCGCCGACCGGATCGGTGAGATCGGGATCCTGCTCGGCGACGTGGCGGGCGAGCTCGCCGGGTACGCCGACGACCTGGACGCCGATCCGCTGCGGCTGGCCGCCGTGGAGGAGCGCAGGGCGGCGCTGACCGCCCTCACGCGGAAGTACGGGGACGACATCAACGCCGTCCTGGCGTGGGCCGAGCAGGGCGCCGCGCGGCTGACCGAGCTGGACGGCGACGACGAGCGGATCGGTGAGCTGACCGCCGAACGGGACGCGCTGCGCGCCGAACTGGGCGGGCTGGCGCAGGCCCTGACGGACGCCCGGACGGACGCCGCCGAGCGGTTCGCCGCCGCGGTGACCGCCGAGTTGGCCTCGCTCGCCATGCCGCACGCGCGCGTGTCCTTCGACATCCGGCAGACCGAGGACCCGGAGGGCGTCGAGGTCGGCGGGCGCACGGTCGCCTACGGACCGTCGGGCGTGGACGAGGTGGAGCTGCTGCTCGCCCCGCACCCGGGCGCCCCGCCGCGGCCCATCGCCAAGGGCGCGTCCGGCGGTGAGCTGTCGCGCGTGATGCTCGCCGTGGAGGTCGTGTTCGCGGGTACGGACCCGGTGCCGACGTACCTCTTCGACGAGGTCGACGCCGGTGTCGGCGGCAAGGCGGCGGTCGAGATCGGGCGGCGCCTGGCGAAGCTCGCCAAGACCGCGCAGGTCGTGGTCGTCACCCACCTTCCGCAGGTCGCGGCCTTCGCCGACCGGCAGCTGCTGGTCGAGAAGACCAACGACGGGTCCGTCACCCGGTCCGGTGTGAAGGTGCTCGAGGGCGAGGAGCGGGTCCGTGAGCTGTCCCGGATGCTGGCCGGTCAGGAGGACTCGGAGACGGCTCGCGCCCACGCGGAGGAACTGCTGGCAACGGCCCGGGCGGACATGTAGCCGGTGGGCTCGCGGGCGGTGGCGGCGGCACGTCCGGACTCGCCGCCGCACCGGCCCGCGCCCGTGACCGCCGCCCCGCGCCGAGGCGCCCGGCGGACGGGAGCGCTGGGAGCCGGGGAAGCACGCCGGGCGGACCGCTGAGCCGTATGCGGGGCCGGCGAACGCCGACGTGGTGGCCGTGTACGGCGATCGTGTGACGGCTTGGGCGCGCTTCCGGGGAAGCTCGGGCGGGTGGACGGTTATTCACTCGTGTGGGTGTGGCTCAGTCGCCGTAGGGGCCGTACCCGGCGGGATCGGAGCTCCCGGGGGTGCCCGGAACACCCGTACGTGCTGGCATCCTTGGCAGGGAACCCGGTAGGCGTAGGAGGCGCGCGGCACACCCCTCCGCCCGATACCTTCTGTACGTCCCTTCGTGACCGCCCGACGCCGAACCAGGAGCCCCGGCCACGTGAGCCCCGCGAGCAGTACCTCACCGCACGGTCAGTCGCCGCTGCGCACCGTGCAGGTCCTGGGCGGAGGCAACGCCGGCAGCAGCGCGCACGTGCGCTCCCTGGCCGCCGGACTGGTCGCGCGGGGCGTGCGGGTCACGGTGTGCGCCCCCGTCGAGGCGGATCACACCTACGACTTCACCGGCGTCGGCGCCGACCACGTGCACGTGCCCCGCAGCAGCGACCCGGTGTCGGTGGCGGCGCTGCGGGCGGCCTGCTCGCACGCGGACCTGGTGCACGCGCACGGGCTGCACGCCTCCTTCCGGGCCGTGCTGGCGCTCAGCGGCCGGCGCACCCCACTCGTCGTCACCTGGCACAACCGGGCCGAGGCCGAGGGCGCGCGGGCGCATCTGCTGCGGGTGCTGGAGCGACGGGTGGCGAAGACGGCCGCCGTGGTGCTCGGCACGACCTCCGACCTCGTGGACCGGGCGCGCCGCACCGGAGCCCGCGACGCCCGGCTCGCCGCCATCGCCCTGCCCGGGGCGCGCCCACCGGTGGACCAGGACGACCCGGACCGGCTGCGGCCCAAGGCCCGGGCCGAACTCGGCGCCACCGGCCGACCGTTGCTCATGGCGGTCGGCTCCCTCGACCGGCAGCGGGGCTACGACGTCCTGCTGGACGCGGCCCGTCTGTGGTCCCGCCGGGACCCCGTGCCGCTGCTCGTCATCGCGGGGGAGGGGCCGCTGCGACCGGAGCTCCAGCGGCGGATCGAGGAGGAGGAGCTGCCGGCCCGGCTCGTCGGACGCCGGGACGACATCGGTGAACTGCTCGCCGCCGCCGACATCGCACTGCTGTGCAGCAGCTGGGAGTCCCGCTCCGTCCTCGCCCAGGAGGCCCTGCACGCGCGCGTGCCGCTCGTCGCGACCGCCGTCGGCGGTATCCCCGACCTCGTGGGCGACGCCGCCGAACTCGTCCCGTACGGCGACGCGGAGGCGCTCGCGGGCGCCGTCGAGGGGCTGCTCGGCGACCCCGAGCGGTGCGAGGAGCTCAAGGACAGGGGCCTACGGCAGGCGGCCACCTGGCCCACCGAGGACCAGACGGTCGCCCAGGTCCTCAGCGTGTACGACGAGCTGACCCAGCCTTTGCCGCTGCCCTGAGCCCCGCAGCGCGGTCGAAGCGGTCCGCCCCGCCTGTCGCGTCGGCCCGACGCTTGGGCGCGGCCCGGCTCCCCGCCCGCGGGCGGGGTCCGGCCGGCGTCGACGCGGCCCCGCCCGTTTCCCGCGACCCGATCCGCCGGACGGCCTACGGCACGTGCCGGCGGGCCCGTAGCGCCAGGCTCAACGCCAGTACCGTCTGCGGGTCGTCGAGGTCGGTGCCGAGCAACTCGCCGATGCGGGCCAGGCGGTTGTAGAGCGTCTGGCGGTTGAGGTGCAGCTCGCGGGCGGTCTCGGCCTTGCGGCCCGCATGGGCCAGGTACGTCTCCAGCGTGGGCAGCAGCGGCGGCTTGGAGCGGTGGTCGTGGTCGCGCAGCGGGCCGATGGCCCGGTCCACGAAGGCCGCGAGGTCGGGGTGGTCGCGCAGCCGCCACAGCAGCAGGTCGATGTCCAGGCGCCGGGCGTCGTACCAGGGCCGGTCGCTCAGGCCCTGCGCCGCCGTCGCCGTCTCCGCCGCGTGTCTGAGCCCGGCCGACGCCGCCGCCCAGCCACCGGCCACCCCGACGACCACCACGGGCGGCTGGGCCCCGGGCCGCTGCATCCCCGCCCGTTCCACCCCGGCCCGCAGCGCCGCCGCGACCCGGTCCGCGACCGCCGGCCGCTCCGCCTCCGAGCGCAGTCCCACCAGCAGCGGGACCCGGCCCTCGACCGGCCGCACGCCGAGCAGCACCGGCACCCCGACCGAGGCCAGCTCCTCGGCGACCGCGCGGGCCAGGACCGCCCAGCCCCCGCCCGGGGAGAGCGCGTCGCCGAGCCGCATCACGACCGGCAGCAGCGGACTGCTGCCCGGCTTGAAGCCCAGCACCCGGGCCTGCGCCGGGGCGTCCTCCGCCGCGATCCGGCCCTCGGCGAGATCGGTGAGGAAGTCGCCGCGCCCCCGCGCCGCCAGCTCCTCCTCCTGCCGGGCCTGCATCAGCACCACGGCGAGGATGCCCGCGGCCCGTTCGGCGGCCATGCGGTGCACCGGGGCGAGCGGCCCCAGCACGGGCAGCAGCACCAGCCGGGCCCGCACCGAACCCGTGCCCGGGCCGCCGCCGGGCACGTCCACGAGCACGGAACCGGCCGGCGGCGGGGCGTCCTTGTGCGGGCCGCGCAGCCCCTCCCAGACCTGAAGGGGATCCGTGCCCTCGGGCCCGGCCCCGGCGGCGTACAGCAGCTGGCCGTCCGTGGTCTCCAGGAAGACCGGGTTGCCGCTGAAGCCGGCCAGGATGCCGAGCACCTGCGGCACCCCGCCGCCGCCGAGGAGGGCCTCCGTGCAGCGCCGGTGCACCTCCTCCGCCCGCTGGAGCAGCGCGTAGTGGCCGTTGACGATCTCGGTGTGGATCTCCTCGGTGACCGTGACGAAGGGCACCTCGCGGTGCAGCTGGACCAGCGGCAGCCCGGCTCCGCGGGCGGTGTCCACCAGGGCGGCGGGCAACCGAGCGAAACGCGGCCCCAGCTCCACGACCAGCGCGGCGATGCCCCGTTCGGCGAGGGTGCGGACGAACGCCCGCTGCTCGGCCGGGCGGGTGCCGAGACCGTAGCCGGTGGTGAGCAGCAGCTCGCCGCCCTTGAGCAGGGAGGCGATGTTGGGCACCTCGCCCGCGTGCACCCAGCGGACGGTGCGCCCCAGCCGGTCGGCGCCCGCCAGGATCTCCGGCAGGCCGCTGCGCAGCCCGGGCAGCTCCAGGGCTCGCTGAACGGTGATCCCGGCACCCTGGCCGGCGAATCCGTCCTTGTCCGCACTGCTGTTCATGCAGCGGACGCTACCTGCGAAAACTCCTGGAAGACAGCTTCGGTACGCGCCGGGGGCGACGACCTGTGCAGCGACCTACACCGGCCTGACGTTGTGGTTGAAGCGGAACACGTTGTCCGGGTCGTACGTCCGCTTCACCTTTTCCAGCCGCAGCAGGTTCCCGGCACCCAGGCCCGCCCGGACCCGCTCGGGCCCCTCGTCGCCGGCCAGGCCGAGGCAGACGGCGCCGGCGTTCCAGGGCCGGACGTCGGCGCGGGCGTCCCGGACCCAGGCGAGGGCCCGCTCGTCGTCGGCCGGGTCCGCCCAGCGGGCGAGGGGGTGCGTCACCCAGGCCGCGCCCCGGTAGGGGACGGGATAGCGGTCGGGCCCGGCCGCGGCCGCACCGCCGAGCGGGAAGAGCGTGTGCCGGGACCCGCTCGGCACGGGCACGGCCTCCGCACGGGCGCAGAAGCCGTCCACCAGGTCGTCGGGCAGACCGGTCAGGCACTGAGCCGACCAGTGGGCGCGCGGCCCGGGACCGAGGTCCAGCAGGCGCAGCGCCCCGGCGCCCGGCAGCTCCGCCTCGTGCGGCAGCGCGAGCAGCGGCTGGGCGAGCCCCCGCAGGCCCGCCGCACCGCCCGCGTACGTCAGCAGCGCGCCGTACACCGGCCTGCCCGCGGTCGGATACATCACGGCGCCGCCCACCTGGTCGGGGCCGTCGGCGATGATCTCGCGGAAGGCGCGCACCATCTCACGCCCGTTGCCGGGGAGGTACAGCAGCAGCGCGACGGAGAACTCCGGCAGCTCGTGCAGTTCCAGGGTGAGCGCGGTGGCGATGCCGAAGTTGCCGCCGCCCCCGTGCAGCGCCCAGAACAGCTCCGGGTTCTCGTCGGGGTTGGCGTGGACGCGTTCGGCGTCGGCGGTGACGAGCTCGACGCCGATCAGGTCGTCGACGGCGAGGCCGAAGGCGCGGTCCAGCAGACCGGTGCCGCCGCCCAGGACGAAGCCGCAGACGCCGATGCCGGAGGCCCGGCAGCCGGTGGTGGCGAGGCCGTACGGCTGGGCGGCCCGGTCGAGCCCGCCCATCGTGGCGCCGCCTTCGACCCGTACCGCCTCCGCCGCCGGATCGACGGTCACCGCGTGCATCCGGCGCAGGTCCACCAGGAGCGTCCCGTGGTCCGGCGGCGGTCCCGCGAGACCGTGTCCACCACCGCGCACGGCGATGTGCAGGTCCAGTTCCCGGGCGAAGCGCACCGCCCGTACGACGTCCGCCTCGTGCGCGCACCGGGCGATCACCGCGGGCCGCCGGTCTGCCCTCGCGTCGAAGAACGCGCGGGCCTCGTCGTAACCCGGGTCCCTGGGCGCGAACACGTCGCCGGCCAGATCCGCACGCAGCGCGTCGAGCGCCGCGCCCGCCCTGGAGTGGGAAGCCATGGCGACCCCCTTCCGCAAGGGTGTCGCTGAGGGTGCCGCTTCCAGCCTAGGCGGGTGCGCCGCGCATGGCGTCAGCCGCCGTACGCGCCCGAAGCCGTCAGCCGCAGAGCCGTGTCGATCAGTGGAACGTGGCTGAAGGCCTGCGGGAAGTTGCCGACCTGGCGCTTGAGCCGCGGGTCCCACTCCTCGGCGAGCAGACCGAGGTCGTTGCGCAGGGACAGCAGCTTCTCGAAGAGCTTGCGGGCCTCGTCCACGCGGCCGATCATCGCCAGGTCGTCCGCCATCCAGAACGAGCAGGCCAGGAAGGCGCCCTCGTCACCGGGGAGACCGTCGACGCCCTCGTGCTCGCCCTCCGTCGGATAGCGCAGGATGAAGCCGTCCGACGTGGACAGCTCGCGCTGGATCGCCTCGATGGTGCCGATGACCCGCTTGTCGTCCGGCGGCAGGAAGCCCATCTGCGGGATCAGCAGCAGCGAGGCGTCCAGTTCCTTCGAGCCGTAGGACTGCGTGAACGTGTTGCGTTCCTTGTCGTAGCCCTTCTCGCACACGTCCCGGTGGATGTCGTCGCGCAGCTCGCGCCACCGCTCCAGCGGGCCGTCGGCGTCGCCGGACTCGATCAGCTTGATCGTGCGGTCCACCGCGACCCAGGCCATGACCTTGGAGTGCACGAAGTGGCGGCGCGGGCCGCGCACCTCCCAGATGCCCTCGTCCGGCTCGTCCCAGTGGTCCTCCAGGTAGCGGATCAGCTTCAGCTGGAGCAGGGAGGCGTAGTCGTGGCGGGCCAGGCCGGTCATGTGGGCCAGGTGCAGGGCCTCGGTGACCTCGCCGTACACGTCCAGCTGGAGCTGGTGCGCGGCGCCGTTGCCGACCCGGACCGGGGCGGAGTTCTCGTAGCCGGGCAGCCAGTCCAGCTCGGCCTCGCCCAGCTCGCGCTCGCCTGCGAGGCCGTACATGATCTGGAGGTTCTCGGGGTCGCCGGCGACGGCCCGGAGCAGCCACTCGCGCCAGGCGCGGGCCTCCTCGCGGTAGCCGGTGCGCAGCAGGGAGGACAGGGTGATCGCCGCGTCGCGCAGCCAGGTGTAGCGGTAGTCCCAGTTGCGGACGCCGCCGATGTCCTCCGGCAGGGAGGTCGTGGGGGCGGCGACGATGCCGCCGGTCGGGGCGTACGTCAGGGCCTTCAGCGTGATCAGCGAGCGGATCACCGCCTCGCGGTACGGCCCGTGGTACGTGCAGTGCTCGACCCACTCGCGCCAGAAGTCCTCCGTCGCCTCCAGCGACTGCTCGGGCTCCGGCAGGGGCGGGGCCTCCTTGTGGGAGGGCTGCCACGAGATGGTGAACGCGATCCTGTCGCCCGGGGCGACGGTGAAGTCCGCGTAGGTCGTCAGCGACTTCCCGTACGTCTCGGCCTCCGTGTCGAACCACACGGAGTCCGGTCCGGCGACGGCGACCGTACGGCCCTCGTGCTTGTGCACCCACGGCACCACCCGGCCGTAGGAGAACCGCATCCGCAGGGCCGAGCGCATCGGCACCCGGCCGGAGACGCCCTCGACGATCCGGATCAGCTGGGGCGCCCCGTCACGCGGGGGCATGAAATCGGTCACGCGGACCGTGCCGCGCGGGGTGTCCCACTCCGACTCCAGGATCAGCGAGTCGCCCCGGTAGGTGCGCCGGGCGGCCGTGGGGGGTTCGGAGTCGGCCGCGTGGGCCGGACCGAGCCGCCAGAAGCCGTGCTCCTCGGTGCCCAGCAGACCGGCGAAGATGGCATGGGAGTCGAAGCGGGGCAGGCACAGCCAGTCCACTGTCCCGTCCCGGCAGACCAGGGCAGCGGTCTGCATGTCTCCGATGAGTGCGTAGTCTTCGATGCGCCCGGCCACGTGCATCTCCAGTCGAACGGCCACGTCGCCCCCCGGCAGATAGGGGGCTGTCGCTAGTGCGGTCAAGGGGTCGTTGTTATGCGTCGTTGAGCGGTGAAGCAAAGCAGCCCGCCGAGCCCTGAGGCAAAACGACAGTCTTTGCTCAACGAACTGACGAGCTCTCGTTGTTCCGGTGCTTACGGGCGGGGGTGGTGCCGTGTTCTCCGGACGGGCTCGGCAGCGAGTGTCCGAGCAGGATACGACGCACGTAGATGATCCGCGTCCCGCTCCGGGCAACCCGTGTGAGCCGAACGAGTGAGCCTCGGGTGAGAAACCCGTGCTCGTGGCACGTCCGTGGCGGTCCGTGCGCGGAGCGTGGCCGGAAGCCATCTCTCCGAGGCGCTGATACCCTGGTAGCCCGTGGACCGGTGGGCACGAAACCCCCGAACCGCAGCGACGGCGCCTCCGCGAGTAATCCCTGATTCTCCGGGCCGGCAGCCGGACAGCACCCCAGACCGCGACCACGGGAGCCCCCTCTTGGCCATGCCGCCCGCTGCTTTCCGAACCAGCACAGCCACGACGACCAAGCACATCTTCGTCACCGGGGGTGTCGCCTCCTCTCTCGGCAAGGGCCTCACGGCCTCCAGCCTCGGCATGCTGCTCAAGGCCCGCGGTCTGCGCGTCGTGATGCAGAAGCTCGACCCGTACCTCAATGTCGACCCGGGCACCATGAACCCGTTCCAGCACGGTGAGGTGTTCGTCACCAACGACGGCGCCGAGACCGACCTGGACATCGGACACTACGAGCGCTTCCTTGACCGCGACTTGGACGGCTCCGCCAACGTCACTACAGGCCAGGTGTACTCGACCGTCATCGCCAAGGAGCGGCGGGGCGAGTACCTGGGTGACACGGTGCAGGTCATCCCGCACATCACCAACGAGATCAAGCACCGTATCCGGCGCATGGCGACGGACGAGGTGGACGTGGTGATCACCGAGGTCGGCGGCACGGTCGGCGACATCGAGTCGCTGCCGTTCCTGGAGACCGTCCGCCAGGTCCGCCACGAGGTCGGCCGGGACAACGTCTTCGTGGTGCACATCTCGCTGCTGCCCTACATCGGCCCCTCCGGCGAGCTGAAGACCAAGCCGACCCAGCACAGCGTGGCCGCGCTGAGGAACATCGGTATCCAGCCGGACGCGATCGTGCTGCGGTGCGACCGCGAGGTCCCCACCGCGATCAAGCGCAAGATCTCCCTGATGTGCGACGTCGACGAGGCGGCCGTGGTGGCCTGCCCGGACGCCCGCTCGATCTACGACATCCCCAAGACGGTGCACGGCGAGGGCCTGGACGCGTACGTCGTCCGCAAGCTCGACCTGCCGTTCCGTGACGTGGACTGGCGGACCTGGGACGACCTGCTCGACCGCGTCCACAACCCCGACCACGAGATCACCCTCGCCCTGGTCGGCAAGTACATCGACCTGCCCGACGCCTACCTCTCGGTGACCGAGGCGCTGCGCGCCGGCGGCTTCGCCAACCGGGCCCGCGTCAAGATCAAGTGGGTCACCTCGGACGACTGCAAGACCCCGGCCGGCGCCAAGGCCCAGCTCGCCGACGTCGACGGCATCTGCATCCCCGGCGGCTTCGGCGACCGCGGTGTGCTCGGCAAGGTCGGCGCCATCCGCTACGCCCGCGAGAACAAGATCCCGCTGCTCGGCCTCTGCCTGGGTCTCCAGTGCATCGTGATCGAGGCCGCGCGCAACCTGGCCGACATCTCCGACGCCAACTCCACCGAGTTCGACCCGGCCACCGCCCACCCGGTCATCTCCACCATGGCCGAGCAGCTCGACATCGTCGCGGGCGAGGGCGACATGGGCGGCACCATGCGCCTGGGCATGTACCCGGCGAAGCTGGCCGAGGACTCGATCGTGCGCGAGGTGTACGACGGCAAGGAGTACGTCGAGGAGCGGCACCGGCACCGCTACGAGGTGAACAACGCCTACCGCGCCGAGCTGGAGAAGAAGGCCGGCATCCTCTTCTCGGGCACCTCGCCGGACGGCAAGCTCGTCGAGTACGTCGAGTACCCGCGCGACGTCCACCCCTACCTGGTCGCCACGCAGGCGCACCCCGAGCTGCGCTCGCGGCCGACGCGTCCGCACCCGCTGTTCGCCGGCCTGGTGAAGGCCGCCGTCGAGCGGAAGATCTCGAAGTAACACAAGAGTTGTACGGTGGCCGGGGCGCTCGCATCACAACGATCGCGCCCCGGCCGCTCGTGCACGTGTGGAAGGACAGGGCATGACGATCAAGGACACCCCGGTGGAGTGGGAGATCCGGGCGACGGAGACCCCCTTCGTGGGCAACAAGACCTCCGTCCGCACGGACGACGTGGTCATGCCCGACGGCTCGGTGGTCCGCCGCGACTACCAGGTCCACCCCGGTTCCGTGGCCGTCCTCGCCCTGGACCACGAGGACCGCGTCCTGCTCATCAAGCAGTACCGCCACCCCGTCCGGCACAAGCTCTGGGAGATCCCGGCCGGCCTGCTCGACGTACCGGGCGAGAACCCGCTGCACGCGGCGCAGCGTGAGCTGTACGAGGAGGCGCACGTCAAGGCCGAGGACTGGCGGGTGCTCACCGACGTGTACACCACGCCCGGCGGCTGCGACGAGTCCGTGCGGATCTTCCTCGCCCGCGGCCTGTCGGAGGCCGAGGGGGAGCGCTTCGAGGTGGAGGACGAGGAGTCCGACATGGAGCACGCGCGCGTGCCCGTCGACGAGCTCGTCCGCGGGGTGCTCGCCGGCGATCTGCACAACAACTGCCTCGTCGTCGGCGTCCTGTCGCTGGTCGCCGCCCGCGCCGGCGACGGGCTCGACGCGCTGCGCCCGGCGGGGGCGCCGTGGCCGGCGCGCCCGTTCGAGTCCTGAACCGGGCCGCCGCCCCCAGGGCCTGCTGTCGAAAGTCCCGCCGTCCGCCCGGGAGGGCGGCTCTCGCGCCCGCCGCGTTGAGGGAGCCTGGTGCCCGAGCCGGCCGCACTGCGCGCCGGGCGGCTGACCGCGGTCGGCCCGGCTGCCGGTGGCGCGGGGCCGGCTCGTGGAGGCCGACGAGGCCCTCGCCCGAACGTCCGGGGCGACGGGGGCACCTGCCGGCCGAAGGCTGGGGAGGAATTTTCGGAGCGGGCCCGAGCGGCCGAACCGGTGTGACGATCGCCTGATCCGATCGGGGGATGTATCCGCCGTGCTCCTCCCGGACCGTTGCAGAGCGTGAACTAGGCTCTGCAAACGCCCGGACCGGAGTCCCGGCGGGCGCCGGTGTGCGGTTGGTTGGACGGGAGTGTGGCCCGTGGCGGAACAGGCGGTGGACACAGGCGGTGCGCGGCAGTCCGGCAAGTCGGCCGCGCCGAGTCATTTCCTGGGCCGTACACGGGAGTTGAAGGAGCTGCGCGCCGACATCGAGCGCGCGGGCCTGGACACCCTCTCCGGCCGCAAGACCCCCCGCGCGCGCGTGCTCCTGATCGCCGGCCGCCCCGGCTCCGGTCGCACGGCGCTCGCCGAGGAACTCGTACGGCAGGTCGCCGAGCGTTACGAGGACGGTGTGCTGCGGGTCCGTCTCAGCGACCCCGACGGTACCCCGGTCCCCGTCGAGCGCACCGCCCGCGAACTACTCACCGCCCTGGGCCTGCCCACCCCGCCCGGAGCCGCCGAGGACGATCTGACCGAGGCACTGCGGGCGGCCCTGGCCGAGCGCCGGGCGCTGCTCCTGCTGGACGACGCGGCGAGCGCCGAGCAGGTCGACGCGCTGCTGCCGGACGCCCCGGACTGCCTGGTCGTCGCCGTGTCCGGCGGCCCGCTCACCGGGATCGCGGACGTCCGCCCGTGCACCCTGGGCGGCCTCGACACCAAGTCGGCGCTGGAACTGCTGACCCGCTTCACCGGCTCGGTCCGCATCACTGTCGACCCGCGGGCCGCCGAGAACCTGGTCGAGGTGTGCCAGGCCCAGCCCGCCGCGCTCGTCCTGGCGGGCGGCTGGCTGGCCGCCCGCCCCAAGATGGCGGTGTCCGACCTGGCCAAGCGCCTGCACGCCGAGACCGACGAGGGCACGCCGCTGTCCCGGGTCTTCCGGTTCGTCTACGACCAGCTGCCGGGCCCGGCAGCCCGGATACTGCGGCTGCTCTCCCTGGCCCCGGCCGGCCTGGTCGACCCGCACACCGCCTCCGCGCTGGCCGGCACCTCGGTCAGCGCCGCCCGCGCCGCCCTGGACGACTTCGTCGCCCTGGGCCTGCTGCGGGCGGTGGCCTCCCCGCTGCCACAGTACGAGGTGCCCGGCTGCCTCCAGCCCCTGCTGCACGCGCTCGCCGAGACCCAGGACCGGCCCGGCGAGCTCCAGCTGGCGCGTGCGCGCATGCTGGAGCGGACCGTGCGGCTGCTCCAGTCCTGCCGGGCGATCACCGAGACGGACCACCCCGAGCTGCGCGAGAAGCTCCAGGGCATGCCCGCCGAGGTGCGCTTCCCGACGCCGAGGGCGGCCGAGGACTGGCTGCGCATCCGCCGGCCCGCCCTGCTGGCCGCGGCCCGGCTCGCGGTCGCCGACGGGGAACTGGACACACTGGCCCGCCGACTGATGTCCCAGTTGGTCAGGGCCATGGCGGCACACTTCGGCACCGAGGCGGCCGCGCCCGACCTGTACGGCGTGCACCGCCTCGTCCTGGACGTGGCCGAGCGCCGGAACCTGCCCCGGGAGCGGGCCGCCGCCCTGCTGAACCTCGCCGACCTCGACGCCCGGACCGGGCGCACCCGGGAGGCGCTGGCCCGCTACCGGGCCGCGCTGGACGCCGGACGCCAGGCGAACGACCCGTACGCGGCCGGCCGCGCGATGGAATCCGTAGGGGGCGCCCACCAGGAGCTGGCGGACTACGACCGGGCCGCCGACTGGTTCGGGCGAGCGCTCGCCCAGCGCCTGGCCCGGGGGGAGCGCGCGGACGCCGCCCGGCTGTACGGCCGTATCGCGGGCGCCCACACCTTCGCCGGCCGTTACGGGGAGGCGCTCAGGAACTGGCGGGCGGCCGGCGCCGTGTACCGCAAGGACGGTGACATCGCCGCCTACGCAAGGGCGTTGAGCGAAGTGGCCCGGGTCCAGGAGTACGCCGGCCGGCCCACGGAGTCGTTGCGCACCTGCCAGGAGGCGGTGGAGTGGGCGCGCCGCGCCGAGGACCCCCGCCTCCAGGCCGCGATCCAGCTCCGCCTCGCCGACACCCTCGAGCGCCTCGGCGACTCCGCCGCCGCCCGACTGCACCGCTCGGCGGCCGAGCGCATGCTGGGGGAGGGGCCCGAGGAGGACCCCGATGGCGAGAAAGAGCCGGAAGACGACGCCAGTGCCTGCGAAATCCGTAGTGCTTCCAGCGAAGATTGATGCAATGAAAGGCTAGACAGCCGGAACACCTTCATTAAACTGGCTCTGCCGCACGTTCTCCGGCGGTGTCTCCCGGTGTGCCCCGGCATGCCTGGGTATGTCTAAGTAGTGCCCCCACACCCTCTGAGCCAAGGACCGTGATCGACGTGAAGGTCGGCATCCCCCGCGAGGTCAAGAACAACGAGTTCCGGGTGGCCATCACCCCCGCCGGCGTGCACGAGCTGGTGCGCCACGGCCACCAGGTGGTCGTCGAGCGGAACGCCGGTGTCGGCTCCTCGATCCCGGACGAGGAGTACGTGGCGGCCGGCGCGCAGATCCTGGAGACGGCCGACGAGGTCTGGGCCTCCGCCGACCTGCTGCTGAAGGTCAAGGAGCCCATCGCCGAGGAGTACCACCGCCTCCGCAAGGACCAGATCCTCTTCACCTACCTGCACCTGGCCGCTTCGAAGGAGTGCACGGACGCCCTCCTGGAGTCCGGCACCACGGCGATCGCCTACGAGACGGTCGAGCTCGCGAACCGCGCCCTGCCGCTGCTCGCCCCGATGTCCGAGGTCGCGGGCCGCCTCGCCCCGCAGGTCGGCGCCTACCACCTGATGGCCGCGGCCGGCGGCCGCGGTGTGCTGCCCGGCGGTGTGCCGGGTGTGCCGGCCGGCAAGGCCGTCATCATCGGCGGCGGTGTCTCCGGCTGGAACGCCGCGCAGATCGCCATCGGCCTGGGCTTCCACGTGACCCTGCTCGACAAGGACATCAACAAGCTCAAGGAGGCCGACAAGATCTTCGGTACGAAGATCCAGACCGTCGTCTCCAACGCCTTCGAGCTGGAGAAGGCCTGCCTCGACGCCGACCTCGTCGTCGGTGCCGTGCTCATCCCCGGCGCCAAGGCCCCGAAGCTGGTCACCAACGAGCTGGTGTCCCGGATGAAGGCCGGAAGTGTCCTTGTCGACATCGCGATCGACCAGGGCGGCTGCTTCGAGGACTCCCACCCGACCACGCACGCCGAGCCGACCTTCCGGGTCCACAACTCGGTCTTCTACTGCGTCGCCAACATGCCCGGCGCGGTGCCCAACACCTCCACCTACGCGCTGACCAACGCCACGCTGCCGTACATCGTGGAACTGGCCGACAAGGGCTGGGTGGAGGCGCTGCGCCGCGACGCCGCGCTGGCCAAGGGCCTCAACACGCATGACGGCAAGGTCGTTTACCGGGAGGTCGCCGAGGCGCACGGCCTGGAGCACGTGGAGCTCGAGACCCTGCTCGGCTGACCCCGGTCACCAAGTCGCCAAGACGCATAAGGCGATACGTCAACACTGGTCGTCAACGTGCCGCACCCGGCCGGACCTTGCCCGACAAGGTCCGGCCGGATGTGTGTATGGTCACTTTGCGACTTGCGGTCAACTCGCCTCGAACGTAACCCTTCGACCGATTCGCACACCGGTGAAACCTGCTGTGCGACGGCCGTACGCCCTTGACAGCGGGATGTTTCATTGCCGACACATCCTGCCGGGTCCGGCGGATTGTGTTGCTGCGGACCGCCGACACGCCATAGAGTCGCCAACCGTCGGCATGGTGCCACGCTGACCTGTCTAGAAGTTTCCTGGTCACCAAGGAGGTAAGACGACTTGTGAATGAGTCGACATTTTCTCCCGGGGGTGGTCAACCAGGAATGCCTGCGCGGGGCCAGGGCTCCACAGGGCTCGAGGCTGTCGGCTCCGTCGCTGTCCGAACCTTCGCAGCCCAACAGAGCCAGTGCAGCCCCCACATGGCTCTGTCAGCACTCCAGAGCATGGATGGCCATCACGTGAACGCCATGGCCGGCGACGGAAGTGGCGCGCCCCACAACCACTTCGCCGACTACGACGAACTGCCCGAAGGGCACTTCTACGACCCCGACGCCGAGTACGAGCCCGATCCCGAGTACGCGGCCACGCTCGCGCCCGACGCGGCCCGACAGCGCCGTGAGCGCGTCGGTCCGACCGGACGCCCGCTGCCGTACTTCCCGATCCCGGGCCCGCTGACCGACCACGGCCCCGCGAAGATCATCGCGATGTGCAACCAGAAGGGCGGCGTCGGCAAGACGACGTCGACCATCAACCTGGGTGCCGCGCTCGCGGAGTACGGCCGGCGTGTGCTGCTCGTGGACTTCGACCCGCAGGGCGCGCTGTCGGTCGGTCTCGGTGTCAACCCGATGGAGCTCGACCTCACCGTCTACAACCTGCTCATGGAGCGGGGCATGTCCGCGGACGAGGTGCTCCTGAAGACGGCGGTCCCCAACATGGACCTGCTGCCCAGCAACATCGACCTGTCCGCCGCCGAGGTCCAGCTGGTCTCCGAGGTCGCTCGCGAGTCGACGCTCCAGCGGGCGCTGAAGCCGCTGCTGCCCGACTACGACTACATCGTGATCGACTGCCAGCCCTCGCTCGGTCTGCTCACGGTGAACGCGCTCACGGCCGCCCACAAGGTGATCGTCCCGCTGGAGTGCGAGTTCTTCGCGCTGCGCGGTGTCGCGTTGCTCACCGAGACCATCGAGAAGGTCCAGGAGCGGCTCAACCCGGATCTGGAGCTCGACGGCATCCTCGCGACCATGTACGACTCCCGCACCGTGCACAGCCGCGAGGTGCTGGCACGCGTGGTCGAGGCCTTCGACGACCACGTCTACCACACGGTCATCGGCCGCACGGTCCGCTTCCCGGAGACCACGGTCGCCGGCGAGCCGATCACCACGTACGCCTCCAACTCCGTCGGTGCCGCCGCCTACCGCCAGCTCGCCAGGGAGGTGCTCGCCCGGTGTCACGCCGAGTGAGTCTGCCCGGGGCCGACGAACTGTTCCGTACGACAGGGGGGATGGCGCTCCAGGCGTCCACTCCCCGGCGCCAGGCGGGCGGCGAGGCCCGGGTGCCGGCTCCCGCCGGGGAGAGCGACCCGGCGGCCGCCTCGGCGGAGGACGCGCCGCAGGCCGTCCCCGTGCAGAGCGGTGACGGTGACGGCGCGGAGCACGTGGCGGCGGTCGAGACGGAGCCGGCCGAGGGCGGTGAGTCCCGCGACCGGGAGCGCTCCGCGCGTGCCCGGACGGCGGCGCAGGAAGGTTCTGCCGCCGCCGCGCAGCCGCGCAAGCGGGGCCGGGCCGCCGCGCGCCGGCCCAGCGGGCGCGAGCGGCACGACGAGAAGATCACGGTGTACGTCTCCGCCGAGGAACTGATGGACCTCGAGCACGCCCGCCTCGTCCTGCGTGGCGAACACGGCCTGGCGGTCGACCGCGGCCGCATCGTCCGCGAGGCGGTCGCCGTGGTACTGGCCGACCTCGAATCCCGCGGCGACGCGAGCATCCTGGTACGGCGGTTGCGGGGCCGGTAGGGCCTTGCGGGGTGGCTGTCCTTGGGATGGCCGATCCGGAGTGTCCGGGTGACCTGGGCGAATCGGCACGCGGGCATCTGAGCGGTTGCCGTTCGCGGGGCGGCTGCCTGTGGGGCGGCTGGTCTGGGGTCCGCGGTGATGTGCGGTTGTCTCCGGCCGGGTGGCCGGGTGGCCTGGGCGAATCGGCACGGCTCGCGGGTGCCTGGCGGCCGGTCTGGGGCCCATGGTGAGGCGCTGCTGTCTCTGGCTGGGTGGTCCGGGGTGGCTGGGTGGCCTGAGTGAGTCGGCGCGCGGGTGCGTTGCCGGGGCCGGGAAGTGGTGGTCCGGTGTGGCGGCTGTGGCGGGCGGTAGTCGGCTCCGTGAGCCGGAAGCGATAGCCTGCGACGGCCATGACCTCGAACGATGTTCCCGACTCCGGCGCACGCGCCGGCCGGAGGCGTGCGCTCGGGCGTGGGCCGGGCGCTCCACGGACCGAACCGGTCACGGCGCCGCCCCAGGTGGAGCCGGAGGCTGAGGCGCGCCCTGAGCATGCGTCGTACGCGGAGCCGGAGGCCGTCACCGGAGAAACGGAGGCGGCTCCCGTACATGAGCCCCGTCCCGATGACGTGGCCGAGCCGGAGCCGGCGAGCCGGACCGGAACGACAACCGAGCCGCCTCACCCAGACCCGGCGACCACACCCCCGGCACCGGAACCCGCGCCGCCGGCCGGTGGTGGGGCAGGGGATGCGGCCGGCGCCGTGTCCGCCGGTGAAGCGGTGCCGGTCGGTGAGTCGGCGGTGGGTGACGGGGTCTTCAAGGTGCGGCTCGCCAACTTCGAGGGGCCGTTCGACCTGTTGCTCCAGCTGATCTCGAAGCACAAGCTGGACGTCACCGAGGTCGCCCTGTCCAAGGTCACCGATGAGTTCATGGCGCACATCCGGGCGATGGGCCCGGACTGGGACCTGGACCAGACGACCGAGTTCCTGGTCGTCGCGGCCACGCTGCTGGACCTGAAGGCGGCCCGGCTGCTGCCCGCCGCCGAGGTCGAGGATGAGGCCGACCTGGCGCTGCTGGAGGCCCGGGACCTGCTGTTCGCGCGGCTGTTGCAGTACCGGGCGTACAAGCAGATCGCGGACATCTTCAACCAGCGCCTGGAGGAAGAGGCCCGGCGCTACCCCCGCACCGTGGGACTGGAACCCCACCACGCCGAACTCCTCCCCGAGGTCGTCATCAGCATCGGCGCGGAGGGCTTCGCCAAGCTCGCGGTCAAGGCGATGCAGCCCAAGCCGAAGCCCCAGGTGTACGTCGACCACATCCACGCGCCGCTCGTCTCCGTGCAGGAGCAGGCCGGGATCGTGATCGGACGCCTGAAGGAGCTCGGCGAGGCCAGCTTCCGCACGCTCGTCGAGGACACCGACGACACCCTGACCGTCGTGGCCCGCTTCCTCGCGCTGCTGGAGCTGTACCGGGAGAAGGCCGTCGCCCTGGACCAGGAGACCGCGCTCGGCGAGCTGATCGTGCGCTGGACCGGCGGGGCCGGGGACGCGACACCGATGGTCACGGACGAGTTCGACCGTCCGCCCGAGGAGCCGAAGGAGGAGAAGAAAGCGTGAGTGAGGACACCGCGGAGCTCCCGGCAGGGCCCCGCGCCGTCGCCGACCTCGAACTCAAGCCCGCCCTGGAGGCGGTCCTGATGGTCGTGGACGAGCCCGCGACCGAGGAACACCTGGCGAAAATACTCCAGCGGCCCCGACGGCAGATCGCGGACGCCCTGCGCGAGCTGGCCGACGAGTACACCGTGCAGGGCCGCGGCTTCGAACTGCGCCTGATCGCCGGCGGCTGGCGCTTCTACACCCGCCCCGAGTACGCGGCCGCCGTCGAGGGCTTCGTCCTGGACGGCCAGCAGGCCCGCCTCACCCAGGCGGCACTGGAGACCCTGGCCGTCGTCGCCTACCGGCAGCCGATCAGCCGCAGCCGCGTCTCGGCCGTGCGCGGAGTGAACTGCGACGGCGTCATGCGCACCCTCCTTCAGCGCGGTCTGGTCGAGGAGGCGGGCACGGAACCCGAAACAGGTGCGATCCTGTACAGGACGACGAACTACTTCCTGGAGCGGATGGGCCTGCGCGGCCTGGACGAGCTCCCGGAGCTCGCGCCCTTCCTCCCGGAGGCTGAGGCGATCGAGGCCGAGACCCAGGAAGCCGTACCGTCGTTCGATCCGGACGCCCCGGACCCGGACGACGGTCCCGGGACGAACATGCCCAACACGACGACGACGGAACTTTGATGCGAAGCAGCGGTAGCGGCAGCGGCAGGAACAGCGGACGCGGTAACCACCGCGGCGCGGGCAACAACAGGGACGAACGGCAGGGACAGGGCCGTCCCCGCAAGCCCCGCCCCGAGGAGCGCCGCTACGACGTAGGCCCCGGCGCGACCAAGGACGGCCCCAAGTCCGGGCGCGGCGGCGCGGCCCGCGGCGGCGCCAAGGGCGGCCCGAAGCAGCCCCAGAAGGGCGGCCGTACGGACCCCGCGCGCTCCCGCGAGTACGAGACCCGGGTCGAGGAGCGCAACCGCGAGCGGTACGCGGGCAAGAAGGACATCAAGCTGCCCAAGACCTTCCCCGGCGCCGAGCAGGAGGGCGAGCGGCTCCAGAAGGTCCTCGCGCGCGCGGGCTACGGCTCCCGGCGTGCCTGCGAGGAGCTGATCGACCAGGCCCGCGTCGAGGTGAACGGCGAGATCGTCACCGAGCAGGGCAAGCGGGTCGACCCGGAGAAGGACGAGGTCAAGGTCGACGGCCTGACGGTGGCGACCCAGTCGTACCAGTTCTTCTCCCTCAACAAGCCCGCCGGTGTCGTCTCCACGATGGAGGACCCGGAGGGCCGTCAGTGCCTCGGCGACTACGTGACCAACCGTGAGACGCGCCTGTTCCACGTCGGCCGCCTGGACACGGAGACCGAGGGGGTCATCCTCCTCACCAACCACGGCGAGCTGGCCCACCGGCTGACCCACCCCAAGTACGGCGTGAAGAAGACCTACCTCGCCGCCATCGTCGGCCCGATCCCGCGCGACCTGGGCAAGCGCCTGAAGGACGGCATCCAGCTCGAGGACGGCTACGCCCGTGCGGACCACTTCCGCGTCGTGGAGCAGACCGGCAAGAACTACCTCGTCGAGGTCACCCTCCACGAGGGCCGCAAGCACATCGTGCGCCGCATGCTCGCCGAGGCCGGCTTCCCCGTCGAGAAGCTCGTCCGCACCTCCTTCGGCCCCATCACCCTGGGCGACCAGAAGTCCGGCTGGCTGCGCCGCCTGTCCAACACGGAGGTCGGCATGCTGATGCAGGAGGTCGACCTCTAGGGTCCGGTGCCGTGTCACCGGAGCGGATCGGGCACCGGGGGGAGCTACTGGAGCCGGGAGCCCTCTGGGACGCTTGGGCCATGATCGACGATCTCGACCTGGACCTGACGCCCGTCATAGCCGAGCAGCCCGACCCCCTGCTGTTCGCCACCGTCTCCGGCGCGCACCTGTACGGCTTCCCCTCGCAGGACTCCGACCTGGACCTGCGAGGCGTCCACCTGCTGCCCGCGGCCGATCTGGTGGGGCTGCGGGAGCCGGAGGAGACCCGGTCCCGGATCTGGGTGCGGTACGGCGTGGAGATGGACCTCGTCACGCACGATCTGCGCAAGTTCGTACGGCTGATGCTGCGCCGCAACGGCTATGTGCTGGAGCAGCTCCTCTCACCCCTGGTCGCGCACACCACCGACGCGCACCAGGAGCTGGCCGCGCTCGCGCTCGGCGTGCTGACGAGCCATCACGCCCACCACTACCGGGGGTTCGCGGCGACGCAGTGGCGGCTGTTCGAGAAGACCGGCGAGCTCAAGCCGCTGCTGTACACCTTCCGGGTCCTGCTCACCGGCATCCACCTGATGCGCGGTGCCGAGGTCCAGGCCCATCTGCCGACCCTCCTCGACCTGGACACCGGCTCGGACGCGCCCCCCTACCTGCGTGAGCTGATCGCGGCGAAGGCGGAGCGGGAGCACGGCAGCGCCGAGGTGGACCACGCGCGCGTGGCCGCCGACGTGGAGAGGCTGCACGTGGTGCTCGACGAGGCCCAGGCCGCGTCAGTCCTGCCCGACGCGCCCACCGCGTACGACGCCCTGCACGACTTCGTCGTCCGGGTCCGCCTGGCCGGCTGAGGCGCGGCGGGTGAGGATCAGGAAGTCCTCGCCCGGCGGGCCCGGCTCGGCACGCGCGCGTGGCCGTTGACGTGGAGAGGCTGCACGTGGTGCTCGACGAGGCCCAGGCCGTGTCAGTCCTGGCCGGCTGAGGCGCGGCGGGTACGGAACAGGAAGTCCTCCACCCGGCGGCGGTCCGGCTCGGCCGGCAGCGGGGTGCGGTGCGACCACTCGTCCGTCTCCGCCCCGAGGCGTGCCATCCAGGCCTCGACCTCCGGCCAGGAGACCTCGCCCCGCTTCACCGCCAGCAGCGCCTCGCGCCGGTCGCCGACGTCGATCGTCAGCTCGCCCGTGCGCAGCAGGTCGCCGACGCTCATCAGCAGCCGCAGCAGATGCATCGCGTGCTTCCAGCGCGGGGCGCCGTGGGTGCGGACGTCCACCTCGAGCTTCCTGCGCTGGCCCAGGGCGTACCGGGTGAACGAGTCGTGGACCCGGCGGGAGAGGAACGCCCCGCGCAGCGACAGCAGTTCGCGGCCGGTGTCGTCGATGTGCTCCACCAACGGCGAGTGCAGGCACTCCAGGACGTTCGGGTTCGCGCGCAGCGCCAGCTCGCAGAAACGCTCCAGCTCCCAGCTGAACCGCTCCTCGCCCGGCCCGTCCACATGCGTCGGCGGCTTCTCGAAGCGCCAGAACAGGGGAGTGGGGGCGACGAAGACACCCCTGCGGTCGGTGTCGCTGCCGTCCGTGGCCAGCCCGAAGGCGCGCGACCCCATCACGCAGGAGTAGATCGTGTGGTCGCGTGCCAGGTCCTCGGGGTGCATGGCCGGGAGCGTACGCGGATCCTCAGGTCAGGCGGATGGATTTTCCGTTCACCGTGATCTTCTTCGGGGGCAGCGGCCTCTGGGCCGGGCCGTGGGCCACCGCACCGTCGGCGATGTGGTACTTGCTGCCGTGGCAGGGGCAGTCGATGGTGCCGTTCGCGACCTTGTTCACCGTGCAGCCCATGTGCGTGCAGATCGCCGAGAAGGCCTTGAACTCGCCCTCCTTCGGCTGGGTGACCACGACCTTCCGGTCCGCGAAGACCTTCCCGCCGCCGACCGGGATGTCACCGGTCGCTCCCAGGTCCTGTCCGCCGGAGGTGCGCACGGGGGTCGAGGAGCTGTTGTTGCCGCATGCCACGTATCCCGTGGCAAGCGCAGCCGCGCCCGTTACGAGGAAGGTGCGCCGTGCCGAGCTGTGGATCATGTCGTCACTCCGAACGTGCGGACATCGAAGGCACCGAAGAACAAGCAACCCCGAACAGACTGACACATATCAGGCGTTTCGCGCGTCTCAGCGGGCGGGCGTCGGACGCCCGGTCGGTGCGGGCTGACTACGCTGGACGGATCAGGAACCGAAACGCACGTCAGCAAGGAGCAGCGCCGTGGCGGTACGAGCGGTCCGGGGGGCCGTCCAGCTGGAGAGGGACGAGGCCGGACACATGGACGAGCAGGTCGGAGCCCTGCTCACCGCCGTCCTGGAGCGGAACGGGCTGACCGCCGACGACCTGATCAGCATCTGGTTCACGGCCACCCCCGACCTGCACAGCGACTTCCCGGCGGCCGCCGCCCGCAAGCTCGGCATCGTCGACGTGCCGCTGATCTGCGCCCAGGAGCTGGACATCGAGGGCGCCATGCCCCGTGTGGTCCGTGTCCTCGCGCACATCGAGTCGGACCGGCCCCGCGCCGACATCGCCCACGTCTACCTCGGTGCCGCGGCCGCCCTGCGCAAGGACATCGCCCAGTGAGGACCGCACTCGTCATCGGCACCGGGCTGATCGGCACGTCCGCCGCGCTCGCCCTCTCCCAGCGGGGCGTCGTCGTCCACCTCGCCGACCACGACCCCGAGCAGGCCCGTACGGCCGCCGCGCTGGGCGCCGGCACCGACGAGGCACCGTCCGGTCCCGTGGACCTCGCGATCGTCGCCGCCCCGCCCGCGCATGTCGCGGCCGTCCTCGCCGACGCCGTGCGCCGGGGCGTGGCCCGCGGCTACGTCGACGTGGCCAGCGTCAAGGGCGGCCCGCGCCGCGAACTGGAGGCCCTCGGCCTCGACCTCTCCTCGTACATCGGCACGCACCCCATGTCGGGCCGGGAGAAGTCCGGCCCGCTGGCCGCGAGCGGTGACCTGTTCGAGGGCCGCCCCTGGGTGCTGACGCCCACCCGGGACACGGACACCGAGGTGCTGAACCTCGCGCTGGAGCTGGTCTCGCACTGCCGGGCGGTGCCGGTGGTGATGGACGCCGACGCCCACGACCGGGCGGTGGCGCTGGTGTCCCACATGCCCCACCTGGTCTCCAGCATGGTCGCGGCCCGCCTCCAGCACGCCGAGGAGGCGGCCGTACGGCTGTGCGGGCAGGGCATCCGGGACGTGACCCGGATCGCCGCCTCGGAGCCCGGGATGTGGATCGACATCCTGTCCGCGAACCCCGGCCCGGTCGCCGACCTGCTCACCGACGTCGCCACCGACCTGGAGGAGACGGTGCAGGCCCTGCGCGCCCTCCAGTCCTCCGACGAGGCCAAACGGCACGAGGGCACCGCCGGGATCGAGGACGTGCTGCGGCGCGGCAACGCGGGGCAGGTGCGGGTGCCCGGCAAGCACGGTTCCGCTCCGCGGGTGTACGAGACCGTCGCCGTGCTGATCGACGACCAGCCCGGTCAGCTGGCCCGCATCTTCGCGGACGCCGGCCGGGCCGGGGTCAACATCGAGGACGTACGGATCGAGCACGCCACCGGGCAGCAGGCCGGCCTGGTCCAGCTGATGGTCGAGCCGAAGGCGGTGCCGGTGCTGACGGCCGCGCTGCGCGAGCGAGGGTGGGCCCTGCGGCAGTAGGCGGGCGGCGGGCGTGCGCGCGTCCAGGGCGTGCGCGCGTCCAGACGAGTGACCCGCACCCAGTAACCTTGTGCAGGGCGCTCTCGCTCCCCGCACCCCGCTCCCCGCACCGCACCAGGAAGGTGTCCCCCGTGGAAAACGGCGCCCCGACCGCCAAGCCCGTGATCGTCGCGATCGACGGTCCCTCCGGCACGGGCAAGTCGAGCACGTCGAAGGCCGTGGCCGCGCAGCTCGGCCTGAGCTACCTGGACACCGGTGCCCAGTACCGGGCGATCACCTGGTGGATGGTGAGCAACGGCATCGACCTGGAGGACCCGACCGCGATCGCGGCCGTCGCCGGGAAGCCGGAGATCATCTCCGGCACGGACCCGTCCGGCCCGACCATCACGGTCGACGGCGTCGACGTGGCCGGCCCGATCCGCACCCAGGAGGTCACCTCCAAGGTCAGCGCGGTCAGCGCGGTGCCCGAGGTGCGGGCCCGGATCACCGAGCTCCAGCGCACGCTGGCCGCCTCCGCGGAGACCGGCATCGTCGTCGAGGGCCGGGACATCGGCACGACCGTGCTGCCGGACGCCGACCTGAAGATCTTCCTCACGGCCTCCCCGGAGGCCCGTGCCGCCCGCCGCAGCGGCGAGCTGAAGGGCGCGGACGTCCACGCCACCCGGGAGGCGCTGATCAAGCGGGACGCGGCCGACTCCAGCCGCAAGACCTCGCCGCTCGCCAAGGCGGACGACGCGGTCGAGGTGGACACCACCGAGCTCACCCTCGCGCAGGTCATCGAGTGCGTCGTCACGCTCGTCGAGGAGAAGCGGGCCGGGAAGTGACCCAGCTGTCCGTTCCCTCCGAGAAGGGCGCCGAGGTCGGGCGGCGCATCGGCGTCGGCCTGATGTACGGGCTGTTCAAGCCGCGCGTGCTCGGCGCCTGGAAGGTGCCCGCGACCGGCCCGCTGATCTTCGCCGTCAACCACTCCCACAACATCGACGGCCCGATGGTCATGGGCGTGGCGCCCCGGCCGACGCACTTCCTGATCAAGAAGGAGGCGTTCGTCGGCCCGCTCGACCCGTTCCTGCGGGGCATCGGCCAGCTGAAGGTGGACCGTCACACCACCGACCGCACGGCCATCACCCAGGCGCTCGGCGTGCTGGAGCAAGGGGGAGTACTGGGCATCTTCCCGGAGGGCACCCGGGGTGAGGGCGACTTCGCCTCGCTGCGCGCCGGGCTGGCGTACTTCGCGGTACGCAGCGGGGCGCCGATCGCGCCGGTCGCCGTGCTGGGAAGTTCCGAGAGGTCGAGTCGGTTGGTAAAGGGGCTGCCTCCGCTGCGCTCCCGCGTCGACGTCGTCTTCGGCGACCCGTTCGAGGCGGGCGACGGCAGCGGGCGGCGTACCCGCAAGGCGCTGGACGAGGCGACCGAACGCATCCAGAAGCAGCTCACCGCACACCTGGAAAACGCCAGGCGCCTCACCGGGCGCTAGGCCACACTGAGTAGTGGATCAGTCGGGACAACCCGGGCGATCCACCGATCACCACGAATGAACGACGAGGTACGGACTCCATGAACGACCACATCCAGCCCGACGGCTCGGCCGAGCACGAGTACGAGCACGGGGCGCTCGGCGACGCCGAGTACGCGGAGTTCATGGAGCTCGCCGCGGAGGAGGGCTTCGACCTCGAGGACGTCGAGGGCGCCATCGAGGCGGCCGGCCACGGCCCGCTGCCCGTGCTCGCGGTCGTCGGCCGCCCCAATGTCGGCAAGTCGACTCTCGTGAACCGGATCATCGGCCGCCGCGAGGCCGTCGTCGAGGACAAGCCGGGTGTCACCCGTGACCGGGTCACCTACGAGGCCGAGTGGGCGGGCCGCCGCTTCAAGGTCGTCGACACCGGCGGCTGGGAGCAGGACGTCCTCGGCATCGACGCCTCCGTCGCCGCCCAGGCCGAGTACGCGATCGAGGCGGCCGACGCGGTCGTCTTCGTCGTGGACGCCAAGGTGGGCGCGACCGACACCGACGAGGCGGTCGTCCGGCTGCTGCGCAAGGCCGGCAAGCCCGTGGTGCTGTGCGCCAACAAGGTCGACGGCCCGAGCGGCGAGGCCGACGCGGCCTACCTGTGGTCCCTCGGCCTCGGCGAGCCCCACCCCGTCTCGGCCCTGCACGGCCGCGGCACCGGCGACATGCTGGACGCCGTCCTGGAGGCGCTGCCCGAGGCGCCCGAGCAGTCCTTCGGCACCGCAGTCGGCGGCCCGCGCCGCATCGCGCTGATCGGCCGCCCGAACGTCGGCAAGTCCTCGCTGCTCAACAAGGTCGCGGGCGAGGAGCGCGTCGTCGTCAACGAACTCGCGGGCACCACCCGTGACCCGGTCGACGAGCTGATCGAACTGGGTGGCGTGACCTGGAAGTTCGTCGACACGGCCGGCATCCGCAAGCGCGTCCACCTCCAGCAGGGCGCCGACTACTACGCCTCCCTGCGCACCGCGGCCGCCGTCGAGAAGGCCGAGCTCGCGGTCATCCTGATCGACGCGTCCGAGAACATCTCGGTGCAGGACCAGCGCATCGTCACCATGGCGGTGGAGGCGGGCCGTGCGGTGGTCCTCGCCTTCAACAAGTGGGACACCCTCGACGAGGAGCGCCGCTACTACCTCGAGCGGGAGATCGAGACCGAGCTCGGCCAGGTCGCCTGGGCGCCGCGGGTGAACGTCTCGGCGCGCACCGGACGGCACATGGAGAAGCTGGTCCCGGCGATCGAGACGGCCCTGGCCGGCTGGGAGACCCGGGTGCCGACCGGCCGCCTCAACGCCTTCCTCGGCGAGCTGGTCTCGGCCCACCCGCACCCGATCCGGGGCGGCAAGCAGCCGCGCATCCTCTTCGGCACCCAGGCCGGCACCAAGCCGCCGCGGTTCGTCCTCTTCGCCTCCGGCTTCATCGAGGCGGGCTACCGGCGCTTCATCGAGCGGCGGCTGCGCGAGGAGTTCGGCTTCGAGGGCACGCCGATCCACATCTCGGTGCGGGTGCGCGAGAAGCGCGGCGCGAAGAAGAAGTGACCGAACGCGGCGAGAGGGCGGTCCCTGACTCGGTCAGGGGCCGCCCTCTCGCCGTTCGTACGTCAGGCTCCCCGGCGCGGGCCCGGGGGGAGCGCCGCCGGGACGTGGTGCATCCCGGTGTCGTGCTGCCGCCCGAGCGTCCCGATCCGCTGCCAGGACGGCTGGTGCTGCCCGGTGCCGTGCCGGGCACTGTAGGCGCCCGCGCTGTACGCGCTGTACGAGTTCGAGCCGTACGAACCCGTGCCGGTGCCGTGCGGGGCGTTCCCGAAGGCGGTGAACCCGAACTCCTCCTCCCCGCTCCGGTCGCCCGGCAGCGTCCGGAAGGTCCTCACCCACTCCGCGTAGAGCGCGTCGTAGATCGGCGTGGCCGATGGCCTGCCGGGCGCCTCCTGCCCCGACCTGGCGGACGGAATGGGGGAGAAGGACGGGCGGCGGGACGGAACGTCGTATGCGTGCACGTATGTCCAAACGAACCCGGCCCTCCGGGGATGCGGCTCGGGAGGGTGGCATTAGGGGTACGGCGGCGCCGTCAGGTGCCCGCGAGCGGCAGCGCGGCCGCGACCAGCTTGCCGTTGGCGGCCGCCTTGTCCAGCGCGTCCCGCAGCAGGTCCTCCCGCGGCTGGCGTCCGATGGAACCGACCGGTGCCGCGAACATCAGCACCTGCTGGTGCTTGTTGGCGGCGGCCCGCCACCCGTCCGTGACCTGGAGCGGCTGGTGCGCCTGCCACCAGGCCACCGGCTGACCGCCGTTCGTGCCCGGCTGGAGAACCGCGTGCAGCTGACCGACCGCCAGCAGCACCGACCACCCGTGCAGCACCGGCGGCACGGCGACGAGCTCGGTCACCGGCATGAACCCCTGCTCGATCAGCAGGGGCAGGAAATCGTCCCCGGCTCCCGTGGTGCCCGGGCGCACGATCGGCGCGGTCGGCTCCACGACGAGCGCCGGGTGCAACTCCCCGGCGATCAGCACCAGTCCGCTGGTCACCCCGAGCACGGCCTGCTCGGGCACGGCCTGCTCCGGCCGGCCGCCGGAGGCGTGCGCCTCGCCGCTGATGGAGCGGACGGCGCCCTGCAACTGCTCCTCGGTGACCTGGACGACCTGTGAGGGCAGGCAGCTGGCGTGGGCGAAGGCGAGGACGGCGGTCTCGTCCCCGACGAACAGAACGGTGCTGGTGCGCTCCTGCTCGGAGTCGCCCGGGGTGCGGCAGGACGTGCAGTCGTAACTGCCCGGGGCGTTCTCTCCGGCGAGCAGCCGGTCGGCTTCTTCGTCGCCGATCTCGGCGCGTACGGCGTCGCTGACGTCGAGCATGCGCGGCACGGGTGGCTCCCTCGGGATGCGGTGCTGGGGCGACCGGGTGGCTCCCGGCCCATGAGTTCCGGGGGGTTCCGGGCTCATGAAGAAGACAACGGGCGATCTGTGGCGGGAGTCACGCCCCGAGGGGAACGGAATCGAACCATCCACCGCACAGGGTCACAGCCGGTGCGGAACCGTCTACTCCCCGTCAACTCGGCGCGTTGTCAAGGAACTTGATTCGGTGAAGTGGGTCACAGATCACTCGGACTCCTGGTCGACAAATCAGGAAATCAGCGAATGAAGTGGGTGACCGAAAATCGACGATACTCACGGTAACCTCGAACTGGCCTGCGACAACGCGGAGTTGGTTGATACCGCCCGGTCGGGCTCCTTACATTCCTCGGCCGTGTGCAACTTGCACCGCTCGGGAACGTTCACCGGCCGCGCCGCTCAGGCACCATCGCGGCGCCGGTCACGGCGGACAGGGCGGAGCGTGCGTACCGCGTCCATGCGCGGAACCGCGTCCCGCTCGGGGGGATCCCGGGTCCGTGGAGAGGGAATTACATGTCCGAGTGTGCCGATACCACCCGTAGCACCGCCCGTAAGGACAGCGCTCGTAAGGACAGCGCCCGTAAGGGCCGTACAGCGGCGGTCCTCGCCGGGGCGGCGCTGCTCGCCCCGCTCGGACTGCTGGCGGCGACCGGCGACGCCGACGCGGCGGACAACGGAGTGTGGGACCGCATCGCCCAGTGCGAGAGCGGCGGCAACTGGCACATCAACACCGGCAACGGCTACTACGGCGGACTCCAGTTCTCCGCCTCGACCTGGCGCGCGTACGGCGGCACGGCCTACGCGCCGACCGCCGACCAGGCCTCCAGGGAGCAGCAGATAGCCGTCGCCACCAAGGTCCAGAGCGCCCAGGGCTGGGGCGCCTGGCCGGTCTGCTCGGCCCGCGCCGGGGCCTCCGGCGCCGCACCGGCGGCCGCCTCCAACGGCACCACGGCCGCTACGAAATCGGCCCCGTCGGCCCCGTCGAAGCCGGCCAAGGCGCCGCAGCGCTCGACGGAGCACACCAACCGCAGCTCGTCCCGCAGCGCCGCGCACGGCAACTACACCGTCCGTGAGGGCGACACACTGAGCAAGATCGCCGCGCGGCACGGGACCACCTGGCAGCGGATCTACGCCGCCAACAAGTCGGTCATCGGCGGTGACCCCGACCTGATCGTGCCCGGGCAGCGCCTGGCGGTCTGAGCCGCGCCGGTCCGAGCCCAGCCACTGTCCCATGATCTCCTCATGAGGACAGTGGCTGTCCGCATCCGCTGGCAGACTCACTTCCATGTTGGAGACCTCGGCGCGCCTGCTGCGCCTGCTCTCGCTGCTCCAGGCCCACCGCGAGTGGTCCGGCGCCGAACTGGCCGAACGGCTCGGCGTCACCCCGCGCACGATCCGCCGGGACGTGGACCGGCTGCGCGACCTGGGCTACCCCGTGAACGCCAGCCCCGGCACCGGCGGCGGCTACCAGCTGGGCGCCGGGGCCGAACTGCCGCCGCTGCTCCTGGACGACGACGAGGCGGTGGCCGTGGCGGTCGGGCTGCGCACCGCCGCCGGGCAGGGCATCGAGGGCATCGGCGAGACCTCCGTGCGGGCCCTGGCCAAGCTGGAGCAGGTGCTGCCGACCCGGCTGCGCCGCCGGGTGGGCGCCCTCAACGCGTTCACCGTGCCGATGCTGCGCGGACCGCAGCCCTCCGCCGTCGACCCGGCCGTCCTGACGGAACTGGCCAACCTGTGCCGGGACGCCGAGCGGCTGCGCTTCGACTACCTCGCCCACGACGGCACCCCCGGCCGCCGCACCGTAGAACCGCACCGCCTGGTGTGCACCGAGCGCCGCTGGTACCTGGTCGCCTGGGACCTCGACCGCGCCGGCTGGCGGACCTTCCGCGTCGACCGCGTCACGCCCAGGCCGCCGCACGGCCCGCGCTTCACCCCGCGCGAGCCGCCCGCCGAGGATCTCGCCGCCTACGTCTCCCGCGGGGTCTCCACGCGCGCGTACGCCTCGCACGCCGCCGTCCGGCTGCTGGTGCCCCTGGCGGAGGCCGCCGCGCGGATCTCGCCGTCCGCCGGGACGCTGGAGCCCGACGGGGCGGACACCTGCGTCCTGCGCGCCGGCGCCGCGAACCTGGACGTGATGGTGGTGCACGTGATGATGCTCGGCTTCGACTTCGAGGTGCTGGAGCCCGCGGGCCTCACCGAGGCCATCAGATCGGCCCGCGACCGGCTCTCACGGGCTCTGGGAGAGGTTCCTCTGCCCGGCGGATCTGTGCCGGATCAGTGAATTTCTTATGCGATGTCAGCATGCGCGGCAGGACATGGATTCGGAATGGAACGGCACTTTCCACCGGTCTCCGCCGGGCTATTCGGCACACCGGGCCGGCGCGCGGGAATTCCGTTCGATTACCCCGGCAAGCGGTACGGAAACCCCCGTTCGTGTGACGGAGTTCGGCCGAATCGGGCGTCGTGGTCCTGTGACAGAAGTGTGACGGAGAAGGGACGCGCGGCTAGCGTGGCCGTATGGCACCGATTCCCACTCCGTCAGCGGAGCCCCAGGACAGTCCGGAAGGCTACGTCGGCCTCGACGCGGCGAGCGCCGAGCGACTCGCGCGCGAGAGGGGGTGGTCGACGGTGCGGTCGCTGCCGCCGGGCGCGATCATCACGATGGAGTACCGGACGGGACGGCTGAACTTCGAGGTGCGCGACGGCCGGGTGGCTCGCGCCTGGAAGGGCTGAGAACCGCTCCGCACCCACGAGCGGCAAGGCGAAGGCCCTGGTTCCTGCGGACAGGAACCAGGGCCTTCGCCTCGGCAGGGGCGGGGATGGCTGTGCGTACCGGCCCCGCTGCCTCGTCGGTGGTCAGCCGCCCGTGACGGGGCGGGCCGTCGGGGCCGCGCCGCGCGGGACGCGCTCCGGGTGCGGCGGACGGCGGTTGCCCGCCGGGGTGACCGGGGGGCGCTCCGAACGGCCGGCGTGCGGACTCGGCGTCCGGTGGACCGGGGTCCGGGGCGAGTGGGCCGAGGAGACCGGCTCGCGGGCCGGGGCCGTCCGCTCGGCGGGCGCGGTGAGCGGCTTGAGCGCCACCGGGGTGACCGGGATCGGCGCGGGCGCGGGCGCGGTACGGCCGCGGCGGGCGCGCCAGCGGTCGCGCAGGTCGAACAGGGCGGTCTCGGCCCGGGCGATCGTCGGCTCGCACCACGGCAGCGCCAGCAGGATCAGCAGCCCCGCGGCCCAGCCCAGCAGCACGTCGCTCAGCCAGTGCGTACCGAGGTAGACGGTGGCCATCCCGACGCCGAGCGAGGTCACGGCCGAGATCGCGGACAGCCAGCGGCGGGCCCTCGGGGTGGAGGCCAGATACGCCAGAATGCCCCATGTCACCACCGCGTTGGCGGTGTGGCCGCTGGGGAATATATCGCCGCCCAGACCCATCTCGTTCGAGCCGATGATCGTGGCGTAGTGCGGTCCGAGACGGCCCATGCCGAGCTTGGCGGCGCCGACCGTGATGTTCAGCAGCAGCAGTGAGGCCCCGAGGGTCATCAGCGGGCGGAGCGTGTGCTGCCGCCAGGAGCGCCAGCCCAGCCAGGCCGCGACCATCACGGCGGTGGGGCCGCGCTGACCGAGCACCACGTAGTAGTCGACGAACCAGTGGATGCCCGACCACTGCTGGTACGGCCGGAAGAACATGACCTGCCAGTCGAGTCGGACCAGCCAGGAGGTGGTCACCACGGCCCACACGATCGCCAGGTAGAAGGCCAGGGTCGCCGAGAACAGGACGACCCGGTGCCGGCTCATCCTCGGCACATCGATGTGGGCCGGCCGTTCCGGCTCACGGTCCAGCCTGGCGAACACCCGGTCCAGACGACGGGTGAGGTTTCGTTCGGTACGCACCCAATCGACGTTACAGCGGGTGAGCTCTCAAGCCGGTCCAATCAGTGGCTTTGTGATGACGATGTGATGTGGGAAACCTCTCAGGAGGGCTGTCAATTACGAGGATTCGACAATCCTCCCCGAGTGCCTCCCGCAATTCCTTTGATCACGCCCGGTGTTACTTATATGGCGCTTATGAATTCGTTCACCGGGTGATGGGGTGGAATTCTCCGGGTGCTCATCGGGCGGACCGGAACGATCATGGGGGACCGGAACCGTTCAGCCAGAACGCCCCGTAGACCGCGGCGGCCACCGCCAACAGGCCGATGACCAGCGCGGATCGGGGCGTACGCGTCCGGGCGAGGGTCGTCGCCAGGGGCAGCAGCAGCGGAAAGGCCGGCAGCAACAGACGCGGCTTGGAGCCGAAGTAGCTCGACGCGCACAGGGCGAGCGCGACGACGACACCCGTGTACACCAGCAGCGGCAGCGGTTGACGCTGCCGTACGCCGATCAGGTACAGCCAGATCACCAGGCCGACACCGATGATCAGTCCGACCCCGGCGAGGGCCGATGGAAATGACGTGAACTTGTCGGCCACGAAGCGGCCGAAGGCATATCCGCCGTCGAAGCCGTTCCGCCAGCCGGCCTGTACGTCCAGATAGCCGAGCGGCCCCTTGCCGGTGCGACGGCCGACCCAGAGGACGTAGGCGGCGGCGCCGAGGGGGGCGAGGAGCATGCCGAGGGCGCGCGACCCGGCAGGTGCGCCGGTGGTGGGGTGAGGGGAGTGCGGTGTGACGGCTGCGCCCCACGGTGCGTCAGGAGCGCCCTCCGCGCCCCGCGCGCCGTGCGCGGCGGCCGCGCTCCGATCCCGCACGAACGAGACCACCCCGGCCGTCCACACCGCGGCGACCACCGCGAGCCCCACCGGCCGGGTCAGCCCGGCCAGCGCCGCCAGCGCGCCCGCGGTCACCCACCGGCCGGTCAGCACGGCGTACAGCGACCAGGCCGCGAGCGCGGTGAACAGCGACTCGCTGTACGCCATCGACTGCACGATCCCGACCGGCAGCACCGCCCACAGCAGCACCGCCGAGGCCCCTGCCCGCCGGCCGTACCCGTGGTCCGCCACCGCGAAGATCCCCCAGGCCGCGGCGAACGAGGCGAGCAGGCTGACGACGAAGCCGGCGTCGGCGTACGACAGCGGGGTCAGCGCGTGCAGCAGCCGCTCCAGCCAGGGCAGCAGCGGAAAGAAGGCCAGGTTGGAGTGGACGTCGCCGTTCGGCAGCCGCACCTCGTAGCCGTAGCCCAGCTCGGCCACCCGGGTGTACCAGAGGGCGTCCCAGCGGGCGGTGAGCAGCGTGTGAGCGCTCTTGCCGCGCGCCGCGCTCCATGCCACCAGGACGAGCAGGCCCAGGGCACGGACGGCGGCGTACCCGAGGAGGGCCGGGGCCGCCCGGCGCAGGAGGGTGACGCGGGGTGGTGCCACGCGCGTTGCAAGGTCGGTCACGGGCCCGATTATCGGCCGGGCGCGGAACCGGCCCTCTCACCGGGGCGTGGTCAGGGGAAGGAGAAGTGGTGTACGCCACATGTTTCCGCGGTGAGGGTGAGAGGTCCGCCACGTGTATGCGGAGCGAACTCGCGTACGCTGACGTGTCACTCGCGTTCGTATGCGCGGGCCGGAGATCCCACCGCTCCTCCGGCCGAAGCCGCGGGACGTCCCCACCCCGTGAGCCCGCCGGACCCGAGGAACTTCTGGGAGGTACGTACATGTTGTCCGGGACGACCACGGCCGCGTCAGCGCTGCGCCGTCGGGCGGCCGGGGCCGGTGCCAACCGCTGGGTCGTCCTCGTCGTCCTGTGCGTCAGCCTGCTCCTGGTCGCCCTCGACGCGACCGTGCTGCACGTGGCGGTGCCCGCCGTCACCGAGGACCTCAGGCCCGGCGCCATCGAACTGCTGTGGATCGTCGACGTCTACCCGCTCGTCTGCGCCTCGCTGCTGATCCTCTTCGGCACGCTCGGCGACCGGGTGGGCCGCCGGCGGGTCCTGCTGCTCGGGTACGCGCTGTTCGGTGTCGCCTCCGCCGTCGCGGCCGTCGCGCCGAGCGCGCAGGTGCTGATCCTCGCCCGGGCACTGCTCGGCGTGGGCGGAGCCATGATCATGCCCGCCACGCTGTCCATCCTCCGCCAGGTCTTCCCCGACCGGCGGGAGCGGGCGCTGGCGATCGGCATCTGGAGCGCGGTGGCCGCGGTGGGGGCGGCGGTGGGGCCGCTGCTCGGCGGTTTCCTGCTCGAGCACTTCTGGTGGGGGTCGGTGTTCCTGGTGAACATCCCCCTGATGCTGGTCAGCCTGCCGGTCGGGCGGCTGCTGCTGCCCGAGTCGACGGGTGAGCGCAACGGTCCCTGGGACGTGGTCGGCGCGCTGATGGCGGCCGCCGGGCTGTTCGGGGTGGTGCTGGGGGTGAAGCGGCTCGGGGGCGGCGAGCCGGTGGCCGGCGTGTTCACGGTGGCGCCGCTGGTGGTGGGCGCGGGGCTGCTGTTCCTCTTCGTACGGCGTCAGCGGCGGCGGCCGTATCCGCTGGTGGACCTGCGGATGTTCGCGCGGCCGGCGTTCAGTACGGCGGTCGGGTGCATCGTGCTGGCGATGCTCGCGCTGGTGGGGCTGGAACTGATCGCGGCGCAGTACCTCCAGCTGGTGCTGGGGCTGTCGCCGCTCGCGACCGGTCTGAGGCTGCTGCCGCTGACCGTCGCGGCGATGGCGGCCGGGCTGGCGGGGGCCCGGATGCTGCGGCGGTTCGGGCCGCGGCGGATGGTGTGCTTCGGCTTCTGCCTGACGGCGGCGGCCGTGCTGACGCTGACCGGGATGGGCGCGCGGGACAACACCTTGCTGCTGCTGGCCGGCTTCGTGCTCCTGGGCTTCGGGCTGGAGACGACGCTGTTCGGGGCGTACGAGTCGATGCTGAGCGAGGCGTCGGCCGAGCAGGCCGGCGGGGCCGCGGCGATCGGGGAGACCTCCTACCAGCTCGGGGCCGGCATCGGGATCGCGCTGCTCGGCAGTGTGATGAACGCGGCGTACGCGCCCGGGCTGACGTCCGTACCGGGCGTGCCGGCGCCGGCGGCGGCCTCGGCGGGGCATTCGCTGGGGGAGGCGTACGAGGTTGCCGCGCAGCTGGGCGGGGGTGCGGGGAGTGCGCTGCGGAGGGCGGCCCGGGAATCCTTCGTGCACGGGCTGCACGTGACCTTGCTGGTGAGCGCGGCGTTTTTGCTGCTCGGGGCGGTGATGGCGTTGCGGTTGCCTCGGGTGATGCAGTGCGAGGGCGGCGAGGTGGAGGTGCCCGCGCCCCGCGAGCCCGAGAGGTCGCGCGTGTCTGCCTGACCGCTGCGCTCGGCTTCGGCGGGGGGGTCTCCCACCCACGCACCACCCGTGCGGGTCAACTGGGAGGTGGACGTTTCTCGTGGGAGTTTCCCGCCGTCGGCGGCTTCCCGCGATGGGTGCGGGCAGCCCACAGGCAGCCGCTCGCGTCGGAGCCGCGCCCATCGCCGCAGTCGCCGACGGCGAGCCCCCCCCGCGAGAGACGTCCACCTGCCAGTCGGCCCGCACGGATGGTGCGTGGGTGGAAGAGTGAGGGCTGGACGTAACCGGCGGTGCGTCGTAACGTCTGGGCGAAAGCTTGACTAGCGGTGCTAGTTTTACCGGAGGGTTCATGTCCTCGAAGTTGCCCCCGTTCGACCCGGCCGACCCGCTCGGCATCGACGATCTCCTGGAACCCGAGGACCTGGCCGTACGGGCAACCGTGCGCGACTGGGCCGCGGACCGTGTGCTGCCGTATGTCGCCGAGTGGTACGAGACGGGTGAGCTGCCCGGTATCAGGGAGCTGGCGAAGGAGCTCGGCGGGATCGGGGCGCTCGGGATGTCCCTCACCGGGTACGGCTGCGCCGGGGCGAGCGCCGTGCAGTACGGACTGGCGTGCCTGGAGCTCGAGGCGGCCGACTCGGGGATCAGGTCCCTGGTCTCGGTGCAGGGGTCGCTCGCCATGTACGCCATCCACCGCTTCGGCAGCGAGGAGCAGAAGCAGGCGTGGTTGCCCCGTATGGCCGCCGGCGAGGTGATCGGCTGCTTCGGGCTCACCGAGCCCGACCACGGCTCGGACCCCGCCTCCATGCGGACGTACGCCAAGCGCGACGGCGGGGACTGGGTGCTGAACGGCCGGAAGATGTGGATCACCAACGGCTCCGTCGCCGGTGTCGCCGTGGTGTGGGCGCAGACCGATGACGGGATCCGCGGATTCGTCGTGCCCACCGACCGTCCCGGGTTCTCCGCGCCCGAGATCAAGCACAAGTGGTCCCTGCGGGCCAGCGTCACCAGTGAGCTCGTCCTCGACGACGTGCGGCTGCCCGGCGACGCCGTACTGCCGGAGGTCGTCGGGCTCAAGGGCCCGCTCAGCTGTCTCTCCCACGCCCGCTACGGCATCGTCTGGGGCGCCATGGGCGCGGCGCGGTCCTGTTTCGAGGCCGCCGTCGACTACGCGAAGTCACGGGAGCAGTTCGGCCGGCCCATCGGGGGCTTCCAGCTCACCCAGGCCAAGCTCGCCGACATGGCGCTCGAACTGCACAAGGGGATTCTGCTCGCCCACCACCTGGGGCGGCGCATGGACGCCGGCCGCCTGCGTCCCGAGCAGGTCAGCTTCGGCAAGCTCAACAACGTCCGCGAGGCCATCGACATCTGCCGGACGGCGCGGACGATCCTCGGTGCCAACGGGATCTCGCTCGAATATCCCGTGATGCGGCACGCGACCAACCTCGAGTCGGTGCTCACCTACGAGGGCACCGTCGAGATGCACCAGCTCGTGCTGGGCAAGGCGCTCACCGGGCTCGACGCCTTCCGCTGACCCCGGGAGCGGGGCAGGGCCGGTGAGCGGCCCTGCCTCAGCTCTGGTTGAAGAAGCCGTCCGAGTGGTGGGACCTGGCCTCCCCGCTGACGATCTCGGTGTCCGCGGGCGTCAGCAGGAACACCCGGTTGGAGACGCGGTCGATGGAGCCGCGCAGGCCGAAGATGAGCCCGGCCGCGAAGTCGACGACGCGCTTGGCGTCGGCGGGCTCCATGGCCGTGAGGTTCATGATGACCGGTACCCCCTCCCGGAACAGCTCGCCGATGGCCCGTGCGTCCCGGAAGCTGTCCGGGGTCACCGTGCCGATCCTGCGGCCTCTCTCCTCGGCGACGTCGGTCGCCACCTTCACCCGGGGGTCGGTGACCCAGGCATCCCCGGGCTCGCTCCCCTCGGAGTAGTCGTCGTCGTAGTAACGCTCGTCATCGTTGTCGTCGACGAGGCCGAGCCACGCACTCGCCTTGCGTACCGATCCCATGGACGCCTCCTCTCACAGCGGTCTTCGTTGCTTCCGCGTCCCTATGGTCATCCATGATGCGGACGGCGCGCCAAGTGGATAGACGCCGCGCGGGGGGTTTGTGACGGTACTGGTGCACAGCGAATCCGTCGAGAGCCCGTGTGCCCCAAGGGTCCTGCTCTACACGGCTGCTGACTGAGAGTGAAATATTATTGTCACCGGCGGACGGGTGATGCGTGGTGCGTACGGGTGAGCGCGGCGGCTCCTCCGAACCGACTGTCGGTCGATACGATGCCGCAGCTCAACGTCGCATCACATCACGGGGGGAACATCGTGTTCGGAATCGTCAGGCCCTGTAGTCACCGTCTCGGGGAGAGCCTCAAGACGGAGTGGCTGGCCCATTTGTGCGGGTTGTGCCTCGCGTTGCGCGGGGACCACGGGCAATTCGCACGCATAGTGACCAACTATGACGGGCTTCTCATATCGGTTCTGACGGAGGCTCAGGCGCGGCGGGACGGCCGACTGCGGCGTACCGCCGGGCCGTGTCCGCTGCGCGGGATGCGCACCGCCTCCGTGGCCCGGGGTGAGGGCGCCCGGCTCGCGGCGGCCGTCTCCCTGGTGCTGGCCTCGGCCAAGGTGCGCGACCATGTCGCCGACGGCGACGGACTGCTGGCCCGGCGGCCGGTCGCGCTCGCCGCGCGCCGGGTCGCCGTCAACTGGGGACGCGCGGGTGCCCGTACCGGCGCGGACATCGGGTTCGACACCGCCGTACTCGTCGACGCCGTGGACCGGCAGCTCGGCATCGAGTCCCTCGCGGGCCCGGGAACGCCGATCCTGGCCGTCACCGAGCCCACCGAGACGGCGACCGCCGCCGCCTTCGCGCACACCGCCGTGCTGGCCGGGCGGCCGGGCAACGCCGAACCGCTCGCCGAGGCCGGCCGGCTCTTCGGCCGGCTGGCCCACCTCCTGGACGCCGTGGAGGACCGCGACGCCGACAGCGCGTCCGGTGCCTGGAACCCGCTCACCGCGACCGGCACCTCGCTCACCGAGGCCCGCCGGCTCGCCGACGACGCAACTCATGGCATCCGGCTCGCCCTGCGCGAGGCCGAGTTCGACGACGGCAAGCTGGCGCACCTGCTGCTCGTGCACGAACTGCGCCGCTCGGTGGACCGGGCGTTCGACACCCGGTCCTGCGGGCACGCACCCGAAGCCTCCTTCGGACCGCCCCCGGGCCCGCACGCGCCCAAGGCGCCGCAAGACCCCCACGGCAACCCCTTCGGCGGCGAGCCGCCGCGACCGGAGAAGCGGGGATTCTGGGCGGGCTGCGCCGCCGCCATCGGCCTGTGCTGCACCTGCAAGATGTGCTGCGCCGACGAGTACGAGGGCCCCTGGTCGCGCAAGAAGCGCGAGGGCTGCTGTAGCGACTGCGACTGCGGCGACTGCTGCGACGCCTGCCAGTGCTGCGAGTGCTGCGAGTGCTGCTCGTGCTGCGACTGCGGGCTGTGAGGCCGGTTCCGGTTCGTCGGTGCGTCAGTTCTTCAGCTCCGGCGGGGAGATCCGCGACTTGTCGATCGCCGAACCCGTAGTACCCCACTTCTTGAGGATCTTCCCGTACGTGCCGTCCGCGATGAGCTTGTTCACCGCGGCCTGGAAGGCCGGTGCCAGCTTCGTGCCCTTCTTGAAGGCGAAGCCCACGTCGAGCCGGTGGTACTCGTTGAGGAACTTCAGTCCCTGCTGGTGGGCGACGGCGTAGCGCAGGCCGTTGATGGTGGACATCACGACGTCGCTGCGCCCTTGCTGGAGGGAGGACCAGATGGCGCTGGACTCGGCGTAGGTCTGCACGTCGTACGGCTTCTTGCCCGCCTCGGCGCAGACCTTCTTGTTGTCCTCCAGCGTCGCCTCGAAGGTCGTGCCGGCGCCGGTGGCGACGTTCAGGCCGCACAGCTGTCTGAGGTCGGTGACCTTCGACAGTTCGCTGTCCTTGCGGGTGGCGAAGCCCTGGCCGTCGTTGATGTAGGTGACGAAGTCGATGGTCTTGCGGCGTTCGTCGGTGACGCCGAAGTTGCTGGCGCCGAAGTCGTACTTGCCGCTGTCCAGGGCGGGCAGGATGGCCTCGAAACTCGCCTGCTCCACCTTGAGCTTGATGCCGAGTACCTTCGCCACGGCCTTGGTGAAGTCGACGTCCTGGCCGGTCAGGGTCTTGCCGTCGGCCAGGTAGGTGGTGCCGGGCGGGGTGCCGCCGACGCTGATGGCGACGGTCAGGTTCCTCGTCCCCGAGGGCAGCAGCCGGGCGGCCGAAGCGTCCTCGCCGATGCCGGAGACGACATCCGTGGTGGGGACCTTGTCGGCCTCGGCCGCCGCGCCCACCGCGTCGGTGGAGCCGCCCGAACCGGAGCCGCATGCCGTGAGGAGCAGTGTCGCCGAAGTGATCAGGGCAAAAGGAGCGAAATAGCGTTTACGGGTACGCGTGGACCTGTGCATCGTGTGCTGTCTCCTGGAAGCGGAAGGCAAGCGGGGGCGCGAGGGGAGGGGTGCGCGTGTGAAGGCGAAGAGCAAAAAAAGCAGGAAACGCGGAAGGCGCCCGACCGGATCAGGGGATCAGGGCGCGCAGCGGGGTCGGCTCAACAGGAACAGGACCACACGCGACCGAAGTCGATGTGGGAGCGGGTGACCAGCCACTGCTGCGGATGCATGGGCCAAGTGGAACAGGCATCCGGTTTCCCGTCAACCGACTTGAGACGTACCGCTCACATCATGGACAGCCTTGACAGTGAGGGGAAACGGCCCCGTACAGTCGACGCACGGCCCTGCTGAGGGGCTCGGCCGTAGCGCGCCGCGCGGCGCGCCCGTGTGAAGGCACCCACCCGTGTTCCAGCTGCGTCACGGAGCCTTCCCATGTCTTCCGACACCCTCGCCAAAGTCCCCGCCGCGCCGGACATACCGGAGCAGGCCGACACCCCGCGGATCGTTCCGCAGCGGCGGCTCGGCCAGTGGACGGCCGCCGCCGTCGTCCTCGCCCTGCTCGGCCTTGCGGTCAACTCGGTCCTGCGCAACGAGGCGTTCCAGTGGGACGTCGTCGCCGCGTACTTCACCTCCGACTCCGTCCTGCGCGGCCTGTGGCTCACGCTGTGGCTGACCGCGGTGGTGATGGTCCTCGGCTTCGCCCTGGGCACCCTGCTCGCCGCGTTCCGGCTCTCCGCCAACCCCGTCCTGCGCGCGGTGAGTTGGGGGTACGTGTGGCTGTTCCGGTCGATCCCGATCCTGGTGCAGCTGCTGCTGTGGTTCAACATCGGGGCGCTGTACCCGCACATCCTCGGGGTGCGGACCGTCGACCTGCTCAGCCCGGTCGCCGTCGCGATCATCGGGCTCACCCTGCACGAGGCCGCGTACGCCGCCGAAGTGGTGCGCGGCGGCATCCTCTCCGTCGACCGCGGCCAGATCGAGGCCGCCCAGGCGCTCGGCCTGAGCCGCCGGCGCCGCTGGTGGCGGATCGTGCTGCCGCAGGCCATGCGCTCCATCGTGCCGCCCGCCGGGAACATGCTGATCGGCACCCTCAAGGGCACCTCCATCGTCAGCGTCATCGCCGTCAACGACCTGCTGTTCTCGGCGCAGTTGATCTACCACCGCACCTACCAGGTCATCCCGCTGCTGATGGTCGCCACGATCTGGTACACCATCGTCACCTCGGTGCTCGGCGTCGGCCAGCACCATCTGGAGAAGCACTACGCGCGCGGATCGGAGCGCACCCGATGAGCGCCTCCAGACCGGCACTGGTGATCGTCGGGGCCGGGCCGCGGGGGACCGGTCTCCTGGAACGCATCGCCGCCAACGCACCCGAGCTGTACGCCGGCACGGGCCTCGACATCCACCTCGTCGACCCGCATCCGCCGGGCGCCGGACGCATCTGGCGGGCGGCGCAGTCCCCGCTGCTGTGGATGAACTCGCACGCCGAGGACGTCACCATGTTCACCGACGAGACGGTGGAGATGGCCGGGCCGGTGCGCGAGGGCCCCACCCTCCACGAGTGGGCGGGCCTGGACGGACGCACCTTCGCGGACCGCCGGATCCAGGGCGACTACCTGCGCTGGGTGTACGACCGGGCGGTGGCCGACCTGCCGCGGGGCGTCACCGTCCACCACCACCCCCGGCGCGCCCTGCGCGTCAGCGGCCCGCCCGAGGGCCGCCAGCAGGTGTGGCTGGAAGGCCGCCCGCGCCCGCTCCTCGCCGATCTCGTCGTCCTCGCCGTCGGCCACCTCGACGCCGAACCCGACGCGGAACAGGCCCATCTGGCGGCGTACGCCCGTGAGCACGGCCTGGTGCACCTCCCGCCCGACTACACCGCCGACAGCGACCTCACGGCGCTGAAGCCCGGCGAACCCGTCCTCGTCCGGGGTTTCGGGCTCGCCTTCGTCGACCTGATGGTGCTGCTCACGGAGGGACGCGGCGGGCGGTACGAAGGGGACGCCTACCTCCCCTCGGGCCGCGAGCCGGTCCTGTACGTCGGCTCGCGGCGCGGAGTTCCGTACCACTCGAAGATCGGCTACGACTGGACCGGTGAACGCCCCCCGCTGCCCCGCTTCTTCGGGCCCGCCGAGGTCGGGGAACTGCGCGCGCGGCCGAAGGGCTTCGACTTCCGCCGGGACGTGTGGCCGCTGGTCGAGAAGGAACTCGGCTTCGCCCACTACCACCGGCTGTTCACCGCCCACCCCGAGCGGACGACCGTCGCCTGGCGGGACTTCGAGGAGAAGTACGCCGCCGGGGACGCCGCCGACATCGAGGCCCTCGTCGCCTCCGCCGTACCGGACCCCGGCGACCGGCTGGACCTCGCCGCGCTCGACCGTCCGCTGGACGGGGTGCGGTACGGCTCGCACGAGGAGTTCCAGGACGGGCTGCGGGAGTACATCGATGGCGACCTGACCCGGCGGCACGACGCCCGGCACAGCGCCGACCTGGGGGTCTTCCTCGGGCTGCTGTCCGTCTACGGCCAGCTGATCCGGCTCGGCTCCCTCGGCCCCTGGTGGCACGGCTTCTTCAGCTACCTCGCCTCAGGGCCGCCCGGACCCCGGCTGCGGCAGATGCTCGCCCTGTCCCGGGCCGGGCTGCTCCGGTTCACCGGCGCGGATCTCACCGTCGCCGCCGAGGACGGGGTGTTCCGGGCGTCGAGCCCCACCGTGCCCGGCTTCTCGGTCGAGGCACGGGCGCTGGTCGAGGCACGGCTGCCCGAGCCCACCGTCGGCCGGGCCCGCGACACCCTGCTGCGCGAACTGCACGCCGACGGGGCCGCCGAGACCCCCGACGGGCTGCTCCGGGTGGACCCCGGCGACGGGCGGATCCTCGACCGGGACGGCCGGCCGCACCCCCGGCGCTTCGCCCTCGGCCCCTACACCGACGGCCGTACCCCCGGCGCCTTCACCCGGCCGCGCACCGGCGGGCCCGCCTTCCGGCAGAACGACGCCACCGCCCGGGCCGCGCTGGCCCTCCTGCGGGACCTGACCCGTTCCGCCGCCGCGTGACGCGGCCCCACCACACTTCCTCCAGCAAGGGGTTCACTCGATGAGCGAGACGGTCGACACGGCCGACATGGTCGACATCAGGTCCGTCCACAAGAGCTTCGGCTCGCTCGAAGTCCTCAAGGGCATCGACCTGCGGGTGCGCGCCGGCGAGGTCACCGTCGTCCTCGGCCCCTCCGGATCCGGCAAGTCGACGCTGCTGCGCACCATCAACCACCTGGAGAAGGTGGACCGGGGCACGATCAGCGTGGACGGCGCCCTGATCGGCTACCGGCGGTCCGGGGACAAGCTGCACGAGCTGCCCGAGCGCGAGGTCCTCAGGCAGCGCACCCGGATCGGCTTCGTCTTCCAGAACTTCAACCTCTTCCCCCATCTCACCGTGCTGGAGAACGTCATCGAGGCGCCGGTCTCCGTGTTGCGGCGGCCCCGCGGGCAGGCGGTGGAGCAGGCCCGCCGGCTGCTCGCCCGGGTGGGACTGGCCGACAGGGCCGACTCCTATCCCAAGCAGCTGTCGGGCGGTCAGCAGCAGCGGGTGGCCATCGCCCGCGCGCTCGCCCTGGAGCCGAAGCTGTTGCTCTTCGACGAACCGACCTCCGCGCTCGACCCCGAACTGGTCGGCGAGGTCCTCGACGTCATCAAGGACCTGGCCGGCCGGGGCACCACGATGATCGTCGTCACGCACGAGATCGGCTTCGCCCGCGAGGTCGCCGACACCGTCGTCTTCATGGACGGCGGCCGGATCGTCGAGCAGGGCACACCCGCCGACGTACTCGACCGGCCGCGGCACGAGCGGACACGGGCGTTCCTCTCCAAAGTCCTCTGATCCAGGGCCGCCCCACACACTTCAGGGTTCCCTAGAAAGGGTTCCGCCCATGAGCTCATCGCACGGCCGGGCGCTGCTGCACCTGGCCGCCGCCGTCGACCTGCCGTCGACGGACGACGCCGGTTCCCATGTGGAGCTGGCCCGGCTCGCCGAGACCGGCGGGCTCGACTTCGTCACCCTCGACGACACCTTCGCCCGCCCCGGCCCGGACGCCCGCCCCGGCCCGGACGCGTTCGACGTGCTGTCCCGGGTGGCGCCCGCGACCCACCGGATCGGCCTGGTCCCGACCGTCGCGACCACGCACACCGAGCCCTTCCACGTGCGGGACGCCGTCACCGCCCTCGACCGGGTCAGCCGCGGCCGGGCGGGCTGGCGGATCGACGTCCCGGCCGGCGAGGGCGAAGTGGCCGAGGCGGCCGCATGGTTGTGGGACGGCGTGCCCGGGTCGCCGCAGGGCCACCCCGTCAGGGTGGTCGACGCCACCGAGGGGCCCGCCCTGCCGGCCGCGGCCCGGCACGCCGACGTCGTCCTGGTCCGCGCCGCCGACCCCAGGCAGGTCGCGGCCGTACGCGACCGGCTGCGGGCCTCGGCCGCCGAGTCCGGGCGGGCCCCGGGCAGCCTCCGGGTCCTGGCCGGTCTGATCGTCGACCTCGGCGACGGCGAGCACGCGGCCGAGCCGGGCCACGGCGGGGGCGGCCCCCGGCAGACCGTGCGGGGTCCGCTGTACCGGGGCGGCCCCGTCGACCTCGCGGAGCTGATCGCCGCCTGGCACGCGGACGGCGTCGCCGACGGTTTCCACCTCACCCCGGCCGAGCCGCGCCGTGACCTGGAGCGGCTCGTCAACGGCACGGTGGCGCTGCTCCAGCACCGCGGCCTGTTCCGGACCTTCTATCCGGGCAGCACGCTCCGGGAGCACCTGGGCCTGGCCCGGCCCGCCCGTCCGGTGCGGTCCGGCCCGGTATGGAATGGCTGAACCCACATGGAATTGTTGATCAGCATATGGAAGGTTTGAGCACATGACGACGGACGCATCCGACGGCTGGAAGCGGTGGCACGCGGACCGTGTGGACGCGGTGTCGGCGCCCTACGGGCCGCTCGCGCTCATCGGCACGCACTGGATCGAGGACTATCCGGAAGGGCGACTTCCGGACATCCCCGGCACCTGGGCCGTGGACGGTGACGCGGTGCTGCTCACCGCCACCGCGGCCGACGGCCTCACCGTGGACGGCCGGCCCTTCTCCGGCGCGATACGGCTGGCCGCCGACGGCGGGCCGGAGGAGCGGTCCCGGGTCGCGCTCGGCGGGCGGCGGCTGGTCGTGCTGATACGTGAAGGGGTCTGGGGAGTCAGGGACTACGACCCGGACGCCGAGGGCCGCCGGAACTTCAGGGGCATCGAGGCCACCTCGTACGACCCGCGCTGGTCGGTGCCCGGGCGCTTCACGCCGTACGACGGGACGCGCACCGTCCGGGTCGCGACCGCGGACGGGGTCGAGCGCGGGCTCGGCCTCGCCGGTGAGCTCGCCTTCGCCCTGGACGGGCGGGAGTTGACGCTCCAGGTGGCGCGGCAGGCGAGCGGTGTGCTGTGGGCGGTGTTCGCCGACTCCACCAGCGGCGACACCAGTCACCGGTTCCGGTTCCTGTACCCGGCCGCCCCCGACGCCGACGGCCGCACCACCGTCGACTTCAACCGGGCCGTGCTGCCGCCGTGCGCCTTCGCCGACCACTTCCTGTGCCCGTTCCCGCCCCCGGGGAACACGCTGGACGCCGCCGTCGAGGCGGGGGAGCGGCGACTGCTCTGACCCGGCGTCCTGCGGAGGGAACTGGCAGGGCGTCAAACGCCTGAATCGCATCAAGAACACACACGGACGACACGGATCGCACACAGTCGCACGGCCGAAAGGCGCCCTTGCGCCTACCGGCCGTTCGGCCGAATACTCCCCCACAGCGCTTGTCAGGGGCACGGCATGCCCGAATCCGGGCGTTGACACCCCCTGGCTGCGCCTCACGGGCCCCGACCCCACGCGGGCCCCCGACTTCCCCTGGGAGGGAACGAAAAGTGAGGATCAAGCGCAACACCCCGCGCAGCCCCATCGCGAGACGGACTCGGCTGATCGCCGTGTCCACCGGCTTGGTGGCCGCGGCCGCGCTCGCCGTCCCCACCGCGAGCGCGAGCGACGCCCAGACCTTCAGCACCGCCCAGCTCGGCACGGCGAGCGGTGCCGTGCTCAAGGCGGACATCCCCGGCACGGCCTGGGCCGTCGACAGCAAGACCGACCGGGTCGTCGTCACCGTCGACAGCACCGTCTCCCAGGCCGAGATCGCCAAGATCAAGCGGCAGGCGGGTGCCAACGCCGGTGCCCTGACCATCAAGCACACGCCCGGCAAGTTCAACAAGCTGATCACCGGCGGCGACGCCATCTACGGCGGCTCCTACCGTTGCTCGCTCGGCTTCAACGTGCACAGCGGGAGCACCTACTACTTCCTGACCGCGGGCCACTGCGGTGAGGTCGCCTCGACCTGGTACAGCAACTCCGGTCACACCACGACCCTGGGCACGAACGTCAGCTACAGCTTCCCGGGCAACGACTACGCGCTCGTCCGCTACACCAACTCCTCGATCGCGCACCCGAGCGCGGTCGGCAGCCAGACCATCTCCAGCGCGGCCACGCCGTCCGTGGGTACGACGGTGTACCGCCGCGGCTCCACCACCGGCACCCACAGCGGCCGGGTCACCGCACTGAACGCCACCGTCAACTACGGCAGCGGTGACATCGTCTCCGGCCTGATCCAGACCACGGTCTGCGCCGAGGGCGGCGACAGCGGCGGCCCGCTGTACGGGGGTTCCGTGGCCTACGGTCTGACCTCCGGCGGCAGCGGCAACTGCTCCTCCGGCGGTACGACCTTCTTCCAGCCGGTCACCGAGGCGCTGAGCGCCTACGGCGTGAGCGTCGGCTGACGATCCCTCCGGGGCGGCTCCGGGAGAGCCCCCGCGCGCGAACCCGCGTGCGGGGGCTTTTCCCTGCGCGGCAGGGGATGCGGCAGGGGTGAAAACGAGCCACGGCTCGATGTCACTGTCCGCTGAAAGTTACTCGCACGTAGTGTTTGCAGTGCGAATTTCTCCGGGCGGCCATGGGTGGTGGTGTGCGGTCGGGGAGGAAGGGGGCGCGCGGCGCCTTGGTACGCGCGTCCTGAAGTCGACCTTGTGTGCTCCCTGTGCGGTTCGGAAGAGTGGGCGCCCGTCAACCAGCCTTCCGGCCCGCGGGTTCCCCACGTCCCCCGGGCCGACCCCCCACGGGAGGACGCGAGTTGAAGCACCGACGCATACCCGGGAGGCGGGCGGTCGTGGCGGGTGCGGGTGTCGCCGCACTGGTCGCCGCGGGAGTCACCTTCCAGAGTGCGAACGCCAGCGAGCCCGCGAAGACCGCCGTGCCGCAGACCCTTTCGGCTCCGGCGGCCGGAAAGCTCGCCACCACGCTCGTCGGCGACCTCGGCGCCGACGCCGCGGGCACGTACTACGACGCGAAGGCGAAGAGTCTCGTCGTGAACGTGCTCGACGAGACCGCCGCCGAAACCGTCGAGGCGGCCGGCGCCAAGGCCAGAGTCGTCGCGAACTCCCTCGCCGAACTCGACGGCGCCCGCACGACACTGAAGCAGGGCGCCACCATCCCCGGCACCTCCTGGGCCACCGACCCGGTCAGCAACAAGGTCGTCGTCACGGCCGACAGAACGGTCTCCGGGGCGCGGTGGGCCAAGCTCACCAAGGTGGTCGACGGACTCGGCGGCACGGCCGAACTCAAGCGGAGCGCCGGGGAGTACAAGCCCTTCCTGGCGGGCGGCGACGCGATCACCGGCTCGGGCGGGCGCTGCTCGCTCGGCTTCAACGTGGTCAAGGGCGGACAGCCGTACTTCCTGACCGCGGGGCACTGCACCGATGCCATCTCCACCTGGTCGGACTCCTCCGGCACCGTGATCGGGAAGAACGAGCGGTCCAGCTTCCCGGGCAACGACTACGGCCTGGTGAAGTACACCTCGGGCACCGACCACCCGAGCGAGGTCGACCTCTACAACGGCTCCGCCCAGAAGATCACCGGCGCGGCCGAGGCCACCGTCGGCATGAAGGTCACCCGCAGCGGCTCGACCACCCAGGTGCACTCCGGCACGGTCACCGGTCTGAACGCCACGGTGAACTACTCGGAGGGCACCGTCAGCGGCCTCATCCAGACCGACGTGTGCGCCGAGCCCGGTGACAGCGGCGGCTCGCTCTTCTCGGGCAGCAACGCGATCGGCCTGACCTCCGGCGGCAGCGGCGACTGCACCGCCGGTGGCGAGACGTTCTTCCAGCCGGTCACGGAGGCGCTGTCGGCCACGGGCGCCCAGATCGGCTGATCACCTGGTGCGCCGGCTCGGCTGCTCCCCGAGCGCACCGGCACGGCTGATCCGCCGAGCACATGGCCTCCGGAAGTCCCGCCCCGCGCGAGGGGCGGGACTTTCCGTGTTTGCGCAGGTGGGACGCGCCGGAACGTATGTCGCACACTTGTTCGGGGATAGGGGTATGGTGGGGGTGGGAGTAGGGAACTGATGTTCGAGAGCCGGTCGGGGCTCACCAGTGCGGGAGGTGCGTGTGCCGGGTTTCACGCATCTGCACACCGTCTCCGGGTTCTCCCCGCGCTACGGCGCCTCGCACCCGGAGCGGCTGGCCGAGCGCGCCGCCGGACGGGGCATGGACGCCCTCGCCCTCACCGACCGCGACACCCTCGCCGGCACGGTCCGCTTCGCCAAGGCCTGCGCCAAGGCGGGCGTCCGCCCGCTGTTCGGCGTGGAGCTCGCGGTGGGGGAACCGGAAGAGCGGGCGGGGCGGGACGGTGCCGGGCGCCGGGACGCCGCCGTGTCGACGGAGCGCCGTCGTACGCCCGTCCGCGGCGGTGCCTTCATCGACGAGTCGACACCCCGCGTGACCTTCCTCGCCCGGGACGGGGCCCGTGGCTGGGCCGGCCTGTGCCGACTGGTCACCGCCGCCCACACCGCCGAGGGCACCCCGCTGCTGCCCTGGCCCGACAACCACGCCGACGGTCTGACCGTCCTGCTCGGCCCCGCCTCCGACGTCGGCCGCGCCCTCGCCGCGGGCCGTCCCGACCGGGCCGCGAAGCTCCTCGTGCCCTGGCGCGAGGTCTATGGTGACGCCCTGCGCCTGGAGGCCGTCTGGCACGGCCGCGAGGGCACCGGCCCCGGCTCCCTGCGCCTGGCCGCCCGCACCGTCGGCTTCGCCGCCGAGCAGCGGATCCGGCCGGTGCTCAGCAACGCCGTCCGGTACGCCGACCCCGGCCAGGGCCCGGTCGCCGACGTCCTGGACGCCGCCCGCCGCCTGGTCCCCGTCGACCCCACCAAGGAGCTGGACTCCGGGGAGGCCTGGCTGAAGGACGCGGAGGCGATGCTGCGCGTGGCCGAGCGGGTCGTGGAGGCCGCGGGCTACCGGCGCGAGGCCGCCCACCGCCTGCTGGAGCAGACCCGGGCGACGGCCGCGGAGTGCCTGGTCGACCCCGAGGACGACCTCGGCATCGGCACCGTCCACTTCCCCGAGCCGCACCTGGTCGGCGCCGGCCGCCGCACCGCCCAGCGGGCGCTGGCCTCGCGGGCGGCGGCGGGCATGGTGCTGCGCGGCTACGACACCCGGCGCGCCTACTGGGAGCGGATGCACCGGGAGCTGGACATCATCGCCCACCACGGGTTCGCCTCGTACTTCCTGACCGTCGCCCGAGTGGTGGACGACGTGCGGGAGATGGGCATCCGGGTCGCCGCGCGCGGTTCCGGCGCGGGCTCCCTGGTCAACCACCTGCTCGGCATCGCGCACGCCGATCCGGTCGAGCACGGCCTGCTGATGGAACGCTTCCTGTCCAAGGAGCGGGTCGTGCTGCCGGACATCGACATCGACGTGGAGTCCGCGCGCCGCCTCGAGGTCTACCGGGCGATCATCGGCCGGTTCGGCGGCGAGCGGGTCGCGACGGTCGCGATGCCGGAGACGTACCGGGTCCGCCACGCGATCCGGGACGTGGGCGCGGCCCTGTCCATGGACCCGGCCGAGATCGACCGCGTGGCCAAGTCCTTCCCGCACATCCGGGCACGCGACGCCCGCGCGGCCCTGGACGAGCTGCCCGAGCTCAGGGAACTGGCGGGGGAGCGGGAGAAGTACGGGAAGCTGTGGGAGCTGGTCGAGGCCCTCGACGCCCTCCCGCGCGGAGTCGCCATGCACCCCTGTGGGGTGCTCCTCTCCGACGCCTCCCTGCTGGCCCGTACGCCGGTCATGCCGACCAGCGGCGAGGGCTTCCCGATGTCGCAGTTCGACAAGGACGACGTGGAGGACCTCGGCCTGCTCAAGCTGGACGTGCTGGGCGTGCGGATGCAGTCGGCGATGGCGCACGCGGTCGCGGAGGTGAAGCGGGCGACGGGCGCCGAGGTCGACCTGGACGCCGTGCCGCCCGGCGACCCGGCGACGTACGGGCTCATCCGCTCCACCGAGACGCTGGGCTGCTTCCAGATCGAGTCGCCGGGCCAGCGGGACCTGGTGGGGCGCCTCCAGCCGGCGACCTTCCACGATCTCGTCGTCGACATCTCCCTCTTCCGGCCCGGTCCGGTCGCCGCCGACATGGTGCGGCCGTTCATCGAGGCCCGGCACGGGCGGGCGCCCGTCCGCTGTCCGCACCCGGACCTGGAGCGGCCGCTGAAGGAGACGTACGGGGTCGTCGTCTTCCACGAGCAGATCATCGACATCGTCGACATCATGACCGGCTGCGGGCGCGGCGAGGCGGACCGGGTGCGGCGCGGGCTGTCGGATCCGGAGTCGCAGGGGCGGATCAGGTTCTGGTTCGCGCAGCACGCGGCGGCGAACGGCTATGACGCGGAAACGATTCAGCGCACCTGGGAGATCATCGAGGCCTTCGGCTCCTACGGCTTCTGCAAGGCGCACGCGGTCGCCTTCGCCGTACCGACGTACCAGTCCGCCTGGCTGAAGGCGCATCACCCGGCCGCCTTCTACGCGGGACTGCTCACGCACGACCCCGGGATGTACCCCAAGCGGCTGCTGCTGGCGGACGCGCGGCGGCGCGGGGTGCCGGTGCTGCCGCTGGACGTGAACGTGTCGGGGGTCGCCCATCGGATCGAACTAGTGTCTGAATCAGGGGTGTGGGGACTGCGGTTGGCCCTCTCCGACGTGCACGGCATCAGCGAGGCGGAGGCGGCGCGGATCGCCGACGGGCAGCCGTACGCCTCGCTGCTGGACTTCTGGGAGCGGGCCCGTCCGAGCCGGCCGCTGGCCCAGCGGCTGGCCCAGGTCGGCGCGCTGGACGCCTTCGGCGCCAACCGCCGCGACCTGCAACTGCACCTGTCCGAGCTGCACCGGGGCGCCCGGGGCGCGGGTGGCGGCCAACTGCCCCTGGCCGGCGGGCGGAAGACCGCCCCGGCCGGGCTGCCCGACCTCACCTCGGAGGAACGGCTCAGCGCCGAGCTGGGCGTGCTGTCCATGGACGCCTCGCGCAATCTGATGGACGACCACCGGGAGTTCCTCCAGGAGCTGGGCGTGGTCTCGGCACGCCGGCTGCGCGAGGCGCGGCACGGCGAGACGGTGCTGGTCGCGGGCGCCAAGGCGGCCACCCAGACCCCGCCGATCCGGTCCGGCAAGCGGGTCGTCTTCACCACGCTGGACGACGGCACGGGCCTGGTCGACCTGGCCTTCTTCGACGACTCCCACGACGCCTGCGCGCACACCGTCTTCCACTCCTGGCTGTTGTTGGTGCGCGGAGTGGTGCAGCGGCGCGGCCCGCGCAGCCTCAGCGTGGTGGGCTCGGCGGTCTGGAACCTGGCCGAGCTGGTCGAACTGCGTGCCGAGGGCGGCCTCGACGAGGTGGCGGCACGGCTGGCGGAACCCGTTGTTCCGCAGCGCCGGGGGGACCCGGCCGGGGGCCGGACGATCCGCATGCCCACGGGGTACGAGATGCACCCCTGGGCCGATCTGCGTCCCGCGGGCGAGGGCCCGGCGGGTGGGAAGAAGCTGTGGCACCAGAGTCCGGGGAGTGCGGGATGACGATTCTCTGCGTACGTTTCCAGCTGCCGCCGACGCACGAGGCGGCCCTGCCGGAGCTGCTCGGCCTGATCGAGGAGTTCACCCCGGTCGTCGAGGCCCTGCCGCCGGACGGCGCCCTCGCCGATCTGCGCGGCGCGGAGCGCTACTTCGGGCGGGACGCCGTCGAGCTGGCGGCGGTGATCCGGGTCCGGGCCCTCGCGCTGTACGGCGTCGACTGTGTGATCGGCGCCGGGCCGGGCCCGCTGCTGGCCCGCATGGCACTGCGCGAGGCACGGCCCGGGACGACCCGCGCGGTCCCCGCGGACCAGGACACCGTCAGGGAGTTCCTCGCCGACCGCCCCGTGGCCGCGCTGCCCGGCGTCGGCACCGCCACCGCCCGCACCCTGTGCGAGTACGGTCTCGACACCCTGGGCCGGGTCGCCACCGCACCCCTGTCCACGCTCCAGCGGCTGGTCGGCGCGAAGGCGGCCCGTGACCTGCACGAGAAGGCGAACGGGATCGACCGCGGCCGGGTGGTCCCGAACGCGGTCTCACGGTCGCTGGCCGCCGAACGCCCCTTCCGGCTGGACGAGCTGGACCCCGACCGTCACCGCGGGGCGCTCCTGTCCGCCGCCGACGAACTGGGCGCCCGGCTGCGCGCCCTGGAGAAGGTCTGCCACACCCTGACCCTCACCGTGCGCTACGCCGACCGCACCTCGACGACCCGCAGCCGCACCCTCAAGGAGCCGACCGCGCACTCCGCGGCGCTGACCAGGACGGCGTACGGCATGTACGAGGCCCTCGGCCTCCAGCGCGCCCGGGTCCGCTCCCTCACCCTGCGCGCCGAGGGCCTCACCCCCGCCGACCAGGCGTCCCACCAGCTCACCTTCGACCCCGTGGACGAGAAGGTCCGCCGCATCGAGGAGGTCGCGGACCGCGCGCGAGCCAAGTTCGGACCCCGGGCGGTGATGCCGGGGGCGCTGGCGGTCAGTTGGCCCAGGGCGGCGTGATGCGGGTGCCGTCGGCCAGCTCGGCCTCCAGCCCGACGGAGGTGGTGACCCAGGAGATCGCGGTGTGCTCGGTGGGGTTCTCGAGGGAGAGGGTCGCGCCGGGGTTGACGATCGCGGTGTCGCCGGCCGTGATCCGCTCGGTGCGGCCGTCGAGCGTGATGAGCAGTTCGCCGATGAGCAGGTGGAAGATCTCCTCGCGGTTGACGGTGTGGGCGGGCGCCTTCGTCCCCGCCGGGATCTCCCCGCGCCAGGCGCACAGTTCCTTGCTGCCGGTGAGCGGGTTGGCGTACGAGACGAAGCGTGCGCCGTGGATCTCGTGAGTTGTGGCCTCGGACGAGCGGATGACGGGCATGGATGTCCTCCGGATCGGAACTGGTCAAGTAGGTTGACTATACGTTCAATGGTCAAGCTGCTTGACCATCTCGTCAAGGGTGTTTCAATTCCTCCGTGCAGAACTCCGAAGCCATGGCCCTGTCCGCCGCCCTCCTCGCCGCTGCCGGCGAGCTCACACGACGCATCAACGACGGTGTGGTGGCCCGGGGTTTCGAGGGGATGCGGCCCGCGCACGGCTTCGCCTTCGCCCGGCTCGCCCCGGACGGGGCGACGGTCACCGAGCTCGCCGTGCACCTCGGGGTCACCAAGCAGGCCGCGAGTCAGCTCGTCGAGGAGATCGTGGCCAAGGGGTACGCCGAACGGCGGCCGCATCCGGGGGACGCGCGGGCGCGGCTGGTCGTGCTGACCGAGCTGGGGTGGGCCTGCACCCGGGCGGCGGAGGCGGCGGCGGCCGAGGTCGTGGGTGAGTGGGCCGAACTGCTGGGGGAGGGCGAGGTTCGCGTGTTGCGTGATCGTCTGGGGCGTATCGCGCCCTACGGTCCGATCAGGCCTGCCTGGTGACGGCCCACTTGAGGTGGAGTGGACCGCCGACTATCACTGGAAGTTTTTACTGACGCGTAACTTCACACAACTGCTACTCGTACGTAACTTGACGAGTGAACAGCATCCCGTGATCCGGATCACAGGGCGTAAGGCCGTCGAACTCCCTTGAGCCGCAAGGAGATCACCCGATGCTGCCCTGGAAGCGAGCACTCAGACCCCTGGCCGCACTGCTCCTGACCGCCGCCGTCGCCGTCGTCCCCGCCGCCACCGCCCATGCCTCGACCAACCCGACCAGCGGCTGGAACGACTACTCCTGCCAGCCGTCCGCCGCCCACCCCCGCCCCGTCGTCCTGGTCCACGGCACGCTGGGCAACTCCATCGACAACTGGCTGTCCCTCGCGCCGTACCTGGAGCACCGCGGGTACTGCGTCTACTCCCTCGACTACGGACAGCTGCCCGGCGTCCCCGTCTTCTACGGGCTCGGCCCCATCGACCAGTCGGCAGGGCAGCTCTCCGCCTTCGTCGACAAGGTGCTCGCCGCGACCGGCGCGGCCAAGGCCGACCTCGTCGGCCACTCGCAGGGCGGCATGATGCCCCGCTACTACCTCAAGTTCCTCGGCGGAGCCGCCAAGGTGAACGCCCTCGTCGGCCTCGCCCCCGACAACCACGGCGCCACACTGAGCGGCCTCACCAACCTGCTGCCGTACTTCCCCGGCGCCGCGGACCTGATCAAGGCCACCACCCCCGGCCTCGCGGACCAGATGCCCGGGTCCGACTTCCTCACCAAGCTCAACGCGGGCGGCGACACCGTCCCCGGAGTGCGGTACACGGTCATCGCCACCAAGTACGACGAGGTGGCCACGCCCTGGCGCAGCCAGTACCTGAGCGGCCCGGACGTCACCAACGTCCTGCTGCAGGACCTGTGCTCGCTCGACCTCTCCGAACACGTGGCGATCGCACTCTTCGACCGCATCGCCTTCCACGAGGTCGCCAACGCCCTCGACCCCGCCCACGCCACAGCCACGACCTGCGCGTCGGCGTTCAGCTGACCACCGCCGGGGCTTGTCCGGCCTGAGCCGCCGGACAGGTCCCGTGGGGTGATCCGAAACTAACCCCACGGAACCGTGAAATCGCCCGCCGCAAGCGGGTTCTGGCGATCTTTATGCTCGCGTTAAGGAAGCACTGAGGCTGCGCTCAGGTAGGCGCCGGGTCAGCCGTCCGGCCACCAGGTACGGGCGATGTCCTTGCGCACCTCGGGGCGGCCCGCGGGGCGCTCCTCGGACTCGTCGCGGACGCGGCGGGTGTCGGGCCTCGTCAGGGGCTTGTGCACGGTTACGCGGCGCATGGCGGCCTCCTTCAGTGCCTACCGAGTTCCGTGTTGTCACGGAGGTAGACCCTTTCGGGGAGAGTTCCTCATCGGTCGGGGTCTGTCAGTGGCGGCTGTCACGATTCGGATGTCAGTGGCGGGTGTCACGCTTGGGGCATGGCAAACAAGAGTGATGACGCGAGCGCGGTGCGTGTCGACTGGGATGCCGAGGCCGCCGGCTTCGACGAGGAGCCGGACCACGGTCTGCGCGACCCGCGGGTCCGTGCCGCCTGGGCGGCCCGGCTCGGGACGTGGCTCCCGGGCCGCCCCGCCGATGTCCTGGACCTCGGCTGCGGCACCGGCAGCCTCTCGCTGCTCGCCGCCGAGCGGGGGCACCGCGTCACCGGTGTCGACCTGTCCGCGCCGATGGTGGAGCTGGCCCGCGCCAAGCTGGCCGGCCGTGACGCGGTGTTCCTGCTCGGTGATGCGGCGGCACCCCCGGTCGGGGAGCAGCGCTTCGACGTCGTGCTGGTGCGGCACGTGCTGTGGGCGCTGCCAGACCCGTCCCGCGTGCTGCGGCACTGGCGCGGACTGCTGCGGCCGGGGGGACGGTTCGTGCTGGTGGAGGGAGTGTGGGGGACGGTCTCCCCGGTCGGCATAGCCGTGGACCGGCTCGTCGGTCTGCTGGAGCCGATCGCCGGACAGGTGCGCGTGGAGCGGCTGTCGGACGACACGGCACTGTGGGGGAAGGACGTCGACGACGAGCGGTACGCGGTGGTGGCGACGCTGTGAGCCCCAGGCGGGCCTCAGGCCAGCAGGGCGTCGAAGCCGCCCCCGCGGGCCAGGACCTCCAGTTCGTCGAGCGCGGCCAAGGCCGCCTCGGCGGCTCGCGGATCCCGCTGGGCCAGTCCGCTCCCGGCGAACTCGTCCTCGTCCAGCCGCCGTACGTCACGGCCGTCGGCGGAGCGCCACAGGTCCAGGTCGAGGTCCTCGACGACCAGCTCCGTCCCGGAGACGACCGCCGGGCGGGTGATGTCGCAGTACCAGCCCTTCACGCCACCGTCCGCGGCACGGACCTCCTTCACCGCGTACCAGCGGTCACGCCAGTAGTACTCGGTGAAGACGTCACCGGGCTCGAAGCGCACGAAGCCGAAGTCGCGGACCCCGGCGCCCGCCCAGGGAGCCCGTACGGCGAGCCGGGTGCCGTCGTCCCCGATGAGCTCGCCCGCGTAACGGATCTTCGTCCGGCCGCCCTTGACGAGGACGACCTCCACCACCGCTGCCGCGTCAGCCGAGTTCGCGGACATGCCGCACCTCCGTCGCGCAGACCTCGTACCCGAACCACTTGTTGATCGCCAGCATCGGGCCGTTCCCCGCGTCGTTGCCGGTGAACGCCTCGGTGAGTCCGGCCGCGCGGGCCCGGTGCAGGGAGTCGTTCTTGGCCAGCTTGGCCAGGCCCCGGCCGCGGAAGGCGCGCGCGGTGCCGGTCATGACGGTGCCGTAGCGGGCGCCGCCGTCCGTGCGGGCCACGCTGAAGGCGGCGGGGCGGCCCTCCACCACGGCCACCGAGGTCAGTTCGCGGCTGATGAGCGGGTGGTTCCAGGTCTCTTCGAGCCAGGCCTCGTAGTCGGTGAACTCGTAGGCGATGTCGCTCGGCTCGTCGGACATCGTCTCGGCGTCCAGCTCGAACAGCGGACGCGGGTCGTCCGCGAAGTCGGCCGCGGTACGGAGCTCGACGCCCGGCGGGAGTTCCGCGAGCGGCGGCAGGGTGCCGTTCGCCAGGTCCAGCCGGAGGAAGTGCGCGAAGCGGCTGGGGCGATAGCCGTGCCGCTCGGCGAAGGCGCGGCTGCCGGGCTCGTCCAGCACCCATGCGAACAGCTTCTTCGCCCCGCGCTCGGCCAGGTGCTCCTCGGCCGCACGGACCAGGAGCGAGCCCGCGCCGCGGCGCATCCGGCCGGGGTGGGTGTACACGTTCACGTAGCCCACACCGGGCTCCGGACTGTCGTGCACGATGCCGACCTGGGCCGTGCCGATGATCTCGCCGTCCTCCTCGGCGACGAGCGGGCGGTAGTGGCCGTCGGGGTGCGCGTGGGTGAGGTCGTAGGCGATGGACTCGGGGGTGACGAGGAAGAAGGGGAGCCCGAGCCGCCGGACGAGGGCGAAGCCCTCGGCGTCGGCCCGGACATCGGGACGCAGGTCGCGCACGATCACTGTCATGGAGCCGCACGGTATGCGGCGGCCATGCCCGGATGCCTCTCATTTTCCGGCGGGTACGAGAGAATCGGCCCGTGACCTTGAAGATCCACATCGACGACAGCGCGCCGCCGTACGAGCAGGTGCGGGCGCAGATCTCCGAGCAGGCCAGGTCCGGTGAACTGCCGGTGGGATACCGGCTGCCGACCGTGCGCGGGCTGGCCGAGTCGCTGGGGCTCGCGGTGAACACGGTGGCCAAGGCCTACCGGGCGCTGGAGACGGACGGGGTGATCGAGACGCGGGGCCGCAACGGAACGTTCGTGGCTGCCGCCGGCTCGGCTGCCGTTCGGGAAGCTGCGTCGGCTGCTCAGGCCTACGTGGAGCGGGTGCGGCGGCTGGGGCTGGACGAGGCCGCGGCTTCGGCCGCCGTGCGGGACGCCCTGCGGGCGGCTTATGGGGAGTGAGTGGGACTTGGGGGAGTCCGGCACCGCCGGGAGGCGGCGTCGTGGCTGAGCGCCGTTGCGGCGGACTCCACATGCCGGGGCGTTCAGTGCCGGCTGAGCGCCGGTCGCTCCGGCGTGCGGGTCACCGTCAGGCCCGCCTTCGTCGCCGCCTTGCCGAAGGTCACCGCGTCGGCCACCGCCGCGCCGCCCGGGTCGTTGTTGAAGTAGGCGTAGACGTCGTCGGCCGTGGACCAGGTGGTGGCGATGCGGTCGACCCATGTCTCCAGGGAGCGCCGGCCGTAGCGTGGCCACGGCTGGGCGCGGCCCTGGTGGAAACGGACGTACCCCCAGTCGGCGGTACGCCAGAGCGGGGTCACCGGGCGGGCCAGGACGTCGGCCCAGCACAGGGCTGCGCCCCGGGACTCCAGTACGCGGCGGACCTCGGGCGTCCACCAGGAGTCGTGGCGCGGCTCCACCGCGACCCGCGTCCCGGAGGGGAAGCGGGCGAGGCAGGCGTCCAGCAGGTCCGGGTCGGCGCGCAGGGTCGGCGGGAGTTGGAGCAGGACCGGACCCAGGCGGTCACCGAGGCCCGCCGCGTGGGACATCAGGCGGTGCACCGGCTCCTCGGGGTCCTTCAGCCGCTTGATGTGGGTGAGGTAGCGGCTGGCCTTGACCGCGACCACGAAGTCCGTCGGCACCCGGTCCCGCCAGGACTCGAAGGTCTCCCGCGACGGCAGCCGGTAGAACGCGTTGTTGATCTCCACCGTGGCGAAGAGCCGTGTGTACTCCTCCAGCCACAGCCGCGTCGGGACCCCGGCCGGGTAGACGAGGTCCCGCCAGTCCTTGTACTGCCACCCCGAGGTGCCGACGAACAGGGTCATACGTCCATCAAAGCACTACAGATACAGCCCCGCGTCCGCCCCGTCCCGGGCCCCCGGCACCGACGTCGGTGACGTGCCCCGGCGCAGCGCGTACAACTCCGCCAGCGTCGCCCCGTCCCGGCCCAAGGCATCCTCCTGGGCGCCGGCCTCACCGCCGAGCCAGGCCACCGCCTCCGGGCGGGTCAGCCTGCCGACCTCGATACGGGCGAGGCAGCGGCCGGGCCGGACCACCGCCGGGTGGAGGCGCTCCAGGTCCTCGTTGGTGGTGACGCCCACCAGGACGTTGCGGCCCTGCCCGAGCAGGCCGTCGGTCAGGTTCAGCAGCCTGGACAACGCCTGGCCGGCCGTGTGCTTGGCCTCGCCGCGGATCAGCTCGTCGCAGTCCTCCAGCAGGAGCAGCCGCCAACGGCCCTTGCCCGCAGCGTCCTCCTCGCCGATCGCGATGTCCATCAGATAGCCGACGTCGGAGAAGAGCCGCTCCGGGTCGAGCACGCAGTCCACCTGGCACCAGTCCCGCCAGGAGCGGGCGAGGGTGCGCAGCGCCGAGGTCTTGCCGGTGCCGGGCGGGCCGTGGAGCAGCAGCAGGCGGCCCGCGATGTCCTCGGGGGTGGTCTTCATCAGGTGGTCCATCGCCTCGGCCACCGGCGCGGTGTAGTTGGCGCGGATCTCCTCCCAGGTACCCGCGGAGATCTGCCGGGTGGTGCGGTGCGGGCCGCGCCTGGGGGAGACGTACCAGAAGCCCATCGTCACGTTCTCCGGCTGCGGCTCGGGCTCGTCGGCCGCGCCGTCCGTCGCCTCGTTCAGCACCTTCGCCGCGAGGTCGGCGCTGGTCGCCGTCACCGTGACGTCCGCGCCCCGGTTCCAGCGGGAGACCAGCAGCGTCCAGCCGTCACCCTCGGCGAGGGTCGCGCTGCGGTCGTCGTCGCGGGCGACGCGCAGGACGCGGGCGTCGCGCGGCAGCAGGGTCACGCCCGAGCGGACGCGGTCGATGTTGGCGGCGTGCGCGTACGGCTGCTCGCCCGTCGCGAAGCGGCCGAGGAACAGCGCGTCGACGACGTCGGACGGCGAGTCGGAGTCGTCGACGTTGAGCCGGATCGGCAGAGCGTCGTGTGGGTTCGCAGACATGCCGCCATGATCCGGCACGGGACCGCCCGGCGCACCCGGTTTCCACCGCGCCGCCCCCTCCGTCCTGTTACAAATCGGTGCTCCGCGGGATATCTCCCCCCGGAGCCCTTTCTCCTCCTACTGTTGTCCTTGATGGGACGTCATGGGTGGAATTCTGATTCTCGGCGGTGGCGGCTCACCGCTCTGCTCGGTGTGGGCGTGGCCGCTCTGGCCCTGGTGGTGACCCTGATCAACACGCTTCCCGGCGGCGGAAGCACCGCGGGGACCTCGCGCGACGGGGACAAGGTGCACGGCACTCCGGCCACTTCGGCGAAGCGGCCGGAGCCGTATGTGGGCTGGGGCTTCACCCACACCCAGTACAGCGCCGACGAGGGCAGCGGCGCGGCGACGAAGCGCGTGGCGCAGCGGCTCGCGCACAACGGCGGGCTGCCGCAGAACCAGCACATCATGGGCTGGGGCGCCGACAACCCCGAACCGGTCAAGGGCCGTTACGACTTCACGGCGATGGACCGGCGCATCGACTTCGTCCGCGCCTCCGGCGGCACCCCGGTGATCACACTGTGCTGCTCACCGGACTGGATGAAGGGCGGCAACGCGGGCGTCGGGAACACCGACTGGAGCCGGTCCGCCCTGGAGACCGCCCCGACACCCGCCCACTACCAGGACTTCGCCGACCTCGCCGCGACCGTCGCCCGGCGCTATCCGGACGTACGCCACTTCATCGTCTGGAACGAGTTCAAGGGCTTCTGGAACAACGCCGAGCGCCGCTGGGACTACGAGGGGTACACCCGGCTGTACAACCTGGTCTACAAGGCGCTGAAGAAGGTGGACGCGGACATCATGGTCGGCGGCCCGTACCTCGTCATGGACAGCGTCGATCCCCGCCAGAAGCAGGACGCCTCCACCGCACTGCGGGGCCCCTGGGGCGCCATGGACCAGCGGGTCCTGGACGCCTTCGGCTACTGGAACGCGCACAAGGCCGGCGCCGACTTCGTGGTGGTCGACGGCTCCAGCTACACCAAGGACGACGACCTGCTGCCGAACGAGTTCGCGGCGACCGGCAAACTCACCGCCGTGAGCGAGTGGGTGCGGCGGCAGACCCACGACCTGCCGCTGTGGTGGGCCGAGTACTACGTCGAACCCGCCGACGGCGACGACGACCGCTCGGGCTGGTCCGAACAGCACCGGGTCGCCGTCCAGGCCACCGGCATGATCGCCATGGTCAGGGGCGGCGCCGACTCCGGCTTCTACTGGAACCCGGAGGAGGAGAAGGGAACCGGCTGCCCCGGCTGCCTGTGGACGCCGACCGACACCCCGGCCGGCGGCGCGGAGCTTCCCATGTACGACCTCGTCGAGCGGTTCGGGCAGGCCTTCCCGCCCGGCAGCAGGTACGAGACCGTCTCCGTCGCCCCGGACGACGTCCCCAACGTGCGCGTCCTCGCCACCGGCAAGACCGTCCTGGTGGTCAACACCCTGGACCGGTCGATCAGCGCGAAGGTGGACGGGAAGCGGTTCGACATGCGGGCGTACGAGGTGAAGTGGCTCGCCCGGTGAACGGACGAGCCACGCGCCTGACCTCACCGTCACTTCATCGTCGTGAACCGCTGCACCAGCGAGGCCAGCAGCACCGCGAGCAGCGGCAGCGAGAACCAGAAACTGCCCTGTAGCAAACGAAGTTGCCGCACCCCGGGCCGCACCGCGACCCGGACCGTCTCACGCGCGGTGAGCAGCAGCATCAGTGCGACGGCGGCGAGCGCGCCGACCACCGACCACGGGGTCCAGGTCACCTGCGGCCCGATCGGCCCGGGATCCGGCTTCGGCACCTTGCCGGCGGGCTGCTCGCGCAGCGCGTACATGGTCACGTCGTCGTTGGCCAGGACCCTCGTCAGCTCCTGCCGGTCGTCGAGGTTGCGGACCAGCCGGGACTCCCAGCCCGCCGGGTAGCCCACGTCCATCCGCAAGTACGTGACCTGACTCTCGTTGATCATCAGATAGGAGTGGGGTCCCGCGTCCTTGAGCGCCTTGACCAGTCCCGACACCAGCACCGGATCGGTCGGTGCCAGTGTCGGCACGTAGTTCACCCGCTCCATGTCCTTCGCGCCCCACGGCATCGCCGGGGTCACGTTGTTCACCGTGTCGTTGCTCAGCCACAGCAGGCGCACCGTCGGCCGGTCGTGGGCGTAGACGTAGTCCATGGCCGCGACCTCGCCCGGCCGGATCCGTTCGAACGCCTCGTTGCCCCAGCGGGCCACCAGGAAGCCGCCCATGAGCAGCAGACCCGCCAACAGCGCCGCGAGCGGGGCCAGGCGGCCCCGGTCCTTCTCCCGTTCCCCCGCGGTGGCGCCGGTGCGCGGGAAGAGGGCGAGACCGGCCAGCAGACCGGCGCCGGGCAGGGCGAACATGAAGACGCGCAGGGCCATCTCACCGCCGTACGACTGCATGCCGAAGCCCAGGAACGGCACGAAGGTGAGCACCAGCAGCGACCGCTCGCGGTACCTGTTCCAGCGGCGGCGCACCCAGCCGAGGCAGGCGAACGCCAGCACCCCGCCGGCCAGCAGCACCCGCGCGTACAGGACCAGCTTGTGCGTGGGATCGCCGCCCTGGATACGACCGGACACGGACGTCGACACATTGCTGCCGACCCCGCCGACCCCGCCGAACAGCTCGTCGAAGTGCCCGGACCAGTACGGCTCGGCCATGAAACCGACCCACACCGCGACCAGCACCGCGAACAGCATGGGCAGCCCGCGCAGTTCCGACTTGCCGATCAGCACCAGCGCCGCGAGCACACCGAGCATCACGAACGGGGTGAGCTGGTGCGCGGGGACGCTCGCCGCGTACAGGCCGATCAGCACCATGAGCAGTACGGCCCGCTGCCGCCGGCCGGCCGGCTCGACCTCCGCCTCGCCGGGGCGGAACCTGCCCCACAGCGCGTGCGGGGCGCGGAACCAGACCAGGAGGACCGCCACGAACACGAGGTACAGCAGATAGGTGAAGCCCTGCGGGGAGAAGTAGTCCTGGCCGACCCAGCCACTGAGCACGAAGACCCACACACCGGTCCACTTGGCCCGCCAGCTCGCCCGCAGCGAGCGGGTCAGCAGGAACATCGGGGCCAGGTAGGCGAGTTGGATGGCCGTCGGCCACCAGCGGATGATCTCCGTGAAGTCGGTGACGCCGCAGGCCCGGCCGATGAACGCGGCCGCCGCGAAGAAACCCGGCCAGCTCCAGCGGGCGTCCAGGTCCGGTACGGCCGACCCGGTGCGGTCGACGTAGTCGATGAACCCCAGGTGCTGCCAGGCCGTCGCGAACCGCGGCTCGGTCTCGATCACGGCGGGCAGCGCGTGCAGGGACACCACCGTCGCCAGCAGCGTCACCAGCAGCAGCGCCCGGTGCTCGCGGGCCGGCCGGAGCAGCGCGGCGAACACCACGACCAGCAGTGCCGCGCCGGCCAGCGTCGGCAGCGGCAGTACGGAGACCAGGCCGAGCCCGCCCGTCCCGTCCAGGTCGGCCTCGTCGAGCCGCAGCGCCGGCACCCAGTACAGCAGGAGCGCGGCGACCAGCAGGGAGCCGAGGAGCACACCGGTGCGGGTGGGCAGGAGACGTTCCCGGAGCGACAGCGGTGGCGGCGGCGGTACCGGTACGGCCACCTCGGTCTCGATCTCCCTCAGCAGCGAGGCCTCCGCGGGGCCCAGTGACGCCTCCGTGCCGGGCTCCCTCTCCCACTCCCGTGGCAGCGGCACCCCGGCCGGCGGGGTGCCCGGTCCGGGGCGCACGTCGGGGCGGCGTTCCTGGTGGTCGAAGTCGACGTGGATGCCGAGCGCGAGGGTGTCGCCGTCCAGCGCCCAGGCCGGTCCCCGCCGACGCGGCTCGGACGTCGCGGGCACCTCGCGCGCCCCCAGGTCGGCGAGGTCCCCGTCCGGCGCGGCCGTCTCGGGGACGGTGTCCGGCGCGGCCCTGACGGTCCTGAACAGCTTCGGCGCCGCGATCGCCACGATCACCGCGAGAGAGGAGATCTCGGCCACGCCCGCACCGGTGAGGCCCATGCGGGGGAGCAGCAGCAGCGTCAGCCCGAGCACCAGCACGCACAACAGCCCTTGCAGCCAGGCCAGTCCGGCGGTACGGCTCTGTGCGCGCAGCACCGCGAAGTACGTCTCCATCACCACGCGCAGCAGCGCGCCGACCGCGAACCAGCGCAACAGCGGGGTCGCCGCGTGCGCGTACCCCGCGCCGAACACACCGAGGATCCACGGCGCTCCGAGGAACAGCAGTCCGCAGATCGGCAGCATGATCCGCGCCATCCGCTTCAGCGCCGCCCGGGTGTTGGCGGCCAGCCGCCCCGGTTCGTGCGAGCCCTCGACGGTCAGGGACGCGCCCATGTTGATGGCGAGCAGGTTGACCGTGCCGCCGATGGTGGTGGTGATGTAGAAGTACGCGTTGTTCTCGGAGCTGACCTGCGCGGCGATGATCACCGGGACCAGGTAGACCACGGCGAGGGAGAACAGCGAGCCGGTGTAGTCCCCGGCGAGGAACCTGCCGATCTCCTTCACCGAGGGCGGCCGGGCGTGCTCCTCGGTCGCCTTGATGTGCCGGGGGACCAGCCGCCGGAACACCAGCAGGCCGAGCGGCACCACGGAGGTGGCGATGGCCAGCACCCAGGAGACGAAGACACCGGTCGTCGGCATCGTGGCGGCGAGCCCGACCAGCAGCGCCAGCTTCACCGCGGAGAACACCGTGTTGCCGACCGGCACCCAGGGCGCGCTGCGCAGACCGGTCAGCACGCCGTCCTGGAGGGTGAGCAGGTTCCAGGCGGCGATGGCCATGATGAAGCCGAGGCCCTTCACGGTCCCGTGCAGGAACCGGTACGACGGCCCCCAGGTGTCGAGGGTCAGCAGGAAGACCCCGGCCGCGAACGCCACGACGACCGAACTCGCCAGGTACGTACGGGCGACGAGGCGTCCGGTGGAGCGCCCCGACACCGGGATGAACCGGGCCAGGGCGCCCGTCAGGGTCACCGCGGTCAGCCCGGCGAGGAGTTTCATCGCGGCGATCGCGGCCGAGCCCTGGCCCACGGCGGACTCGGAGTAGTAGCGGGCGGCCACCAGCCAGTAGCCCAGGCCCAGGACCGCGGAGATGCCGGTGTTCAGCATCAGCGCGTAGGCGTTGCGGAACAGCTGGCTGCCGCCCGGGGACCGGCCGCGCCCGGGCAGGCGGAGCCGGCGCCCCGGCTGCCCGGGCGCCTCGGTGGCGGTGGTCGCGGCCTCGGTGGTGGTCGTGTCAGACACGGCAGCGGATGGCCTTCCGGCGGACCTGGCGGGCTCTGCGGACAACGGCGTACCCCTTGGTGAGGGCACGGTCCCGGGCGAAGGTGCGGGCGATCGAACGGCCTTCGAGCAGCCGCGCGAACTCCTCCGCGTCCGTGCCGCGGCGCACGGTGACGCGCCGCAACGCGTACGGGCCCTGGCGGCGGCGGGCGAGCGCGTTGCCGACGGCGAGGGCCTGGGTGAACCCGGCGGCGCGCACGGCCCGGCGCACCCGGCGGCTGGAGTAGCCGTACGGGTAGGCGAAGGAGGCGGGCACCGTGCCCAGTTCGTCGGCGACGAGCTCCTTGCAGCGGACCAGCTCGGACCGCAGCGTGTCGTCGTCGAGCTGGTCGAGCTGCGGATGGGTGTGGCTGTGCCCCCCGATCTCCACGCCCGCGCCCGCGAGGTCCCGCACCTGGTCCCAGTCCAGCATGGTGTCCAGACCGCCCCCGGTGTCGTACGCGCCCCGGATCCAGCCCGTCGAGACGAACAGCGTGGCCGCGAAGCCGTGCTCGGCGAGCACGGGCAGCGCGTGCCGGTGGACGCCCTCGTAGCCGTCGTCGAAGGTGACCAGCACCGGGCGCGCGGGCAGCGGCCGCCCCGACCGCCAACCCGCCGCCAGCTCGGCCGTACCGACCGGGGTGAGCCCCAGGTCAGCGACCATCGCCATCTGCTCCACGAACGCCTCCGGTGCGACCGACAGGTCCCGGGTGGCGTCGTTCGGCGCGGTCGCGACCGAGTGATACATGAGGATCGGCACGGCCCTGTCCCTGTCCCTGTCCTTCACGAGCCCGCCCCCTCGTCCGACGGGGACGCCTGCGGCGCGGGTGCCGTACTCGGCCGGTGGCCCGCCAGGGGTGGTTGCGGTGTGGCCGTTGTGGCCGCCGGCCGCGGAGGTGCCTCCGGCAGGGGCGTCGTCCGTGCCGGTACGACCGGCGTCGGCGCCCGCGGCGTGCGCGGGCCTTCCGGGTCGGGTCCGCTCGGCGTGGCGCCTTCCGTGCCTGCCGGTGCGATCCGTTCCGCGGCCCCCTGCGGGACGGGTCCCGCCGCCGCTCGCGAGCCCGTCTCCGTCCCCGCCCGCCCGGCGGGTTCCGGCTCGGCCGGAGGTACGGAGAACGTCATGCGGCCGCGCCGGGCGCGTACGCTGCCCACCGCGTAGCCGCCCGCCGCCGTGAGTACTCCGGCGACGATCGCGCCCGCCCGGCCCGCGCCGCCGGGGCGGGCCAGCAGGGCGTCCCGCAGGCCACGGGCGAGGCCCGCGGGCAGCACCCGGGTGGTGTACCGGCGTTCGGACTCCAGCCCCTTGTCCGCGCCGACGCTGCGGGCGACCAGGGCCTTGGAGAGGCCCTCGGCGTAGGCGCGGGTGCGGAAGTAGGCGAAGTGCTCGCGCGCCCCGGGCACCCGGTGGTGGATCACCGCACGGTCGTCGATCAGCAGGATCGCGTCGGGCCGGGCACGGCTGAGCCGGATGCACAGCTCGGTCTCCTCGCAGCCCAGCGGGCGCCGGTCGCCGTCCCGGCCGATGCCGGTGGCGAAGCCGCCCGCCGCGTCGAAGGCCGTACGCCGGAAAGAAGCGTTTCCGCCCAGGACGTTGCGTACCCGGACCCGCCCGGCGGGCAGACCCCGGTAGGTGCAGCCGACCACCCAGTCGAACTCCTCCGGGAACCAGGCGGGGCGCCGCCCCGACGCCCACACCGGCTCCGTGCGGCCGCCGACGGCCATCACCCGGGGATCGGCGTACCCCTCGGCGAACCGCCGCAGCCAGTCCCGCTCGGCCACGGCGTCGTCGTCGAGGAAGGCGATCACCTCGCCGTGGGAGGCGGCAATGCCGGTGTTGCGGCCCGCGGACAGGCCGCGGGGGCCCGCGTTGGCGAGCACCCGCACGGCACCGGCCCCGTCACCGGCCTCCTTGTACTCGCCGGCCAGCCGGTCCAGGAGCACCGGATTGTGGTCGACGACCAGGAGCGTCTCCAGCGCCGGATACGACTGCGCGCGCACCGAGGAGACCGCCGCGAGGATGTCCTCCCAGCGGTCCTCGGTGTACACGCAGATCACGACGGAGATGTCGGGACCGCTCAAGACGCCTCACCTTGCCCGGTGTTCAGGATCGGCGAGTGGTGTGCGGCCATACGGCGCAGGGCACGGCGGTTGGAGCGCTCCCGCAGGATCACCCTGAGCACCCGCAGCCCGTCCCGGACGGCCCGCAGATTGCTCGTGCCGTGGATGCGGAGGTACTCGTGGCTGGGGATCTCCTGCACCTTCAGCCCCGCCTTGACCACCCGGATGTTCATCAGGGTCTCGACCTCGAAGCCGGTGCAGTCGAGTTCGATCTTGTCCAGGCAGTGCCGCCAGAACGCGTTGTACCCGTAGCAGAGGTCGGTGTAGCGCGCGCCGAACTTGCGGTTGACGACCGCGCACAGCACCCGGTTGCCGAGCTTGCGGATGAAGGTCATGTCGTCCGTGCCGCCGCCGTTGGCGAAGCGCGAACCCTTGGCGAAGTCCGCGCCGGAGACCAGCGCGGACACGTAGCTGACGATCTCCTGCCCGTCGGCGGAGCCGTCCGCGTCGACCATCACGATGATGTCGCCGGTGCACGCCTCGAACCCGGTGATCAGGGCATCCCCCTTGCCCTTGCCCCGCTGTTCGACGACCTTGACCTTCGGCCACAGTCCGCGTGCGACCTCCACGGTGTCGTCCGTGGAATTGCCGTCCACGAGAACGACCTCGTGGATCCAGTCCGGCAGCGTCTTGAAGACGTACGGGAGGTTCTCCGCCTCGTTCATGGCGGGAATCACCACGCTCACCGGCGGCGCGATGGCCAGGTGAGAGGAGACGGGCCGGTACGTGGTGGCGATGAAAGGCTCTTTGCCTGGATTGCCGCCCGGATTGGGCGGGTGGAGAACGGAACTCATGGCTGGCTGTCCCTCTCGTCCGGTGGGCCGCCCGCCCCCGGGCGGCCCGCTCTGTGTCCGGTTCGAAAGGGGGGTTCTCACTCACGGCACGGCGAACGGATCTCCGAGCACACGGGTGAGCTGGCAAAAGCTGGCCGGCCCGCCGCAGAACGGCAGCCGGTCGCGCGGCACGGCTCGGTCACCCAGTGCGGTCACCGAGCACGGCACCCCCCTACCGCGCCCCGCGCCGGAACGTCGTGGCCCTGAGCCCTCCCCTGGAGCCGTTGTCGACGGACCGATGCGGGTGAGATGTCTGACGGTATTGACGATTGAACCCGTATGGCAAGGCCTGGACCGAAGCCTCACGTTTTTGTTGGTTTAGTCATTACATGTGTCTCGAACGGATCTTTCCCATCCGTTTGAGAATTCTGTCCGCCGGTTCGAACAGTTCCGGCCGCGACATCACCGTGTTGCGCAGCGCCCGGACCGGGGCGCGCCGCGCCCGGTGCCCGACCGCCATCGGGTGACGTCTCGTCACCCACCCTTCCGACACGGTGATTTCGCGTGTCTTCAGGGAGTCCTTGTATTCCTTCTGGCCCCGGCCGAGATCGAGATAGGCGATGCCGTCCGCGGCGGCCGCCTCGGCCATCCGCAGGTGCAGGACCAGCCCCGGTGAGTACTTCGCGAACGCCGGGTCGTACGCCGGGAACCAGCACGCCAGTATCCGTTCGGTGCGCAGCCCGAAGTGGGCGGCGACCGGCCGGCCGTCCGCGTACAGCACCGACAGGATCCCGGCGAACGGTTCGGAGCGGGTGTGGAAGAGCCGGGTCACCAGCCGGGTGATCCACTCGTGCGCGAAGCGGTCGCTGCGCCCCGTCCGGCGGTACTGCGCGGACTTCCACGCCATCAGCGTGTTCAGGACCTCGGGGTCGCGCTCGTCGTGGACGTAACGTACGGTGCCCGCGTCCCGGCCGAGTTTGCGCTCCTTGGCGAGCGTGCTCCGGGTGAACTTGGGGGAGTGGGCGCGTAGTCGGCCCAGGTAGGCCTCGTAGCCCTGGTCGACGTCCACGACCGGGGACGGGAAGCTGCCGGAGGCCGAGGCCTCGAACGGCCGCTGGCCCTGGACCAGATGGTCGAACTCCCACAGCGCGAGCCCGCAGGCCCGCAGTAACTCATGGGCGTCCCAGGTGAAGCCGGGCCGGTGCACCAGGCCCTGGCAGTCCGAGACGCCGAGACCGACGGCCCGGCCGACGCCGGTGGCGGATCTCTGGTACGGGAAGAAGGCGGCGGGCTCGCCGTCCTCGTGGACCACCGCGATCCGCACGCCGCGTCTGACCCGGCCCACGGCGAGCGCGAACTCCGGGGACAGGAACGGGTTCGCCAGTTCGGGGGCCCCGTGCAGATGGGCCTTGGCCTGCATCGCGGTCCAGGCCGCCCGGTCGGCGGCGCTCAGTTCACCGGGGCGGTACACCCTGATGTCCACGTCACACGCCCTGTCTTCTCGCCGTCCTGCCGCGCGGCAGCCGCGGCAGGACCAGCAGGAGAAGGAGGAGGCTGAGCGCGGTCACGGCGACGACCCCACCGCGCACCGACCAGCGGTGCACGGCCAGCATGCCCTGCGCCACCAGCATGTTCACGGCCACCGCACCGGCCACCGAGGTGAGCGAGCGGCCGAACGGATCCAGTCCGCGCAGCGCCGCCGCGATGGCCGCGGCCGGGGCCGCGAGCAGGAAGAACAGCACGCACGGGCCGCGCAGGAACCAGTGCGAGCCGGTGAGCGCGAGCAGTGCGCCGACCCCGCCCACGGTCGTGGCGGCCCCCGCGAGCAGCGGCGACAGGTCCCTCCCCGGCCCTTGTCGCGCACGCTCGATGCCGTCCGCCGCGGCTGACTTGATGCGCATGTTCATACGTATGTTCTGCATTGGCGACTTTGCCCCCCGAAGCGCCGGATGCCGGGCTTCAATGTCGCGCAGCCCCGAGGGGGCCGTCAAGATGCGACGGCCGCTCGTGCGGCATCTTGTCCGGCTTTAAACATGGCCTGGGGTGACGCTTGAAGGTCATCTGTGTGTCACCGTGCCGAACATAAACAAACGGGCAGGGACCATACGAAATCGATCCTGTTGAGGCGTCAAAAGTCTTGGCATGAACACTTCCCGTCAACACGCGTAGTTGCTACGACGGTTGAGGCAGAGATCCTGCTAAAGGGAGGTTCCATGAGACGTTCCCGGTTTACGGCATTCGTGACCTCACTCCTCCTCGCCACCGGCCTCACCCTCACCGAGGCCGCCACGGCGCAGGCGTCCACCCCCGCCGCGACCGGCGGTTACGTGGCGCTCGGCGACTCCTACTCCTCCGGAGTGGGATCGGGCAGCTACATCAGCTCCAGCGGCAGCTGCGACCGCAGCACCAAGGCGTACCCGTACCTGTGGAACGCCGCGCACGCCCCGTCCTCGTTCGCCTTCAACGCCTGCTCCGGCGCCAAGACCGGCGACGTGCTGGCCGATCAGCTCGGCTCGCTCAGCACCTCCACCGCCCTGGTCTCGATCACCATCGGCGGCAACGACGCCGGTTTCGCCGACGTCATGACGACCTGTGTGACCGGATCCGACAGCACCTGCCTGTCGCGCATCAACACCGCGAAGGCGTACGTCGACTCGACGCTGCCCGGCAAGCTCGACAGCGTCTACTCGGCGATCAGCAGCAAGGCCCCGTCCGCCCGTGTGGTCGTGATCGGCTACCCCCGCTTCTACAAGCTGGGAACGACCTGCATCGGCCTCTCCGAGACCAAGCGCGCCGCGATCAACGACGCGGCCGACTACCTCGACACCGCCGTCCAGAAGCGCGCGCTCGACCACGGCTTCGTCTTCGGCGACGTCCGCACCACCTTCTCCGGCCACGAGCTGTGCTCCGGCAGCGCCTGGCTGCACAGTCTCGACCTGCTCGACATCACCGAGTCCTACCACCCGACCGCGTCCGGCCAGTCCGGCGGCTACCTGCCCGTGTTCACCAACGCGGCCTGACCCGCTCAGGGAGAGGCGGAAGGAGAGGAGGAGGCCCCGTCCGACGGGGTCTCCGCCGTCGCGCAGGTCACCGAGAACGGCACCTGGTCGGAGGTCGTACGCACCGGGCCGCGCACCTCGACGCCGATCGCGTTCTCGACCGTCCCGCTCTCCGAGTACGTCGTCACGACCACCTTGTCCTGCTTGGACTTCCCGCCGCCCGCCGGGAAGGACAGCGTCTTCCATCCCGCGTCCGAGACCGAGCCGTTCTTCGCCACCCACCGGTACTGGACCTCGGCGGGCAGCCGGCCCACCGTGAACGTCGCCGTGAACGCGGGCGCCTGCGCGCTCGGCGGCGGACAGCTCCCGGAGTAGTCCGTGTGCGCCCCGGACACGCTGACGTGCACGGACTGGGCCGGGGCGGAGCTCGCCGGGCCGCTGCTCGTGGAGGGTGGCGGGGCACCCTGGTGGGAGCCGGTGCCGCGGGTGGGGGCCGGGGAGCTGAGGCTGCTGCCCTTGTCCGTGCTCGCGCCACCGTTGTTCTTGTCGTCCTCGTTGCCGTGGTTGAGCAGCGCGTACGTCAGTCCGGCCAGCGCCAGGGCGACCGCGACCAGGCCGGCGACCAGGACCACGCCGGCACGCCGGTCGCGCCCCGGCTCCGGTACGGGCGCTGTGGCGGTGCGGGACGGCACGGGTCTCGGCGGCGTCGGGGACGACGGCCGCATCGCGGGCGACGGCTGCACCGGACGGGTCGGGGCCGTGGGAGCGTACGAGCCCAGGGGCCCGGTGTCCGCGCGCGGCGCACCGCCCGCGGCGACGAGCCGCAGGTCCTGCTCGGCCAGTTCGGCCGGCAGCCGCTCGGCCGGATCCTTGCGCAGCAGCCCCTCGATGACCGGGGCGAGCGGTCCGGCCCGGCGCGCCGGCGGCAACTCCTCGTCGACGACCGCCCGCAGTGTGCTCAGCGGCGTGTCGTGACGGAACGGGGAACTGCCCTCGACGGCCGCGTACAGCAGCACGCCCAGCGACCAGAGATCCGACTCGGGACCGGGCGTGCGCCCGAGCGCCCGCTCGGGGGCGAGGAACTCGGGCGAGCCGATCACCTCGCCGGTCATGGTCAGCGCGGAACTGCCCTCGACCGTGGCGATGCCGAAGTCGGTGAGCACCACCCGGCCGTCGTCGGCCAGCAGCACGTTGGCCGGCTTCACGTCCCGGTGCAGCACCCCGGCCGCGTGGGCGGCGCGCAGCGCGGCCAGCACCTCGGCTCCGATGTGCGCGGCGTGCTGCGGGGACAGCGGACCCTCCGCCTCCAACTGGTCGGCGAGGGACAGCCCGCGCACCAACTCCATGACGACCCAGGGCCGGCCGCCCTCCATCGCCACGTCGTACACCGTCACCACATTGCGGTTCGCGACCCGCGCCGCCGCCCAGGCCTCGCGCTCCAGCCGGGCGTACATCCGCTCGACGTCCGCCGTGGCCAGCCCGGCCGGGGCCCGCACCTCCTTCACCGCGACCTCACGGTGCAGTACCTCGTCGCGGGCCCGCCACACGGTTCCCATCCCGCCCTCGCCGAGCGGGGACAGCAGACGGTAGCGGCCGGCGATCACACGTTCACTGCCCGGCTGTTCGGACACGGGTGCCCCCCACGGCATCTCGCGTGATTTCTCCACAAAAGTAGCTCAGCCCAGTGCGGATGCCGCCCCCTTGAGCACCAATCCGGCGCCCAGGACCAGCACGACGAACGCGGACGCCAGGGGAGTGCTCCGGCGCACGAGAGCCGCCGCGGGACCCGCGGTCCAGCGGGGGCGCTTGTTCAGCACCCGGTTCATTCCGCTACCCAGCTTGACGACCGCGAACCCGGCCGCGGTGAGGGTGAGCGCCAGCCCCACGCCGTACGCGACGACCAGCAGCAGACCGAACCACGCCTGCCCGAGGGCCGCGGCGCCCACCAGCACCACGACGGCGGACGGGCTGGGCACGAGCCCGCCGGCGAACCCGAGCAGGATCGTGCCGCGCAGGGTGGGAGCGGTCTCGTGGGTGTGGGTGAAGCCGCCGTGGGTGTGCTCCACGGCGCCGTCGTGATGGTGGTGCTCGTGGTCATGCCCGTGGTCGTGGTCGTGCTGGTGGTGCTCATGGGTGTGGTCGTGGTCGTGCGTGTGGCCATGCCCATGCCCATGCCCGTGTCCATGGCCGTGCACCTGTTGCCGGTTGCGCAGCGCCCGCCGTACGAGGTTCGCTCCCGCGACGGTCACCAGGAGGCCGCTCGCGATGCCCAGCCAGGCGATCACCGAGGGGGTCGCGGCCGAACCGGCGGTGACGAGCAGTCCGAGGGCCACCACGCCCAGGGTGTGGGTGACCGTGACCGAGGCGGCCAGGGGGAGCACGTCCCGCATGCGGGCCCGGCCGCCCCGGGCGGCGGCCGTCGCGGCCATCAGGGTCTTGCCGTGGCCCGGCGCGAGGGCGTGCATCGCGCCGAGGCCGATCGCGATGAGCAGGGCCAGCGAGGCGAAGCCGACGGTGAGGTCGTGGCGGGCGACGAGATCGTCCAGCGCGCGGGTCCAGCGGTCGGCGCCACGGGGCAGGATGGAGGAGGCGGGGGCGTCCTGGCGCTCCTCGGCGAGTGCCGGTCCACCGGGCCGCGCGTGCACGGAGGCGGTGACGGTGTCGGCCGGGGAGGAGAGCAAGTCCTTGGGGTACGCCGTCAGTTCGTGGGAGACCGACGTCTTCGGCACGTCCGACGCGGTGAGCGTCATCCGGTCGCCGCGCGCGGTGATCTCCCGCCAGCCCGGTCCCGTGGTCGTGCCCGCGCTGTGGAAGCCGAGCGTCACGGTGTCGCCCTTGGGGAGCGGGGCGGTGAACCGGCACTCCACCCGCAGGGTGTCGAGCCCCGCCTGGCCGGGCCGCAGCTTCGCGTGCGCGGTGCCGGCCGACAGCGCGGTCGTACGGCCGTCGACGGTCAGCTTGCTGCCCTCGGCGGCCGTGGCACACCGCTGCCGGGCCCACTCGGTCAGGCCGCCCAGCCGCTTGATGTCGGGCTTGGCCTGGGTGGCCGGGATCTCGGCGAGGTCCTCGAAGTGGTCGACGCGGAGCTGCCCGGGGGCGGCGACGAGACCGTCGTAACGGTTGACGGTGAAGTTGCCGAGCGGGTGGGCGCTCGCTGCCGTGGCGGGCAGCAGCACGAGCGCGCCGGCGGCCAGGGCGGCGGCGAGGAGGCGGCGCGGCTTCACTTGGCCGCCTCCAGCGCCTTGCGGGCCTCGCGGGCGCCCAGGGGGGAGAAGCCCGGGTTGAGCTTCAGGGCCGCGGTGAGCGAGGCGCGGCCGTCCTTCCGGTGGCCGGTGGCCAGTTCGATCATGCCGCGGTGGTAGAGGAAGGAGGCGTTGTGGTAGCCGGTGGCGGTGGCCCGGCGGGCGTGGTCGAGGGCTTCCTGGTCCTTGCCGTTGACGTGCAGGGCCCAGGCCAGGGCGTCCGCGGTGTGCACGGTGTGGCGCCTGGCCCACTCGGCGCGGGCGGCACGCAGGGCGGCGGCCTTGTCACCGTGGTCGGCGGCGGCCAGCGCGGTGTCGAGGTCGGCGTTGACGCCGTTGGCGCGGGCGAGGGAGATCCAGGCGTCGACGAGGGCGTACTGGTCCTCGGCCTTGGCCTTGTCGCCGTCCTGGCCGCGCGCCTCGTACAGCTCGCCGAGTTCGACGAGGGGGCCGGGCAGCGGATACCGCGAGACGACGAGCTCCATGCCCTTGATCGCGGCGGTCCGGTCACCGCTCGCCGCCTGGGCGCGGGCGCGGCCCTCCAGGGCCGGGAGGTAGTTCTCGTCGGCGGCCAGGGCGCGGGCGTAATGGTGCAGGGCCGTCTTGTAGTCGCCCTGGTTCCAGGCGAGCTGGCCGAGCTGGGCGGAGACGTAGGCGATGTCGCCGCGCGAGGTGGCGCCGGCCAGGGCCTGCTCCAGTACCCGGCGGGCCGTCTTCACGTCGCCGCGCAGCTCGTGCACGTACGCGTACCGGGTGAAGACGGGCACGCCCGGCTTGCGCTCGTCGGCCGTGTCGGCGGCCTTCGACGCCTCGTCGTACCGGCCCAGTTCGACGAGCGCGTCGATACGGGAGGACAGGGCGCGTTCGCTGTAGGGGTTCTGCTTCAGGGCCCGGTCGGCGTAGGTGAGGGCCTCGGCGAACTGGTGCCGGGCCGCGGCGAGCGCGGCGAGGCCCGCAAGCGCCTGGTCGTTGTCCGGGGACAGCCGCAGCGAGCGCTTCAGGGCCTTCTCGGCCTGCGGGTACCGGGAGGGGTCGCCCTTGGTCCGTGCCTGCTCGTCGTAGGCCAGCCCGAGGGTGGCCCAGCTGCCGTAGTCCTTGGGCTGGGTGCGCAGATGGGCCTGGAGGGAGGCGATGGTCGCGTCGAGGTCGCCGCTCGCCAGCAGCCCCGGGTTGACGGCGCTCGAGGCCGCCGCCACGGTCGCGGGCGAACCGTCCCGCGCCGCACCGAAGGCGATCGCCCCACTGGTCAGCGCCACCGCCAGCAGCGCCGCACACCCGGCGAGCCGAGCCGCCCGCCACCGCCGCCCGGCATCCCCTACCCGTCGTACGGCGGCGACCCGCACATCCACCTCGGACGCCTCGGTCTCCGCCGCGGGAATGAGCTCGGCTTCGGTGGACTCGGCTTCAGTGGACTCAGTCTCAGTGGACTCGTTTTCCTGACCAGGGAGTTCGGCCCGCGGGGCGGGGGATGTCCCACCGGCGGACGGGAGTTCGTCCCCGTCCACCTCGGACACGGGGTTGTCGTTCGTGCGCGGGGACATGCCCTCTCCTGGGTCGCCTGGTCGTTGCGGGAAGTCGTGGGACGGCGCGGCCCGCGCCGTGGGGGAATGGATGCGCGGGCCGCGCCAGTCGGTGGGGGCGGAGCCCAGGGCTTAGTACGGGCGCTGGATGCGCCGGCGCCACCAGGCCACGGCCGCGCCGATCAGCAGGATCCCGGCCGCGCCGGAGGCCGCCGACCCGGCGATCAGGACCTTGTTGTCGGTGCCGCCGCCGGAGCCCGCGGGCTGGAGCGCGTCACCGAGCTGGCTGCGGACGTCGGCGCCGCTGGTCGTGCCCTTGGCGAGCGCGCCGCGCGAACCCGGGGTCGGCTCGGCCACGTACGGGAAGTACTTCTCGAACTTCTTGTCGTTCTCGTTGACCGCGTCGCTCAGGTCGTTCTTGGCGCCGACCAGTTCACCCTCCATGACCTGGAGCGCCTCGTCGACCACGTCGTCGGTGAGCCGACGGCCGTTCGGGAAGCCCGCGTTGTCACCGTCGAGCACACCGAGCCGCTTGGGGTGCATGGCCGGCTTGATCGAGGTGTTGAGGCGCAGCTGTTCCGAAGGCTTCACGTACGGAGGCTGGTTGAGCCCCTTGACGCCCTTCAGGAACACGTCGACCAGGTCGTTGCGCGGCTCCTTCGGAGCCTTGATCTTGTAGATCGACTCGATGAGCTTCGGCAGCTCGGGGTTGGTCACGTTCTTCAGGAACTGCGCGTCGTACGCCGGCGAGGACGCGTTGAACTTGTCCTTGTCCTTCAGCGGGTTGACGACCTCGTTCACCAGCGGGTTGCCCAGGCGCGAGACCTGCGAGTAGTAGCCCTGCGCGTTCTTGCGCTGCGTGGTCGAATAGATGCCGACGATCGGCTGCTTGCTCGACTCACGGATCAGGTCGTTGGGCACCTGGAGGGCGATCGTGTTGACGTTGTAGCCCTTGAGCGTGTCCCGGCCGACCTCGCTGAGGTTCCCGCCGTACAGCAGGTCGAAGACGCGCAGGTCCAGGAAGAACGGGTCGTCCGCCTGTCCGGCGAAGGTCTGGGCACCGCCCGACGTCTTGTAGATGGCCTGCGAGCGCAGCTTCGCGTAGTCCGGCATCGACGCCTTGCCGACGTCCGACGGGGCCACCGGCACGCTGTCCGCGACCCGCGACTTGTAGACCTGCTTGCCGTACTTCAGCTTGATCAGGTCGATGTCGTACGTCTGCGTGACGTTGAGGTCGGGGTCGTTCAGGCTGTCGACGACACCGGTGTTGTAGAGGAAGGTGTTCTCGTTCTTCCGGTGCGTCTTGAAGGTGTAGCGGAAGATCAGGTCGTCCTTGGCGTCACCGTTGTTGTCGACATGGAGGTCGTACTGGGCGTCGTCCGCGAACGTGAAGAAGTTCGGTCCGCCGGCCGGGTCCTCCATGGGGATCCAGTTCGCCACGATCGTCGTCGTGTCGGGCTTGTCGGGGCTGACGAACGCGTACACGTCGGTGTTGTCGTACTGCGGGGTCCCCGAGATGAGCGGGGCCTCCCGGTGGCTGGAGGCGAAGGCCGCCCCGGGTGCCAGTGCGGCGGCGCCGGCGGCCGCCAGCCCGCCGGCGGCCAGCGCACTGCAGACGAGAGTGGCGAGGCCCTTGCGCCCCGCGCCGCTCCTGGAAAAGTGAGGTGTCATGCCGTCCGTCCTCAGTCCCAACTTGCTTGACGGACGGGTATACGGAGCGGAGGGCGGGTTCGGTTTGGTCTCGAAGAAAAAATCTTTTTCGAGTTCGTGACCCGCGTTTTCGGCCCTCGGATACGTAAGCCCTGCTGGAGGTGTGTCCGTTGGGCAGGGGCGGTGTGACGGGAGCTGGTGTGGCGGGATGGGGCCGGTGCGGCCGCGGAGAGGGGGACGGGGTGGAGGCGGACGAACTCCTGGTGCGCGTGGCCGGCGGTGACCAGAAGGCGTTCGAGCAGCTGTACGGCATGGTGTCCGGGCCGGTGTTCGGACTCGTGCGCCGCGTGCTGCGCGATCCCGCCCAGTCGGAGGAGGTGGCCCAGGAGGTGCTGCTCGAACTCTGGCGCTCGGCCGCCCGGTTCGACCCCGCCAGGGGCAGCGCCCTGTCCTGGGTCCTGACCCTCGCCCACCGCCGCGCCGTCGACCGGGTGCGCAGCGCCCGCGCGGCCGGCGAACGGGAGCAGCGCGAGGCACTGCGCACCTCCGGACCCGCCTTCGACCAGGTCGCCGAGGAGGTCGAGGCGGGGCTGGAGCGCGAATGGGTACGGCGCTGCCTCAACCGGCTCACCGCCCTGCAACGACAGTCCGTCACCCTCGCCTACTACGACGGCTACACCTACCGTGAGGTGGCAGAGCGGCTGTCGCTGCCACTGGGTACGGTCAAGACGCGGATGCGCGACGGACTCACCCGGCTGCGCCAGTGCCTGGGAGGTGCCGCATGAGCCTGCTCGACCGGCTGTTGCGCCGCGAGGACCTGCACTCGCTCGCCGCCCCCTATGCCCTGGACGCACTGGAACCCGCGGAGCGCGTCCGCTTCGAGAAGCACCTGAGGAACTGCGACCGCTGCACCGCCGAGGTGCGCGCACTGGCCGAGGACGCCGTGCGCCTGGCCTGGTCGACGGCCGCGCCGCCGCCGGCCGCGATGCGCGACCGGGTGCTGGCGGCGGTCCGGGCCACCCCGCAGGACCCGGCCCCGTCGCCGGTCCGCGAACGCGCGCCCCAGCTCCCGCCGCACGTCTGGGGTGCGCAGCCACCTCCGGCCCGCACCCGTGCGCCCCGCCGGCGCCCCCTCTTCGTCCCGTTCGCCACCGTCACGGCCGCCGCCGCGCTCGTCGTCGCCGGGCTCTTCGCGGTCCAGGCCAACCGGACGCAGGATCAACTCGACGCCGCGCGAGCTCAGTCACGTGAGATCGCCCACGTTCTGTCCGCCTCGGACGCCCGCGCGACCAGCGGCAGGGACACCCAGGGGCGAACGATCGGAGTGATCGCTTCCGCATCCGAGGGCCAAGCCGTCGTCACGCTCAGCGGATACAACGCCCCGCCCGGCGGACGGGTGCGCCAGCTCTGGCTCATGCGCCCCGGCGTGCAACCGCGCTCCCTCGGGCTCTTCGACGGCGACACGCCCTTGATCGCGACCGGTCTGGGCAAGTCCGCGACGTCACTCGCAGTGACCGTGGAACCCGACGGTGGGTCAGCACAGCCCACCACGCAGCCAATTGCCCAACTCGCGTTGAAATCGGTCGGATTCGGAGAGTAATCGTCAACCCCCTTGCTGGGTAGGTGAATCCTGCGACCGTGATACACGCATGCCTCGCCGGGGCGATAGGGTTAGCCTGCCCGGGCCGGGTGGACTCGTACGGGTGGGGAGTGACATGGAGCAGATAACAGTGCGCAGCAGGGCGCGGGTCCCTGCGATCACCTGCGGGAGCAGCGCGACCAGCTCGCGCCTGGACCGCCATCTGTCGGTATTGGGCGGTCCCGCCATACCGCAGCGGGAGACGGTCGAGGCCACCTCGCTGATGCGTGAGCTGACCGCACGTGAGCCCGCGCACGAGCGCAGCGGCAGGGGCGCCCGGGTCCGCCGGGTCTCGCTCTTCGCCCCCCTGCGCCGACTGCGCCGCTCGCTGTTCGGCGGCAACAAGCACTGAGCCCCGCCCGCGTTCAGACGACCACACCGTCCCGGCGCAACGCTGCGATCTCGTCGTCCGTCATCCCCACGGCACGCAGCAGCGCACCGGTGTGCTGTCCGAGCGCGGGCACGTCACCCATCCGAGCCTCGTCCCCGCCCGGCAAGGTGATCGGCGGCAGCAGCGCCCGCAACGGCCCGACCGGCGAACCCACCTCCCGCCACCGCTCCCGGGCCGCCAGCTGCGGATGCTCCGCGACCTCCCCCAGGTCCCTCAGCCGGGCACACGCGATGCCCGCCGCCTCCAGACGCGCCAGCGCCTCGTCCGCCGTCAGCGCGCCCAGCGCCTCGGCGACGAGCCCGTCGGTGCGCTCCCGGTTCGCCACCCGCGCCGGGTTCGTCGCGTACGCGGGATCCGTGCCCAACTCTGGGCGCCCGATGACCTGTTCGGCCAGCCGCCGCCACTCCCGGTCGTTCTGCACCGACAGCAGCACCCGCCCGCCGTCCGCCGTCGGATAGGCGTCGTACGGCGCGATGACGGCATGCGCCAGCCCGGTGCGGACCGGGGGAGTGCCCCCGTGCATGGTGTGGTGCAGCGGATGGCCCATCCACTCGGCGAGCGCGTCCAGCATCGACACCTCCACCGGCCCGCCGCGCCCGGTCGTCCCGCGCCGCACCAGCGCCGCCAGCACCCCCGAGAAGGCGTACATGGCCGCCGCGATGTCCGCCGCCGGGATCCCCGCCTTCACCGGCTGCTCCGGCGTCCCGGTCACCGACACCAGCCCCGCCTCGCACTGCACGAGCATGTCGTACGCCCGCTTGTCCGCGTAGGGGCCCGACGCCCCGTACCCCGAGATGTCCACCGCGATCAGCCGGGGGTGCGCCGCGCACAGCGTGGCCGCGTCGAGGCCGAGCCGGGCCGCCGCGCCCCGCGCGAGGTTCTGCACGAACACGTCCGCGTCCGCGACCAGTCGCCGCAGAAGATCCAGGCCGCGCGGGTCCTTCAGGTCCAGCGCGATGGACTCCTTGCCGCGGTTGCACCACACGAAGTGCGAGGCCAGCCCGCGCGCCGCGGAGTCGTAGCCGCGCGCGAAGTCGCCGCCGTCGGTCCGCTCCACCTTGATGACCCGGGCGCCCAGGTCGGCGAGCTGCCGGGTCGCGAAGGGTGCGGCCACGGCCTGTTCGACGGCGACGACTGTGATGCCCTCCAGGGGGAGGGGGAGTCGGTCCATGGGGAGTCGGTCCATGCGGTGGATCATCACCCCTGACCGGCGGTTCTGTCAGCCGTGCGCGTACCGGCGGACCGCGAGCGGTGCGAAGAGGGCGATCAGCACGGCGCACCACACCAGTGACCCCGCGACCGGATGTGCCACCGGCCAGGCCGCGCCCTCGGGCACGGGCGCGTTGCCGAACAGGTCCCGCAGTGCCGTGGTCACCGCGCTGATCGGGTTCCACTCGGCGAGCGTGCGCAGCCAGCCGGGCAGGTTGCCGGTCGGGATGTAGGCGTTGGACAGCAGCGGCAGCATGAAGGTGGCGCCGCCCAGCTGGCCGGCCGCCTCCTCGCTGCGGGTCAGCAGCCCGAGGAAGATGCCCACCCAGGTGCAGGCGAACCGGAACAGCAGCAGCAACGCGACCGCGCCCACCGCGGCCGGCGCCGAGCCCTCCACCCGCCACCCCATGGCCAGCCCGACCGCCAGGAACGGCACCGTGCCCGCGGCCGTGGTCACGAGGTCGGCCAGCGCCTGCCCCAGCGGGACGGCGGCCCGGCTCATCGGCAGTGTGCGGAAGCGGTCCATCACGCCCCGGTGGGTGTCCTGGGCGGCCTGGAACATGCCCGTCATGATCCCGCCGGCGGCGGTCGCCACCAGCAGTCCGGGGACGAGGAAGGAGCGGTACCGCGCGCCGGGCATCGCCAGCGCGCTGCCGAAGACGTAGCCGAAGAACAGCAGCATGCTGATCGGCATCGTCTGGCTGAGGATCAGCAGTCCGGGGTTGTTGCGGACCCGGCGCAGCTGGCGTCCCAGCATCGCGCCGCCGTCGTACGCCAGCGTGCTCATGCCGCGACCTCCTCGAGGCCGGTGCGGTCGGTGTGGTCGGTCAGACGCAGGAACACGTCGTCGAGGGTCGGGGGCTTGAGGCTCGCGTCGAGCAACGGCAGGCCGGCCGCGTCGAGTTCGCGGACCAGGCGGGGCAGGGTGAGCGTGGTGTCGGTGGTCACGGCGCCGACGCTGTGCCGCTCGTGGTCGGGCGCCGGCTGCCCGCCGGTGATCCGCTCCAGCACGGCGGCCGCCTTCTCCAGGCTGCCGGGGTCGGCGACGACGACCTCCGCGAACATCCCGATCGCCGCCTTCAGCTGGGCCGGTGACCCCTGGTGCGCGACCCGCCCCCGGTCCACCAGTGCGATGTCGTCGGCGAGTTGGTCGGCCTCCTCCAGGTACTGGGTGGTGAGCAGCACGGTCGTGCCGTCCGCCTTCAGCTCGCGCACGGCGTCCCAGATCCGGGTCCGGCTGGCGGGGTCGAGTCCGGTCGTCGGCTCGTCGAGGAACAGGACGTCCGGGCGGCGGACCAGGCTGGCCGCGAGGTCCAGGCGGCGCCGCATCCCGCCCGAGTAGGTGGACGCGGGCCGGTCGGCGGCCTCGGCCAGGCCGAAGCGGTCCAGCAGCTCCGCGGCCCGCTCGGCGGGGCCGCGCACCCGGTGCAGCCGGGCGAACAAGCGCAGGTTCTGCCTTCCGGTGAGGTCGCCGTCGACCGACGCGTACTGCCCCGTGACACCGATCCGCCGCCGTACGGCCGCCGCCTCCCGCACGAGGTCGTGCCCCGCCACCCGCGCCGAGCCCGCGTCGGGCCCGATCAGCGTGGTCAGCAGCCGTACGGCCGTCGTCTTCCCCGCCCCGTTCGGACCCAGCAGCCCGCAGACGGTGCCCTGCGCGACGGCCAGGTCCAGCCCGCGCAGGGCGTGCACAGCGCCGAAGCGCTTCTCCAGACCTTCACTAAGTACAGCGTACGTAGAAGTCATGGGCCGACCATAGCGCACTACGTACGGTGTACGTAACTACGATGGTGGAGCGAGGTGATGATCGATGGCAGGCCGAGTGGCCGTACCCGAAGTGATCTGGGCGCGCCCCGAGCGCGCCGGACGAGGTCCGCGGCCGGCGTACACCCGCGCCGACATCGCGGCCGCCGCCGTACGGATCGCCGACGCCCAGGGGCTGGACGCGGTGTCCATGCGGCACGTCGCGGCCGAACTGGGCTGCGGCACGATGTCGCTGTACAACTACGTCCCCCGCAAGGAGGACCTGCACGAGCTGATGGTGGACGCGGTCAGCGGCGAGCACGAACTGTGGGAGCCGGCCGGCGACTGGCGCGCCGACATGCTCCGCGTCGCCCACCAGACCCGCGGCCTGATGCACCGCCACCCCTGGATGCCGCGCCTGATGTCCCCCGTCTACGGCTTCAGCCCCAACGCCCTGCGCTACGTCGAGCACTGCCTGGCCTGCCTGGACCCGCTCCAGGCCGGCTACGGCACGAAGATCGAGCTCGTCGCGATGCTGAACGGCGTGGTGACCACGTACGTCCGCAACGAACTCGACACCGCCGAGCGCGCCCGCTCCCTGCCCTGGTCCGAGGACGAGGAGCACGCGGTCCGCATCGCCTACCTGGGCGGGCAGATCGCCTCCGGCGCGTATCCGCGGATGGCGGCGGCCTTCATGTCGGACCCGGGCCCGATCGACCTGGAGGCGGTGTTCCAGCGGGCTCTGGAACGGGTGCTGGACGCCTTCGACCCGGCCCGGGGCGGCCGCTGACCGGTCCGGGGCACGCTAGATCAGCGCGAACTGGCCCTCCGGGCCCTCCTCGTGGTGGTCCAGGACGGAGGCGGGGCGGCGGGACCACTCCGGGGCCGGGAGCACGCCCGCCTCGCGGAGGTCGGTGGCCGTGACCGGGGCCGCCGGCTCCAGCTCTTCCTGCCGCGGCTTCAGCTCCGCCAGCAGCGCGAGCACCGTGATCAGTTCCAGCAGCTCCGACGTCCAGGCCTGCGGCCAGGAGCCGGGGCGGACCGCCGCGAGGGTGCCGGGCTCGGCGGGGTCGGTGCGGGTCGCGAACCACTGCTCCACGACCCGGACCCCGGCCACCTCGAAGTCCCACGCCTGCGGCGGTACCGGCGAGATGCGGCCCTCGTCGACGTGCAGGGTCTCCTCGTCGCGGTCGTAGTGGAGGGTGAGCGGGCGGGTGGGCAGGGGCGCGCGGACGTAGGGGCGGCGCCCGCCGGGGAGTTTGGGGCGCTCGCCGTCGCGGCGCATCAGCCAGAGCATGCGGTGGCCCAGCCGCACGCCCCGGGCCCAGAGTTCGGCGTCGCCGGTGAGCGGGACGGTGAGGTCCGGGCGGGCCGTGGCCAGGATCCAGGCGAGCACGTCCAGCGGGGCGGGGGACAGGCCCAGACGGGCGGCCAGGAAGACCGTCAGGCCCGGCGCGAGATTCGGTTCCTCGCCCCCGGGGCGCCGGTACAGCGGGCGGATGCGGCCGGGCCGCAGGAGGGGCATCCGGGAGGTCGCCAGGAGGGGCGAGCCCAGAGCGGGGCTGTCACCGGCCGTCTCCACGGTGAAGACCTGGTGCTCGTCGGCCACCCGCCACAGCTCGGGGCGGGCCGTGTCCAGCAGGCGGTGGTCGGGGATCAGCCACTGCTCGTCGAAGGGGGCCGCGAGCACCCGCACCGGCTCCGGGCAAGGACCCGAGGCACGCACCAGCTTCTCCGTGCCGCTGGACTGGCCGGGCAACTGCCCCACCGCCGAGTGCGGCGTCCGCGAACGCGTCGGCTCGAACAGGGCCTCCCGCTCCGCCCCCTCGGCCTTCAGCAGAGCATCCCACCGGGCCTTCAGCGAGCCCGGATCAGGAGCCGTCGGCCAGGCGCGGCCCGGCCGCAGCGGTGCGACGGACCACGGCATGAGGTCCGCCAGCAGCGGAGCGTCGTCGTGCGTCACGCTGGGCATCGTACGGCAGCACCCACAAGAGGCGGGGGCCCGCGTTCGACACCGGGTTCCACCGCCCGGCCGCGCCCCGCCACGACGGCTCCGGACGCGGTTGACGGCTGGTCGCGGTTTCCGTGCGGGCGCGATCCGTGATGACGGCAGCGACGACCGTTCGTGGCGGTCTCCGTGCGGGCACGCCCCGTCAGGGCGGATCCGGAGGCGGCTGACGGCTCGTCGCTGTCTCCGTGCGGGTGACCGGGTAGGGACGGCGGCCCCGGAGGCGGTCTACGGCTCGCCGCGGCCTCCGTGCGGACGCGAGCCGTGATGACGGGCCGCAGACCGACGATCGTTCGTCGCGGTAACGCGCGGGCGCGTCCCGCCACGGCGAACCGGCAGGCGGCCGACGGCGCATAGCTGCCTCCGCGCGGACGCGCCCCGCCGCGGTGAGCCCGTGGCCGGCCGGCGGCCGGTCGTGGTCTCCGTCCGGGGGCGCCCCGTCACGGCGAACCCGGTCGACGGCCGACGGTTCGTCACGGCCCCGTCAGCGGAGCGTTCACGCGTCCAAGGTCACCGTGAAGGAGAAGCGGTCGCCCCGGTAGTGGATGACCGCCACGTCGAGGGCGCGTCCCTCGGTGTCGTAGGTGATGCCCGTGTAGTGCAGGATCGGGCTGAGCAGGGGGACTTGGAGCAGTCGTGCGGTGTCGGGGTCGGCCAGTCTGGCCTCCACGGTGTCCGTGATGCGGCTGATGTCGACCCCGACGACGTCCCGCAGCACCTTGGTCATCGGCCAGCGCACCAGGTCGTCCAGGTCGATGCGCTCGGCCAGTTCGGGACGGATGTGGTTGACGGCGTGGTTGGTCGGCTCGCCGGTCTTCTCGTCGCTGCGCAGCCGATGGTACGTCGCCACCTCGGCGAGGTCCGGGAAGTACTCGGCGAGTTCGGCCGGCACGCTCGCCGTGCCGTGGTCCAGCAGCTCGGTCGTCATGCCGGACTGCTGGGCCACGATCGCGTCCACCGAGCCCAGCAGCCTGACGGGAGCCCCCCGCAGGGCGTCCGGCTCGATGAACGTGCCGCGCCGGCGGTGCCGGCTGATCAGTCCCTCGTCCTCCAGCTCCTTCAGCGCCTGCCGCATGGTCAGCACGCTGACCCCGTAGTGCTCGGCCAGCCGTTCCTCGGTGGGCAGGCGCAGGGGGTCCCGGGGCGAGCGGCCGAGTATCGAGGCGCGCAGCGACTGCGACACCTGGTACCAGAGCGGCAGCTTGCGGTTCAGGACGATGGAGTCGGGGGCGAAGGAGGTCACGGGCTATCCGTACCTGTCGGGAACCGGTCAGTGCAACGGACGGAAGTGCCGCTCCAGGCCCCGCCACACGTCGTCGTACCCCTGCTGTAGATGGTCGGCGTGGGCCGCCTGCGGCGTGAGCGTCACCGGCCAGCGCGTCTCGAACATGAACGCCAGCCCGTCGTCGACCTTCTGCGGCTTGAGCTCGGCCGCGCTCGCCCGGTCGAAGGTCTCCCGGTCCGGGCCGTGCGCCGACATCATGTTGTGCAGTGAGCCCCCGCCCGGCACGAAGCCCCCTTCCCCGGCGGTCTTCGCGTCGTAGGCGCCCTCGATCAGGCCCATGTACTCGCTCATCACGTTCCGGTGGAAGTACGGCGGCCGGAAGGTGTCCTCGCCCACCAGCCAGCGTGGCGCGAAGACCACGAAGTCGACGCCGGCCAGGCCGGGGGTGTCCGAGGGCGACGTCAGCACCGTGAAGATCGACGGGTCGGGGTGGTCGTAGGAGATCGTGCCGATGACGTTGAAGCGGCGCAGGTCGTAGACGTACGGCACATGGTTGCCGTGCCAGGCCACCACATCGAGGGGTGAGTGGTCGTACGTCGCCGACCAGAGGTTGCCGCAGAACTTGTTCACCACCTCCACCGGGCCCTCGACGTCCTCGTACGCGGCGACCGGGGCCCGGAAGTCACGGGCGTTGGCCAGTCCGTTGGCGCCGATCGGGCCGAGGTCGGGGAGGCGGAAGGGAGCGCCGTAGTTCTCGCAGACGTAACCGCGGGCGGTCGGGTTCTGCCCGCCGTCCGATGCGGTGTCGAGCAGCTCGACCCGGAAGCGCACCCCGCGCGGCACCAGCGCCACATGCCCCGGCTCCACGCGCAGCAGCCCGAACTCCGTGCGCAGCAGCAGCCCGCCCCGCTCCGGCACGATCAGCAGTTCCCCGTCGGCGTCGCTGAAGACGCGGTCCATCGAGGAGTTGGCCCGATACAGGTGTACGGCCATGCCGGCGCGCTGGGCCGCGTCGCCGTTGCCGCCCAGGGTCCACAGGCCCGCCAGGAAGTCCGTCCCGGCCGGCGGCTCGGGCAGCGGGTTCCAGCGCAGCCGGTTCGGGTCCGGCACGGTCTCGGTGAAGGGGGCCGTACGGATCGCGCCGTTGTCGGTGCGGACGAAGGCGGGGTGGGCGGCCGAGGGACGGATCCGGTACAGCCAGGAGCGGCGGTTGTGCGCCCTGGGCTCGGTGAACGCCGAGCCGCTGAGCTGTTCCGCGTACAGGCCGAGCGGTGCTCGCTGCGGCGAGTTGCGGCCGTCGGGCAGGGCGCCGGGCACCGCCTCCGAAGCGTGCTCGTTGCCGAATCCGGACAGATGGGCCAGTGCCTCCGCGGTCTTCCGCGCGTCCCCGCTCATGATCGCTCCCTTGCGAACCTGATTCCTATGCAACACCGTAGGATTGCGTTTTCGCCGGCGCAAGAGGGGGCCGGCGTCCTGCGGGGGCCCATGCCCTACGTGGGTCCTGTGCGGGTCATCCCGGAGAGGTAGGGCCGGAACCAGACTTCAGAAGGATTCGCGTTCCGGCGCGCTGTTCTAGAGTCCCGGCATGTCGTGGAAGCGGGGGATGCTCGCCGCGCTCGTCGTCTGTGTACCGCTGCTGCTGGGACCGGCGGGTTGCGGCACGAGCGACGCGGACGAGGGGAAGGGCGGGGAGTCGTCATCACCGGTGGGCAGACTTCTCGACGGGACGGACCGGGAAGGACGGCACTACCGTGAGGTCGGCAAGGGCAAGGCACCCGAGGTCGGTATCGAGGTGACGCCCGACGTCGGCGGACGCTGGGACGTCCGGCTGACCGTCCGCAACTTCCGCTTCTCCGCGCCGGGCGCGAAGGCGGAGGCGGTCGCGGGGCGGGGGCTGGCCTACCTCTTCGTCGACGGCGGCCAGGTCACGAGGCTGCGCACCCCCGGATACCGGCTCGCCGCCCGTCTCGTCCCGCACGGCACACACCACGTCACCGCCCGCCTGTACGCCGACGACGGCACGGTGTGGGCGGTGCACGGCAAGCCGGTGGAGAGCACGGCCGACATCACGGCGTCAGGGGCGGAGTCGTCACGGGAGTCATCACCGGATTCGTCACCGGAGTCACCTCCGGACTCGTCGTCGCAGCCGTCGGCGCATTCGTCAGCGAAGCCGTCGCCGTGACCCGGGCGGGATGAGTGCATCGGCCATCCGTCTCCGTACCAGGGGGCGAGCTTCACCGGAGTCCGGCGGGAAGGCATCATGAAGCCCGTGCCCCACGATGCGACATCGCTGCGCCGCGCGCCCGTGCAGCGGCGCAGCGCCGAACGGCTGACCAGGATCCTCGACGCCTGCGCCGACCTCCTCGACGAGGTCGGCTACGACGCCCTGAGCACGCGGGCCGTGGCGCTGCGCGCCGGGGTGCCCATCGGCTCCGTCTACCGCTTCTTCGGCAACAAGCGGCAGATGGCCGACGCGCTCGCACAGCGCAACCTGGAGCGGTATTCGGAGCGTGTCACCGAGCGGCTGAAGGACGCGCGGCGGGGGGACTGGCGGGCGGCGATGGACGCCGTCCTGGACGAGTACCTGGCGATGAAGCGCACCGCGCCCGGCTTCTCCCTCGTCGACTTCGGCAACCAGATACCGGTCGGTGCCCGGCACGCCGAGCCCAACCACCGCGTCGCGGACCGCCTCACCGACCTGCTCTCCGGCTATCTCGGCCGCTCCCCCGACGAAGACCTCCGCCGCACCTTCCTGGTGGCCGTGGAAGCCTCCGACACCCTGGTCCAGCTCGCCTTCCGGGTGGACCCGGACGGCGACGAGGCGATCATCCGGGAGACACGGGAACTGCTGAGGGCGTATCTGGGGCGAGTGCTGGACTGAGGCGCTGTCCCGCCGCTCAACGCCGATGCCGCCGTGGACGCAGCGCGCTCAGCGTCGCGCACACCAGCGCTCCGAGCAGCATCCAGCCCCATGGCACCCAGCCCCACGGCACCCCGCCGGGCCGACGCGTGAGAGTGGCGTACGCGAAGGTGCCAAGGCTGCTGCCCGCCAGGAAGAACACGAAGTCACGCAGGGCGAACCGCCATCTGGGGCGGTCTGTGTCCGAGATCATGCGGGCATTGTCCATGCTCGCTCCTTCCCTTACCCCCTCCCCATCGTGCATACCGGTCGGTATGCTCGGTCGAGCCGAGGCGCCAGCGCCGCCGCCATCCCATCGGGAGGACCCGTGTCCCGCACCGCCCTGCGAATCTGCCCCCTGTGCGAGGCCACCTGCGGCCTGACGCTCACCATCGAGGGGACCCGCGTCACCGGTGCCCGGGGCGACCGCGACGACGTGTTCAGCAAGGGGTTCATCTGCCCCAAGGGCGCCTCCTTCGGCGCCGTCGACGGCGACCCGGACCGGCTGCGCACACCCCTGGTCCGCAAGGACGGCGAACTGTGCGAGGCGAGCTGGGAGGAGGCCTTCGACGTCGTCGCCGCGGGGATCCGGCCCGTCGTCGAGCGGTACGGGGCGGACGCGGTCGGCGTGGTCCTCGGGAACCCCAACGTGCACACCATGGCCGGCGGCCTCTACCCGCCCGTCCTGGCCGGCGCGCTGCGCACCCGCAGCCTGTTCACCGCCTCCACCGTCGACCAGATGCCCAAGCACGTCTCCAGCGGGCTGCTGTTCGGCGACGCCAACGCCATCCCCGTGCCCGACCTCGACCACACCGACCACCTGCTGCTCATCGGGGCCAACCCGCTGGAGTCCAACGGAAGTCTGTGCACCGCCCCCGACTTCCCCGGCAAGCTCAAGGCGCTCAAGGCCCGCGGCGGCACGCTCACCGTCATCGACCCGCGCCGCACCCGCACCGCCAAGCTCGCCGACCGGCACATCGCGATCCGCCCCGGCACCGACGCGCTGCTGCTCGCGGCGATGGCGCACGTCCTGTTCGAGGAGGCCCTCGTCGACCTGGGGGACCTGGCGCCCCACGTGACAGACGTCGGCGAACTCGCCGAAGCCCTGCGGGACTTCACCCCCGACGCCGTGGCCGGCGCCTGCGACGTACCGGCCGACGGGATCCGTACCCTCGCCCGCGAACTCGCCGCCGCCCCCACCGCCGCCGTCTACGGCCGCATCGGCAGCTGCACCGTCCCGCACGGCACCCTCGCCAGCTGGCTCGTGGACGTCCTCAACGTCCTCACCGGCAACCTGGACCGCCCCGGCGGTGCCCTCTTCCCGCAGGCGGCGACCGACAGGACGCCCCGCCCCGCCGGACCCGGCCGCGGGTTCGCCCTCGGCCGCTGGCACTCCCGGGTGAGCCGGCACCCCGAGGCGAAGGGCGAGTTGCCGCTCTCCGCGCTCGCCGAGGAGATCGACACCGCCACCGAGGAGGGCGAGCCGGTCCGCGCCCTGATAGCCGTCGCCGCCAACCCCGTGCTGTCCGCCCCGGACGGCGACCGGCTCGACAAGGCCCTGGACTCCCTGGACTTCATGGTCAGCGTCGACCCCTACCTGAACGAGACCTCGCGCCACGCCCACGTCGTGCTGCCCCCGCCGCCGCCCTCGCAGAGCCCGCATCACGACTTCGCCTTCAACACCCTCGCCGTACGCAACCAGGTCCGCTACACCCGCCCCGCCGTCCCCCTGGAGCCCGGCCGGATGGCCGAGACCGAGATCCTGGCCCGGCTGATCCTCGCCGCGACCGGGATGCACGGCGCCGACCCGGCGGCCGTCGACGCCATGGTCATCGACCAGACTCTCGGCAAGGCCGTCCAGGAACCCCACTCCCCGGTGCACGGCCGCGACCCGAAGGAACTCGCCGCACAGCTCACCGGCGACACCGGCCCCGAGCGGCGGCTGGACATGATGCTGCGCCTCGGCCCCTACGGCGACGGCTTCGGCGCACGACCGGACGGGCTGAGCCTGGCCAGGCTCCTCGACCACCCGCACGGCATCGACCTCGGCCCGCTGCGGCCCCGCCTGCCGCAGCCGCTGAAGACCGGCAGCGGCAAGGTCGAGCTGCTTCCGCGGCCCATCGCGGACGACCTGCCCCGCCTGCGCGAGGCCCTGCACGAGCGGGCCGACGGGCTCGTCCTGGTCGGCCGGCGCCATCTGCGGTCCAACAACAGCTGGATGCACAACGTGCCCGCCCTCACCGGCGGCACCAACCGCTGCACCCTGCACATCCACCCCGAGGACGCCGAACGCCTCGGCGTGCTGGACGGGGCGCCGGTCCGCGTCAAGGGCGCCGGGGGAGAGGTCACCGCCCCGGCCGAGGTCACCGACGGCGTGCGGCCCGGCGTGGTGAGCCTGCCGCACGGCTGGGGCCACGACCGCCCCGGCACCCGGATGAGCCACGCCGCCACCGACCCCGGCGTCAACGTCAACCAGCTCCTCGACGGCAGTCTGCTCGACCCGCTGTCGGGCAACGCGGTCCTGAACGGAGTGCCCGTCGAGGTCGCCGCAGTGACCGAAAAGCTCACCCCTGTGACCTGAGCAAAGCCGTGACCTGGCATTTTGCGCTTATTGCTCGCAGGTCAACGTCTTGTTAACGCCGTTTGAACGGACCTAACGTCAACGCACCGCCTGCCCGGTGGAATGTTCAAGGGCGAACGTTAGGTATCCACTCATGCTGACCATCCTCGGCTTCGCCATGATCGCGACCTTCCTGGTCCTGATCATGCTGAAGAAGATGTCGCCGATCGCGGCGCTCGTGCTGATTCCCGCGCTGTTCTGCGTGTTCGTCGGCAAGGGCGCCAAGCTCGGCGACTACGTCCTCGACGGCGTCACCAGCCTCGCGCCCACCGCGGCGATGCTGATGTTCGCGATCGTCTACTTCGGTGTGATGATCGACGTCGGCCTCTTCGACCCGATCGTCCGGGGGATCCTCAGGTTCTGCAAGGCCGACCCACTGCGGATCGTCATCGGCACCGCCGTCCTCGCAGCGGTCGTGTCGCTGGACGGCGACGGCTCGACGACCTTCATGATCACCGTCTCGGCGATGTACCCGCTGTACAAGCGCCTGAAGATGAGCCTGGTCGTGATGACCGGTGTGGCCGCCATGGCCAACGGCGTGATGAACACGCTGCCCTGGGGCGGCCCGACCGCCCGCGCCGCGACCGCGCTGAAGCTCGACGCCGGCGACATCTTCGTGCCGATGATCCCCGCCCTCGCCGCGGGCCTGCTCTTCGTCTTCGCCCTCGCCTACGTCCTCGGCCGCCGCGAGCGCAAGCGGCTCGGCGTGCTGACGCTGGACGAGGTGCTGGTGGAGGAGCCGGAGCCGGAGACCGTCCTGGTGGGCGGAGGTTCCGGCAAGAGCGACGGCAAGGGCGCCGGATCCGGGGGCGGCGACCGCGCAACTGCCGTGCGCACCGGTGGCGCGGGCTCCGGCACCGACGCGGACGCCCCCGAGGACGAGGAGGACGGTCTGCAGGGCCTCGACCCGCAGCGGCCGACCCTGCGGCCCAGGCTCTACTGGTTCAACGCGTTGTTCACCGTCGCCCTGCTCACCGCCATGATCATGGAGTGGCTGCCGATCCCGGTGCTGTTCCTGCTGGGCGCGGCCCTGGCGCTGACCGTCAACTTCCCGCACATGCCCGACCAGAAGGCCCGCCTCGGCGCGCACGCCGAGAACGTCCTCAACGTCTCCGGCATGGTCTTCGCCGCCGCCGTCTTCACCGGCGTCCTCCAGGGCACCGGCATGGTCGACCACATGGCCAAGTGGCTGGTGGACAACATCCCCGACGGCATGGGCCCGCACATGGCCTTCGTCACCGGCGTACTGAGCATCCCGCTCACGTACTTCATGTCGAACGACGGCTTCTACTTCGGCATCCTCCCGGTGCTCGCCGAGGCCGGCCACGCGCACGGCGTCTCCTCCCTGGAGATCGCCCGCGCCTCCCTCGTCGGCCAGCCGCTGCACATGTCCAGCCCGCTCGTCCCGGCCGTGTACGTGCTGGTCGGCATGGCGAAGGTGGAGTTCGGCGACCACACCCGGTTCGTGGTCAAGTGGGCGGCGCTCACCTCGCTGGTGGTACTCGGCGCGGGAATCCTGTTCGGCATCATCTGATCTCCCGGGGAGGAAACGTCCATGGCGCCCGGTGGGAACCGCGGCTGGCTGCTCCGTCTCGTCATCGCCTTCGGCTTCGCGCAGGGGGCGGTGTCGATGGCCCGGCCCGCCGTCTCCTACCGGGCCCTCGCGCTCGGCGCGGACGAGCGGGCGGTCGGTGTGATCGCGGGCGTGTACGCCCTGCTGCCGCTCTTCGCGGCCGTACCGCTCGGCCGCCGCACCGACCACGGCCGCTGCGCGCCCCTGCTGCCCGTAGGCGTGGTCCTGATATCCGGCGGCTGCGTCCTCAGCGGGCTCGCCGGCTCGCTGTGGGCGATGGCCCTGTGGAGCGGGGTGATGGGCCTCGGCCACCTCTGCTTCGTGATCGGCGCCCAGTCGCTGGTGGCCCGGCAGTCCGCCCCGCACGAGCAGGACCGCAACTTCGGCCACTTCACCATCGGCGCCTCGCTCGGCCAGCTGATCGGACCGGTCGCGGCGGGTGCGGTGATCGGCGGCCCCGCCATGGCGGGTTCCAGCGCGCTGGCCCTGGTGGTGGCGGGGGCGGGCGCGGCGGTCGCCTTCACCTCACTGTGGCGCATCGAGGACCGTACGGCCGTCACGTCCCGTGGCGCGGCGGGCGAGCGGGTGCCGGTGGGCCGCATCCTCGGCGCCAGGGGCGTGCCGGCGGGGATGCTCATCAGCCTCTCCGTGCTGTCGGCCACCGACATCCTCACCGCCTATCTGCCGGTGGTCGGCGAGCACCGGGGCATCGCGCCGTCGGTGGTCGGTGTCCTGCTCAGTCTGCGTGCCGGTGCCACCATCGCCTGCCGTCTCGTCCTCACCCCGCTGCTGCGGCTGCTCGGCCGCTCCCTGCTGCTGACCGTGACCTGTCTGCTGGCGGCCGTGCTGTGCGCGGGTGTCGCGCTGCCGGTGCCGGTGTGGGGGCTCGGCCTGATGCTCGTCGCGCTCGGCTTCTGTCTCGGGGTCGGTCAGCCGCTGTCCATGACGACGGTCGTCCAGGCCGCCCCCGACGAGGCCCGCTCCACCGCGCTCGCGCTGCGCCTGACCGGCAACCGTCTCGGCCAGGTCGCCGCGCCCGCCGCCGCGGGGCTGGTCGCCGGGGTCGCGGGGGTGGCCGCGCCGTTCGTGATGCTGGGGGCGCTGCTGCTGCTCTCGGCGGGTGGTGCGCTGCGTGGTCCCGGGGTCCCGGAGGCGGTGCCGGCGACGGCCGGGCCGGGCGTGCGGGAGGACCGTACGGGGCCCGCGTTGCGCCGGTCGGGCGATAGCTGACGGCGCGTCGGGCGTCGCTGCCGCGAGGGCCGGGGTGGTTGTGAAAGAGAGTCAGATGAAAGGTCGATTTGTATGAAAATCGTCTGACTCGGAGGAGTACCCATGCCCACCTTGACACTCCCACCCGCCGTCGGCGCCCGGCTCGGCGTCGGTGCCCTCACCGTCCTCACCGCGGCGGGAGCCACCTGGCTGGCGGCGCCGAGCGCCGTGGCCCAAGGGGAGGCGGGTGACATCAGGATCCACCGGGTGGGCGTGCCCTTCGGAGTCTCGAAGGACGACCCCGTGGTCTGCCGGTTCTACCTCGACGCCGTCAACTTCGACACACTGCCCAGCGTCGCGTACACCATTGTGGCTCAGCCGCCGCTGCCCACCAGTGCCACCGTGACCGGGACCATCGCGCTCGGACCGGGCTCCGGTGCCGGGCACACCGACCCGTTGGGGCTGGCGGACGGGCAGTACCGGCTCACCTGGACCGCGGGGGCCACGCCGCGGGAGAAGATCTTCCGCGTCGACTGCCACGGCCAGCCGGACCACGGGCCCGGCGGGGACCCCGGCCGCATCGAGGACCACGGGCACGACGCGGCGGCCGCCCCGCACGACGGTGACGGTCCGCGCGACGAGGGCGACGGGTCGCGTGACGAGGGCGGGCAGCGCAACGATGAGGGGCAGCGCGACGGCGACGGTCCGCGGGGCGGAGTCCACGCGGGCGGTGGCGGACTCGTCGACACGGCCGGGGCGTACACCCCGCTGACCGCGGCGGCCGCCGTGGGTCTGGTCGTGGTCAGCGGAGCCGTGTACTTCCGGCTGATCCGCCGGCGCCCCGATGGTGCCGCGTAGGCGCAGACGCAGGCCCTGGCACCGGACCCGCGCCTTCCGTCTCGCCAGGACGGCCTTGCTCGTCACCGTCCTGGTGACGGTGGTCCGCTGCGGCGGGCCCGAGGGGCCGGCCGGCCCGGCCGGGGCCGGCGGGCCCACGCAGGCCGGGCGGGCCGCGCCCCCGCCCCAGCCCCTGCCACGATCGCCGGCGACCACCCTGCGAGTCCCCTCGCTGGGCGTGGACGCGCCGATCGTCGGCGTACGGCTCGGCCCCGACCGCCAACTGGAGACGCCACCGCTGGACAAGGCCGAGCTCGTCGGCTGGTACCAGGACGGGCCCACCCCCGGTGAGACGGGCACGGCCGTCGCCGTCGGCCACCGGGACACCCGGACCGGCCCCGCGGTCTTCGCCGCCCTCGCCCAGGTGCCGGCGGGCAGCAGCATCGAGGCCGGGCGCGCCGACGGGCGTACCGCCGTCTACACCGTGGACCGCGTCCGGGTCTTCGACAAGGACGACTTCCCCGACAAGGAGGTGTACGGCCCGAGCCGCCGCCCCGAACTCCGGATCCTCACCTGCGGCGGCCTCTACAACCGCAGAACCGGCTACACCAGCAACGTGGTCGTCTTCGCCCACCTGACCGCAACGCGGTGACCTCCGGCGGCTCGCGGGCCATGCGCGGCTCGCCGACCGCGTTGCGGTCACGGCAGGTCCCTCGCCCCCGCCGCCCCTACCCGTTCCCGTCCCCAGGGGCTCCGCCCCTTCAACCCCGCGAGGGGGCTCCGCCCCCTGAACCCCCGCGGGGCCGTGCCCCTGTACCCCACCGGGGTGCGCCCCCCGCTGAGTCGTGGATGGGGCTGCGCCCCTGGGACCCCCGCGGGGCTGCGCCCCTGTACCCCACCGGGGGCGGGTCCCCTCGGAGCCGTGGTGGGGCTGCGCCCCTGGGACCCCCGCGGGGCCGTGCCCCTGTACCCCACCGGGGTGCGCCCCCCCGCTGAGTCGTGGATGGGGCTGCGCCCCTGGGACCCCCGCGGGGCCGTGCTCCTGTACCCCACCGGGGTGCGCCCCCCCCGCTGAGTCGTGGATGGGGCTGCGCCCCTGGGACCCCCGCGGGGCCGTGCCCCTGTACCCCACCGGGGGCGGGTCCCCTCGGAGCCGTGGTGGGGCTGCGCCCTTGGGACCCCCGCGGGGCTGCGCCCCTCGCGGGGCCGCCCCTGCACCCATGGGGGCTCGGGTCCCGAGCGCCCGCTGGGTTCCGCCCCCTCGGCCCCCGCTGGCCTGTGCCCCTGCGCCCGCCCGGGGTCAGGGGCACAGCCCCCGGGCGGGGTCGAAGGGGCGGAGCCCCTGGAGGACGGGAAGGGTAGGGGCGGCGGGGGCGAGAAACCTGCCGCCGGCCGCAGCGTCACCGGCCGCAGGCCCCCGCGCTGAATCGGGGCGTCCGTTTTCTGGCCCGGCGGGCCGGCTCGCCCGATCTCGGCCATTCCCTTCCCCCGGGTGCACACATTCCGTTAACTTCCGTGACTCACAGGCCTCTTACGACCGCCCCCGGGGACAGCTGCCATGACACGCGCCATCTCCCTGCACGATGTGAGCAAGACCTACGCGCGAGGCGTCCGCGTGGTGGACCGGTTGTCGCTGGACATCACGCCGGGGGAGTTCCTCGTGCTGCTCGGGCCGTCCGGCTGCGGCAAGTCCACCGTGCTGAGGATGATCGCCGGGCTGGAGGAGATCGACGAGGGCGAGCTGCTGCTCGACGGCGAGTACGCCAACGACCTCGTCCCGTCCGACCGGGACATCGCGATGGTCTTCCAGAACTTCGCGCTCTACCCGAACATGACCAGCCGCGACAACATCGGCTTCCCGCTGCGCATCGAGACCCCCGGCGCGGACCCCCGTACCCGCGTGGACGCCACCGCCCGCATGCTCGGCATAGAGGACCTCCTCGACCGCTTCCCGAGCCAGCTCTCCGGCGGCGAACGCCAGCGGGTCGCCATGGGGAGGGCCATCGCCCGCCATCCGTCGGCCTTCCTGATGGACGAGCCGCTGTCCAACCTCGACGCCAAGCTGCGCAACCACCTGCGCGCCGAAATATCCCAGCTCACCCGCGAGTTGGGCGTCACCACGGTGTACGTCACACACGACCAGGCCGAGGCCATGTCGCTGGGCGACCGGGTCGCCGTCCTGCGCGGTGGTCTGCTCCAGCAGGTCGGCACCCCGCGCGAGGTGTACGCGCTGCCGCGCAATGTCTTCGTCGCCGCCTTCATCGGCACTCCCCGCATCAATCTGATACGCGGCCTGGTCCGCGCCCCGCTGGACGGTGCGATGACCATCAGCCTCGGCAAGCAGGCCCTGCCCCTGCCCGAACCCCTCTGCCTTGACCACCGCCTGCTGCGCGTGCAGCAGGGCCGGGAGGTGATAGTCGGCCTGCGCTCGGAGGCCGTCCGCATCGCCAAGCACAAGGCCGCCCGCCCCGGAGAGGTGCCGATCACCGGCCTGGTGCGGCACCTGGAGTTCCAGGGGCACGAGATGCTGGTCCACTTCGACACCGGCTCACGGCCCGCCGTCGTACCGGAGCTGGAGGCCCCGCGCCCGGTCGTCCGGCCCTCCCGGCGCCGCCGCAGGGAGGGCCCCGGCGTCCTGGGCCGGCTGAGGGAACGGGCGAGCTCCCTGCGCGCCGGCCCGGTGGTGGTGCTGGAGGACCCGGACGAGGCCGGCCCCGGCCCCGAGCCGCCGGAGGGCCGGCTGCCCGGCGATCTGGTCGTGCGCACCACCCCCGACCTCCAGCTCCGTCACGGCATGCAGATCCCCCTGCTCGTCGACCTCGCCCACCTGTTCGTCTTCGACCAGCACGGCGACCGGATCTCCCCGTCCCCCGCGCGGCTGCCGGACCTGGAAGAGTGAGCCCCGAAAAGGGCGTGCAAAGAGGGTGTGCTGGCGCACGAAAACTATCGCCGCTAGTTTGTGAGCCGTGCGGCGGCCCACCTACGAGCCGGACGACACGACACGCCATGTCACGCCATGCCATGCCATGCCCCGCCGGGAGGAAGCAGCAGTGAAGCCACACGACGGCCTCTACATCGACGGCGCCTGGCGCCCCGCCACCGGCGGCGATCTGATCGAGGTCGTGAACCCGGCCGACGAACAGGTCATCGGTCGTGTCCCCGCGGCCTCCGCCGAGGACGTCGACGCCGCGGTACGTGCCGCCCGCGCCGCCCTCCCGGCCTGGGCCGCGACACCCCCGGCCGAGCGGTCCGCCCGCCTGGCCGCGCTGCGGGACGTGCTCGTGGCCCGCCAGGAGGAGATCGCCGAGACGATCACCGCGGAACTGGGCTCGCCGCTGAAGCTGTCGCAGGCCGTACACGCGGCCGTGCCGATCGCCGTCGCGGGCTCGTACGCCGAACTGGCCGCCACCCACCCCTTCGAGGAGAAGGTCGGCAACTCGACCGTCCACCTCGAACCCGTCGGCGTGGTCGGCGCGATCACCCCCTGGAACTACCCGCTGCACCAGATCGTCGCCAAGGCCGCCCCGGCGCTGGCCGCGGGCTGCACGATCGTCCTCAAGCCCGCCGAGGACACCCCGCTCACCGCCCAGCTCTTCGCCGAGGCCGTGCACGAGGCGGGCGTACCCGCCGGGGTGTTCAACCTGGTCACCGGCCTCGGCCCGGTCGCCGGCCAGGCGCTCGTCGAGCACCCGGACGTCGACCTGGTCTCCTTCACCGGCTCCTCCGCGGTCGGCAGGCGGATCGGCGCGGTGGCCGGCGGCGCGCTGAAGAAGGTCGCCCTCGAACTCGGCGGCAAGTCCGCCAACGTGATCCTGCCGAGCGCCGACCTCGCCAAGGCGGTCAACGTCGGCGTCGCCAACGTGATGACCAACTCCGGCCAGACGTGCAGCGCCTGGACCCGCATGCTGGTGCACACCGACCAGTACGAGGAGGCCGTGGAGCTGGCCGCGGCCGCCGCCGCCAGGTACGGCGACCGCATCGGCCCGGTGGTCAACGCGCGGCAGCGCGACCGCGTGCGCGGCTACATCGAGAAGGGCCTCGCCGAGGGTGCCCGGCTGGTCGCCGGTGGCCCCGAAGCCCCGCGCGAGCCCGGCTACCACGTCAGCCCCACCGTCTTCGCCGACGTCACCCCGGAGATGACCATCGCCCAGGAGGAGATCTTCGGCCCGGTCCTCACCGTTCTGCGCTACGAGGACGAGGAGGACGCCCTGCGCATCGCCAACGGCACCGTGTACGGCCTCGCGGGCGCCGTCTGGGCGGGCGACGAGGCCGAGGCGGTGAGCTTCGCCCGCCGGATGGACACCGGCCAGGTCGACATCAACGGCGGCCGCTTCAACCCGCTCGCCCCCTTCGGCGGTTACAAGCAGTCCGGGGTCGGCCGCGAACTCGGCGCCCACGGACTCACCGAGTACCTCCAGACCAAGTCCCTCCAGTTCTAAGGAAGTACGCGAGCCATGGCCGTACGAGCCGCCGTCCTGCCCGCCATCGGCGCACCCCTGGAGATCACCGGCATCGAGCTCCCGGACCCGGGCCCCGGGCAGGTCCGCGTCCGCCTCGCCGCCGCCGGCGTCTGCCACTCCGATCTGTCCCTGTCCAACGGCACCATGCGCGTACCGGTCCCGGCGGTCCTCGGCCACGAGGGCGCCGGCACGGTGGTGGCCGTGGGGGAGGGCGTCACCGGCCTGGCCCCCGGCGCACCGGTGGTCCTCAACTGGGCTCCGTCCTGCGGCAGATGCCACGCCTGCACGCTGGGTGAGGTCTGGCTGTGCGCCAACGCCCTGAACGGCGCCGCCGACGTGTACGCCCGTACCGCCGACGGCACCGAGCTCCACCCCGGCCTGAACGTCGCCGCGTTCGCCGAGGAGACGGTCGTCCCCGCGTCCTGCGTACTGCCCCTCCCGGACGGTGTCCCGCTCACCGACGCGGCCCTCCTCGGCTGCGCCGTCCTCACCGGCTACGGCGCCGTCCACCACTCGGCGGGGGTGCAGCCCGGCGAGACGGTCGCGGTGTTCGGCGTGGGCGGCGTCGGCCTCGCCACCCTCCAGGCGGCCCGGATCGCCGGGGCCGCGCGGATCATCGCCGTGGACGTCTCCCCGGAGAAGGAGGAACTGGCCCGCGGCGCGGGCGCCACCGACTACGTCCTCGCCTCCGAGAGCACCCCCCGCGAGATCCGCGCCCTCACCGGCAAGCAGGGCGTCGACGTCTCCGTGGAGTGCGTGGGCCGCGCGGTCAGCATCCGCGCGGCCTGGGAGTCCACCCGCCGGGGCGGCCGTACGACGGTCGTCGGCATCGGCGGCAAGGACGAGCAGGTCACCTTCAACGCCCTGGAGATCTTCCACTGGGGCCGCACCCTGGCCGGCTGCGTCTACGGCAACTGCGACCCGGCCCGCGACCTGCCCGTGCTCGCCGAGCACGTACGGGCGGGCCGCCTGGACCTCGGCGCGCTGGTCACCGAGCGGATCGCCCTCGACGGCATCCCGGCCGCCTTCGACAACATGCTGGCGGGCAAGGGCGGCCGGGCCCTGGTGGTGTTCTGACCGGTCAGCGCACCCGTTAGGGTCAGGACACCCGCTCGGGTCGCTGCTCCGGCTCGGCGGCGGCGACCCGGGACGCCCGCGCCCGGGACCGGGACACCGCCACACCCGCCAGACACAGCACCCCGCCCGCGAGCGTCAGCGGCCCCGGCACCTCGCCGAGCGCCAGCCAGGACATCAGCACGACCAGCGCGGGCACCGCGTACGTGGTCGCGCCCATGCGGCTCGCGGTCGTACGGGCGAGGGCGTACGCCCAGGTCGTGAAGGCCAGCGCGGTCGGGAAGACACCCAGGTAGACCATGTTGAGCGTGGCCGTCAGCGGGGCGCCGGCCGCGTCGTGCACCAGCTGCCCGGCGAACGGCAGGCAGACCACCGCCCCGGTGAAACACCCCCACGTCGTCACCTGGAGCGCGCTCGCCCCGGCCAGGGCGGGCTTCTGGGCGACCACCCCGGAGGCGTACGCGACCGCCGCGAGCAGGCACAGCGCCACCCCGAGCAGTGAGGAACCACCCCCACCGGACATCGAAAGACCCACGGTCACCGCGCCGGCGAACGACACGGCCATCCCCGCCAGCAGCCGCGGCGGCATCGGATCGCCGAGCAGCCGCGCGCCGAGCAGGGCGATCAGCAGCGGGCCGATGTTCACCACCAGGGCGGCCGTACCCGCGTCGACCTGCTGCTCGCCCCAGTTCAGGACCACCATGTAGCAGCCGAACCAGAGCAGCCCGGATATCGCGATCCCGCGCCAGGCCGACCTCGGCGGCAGCCCCTCCCGCCGCACCAGACAGATCAACCCGAGCGCCAGCGCCCCGGACAGCAGCCGCCCGAGCGCCAGCGCGCCCGGCGAGTACGCGGCACCCGCGCTGCGGATCGACACGAAGGCGGAGGCCCACAGCACGACGGTGACGACGGCCGCGCCGGCGGCGAGCGCCTCGGGGCGACGGGCGGTCGGGGACGGGGTGGCGTTCATCATGCTCCCGAGGTTAGGAGGAGGGGCGGGGTGCGGGCTCGCGGATTTCGGACCGAGAGGCGGGGTGCGGGCTCGCGGGTTTCGGACGGGCAGCCGGGCTCAGCGCAGCGCGCCCTCCGCTATCCCCAGCAGTTCGGACAGCGCCCGCTCGCCCGACGGAGTCACCTTCACCGCGCGCTCCGAGCCGATGCGCACGCACCAGCCCGCGTCCAGGGTGTGCCGGCACAGGGCCGCCCCGGCGACGCCCGCGAGGTGGGGGCGGCGCTCGGTCCAGTCGAGGCAGGCGCGGGCCAGCGGCCGGCGGCCCCCGCGTTCCAGGCCGATGCCGACCGAGCCGAACCACTCCAGACTGGCGTCCGTGAGCGCGAACCCGGTCTCCTGTTGCAGCAGTCCGCGCGCGGTGAGCGCGTCGGTGACCGCGATGCCCAGCCGCCCGGCGAGGTGGTCGTAGCAGGTGCGGCCCCGGGCCATGGCCGACCCGGCGCCTGCCTCCCGCAGGGTGTGCGGGCGCCGGGCGGCGGGCGTGACCTGGGCGGCCAGGTCCTCCACCAGCTGCGCGACCCGCGTGCCGGCCAGCCGGACGTACCGGTGCCGACCCTGCCGTTCCTCGGCGAGCAGCCCGCCGGCGACCAGTTTGCTCAGGTGCTCGCTGAGCGTCGACGCGGCGACCCCGGCGTGCCGGGCCAGCTCACCGGCCGTCCAGGCCCGCCCGTCCAGCAGCGCCAGCAGACACGCGGCCCGCGTCTCGTCGGCGATCAGCCCGGCGAGCGCCGCGAGGCCCGGTGCCTGGGGGTCTCTGGTGGTCATGCCTCCCAGCATGCGGCACGAACACTTCGGTGACCGCCGAAGTGCCGGCCGCCTGCCTGCTACTCGCCGCGGCCGACCTGCTCGTACTGCCGCACCAGCCCGTCCAGCAGCGCCGTCAGGCCCGTCTCGAAGGCCCGCTCGTCGATCTTCTCCGGCTGGTCGGCGAGCAGGTGGGCCTGCCCGAGATGGGGATAGTCGGCGGGGTCGTACGCGCTCACGTCGTCCACGAAGCCCCCGGCGAAGGAGCTCAGCGCGGAGCCCATGATGAAGTACCGCATCAGCGCGCCGATCGAGGTGGCCTGTGCCGGGGGCCAGCCCGCGCCCACCATCGCGCCGTAGACGGCGTCGGCCAGGCGCAGCGCGGCCGGGCGGCGGCCGGGGCCGCGGGCCAGGACCGGGACGATGTTGGGGTGGTCGCGCAGGGCGGCCCGGTAGGAGACGGCCCAGTCGTGCAGCGCGGTCCGCCAGTCCCGGCCGTCCTCGAACATCGACAGATCGACCTGGGCGCTCACCGAGTCGGCCACCGCCTCCAGGATCTCGTCCTTGGTGCGGAAGTGGTTGTAGAGCGAGGGCCCGCTCACGCCCAGCTCGGCGGCGAGCCGGCGGGTGGAGACGGCCGACAGGCCTTCCGCGTCCACGAGTTCCCGTGCCGTCGCGACGATCCGGTCGGTGCTGAGGAGGGGCTTGCGCGGTCGGGCCATGGCGCACATAGTAGGGCTGCACGCTGAAACTAGCAGTGCTAATTTAAATGTGCGGCTTTCAAATGTGCGGCTTTCAAATGAGGTGATCTCGTGGTGTACCTGGGGCTCAGTGAGGAGCAGACCGCGGTCCGGGAACTCGCCCAGGACTTCGTGGCACGTGAGATCTCCCCGCACGTGGTCGCCTGGGACCGGGCCGAGGAGGTCGACCGCGGCATCGTGAAGAAGCTCGGTGAGCTCGGTTTCCTCGGTCTGACCATCGACGAGGAGTACGGCGGCTCCGGCGGCGACCACCTGGCGTACTGCCTGGTCACGGAGGAGCTGGGCCGCGGCGACTCGTCCGTGCGCGGCATCGTCTCCGTCTCGCTCGGCCTGGTCGCCAAGTCGGTCGCCGCCTGGGGCGACGAGGAGCAGAAGCGGCGCTGGCTGCCCGGGCTCACCTCCGGCGAGTGCGTCGGCTGCTTCGGCCTGACCGAGCCGGGGACCGGGTCCGACGCGGGCAGCCTCGCCACCCGTGCGGTGCGCGAGGGCGACGACTACGTCATCAATGGCACGAAGATGTTCATCACCAACGGCACCTGGGCCGATGTCGTCCTGCTCTTCGCCCGCTCCACGGACGCCCCGGGACACAAGGGCGTCTCCGCTTTCCTCGTGCCCACTGACACCCCGGGGCTGACCCGCCGCGCCATCCACGGCAAGCTCGGCCTGCGCGGACAGGCGACCGCGGAACTGGTCCTGGAGGACGTGCGGGTGCCCGCCTCGGCGATGCTGGGGGAGGAGGGCAAGGGCTTCTCCGTCGCCATGTCCGCCCTCGCCAAGGGCCGGATGTCGGTCGCGGCGGGCTGTGTCGGCATCGCCCAGGCGGCGCTGGACGCGGCGGTCCGCTACGCCGGGGAGCGCGAGCAGTTCGGCAGGAGCATCGCCCACCACCAGCTCGTCCAGGAGCTGATCAGCGACATCGCCGTCGACGTGGACGCGGCCCGGCTGCTGACCTGGCGGGTCGCCGACCTCGTCGACCGCGGCCTGCCCTTCGCCGTGGAGTCCTCCAAGGCCAAGCTCTTCGCCTCCGAGGCGGCCGTCCGCGCCGCGAACAACGCCCTCCAGGTCTTCGGCGGTTACGGCTACATCGACGAGTACCCGGCGGGCAAACTGCTGCGCGACGCCCGCGTGATGACCCTCTACGAGGGCACCAGCCAGATACAGAAGCTGCTCATCGGGCGGGCGCTGACGGGGGTTTCGGCGTTCTGAGAGGGTGTCTCTGAGTACGTGTCTGAGTACGTCGGCGGATGTGGCACGGGCCACGTCCGCCGAAGCTTGTCGCCATGAGTGACACATCGGTCAAGCAGCAGAGCACGGCCGCTTTCTACGGCCAGGCCGTCGCCTCCTTCGCCCTCGCCATGGTGGCGACCACCGTCGGCATCTTCCGCCTGGACGCCAACGCGTGGGTGAGGGGTTTCCTCGGCATCGCCGTCCTCTACCTGGTCACCTCCGCCTTCACGCTCGCCAAGGTCATCCGGGACCGTCAGGAGGCCGGGCAGATCGTGAACCGGGTGGACCAGGCCCGGCTGGAGAAGCTCCTCGCCGAGCACGACCCCTTCGAAAAGCTCTGAGCGGGCACACTAAGCGCTCGCTCAGCTTCGGCGGTATGGTGGAGCTCCTGTACCGAGAGGGGCGAGCGAGCGATGAGTACGGCTCAGGAGACGACCGGCGGCGAGATCGAGCCGTGGGAAGAGGTCACCCCTGACGCGGCGCGGCGGCTGCTCGTCGCCGCCGTGGAGGCCTTCGCCGAGCGCGGCTACCACGCGACGACGACCCGCGACATCGCCGGCCGCGCGGGCATGAGCCCGGCCGCGCTCTACATCCACTACAAGACGAAGGAAGAGCTCCTCCACCGCATCAGCCGGATCGGCCACGACAAGGCGCTGGACATCCTGCGCACGGCGGCCCGGGGTGAGGGCAGTGCCACGCAGCGGCTCGCCGAGGCGGTGAGCTCCTTCGTGCGCTGGCACGCCGGGCGCCGGACGACCGCCCGGGTCGTGCAGTACGAACTGGACGCGCTCGGGCCGGACGCCCGCGCCGAGATCCTCGCGCTGCGCCGGCAGGTGGACGCGGAGGTGCGCGGGATCATCGACGAGGGTGTGGCGTCGGGCGAGTTCCAGGTGATCGACGTGCACGGCACCACCCTCGCGGTGCTGTCCCTGTGCATCGACGTCGCCCGCTGGTTCAACGTGGACGGTCCCCGCACGCCCGAGCAGGTCGGCGCGCTCTACGCCGACCTCGTGCTGCGGATGGTCGGGGCCGGGTAGGACCGCCCTGCCCGCTCAGAGGTAGTAGCGGGCCACCGACTCCGCGACGCAGACCGGCTTGTCGCCGCCCTCGCGCTCCACGGTGAAGGCCACGGTGACCTGGACGCCGCCGGTGACGTCCTCGACGCCGGTGATCTGCGCGGTGGCGCGCAGCCGGGAGCCGACGGGCACGGGGGCGGGGAAGCGGACCTTGTTCGTGCCGTAGTTGACGCCCATCTTCACGCCCTCGACCTTGATCAGCTGGGGGCCGAAGAGGGGCAGCAGCGACAGGGTCAGGTACCCGTGCGCGATGGTCGTCCCGAACGGGCCCGCGGCGGCCTTCTCCGGGTCGATGTGGATCCACTGGTGGTCGCCGGTGGCGTCCGCGAACAGGTCGATGCGCTTCTGGTCGACCTCCAGCCAGTCGGTGTGGCCCAGCTGCTCGCCCACGGCCGCCTTCAGCTCGTCGGGGGAGGTGAAGATCCTCGGTTCCGCCATGTCCAGGGCCTCTCGCGTCACGGTGTCGATGACATGCCTAAGCGACTGCTTAGCATGGTCGGTGCGGGAAGCGATGTCAACGACAGGCGTGCGGTCGGGGCCGGTGGCCGGTCGGTAGGCTCGGCGGAGTGCCCCAGATCCCCGAGAAGATCCACGAGCTGACCGTCGGCCAGTTGTCCGCGCGCAGCGGTGCCTCCGTCTCCGCCCTGCACTTCTACGAGTCCAAGGGCCTCATCAGCAGCCGGCGCACGCCCGGCAACCAGCGCCGCTACACCCGCGACGCGCTGCGCCGCGTCGCCTTCGTGCGGGCCGCCCAGCGCGTCGGCATCCCGCTGGCCACCATCCGCGAGGCGCTCGCCGAACTCCCCGAGGAGCGCACGCCCACCCGCGAGGACTGGGCCCGGCTCTCCGAGGCATGGCGCTCCGAACTCGACGAGCGCATCACACAGCTGAGCCGCCTCCGCGACCACCTCACCGACTGCATCGGCTGCGGCTGCCTGTCCTTCAGCGCGTGCGTCCTGTCCAACCCGGACGACGCGTTCGGCGAACGGCGGGCGGGTTCCCGGCTGCTGGTGGAGTCCCCTCGGCGCTGAGACGGACACGAGCCGGCGCCGTCGCCCCCCGGCCCCCCTACGGCCTGAACGGCGTCGTTCTCGAACGCCGGACGGACTGGACGATGCCGGCTGGCGTCCGGAGCCGGTGCGGCACGGGCCGGCACCGCGGCACCCTTTCACCCCCGCCGCGCCGCGGCGACGGGCGTCGCCGGACACGTCCCCGGCCCCTGCGCGCAGGCCGGCGGCGCAGCCGGACACCGCCCCGCCCTCTGTGGCGCCGGGTCGTGTCCCGGCCCAGGGCGCCGGCCCCGGGTGACCGAGCGGCCGCCGACGGCTCACTCGTACTCCGTCCCGCCCTTCCGCGTCAGATAGGCCGGGCTGACCGCCTTGGCGATCGCCCGTCCCCCGGTCACGGGGCTGTACCGCTCCACCGCGGGCCGGATCGCGACCCCCTCGCGCAGGTGCAGCTCCCGCCCGGACACGGTCTCCCGCCCGCCGGCCAGCTCCAGCACCCGCTCGATGTCGTACGCCCCCTCGAACAGCCGTGGCACCAGCGGCAGTTCATCCTTCAGCAACTCCGCCGCGCCGAGCCAGCGCACCGATCCGTCGACCTCGGCCGAGACGTCGAACACCGCGTACCCGAGCGTCTCGCGCCGTCCGTCGGCGCCGTACGTCAGGTCCTGCACGCCGGCGCCGTACACCTCGCCGAAGATGCCGACGCGCCGCGCCCCCAGCCGCCGCGCGAGCCGCGCGGCGACCTCGGCGACGCCGTGACCGCGCACCGCCCGCCAGTACAGGTTCCGCGGGTCCTCCTTGAGGGCCAGGGACTTGGCGCCGAAGCCCTTGGAGGACACGTACACCCGGTCCTCGTCGGCGACGTACGTCAGCAGGCAGGCCGAGCCGTGCAGCTTCTCGGTGAGCACCACCGGCTCACCGGGCGTGAAGATCCCGGGGTAGCGCTGGATGTTCTCGATGTCGACCCAGGGCAGCAGCTCGGGCGCGGACTCCACCTCGCCGTTCATGGTGGGCGGGACCGGCGGCACCCACTTGGTGATGCCCAGCAGCTCCGCGAAGTCGGTGCCCTCGGCCGCGGCCCGCGCCAGGTCGACGCCGGTCAGCGCCTTCGGCCGGCACACGATGCCCTGCGACACCTCCCCGCGCAGCCGCACCGCCTTGACCCGGTCGTGGTTGCCGCCCGCGAGCCGTCCGGTCAGGCCGAGCTCCTCGATGAGCCCGGCCGGGAGGACCGACTGCTCGGGGATGTAGACGGCGGCCTCACCGGTGCGGTACGCCCCCTTGGCGACGACGGCCCGGTACAGGCCCACCTGGGCCAGCTCCAGTGCGTCGGCGTTGGGGTGTTCGTGGACGGTCAGCACTTCGGCGGTGACGCGCAGCGTCGACATCGGGACTCCTGGGGTACTCAGGCGGGTTTCATCGACCCCAACTGTCCGCACGGGAAAGGGGTGGAGCGACCGGATTTGGGGCTGCTAGGGTCCCGGCCGCAGCGCCTGGGCCACCAACTGGGCGTTGGACACCGCCCGTTGCCCGTCGGGCAGGAACAGCGTGTCCTCCAGGCCCACGCGCGTGGCCAGCCCCAGCCGCCCCGCCAGCCGCAGCACCGGCCACGCCCCGCCCTCCTCGCCGTGCAGCAGCACCGGCCGGCCGTGGGCCTCGCCGAGGCCGGACAGCAGGGAGCGCGCCGACGCCTCGGCGGTGTCCGGGTCCGGGTCCGTCACCTCGGCCAGCACCCGCAGCACCTTCGGTCCGAGCGGTGACGCCGCGAAGCGGGACGCCCCGTCCGTCCCGGACCAGATGCCCGCCTCCACGCCGATGCCCATGGCGATCAGCTGCTCGGCGACCTCCTCCGCGCCCGGCTCGTGCCAGTTGACGGAGGCGAAGTCGGGCAGCACCGACCAGCCGCGCACGCGCTCGAGCCGGACCGCCGGATCGGGGGCGGCCCAGGCGCCGGTGGTCACCCCGACCGGCACCGGCACCCGCGTCCGTATCGCGTCGACGGTCGCCGCGACCACGCGCGGGGACAGACTGTCCTGGCCGCACGGAGTCCTGGGGTGGACGTGCACTTCCGTGGCCCCCGCCGCGACGGCCTCGGCCGCCGACCGGGCCATCGCCTCGGGAGACAGCGGCACGCACGCGCCGTCGGCTCCTCCTCGGCGCCCGTTGAGACATACCTGCACCATGCCTCCATGGTGCCGGTCACCACCGACAACGACGCGCGGCAGAAAGAGCGGCAGAAAGAGCGGCAGAAAGGGGGGTGCGGCATCCCCTGCGCACCCCGCTCGGTCAGGCCGATATGAGCAGCCGTCCGCGCCTGGCGTACGCCAGCGCCTCGGGGGTGAGCACGGGGCGGGGGACGAGGATGCCGCAGTCCGCGCAGACCGGGCCCGACGAGGGTTCGTGGTCCAGGTCGTACCTCCAGACGAGGCGTTCACCGTCGCACACCGGGCAGGCCGAGCCCGGTTCGCGCTCCAGGGCGGCGATCAGCCGCCGCAGCACCTCCGCGAGGGGTTCATCGGGGTGGACGCGGGGGTCGTCGCACCAGGCGACCCCGAAGCCGCCCCAGGTCAGCCGGTGCCAGTCGTCCACGCTGCCCGGCCGGCGCAGCCCGTCGTGCTTCTCCTTCTTGCGGCGCTCGGCGAACTCCACCTCATAGGCGAGCCAGACCGCCCGGGCCTCCTCCAGCTCCTCCAGCGCGGCCACGAGCCGCGCCGGGTCGGGGGAGCGGTCCTCGGGACCGAACCCGGCCCGGGAGCACAGATGGTCCCAGGTCGCCCTGTGTCCGTAAGGAGCGAACCGCTCAAGGCACTTGCGCAGCGAGTAGCGCCGCAACGCCAGGTCGCACCGCGCGTCGCGCACCTGTCTCGCCAGACTCCGGAAACCGGCCATCGCCCTGCACCTCCGTCACACCTGCACCTGAACTTCGGTCACTTCGGCGTCGTCGTACGGAGTCCTCGTACCGACGTCGACGAGTAGACGTATCGACACCCGATCCGGCTCCATACGTTTTCCGATGCCCTCCCATAACGCGCCCCGGGTTGACCGCCCGGCTGAACCCGAAAGCCTCTGCAAAAAGTGACGCATGTTCATCTTCACTCCCGGGGATACCGGCGGTAACGTCTGCGCACCCCCACTCCCCAGGAGCTGCCATGGCACGGCGCGTCCCACGCACCACACTCGACAGACTGAGAACTCCTCGCAGGTTCCACGGGTTCCTGAAGTCGGCCTCGATATGCGTTCTCATCGCCGGTCTTCTGTCTCCGCTGACCCAGGTGACCGCCAGCGCGGCCACGGCCTCCAACGACTACTGCGGCGGCCAGTGCTCCGACATCCTGCCGCCCGGCGAGAACGGCAACGCCACCCTCGCCCAGATCCTGCTCAACCAGGCGTTCGGCACCCAGCCCAGCCATGCCGAGGACCAGCTCGGCCCCTACGCCAACCTCGCCACCGGCTACCCGGCCCTCACCGACTCGACCATCAATACGTTCTTCAACGACGCTTCGTTCGGAGTGCCCTCCGACCAGGTCGCCTCCACCGAGAAGCCGGCCGGCCGCAGCGACGTGACGATCGTCCGCGACAAGAAGACCGGTGTGCCGCACATCACCGGTACCACCAGATACGGGACCGAGTTCGGTGCGGGCTATGCCGCCGCCGAGGACCGGCTGTGGCTCATGGACGTCTTCCGGCACGTCGGCCGCGGCCGGCTGACCACCTTCGCGGGCGGCGCCGCGTCCAACCAGGGCCTGGAGCAGGAGTTCTACCGCAACGCGCCCTACACCGAGGCCGACCTCCAGGCGCAGATCGACAACGCCGTGGCGAAGAACGGCGCGCGCGGCCAGCAGGCCCTCGCCGACGCAGGCGCCTATCTCGCGGGCGTCAACTCCTACATCGACGCCTCCGACAGCGGCCGTTACTTCCCCGGCGAGTACGTCCTGACCGGCCACAAGGACTCGATCACCAACGCCGGCACCATCGACCACTTCAAGATCACCGACCTGGTGGCGCTGGCCTCGGTCATCGGCTCGCTGTTCGGTTCCGGCGGTGGCGGCGAGGTCAACAACGCCCTGTCCCTGATCGCCGCCCAGTCCAAGTACGGTGTGGCGGAGGGCACCAAGGTCTGGGAGTCGTTCCGCGAGCGCAACGACCCCGAGGCCGTCCTCACCGTCCACAACGGCGAGAGCTTCCCGTACGCCTCCACCCCGGCCGACCCGCAGGGCGAGGCCCTGCCCGACGCCGGCTCGGTGACCCAGGAGCCACTGGTCTACGACCGTACCGGCAGCGCGGCCACCTCCAGTGCCACCAGCGCCTCGGCCACGGCGGCGAAGACGACGCTGAGCTCCGCCAAGCGCGGCATGTCCAACGCCCTGGTGGTGAGCGGCAAGTACACCAAGAGCGGCCACCCGATCGCCGTGTTCGGCCCGCAGACCGGCTACTTCGCCCCGCAGCTGCTCATGCTCCAGGAGATCCAGGGCCCGGGCATCAGCGCCCGCGGCGCCTCCTTCGCGGGCCTGAGCATGTACGTCGAACTCGGCCGCGGGCAGGACTACTCCTGGAGCGCGACGACCTCCGGCCAGGACATCATCGACTCCTACGCCGTCGAACTGTGCCAGGACGACTACCACTACCTGTACCACGGCACCTGCACGGCCATGGACAAGGTCGAACAGGCGAACGCCTGGAAGCCGACCACGGCCGACGGCACCGCGGCGGGCTCGTACACGATGCGGGTGTGGCGCACGAAGTACGGGCCGGTGGAGTACCGGGCCACGGTCGGCGGCAAGAAGGTCGCCTACACCACCCTGCGCTCCTCCTACCTGCACGAGGCCGACTCGATCATCGGCTTCCAGATGCTGAACGACCCGGACTTCGTCAAGGGCCCGGCGGACTTCCAGGCCGCGGCCCAGCACATCAACTACACCTTCAACTGGTTCTACGCCGACTCCCAGCACACCGCGTACTACAACAGCGGCGACAACCCGGTGCGCGCGAGCGGCGTCGACGCGGAGTTCCCGGTGTGGGGACAGGCGGCGTACGAGTGGAAGAACTGGGACCCGTCGACCAACACGGCCGACTACACCCCGGCCTCCGCCCACCCCAACTCCATCGACCAGGACTACTACATCTCCTGGAACAACAAGCAGGCCAAGGACTACACCACCGCATCCTGGGGCGACGGCTCCGTGCACCGCGGCAACCTGCTCGACGACCGGGTGAAGAAGCTGGTCGCGGCCGGCGGGGTGACCCGTACGGCGCTGGTGAAGGCCATGGCGGACGCCGCCCTTGAGGACCTGCGGGCCGAGGACGTGCTGCCGAAGCTGCTGAAGGTCGTCAACAGTTCCACGGTCACGGACTCCACGGCCGCGGCGGCGGTGGCCAAACTCCAGGCCTGGGTGACGGCCGGCGCCAAGCGCACGGAGACCTCGGCGGGCTCCAAGACGTACGCCGACGCCGACGCCGTCCGGATCCTGGACGCCTGGTGGCCGCTGCTGGTGAAGAGCGAGTTCCAGTCCGGACTGGGCAGTGACCTCTACACCGCCTTCACCGGCAACCTGTCCGTCGACGAGGCGCCGTCCGCCGGGCACGGTCCCACCGGTTCGCACGCCGGAAGCTCCTTCCAGTACGGCTGGTGGAGTTATGTCGACAAGGACATCCGGGCGGTGCTCGGTGAGTCCGTGCAGGGCGGTCTCGCGCAGAAGTACTGCGGCGGCGGCAGCCTCAGCTCCTGCCGGGACATCCTCATCAGCACGCTCAAGACGGCGGCCGGAACGACCGCGGCCCAGGTCTACCCCGGCGACGACCAGTGCTCGGCGGGCGACCAGTGGTGCGCCGACTCGATCGTCCAGCGCACCCTGGGCGGCATCAAGCACGGCAAGATCAGCTGGCAGAACCGCCCGACCTTCCAGCAGGTCGTGGAGTACACCTCGCACCGGTGACACCGGAGTGCCGGCGGCGGGGTCAGGTGACGCGCCCCGCCGCCAGCACCACCCGGACCAGCTCCGGGTGCACGATGTCGCTGTGCGCGCCCGCCGGCGGCCCGCCGTGGCGGACCACCGCCGCCGCGTCGACGTTCACGCATCCCGAGCCGGGTAGGCGGCCGCCCAGCGCCTCGGTCAGCGTCAGCGCGCGCGTGCCCGGCACCGCCTGCACCCCGTCGTGGCCCATCGCGCCCCACTCGGGGCCCAGTACGTGCCCGATGTCGAAGCACGCCACCGACCGCGCGTCGCCCGCCATGCGGGAGGCCAGCGGGTAGAAGGTGCCCAGGGCCGCGTCGAAGTGCGAGTAGCAGCACACCACCGGTCCGTCGACGCGCTTGTGCAGATCCCGCAACGCCCCGGCGGCCTGCGGGTCGTGGGGCAGTTCGGCCGCGAAGGCGTAGTGCGAGAAGGCCCCCTGGAGCAGCGTCACGGACTTCACCGCGCGCACGCCCTGGGGCAGTCCGCGCAGCGCGAAGGACACCAGCCGGCCGCCGAAGCTGTGCCCCACCAGGTGCACCCGCACCCCGGGCGCCGCGCCGGCCAACTGCCCGATGACCGGGCCCAGTCCGTGCTCCCCGATGGTGCCGGCCCGCCGCTTCATCGCGTAGTACGTCGCCTGGCGCAGCAGTTCACGTGCCCCGTGCCACGGGTTTGGCAGCGAGAACCCCTCGGCCGGGCCCGGGGACTCCAGTGCCGCCAGGGCCTGCCCGAACTCCTCGCACGCCGCCGCCGTGTCCCCGCGGAGCATGCCGGGCTCGCCGTCCGCCGCGGTGTCCGTCGCGCACCGCGCCTGCGGTCCGTCCGGGGCCACCTCGACCAGGAGCCGCACCAGCCGCCCGAACTCCTCCAGCGCCGCCTCCTCGCGGGGCTGCCGGTCCAGCAGCCCGGCAAGCTGGTCGACCACGGTGGTCCGGTCGGGGAAGGTCCGCAGCAGCGCCTGCCGGGTGTCCTTGTCGAGCGCGGGACGCGGCGCGGCCTCGGCCTCCACGGCCGCCACGGACTTGGGGAAGTCGGGGATCGGCTCGTCCGAGAACCGCATCGAGGGCCACACCACGCCCACGTACCCGATCCGGGCCTTCGGCGCGAGCCCGGGAATCGGTGCGAAGAAGTGACGGTAGAGCGCGGTCGCGTCCGAGCGGTCGTTGTTCCAGCCGTGCGAGAAGACGATCAGGTCGTGGACTCCGTGGCCCGTGACCTCCGCGAGCAGCCGGTCCCGTTCCCGGCCGTCCACGTCCCCGTCCGCGTCGAAGGTCAGCTCCCAGTAGGGAGTCACACTCATCGCAGGATCCGCCATGACAGGCCCCCTCGTCCCCCGAAGTGGTGCGATGTGGGCGCATCGTCCTACCGGGGGACGGGGTTGGCCATACGTCGCGGCTCACCGGTAGCGGAGGTATTCCTTCCGGATCCGCCGGAACGCCGCCAGCTCCTCCTGCCAGGCACCGACGACCTCGTCCGTGTCCGCGCCGGCGTCGATCATCGTGCGGACCCGCGCGGAGCCCGTGAGCTTGTCGATCCAGTTGTCGGACCGCCAGGCGAAGCCGCTCCAGACCCGCTTCGCGGTCACCAGGAGCGCGATCCCGGTGCGCACGGGGTCGTACGCGGCCCGGTCGTGCACATGGATCTGCACCCCGCCGACGGTCTTGCCCTCGAACTTGGAGAACGTCGGCGCGAAGTACGCCTCGCGGAAGCGCACGCCCGGCAGCCCCAGCGCGTTCACCGCGGCCGCCCACCGTCCGTCGATGCCGTCCGCCCCCAGCAGTTCGAAGGGCCGCGTCGTGCCGCGCCCCTCCGACAGGTTCGTCCCCTCGAACAGGCAGGTCCCCGAGTACACCAGGGCCGTGTCCGGCGTCGGCATGTTCGGGCTCGGCGGCACCCAGGGCAGCCCGGTGGCGTCGAAGAACTCCGACCGCCGCCAGCCCGTCATGAGTACGGTCTCCGGCGCGACCCGGCCGCCCAGGAACTCCGCGTCGAACAGCCGCGCGAGCTCGGCCACCGTCATCCCGTGCGCCTGCGCGATCGGCTGCCGGCCGACGAAGGTGGCGAACTCCCTGTGCAGCACCGGCCCCACGGCCGACCGCCCGGTCACCGGGTTCGGCCGGTCCAGCACCACGAACCGCTTGCCCGCGAGCGCGGCGGCCTCCATGCAGTCGTACAGGGTCCAGATGTACGTGTAGAAACGCGCCCCGACGTCCTGGATGTCGAAGACGACGGTGTCCACGCCCGACGCGGTGAAGACGTCGGCCAGCGGCTGCCCGCTCTTGAGGTAGGTGTCGTAGACCGGCAGCCCCGTCGCCGGGTCGTCGTAGCGGCCCTCGGAGCCGCCCGCCTGCGCGGTGCCCCGGAACCCGTGCTCGGGTCCGAAGACCGCCGTCAGCCTGACACGGGGGTCCGCGTGCATCACGTCGACGATGTGGCGGACGTCCCGGGTGACGCCGGTCGGGTTGGTGACGACACCGGCCTTCTGGCCGGACAGGAGGGCATAGCCGTCTGCCGAGAGGTGGTCGAATCCGGTGCGCACGCGCTTGCCGGGTTCGGTCGCGACGGGTGCCGCGGGCACCGCCGCCATCGTGGCCGATGCGAGAAGGCTCCGTCTGGCCAGGCGCATGGGTGACCTCCGTGAGGGGGGAAGGTACATGCCGAGTGTGGCCGGGTCACCCTTCCGTTTACACATACCGACTGGTTAGTCTGGCCCGGCAGAGCCGAGTCGCGTCGTGTCGAAGGAGACCGATGGTGGAAGCCGTGCAGGATGCGGGAGTGGTCGTCACCGGGGCGGGTGGCGGCATCGGGGCCGCGCTGGCCCGCAGGTTCGCCGCCGAGGGGGCCCGGGTCGTGGTCAACGACCTGGACGCCGGGCGGGCCGAGGCCGTCGCCGAGGAGATCGGCGCGATCGCGGTGCCGGGCGACGCCTCCGCGATCGTCGGCGACGCCCGGGACGCGCTCGGCGGCACGATCGACGTCTACTGCGCCAACGCGGGCGTCGCGTTCGAGGACGCGGGTGCCGGCGAGCCGCTCGACGAGCGGTCCTGGGCCCTGTCCTGGGACGTCAACGTGATGGCCCACGTCCGCGCGGCCCACGCGCTGCTGCCCGAGTGGCTCGAACGCGGTCGCGGCCGGTTCGTCTCCACCGTCTCGGCCGCCGGACTCCTCACCATGATCGGCGCCCCCTCCTACGCCGTCACCAAGCACGGCGCGCTGGCCTTCGCCGAATGGCTGTCGCTCACCTACCGCCACCGGGGCCTGAAGGTGCACGCGATCTGTCCGCAGGGCGTCCGCACCGACATGCTCGCCGCGACCGGCAGCGCGGGCGACATCGTCCTGAAGCCCACCGCGATCGAGCCGGAGGACGTCGCGGACGCCCTGTTCAAGGGCATGCAGGAGGACCGCTTCCTGATCCTGCCGCACCCCGAGGTCGCCGAGTACTACCGGGCCCGGGCCACCGACCCCGACCGCTGGCTCGGCGGCATGAACCACCTCCAGCGCAAGTGGGAGGAGGTCCGATGACCGGCTCCCGTTACGCGGCCAAGCCCTGGCTGGCCCTCCTCGACGACGCCCAGCGCGCCCCGATCGACCCCGCCGACTCCCTCGTGCACGCCCTGCGCCGGGTGGTCACCGAGACCCCGGACCGCACCTTCCTCGCCTACTTCGACGCCCGCCTGACCTACCGCGAGGCCGACGAGCTCAGCGACTCCGTCGCCGGGCACCTCGTCGCCCGCGGCCTCGGGCGCGGCGACCGGGTCGCCATCCTGCTCCAGAACTCCCCGCACTTCGTGCTCGCCCTGCTCGGCGCCTGGAAGGCGGGCGCGACCGTCGTCCCCGTCAACCCGATGTACAAGTCCGGCGAGGTCTCCCACGTCCTGCGGGACGCGGAGGCGACCGCACTGGTCTGCGCCGACCGGGCCTGGGAGTCGTACCTGCGGAACACGGCCGCCGGCTCACCCGTGCGGATCGTGCTCACCGCCTGCGAGCTGGACTTCCAGACCCGCGACGACGCGCGCGTGCTCTCCTTCGAGCGGCTGCCCCCGGCGGCGGACGCCGACGACCTCGTGACCGTCGCCCGGCAGGGCGACAAGGCGCCCGAGGACCGCGCCCCGGCCCCGGACGACATCGCCCTGATCAGCTACACCTCGGGCACCAGCGGCACCCCCAAGGGCGCCACCAACACGCACGCCAACATCATGTACAACGCCGAGCGCCAGCGGACCGGCCTCGGCCTGCCCGACGCGCCGGTCTACTTCACGCTGGCGCCCCTGTTCCACATCACCGGGATGGTCTGCCAGCTCGGCGCCTGCCTGAACAGCGCGGGCACGCTGGTGCTGGCCTACCGCTTCGAACCCGGGGTCGTCCTGGACGCGTTCGCCGAGCACCGGCCGCACTACACGGTCGGCCCCTCGACCGCCTTCATGGCGCTGACCGCCCACCCGGCCGTCACCCCGGACCACTTCTCCTCCTTCCGCGTCATCTCCTCGGGCGGCGCGCCCCTGCCGCCCGCGCTGGTGGAGAAGTTCCGGTCGGGCTTCGGACCGTACATCCGCAACGGCTACGGGCTGACCGAGTGCACCGCGCCCTGCGCCAGCGTGCCGCCCGGCCGGGAGGCACCCGTCGATCCGGTCTCCGGGACGCTGGCCGTCGGCGTGCCCGGCCCCGACACGGTCGTACGCATCGTCGACGACCAGGGCGCGGAGGTGCCCTACGGCGAGCAGGGCGAGATCGTCGTGCGCGGCCCCCAGGTCGTGCCCGGCTACTGGCGGCGGCCCGACGCCACCGCCGAGACCTTCCCCGGCGGCGAACTGCGCACCGGCGACATCGGCTTCATGGACGAGCAGGGCTGGCTGTACGTCGTCGACCGCAAGAAGGACATGATCAACGCGTCCGGCTTCAAGGTGTGGCCGCGCGAGGTCGAGGACGTCCTCTACACCCACCCGGCAGTGCGCGAGGCGGCCGTGGTCGGGATACCGGACGGCTATCGTGGCGAAACCGTCAAGGCGTACATCAGCCTGCGTCCCGGCGCCGAGTCGGACCCCGACGCACTGGCCGCCTACTGCAAGGAGAGACTGGCGGCCTACAAGTACCCGCGTCAGGTGGAGATCCTGCCCGACCTGCCCAAGACGGCGAGTGGGAAGATCCTGCGTCGGGAACTGCGCTCCCGCGCGCACGACAGTAAGTAGAACTACAGAAAGGCAGGTGGCGGCAGTGCCCAGGACGACGGACGGAGACGGAACCCCCGTCCCCCAGCGGTTGCTCGCCGCCGCCACTCGGCTCTTCGCCGAGCAGGGCTACGACCGGACCTCGGTGCAGGAGATCGTGGAGGCGGCCGGCGTCACCAAGGGGGCGCTGTACCACTACTTCGGCTCCAAGGACGACCTCCTGCACGAGGTGTACGCGCGCGTGCTGCGGGTGCAGCAGGAGCGCCTGGACGCGTTCGCGAACGCCGACGAGCCCATCGAGAAGCGGCTGCGGGGGGCGGCGGCCGACGTGGTGGTCACCACCATCGAGAACCTCGACGACGCGATGATCTTCTTCCGCTCCATGCACCACCTGAGCCCGGAGAAGAACAAGCAGGTGCGCGCCGAGCGCCGGCGCTACCACGAACGCTTCCGTGCGCTGGTCGAGGAAGGCCAGCGGGAGGGCGTCTTCTCCACGGCGACCCCCGCCGACCTCGTGGTGGACTACCACTTCGGCTCCGTCCACCACCTGTCGACGTGGTACCGGCCCGACGGGCCGCTCAGCCCCCAGGAGGTCGCCGACCACCTCGCCGACCTGCTGCTGCGGGCGCTGCGCCCGTAGGACCGCGTACGGCCGGAGAACCGCGTACGCCCGGAGGACCGCGCACCCGTCCCGGCCCCGGGGCCAAGTCGATGATCTCCTCGAAGAACAGGACGGCCGTGCCCGCCGCGCCGCCGCCGACGCCGACACGATGGCGGCGCGCTGGGTGAGCAGCGGTCCGTCCCGGTCGGGCCGCGGACGGCCGGACTGTGGCACCCCCGCACCCCTTACCGGGTGACACGGGCGCCGGCACCCACCGGCCGTCGCCCGCAGCGCCCCGACGACCCGCTCGGAGCGGCCGGGGCCGAACACCACGCCCGTCGCACCGGCCTCGCCGGCCCGGCGCAGCAGCTCCCGCGGCCGGAACTCGGGGCCCAGCACGTCCAGCACGGTGACGCCGGAGACGGCCACCGCCGGACCGCCGGAAGCCGCCTCCAGCTCCACGGCGCCCGAGCCCACGACGGACAACAGCTGTTCGAGACTCACCCCCCGGCTCCACCGCTGTGCCCGCCCCGGCGATTCCTCCGGCACCGTCACCGTTCCCCCCGTTCCCGCCCACACGAAGGCACGGCGAAGCCCGGGCAGCAGGCACCGGGGAAGGCCGGTGCGGCCGCCCGGGGGAGTGCGGCGCGGCGACAGGACCACGCCGTGCCCCGCCACCGTCAGCCGGCCGGGCTCACCGCACAGCCGCATCGGGTCATCGGCCGGTCGCAGCCGGTCGAGGCCGGTCGAGCCGGCCCGGTCACGAGCACCGGTATGGGCCGCGCCCGGGCGGCCCGTGCCGGCCCTGTGGTTCAGAGGTACTTCTTCAGCTCCCGCCGCGCCAGCGACCGCTGGTGCACCTCGTCGGGGCCGTCCGCGATCATCAGGGTGCGGGCAGCCGCGTACAGCTCGGCGAGCGGGAAGTCCTGGCTCACTCCGCCCGCGCCGTGCAGCTGGATCGCGCGGTCGATGATGTCGACGACCGCGCGGGGCGTGGCGATCTTGATGGCCTGGATCTCCGTGTGGGCGCCCCTGTTGCCGACGGTGTCCATCAGCCAGGCGGTCTTGAGCACCAGCAGCCGCAGCTGCTCGACCGTCACCCGGGCGTCCGCGATCCAGTTGTGGACCACGCCCTGCTGGGCGAGTGCCTTGCCGAAGGCCTGGCGGGAGACGGCCCTGCGGCACATCAGCTCGATCGCCCGCTCGGCCATGCCGATCAGCCGCATGCAGTGGTGGATGCGGCCGGGACCGAGCCGGGCCTGCGCGATGGCGAAGCCGCCGCCCTCCTCGCCGATCAGGTTGGCCACCGGCACGCGCGCGTGGTCGAAGACCACCTCGGCGTGGCCGCCGTGGGAGTGGTCCTCGTAGCCGAACACCCGCATGGCCCGCTTGACGGTGACGCCCGGGGTGTCGCGGGGGACCAGCACCATGGACTGCTGGCGGCGGATGTCCGGCCCGTCCGGGTCGGTCTTGCCCATCACGATGAAGATCCTGCAGTCCGGGTTCATCGCCCCGGAGATGTACCACTTGCGGCCGGTGATGACGTACTCGTCGCCGTCCCGCTCGATGTACGTGGTGATGTTGGTGGCGTCCGAGGAGGCCACCTCCGGCTCGGTCATCGCGAACGCCGAGCGGATCTCACCGGCGAGCAGCGGCTCCAGCCACTGCTTCTTCTGCTGCTCGTCGGCGAACTGCGCCAGCACCTCCATGTTGCCCGTGTCGGGCGCGGCGCAGTTCAGCGCGGTGGGCGCGAGGTGCGGGGAGCGTCCGGTGATCTCGGCGAGCGGCGCGTACTGGAGGTTCGTCAGCCCCGCCCCGTACTCGGCGTCGGGCAGGAAGAGGTTCCACAGGCCCTGCCTGCGGGCCTCGGCCTTGAGTTCCTCCACCACGGCCGGGGTGTCCCACGGCGAGGCCAGCGCGGCCCGCTGCTCCTCGGCGACCGCCTCGGCCGGGTAGACGTACTCGTCCATGAAGGCGAGGAGCTTGGCGCGCAGTTCCTCCGTGCGCGCGTCGAACGCGAAGTCCATGCCGGTCAGCCTTCCTGAAGAGTGGTCAGTCCGTGGTGGATGAAGACGGGGACGAGCTCGCCGATCCGGTCGAAGCCGCGCCCGACCGTCTGGCCCAGCGTGTACCGGTAGTGGATGCCCTCCAGGATCACGGCCAGCTTGAACCAGGCGAACGCCGTGTACCAGGAGACGGCCGAGACGTCCCGGCCCGAACGCGCGGCGTACCGCTCGATCAGCTCGGCCGGGGACGGGTGCCCGAGGGCCTCGGCGGTGGTGGAGACCGGCGACTCGGGCATGCCCAGCGGCTGGCTGTACATCACCAGCAGGCCCAGGTCGGTGAGCGGGTCGCCGAGGGTGGACATCTCCCAGTCGAGGATCGCCCGGATCGTGTCGTCCGGGCCGATCAGGACGTTGTCGAGGCGGTAGTCGCCGTGCACGACGGTGGGCGCGGGGGAGCCGGGCAGCTGCCGGCCGAGGCTGGCGTGCAGCTCGTCGATCCCGGCCAGCTCGCGGTTGCGCGAGGCGTCCAGCTGCTTGCCCCAGCGGCGCAGCTGCCGGTCCAGGAACCCCTCGGGCCGGCCGAAGTCCGCGAGGCCCACCTCGGCGGGGTCCACCGCGTGCAGCTCCACCAGGGTGTCGACCAGGGACAGCACGGCGTTCCGGGTGCGCTCCGCGCCCAGCGGGGCGAGCTGGTCGGCGGTACGGTAGGGGGTTCCCTCGACGAACTCCATCACGTAGAACGGGGACCCGAGCACCTGCTCGTCCTCGCACAGCAGCACCGGGTCGGGCACCGGCACGTCCGTCGGGTGCAGCGCGCTGATCACGCGGTACTCGCGCTTCATGTCGTGCGCGGTGGCCAGCACATGGCCCAGCGGGGGCCGGCGTACGACCCATCTGGACCTGCCGTCGGAGACCGCGTAGGTGAGGTTCGACCGTCCGCCCTCGATCAGCCGGCCGGTCAGCGGGCCGGTCACCAGGCCGGGCCGCTCCCGGTCGAGCAGGCCGCGCAGCCGGTCGAGATCGAGTCCGGGCGGGTGGTCGGGGCTCATACGTCGCTCCTACGAATGGGTGACAGGATACGACTCATGATGCCGACCGGTCGGTATGTCGTCCAGTGGGAGGGCCAAACGTGATCGGTGCCACGATAGGCCGACGGCTCCCCGAGGGTGGTCATGGCGCTCGTCCTCCTGGGTACCGGGGGACGTGAACGGCGTCGACACCGACGGCGTCGACGACACCCCAGGCTGCCACGCGGACAACCCGTATCGGGTCAGTCCCGGTTGCGTGGCGCCCGCGTACCCCGGAGGGTCGGTGACATGAAGGGCATCCACTACAGCCGCTACGGCGGAGCCGAGGTCCTCGAGTACGGCGAGCTGCGCGATCCCAAGGTCGGTCCCGACTCGGTGCTCGTGAAGGTGCGCGCGGCGGCCGTCAACCCCGTCGACTGGAAGTGCCGCGAGGGCTATCTGGACGCCGCCCTGGACGCCGTCTTCCCGGTCGTCCCCGGCTGGGACGTCTCCGGCGTCGTCGTGCAACCAGGGGCGGCCGTCACCGAGTTCGCCGTCGGCGACGAGGTCATCGGCTACGTCCGCGAGGACTTCCTGTCGCGGGGCACCTTCGCCGAGTACGTGGCCGCCCCCGTGCGCACCCTGGCCCGCAAGCCGCGCAACCTCAGCTACGAGGAGGCGGCCGGGCTGCCGCTGGCCGGACTCACCGCCTACCAGGTGCTCGTCAAGACGCTGGAGGTCAAGCGCGGCGAGACCGTCCTGGTGCACGCGGCCGCCGGCGGCGTCGGCTCGATCGCCGTCCAGCTCGCCGCCCACTTCGGGGCCCGGGTCATCGGTACGGCGAGCGAGCGCAACCACGACTACGTGCGCGGCCTGGGCGGCGAACCGGTGGCCTACGGCGACGGCCTGGCCGAACGGGTACGGGGACTCGCCCCGGAGGGGGTGGAAGCGGTCTTCGACACCGTGGGCGGCGACGCGCTCAAGGCCTCGGCGAACCTGCTCGCCCCCGAGGGCCGGCTGGCGTCGATCGCGGACGCGGACGTCGTCGGCTACGGCGGCCGCTACTGCTTCGTACGCCCCGACGCGGAGGACCTGGGCCGTCTGTCCGAGCTCGCCGAACAGGGCGCGGTGTCGGTGCACGTGTCCGAGACCTTCCCGCTGGAGCGGACGGCGGACGCACAGCGGCTGAACCAGGAGGGCCGGACCCGGGGCAAGATCGTGGTGACCGTGGACTGGTCGGAGGAGACGGGAGCGGAATCCGGGCGGTAACGCGCTCCGGGTACTCCGGCGCTACACGACGAGCGCGGCGGCGCACACCGCCATCGCCACCGTGCACAGCACCGCCGCCAGGGCGTGGCGGGGAGCGAGCGCGGCCACCCGCTCGCCCGGGCTCGCCAGCGCGCGGATGCGGTGGTGGGCGACCAGCAGGAAGCCCACCCAGAGGGCGCCGCACAGGGCGCAGGCCACGATCCCGGTGGCCGAGGCCCCGCCGTGCAGCGCGGCCCGCAGTGCCAGCACGGAGGCGACGGCGTACGACAGCGTGGTGCGCCGCCAGGCGAGCCGGGTCCGCTCCGGTTGCAGCCCGGGGTCCCGGCCGGGGTCCTGCCCGGTCGTCACCCGGCCCACCCGGCCAGCACGACCACGACCATCGCGATGGCCACCACGGCGACGACCAGGCCCAGCACCGCGGGGAACCGGGAGGCGGGCAGGTCCTCGCCCCGCCGCATGGCACGCTCGCAGCGCACCCAGTGGTTCACCGCCCTGAGCGAGCACAGCACACCCGCCGCGAGCAGGGCCAGCGCGAGCCCGACCCGCCAGCCCCAGCGCAGGTCGGGCAGGAACTGGTCCACCGCGAACCCGCCGCCGATCAACGCCAGCGCGGTCCGCAGCCAGGCCAGGAAGGTGCGCTCGTTCGCCAGCGAGAACCGGTAGTCGGGCGTACTGCCCTCCTCCCGCACCTGCTCCGGCGCGAACCACAACCGGACGTTCCGTACGAACTCGATCACGCGGCCGACCCTACCGGGGCGTCACCGGGCCGCCCGGAACGCCCTCAGCCGCTCGTACGCCGCCAGCCCGTCCGGCACCCACTCCCACTCCCCGAGCCGCCGCCGCACCTCCTCCTCGGGCAGGAAGTCGTACCAGGCCACCTCCTCCACCTGCGGCCGCACCGGCGTCTCGCAGCGGACCTCGTACACCGCCGACCACCAGCTCCGCCCGGCCCCGCCGTCGTAGAGGAACTTGAACAGGAACGTCGGCCGGGGCAGCCCGCTCACCCCCAGTTCCTCCTCCGCCTCCCGCAGCGCCGCGTCGTCGTAGGACTCGCCCGCCCCGACGACACCCCCGACGAACATGTCGTGCAGGGAGGGGAACACCAGCTTGGTCGATGTGCGCCGGTGGACGAAGAGCCGGCCGGCGGGGTCCCGGGCCTGGATGAACACGCAGCGGTGGCGCAGCCCCCGCGCGTAGGCCTCCCCGCGCGGGGACCGGCCGATGACCTGGTCGTTCTCGTCGACGATGTCGAGGATCTCGTCAGCAGCGCTCATGGCCCCCATGAAAGCAGGGCGGCCCCGCCGGGGAGCCGGGCCGGGTCAGTGCGGCTGGAGGTCCCGCGCCCGCTCCTGCTCCGCAGTGCCGCGCGGCATCGCCGGGTGCAGCCCCAGCAGCACGATCCCCGTGACGATCGCCGCGAGGCCGGCCGCCTCCCAGGCCAGCGCCCCGGTGTCGGTGCGCAGCCGGTCGCCGAGGAAGCCCACCCCGCACAGGATCCCGGCCAGCGGCTGGGTCGCGGTGAGCGCGGGCAGCGACATGCGCAGCGGGGCGGTCTCGAACGCGCTCTGCACGAGCAGCAGCCCGGTCACGCCGAGCGCGACCACCCCGTACGGCTGCCAGCCGGTGAACACCTCGGCGAGCCCGCCCGCGGAGAAACGCTCCCCGCTCACCCGGGTCAACGCGTCCTGCACGCCGTAAAGAAGCCCGGCCGCGCAGGCCAGCAGGACCGGGCCCCAGCTCAGCCGCGAGCGTTTGGCGTACGTCGTCAGCACCAGGGCGACGCCCACCATCACGCCGATGATCAGCCAGTGCCGGAACGGATCGGTCACGGCGGTCCCGCCGCGCGGCTGACCGGCCACGATGAACGCGGTCACGCCCCCCGCGAGGAGCGCGAGCCCCGCCCAGCCCTGGTGGCCGAGGACCTGCCGGGTCCGGTACCGGGACAGGGCGAGGGCGAACAGCAGGTTGGTGGCGAGCAGCGGTTCCACCAGGGAGATCTCACCCTGGCCCAGGGCGATCGCGCCCAGGACCATGCCGGCCACCATCAGTCCTATGCCGCCCAGCCAACTGGGCACTCTCATCAGGTCGAGCAGCAGCCGGAACGACAGGAAGTCGCTGAGCGGTGCCTTCTGGGCGGCGGCTTGCTGGAGCACGAACCCGAAGCCCAGGCAACAGGCCGCGCTCACGGCGAGAATCAGAACCAGAACCGACACGCTGCGTACCTCGATCATCCGGCCGGGCCACGGAGTGCGTAGTGGCCGACTGTAGCGCTCCCGGGTCGGCGTTGCCCCTGGGAGTACCCGGAACCGGGCAGTTGACTCGGTCGCGCTGCCCGGGGGGACGCGTGGACGGCGGCGAGACCGTACTGCCATGGTCCGTTGGCCGGACCGGTGGCGCCATGGCACACGCCACAGGGTGACCTGCGACGCGATGTCCCGGGGGCGCTTGCGGTGGCCGAGTGGATCACAACTCGCCCACAGGGAAAGATAGTTGACGCGTGTAACACCTCGTTGTCGCTTGACGGAAACTGTTGACTGAGGGTTTGCTGTGAGTGATCGGTCGATGCCGGCCCGCCACCCGCCCGGGCGCCGACCACGAGCCCCGCCCCGAGGAAGGCCCCCCGCTGTCCCCAAGCCGCTCCCGCACACCCCGGGCCACCACCGACCCACGGCCCGCCGGCCGGCCGGAACCCCTGCCCGACCCGCCCCGCGACACCGCCGACGGGCGAGGAGACGAGCCGCCGGACTCCGCGCCCGCGACTCCCTGCGGCCCCGTACGCACAACCGGAACCGGCGACCCGGCCGAGCCCGCACCCGACAGCGGCCCGGACGCCACGTCCGCCCCGGCGGCGGGCGGCGAGTCGAGCCGCGGGGCTGGGGCCGTGGTCGGTGGTGGGCGGGGTGTCGGGAATGCGGCCGGGCCGGGCGCGTTGGGTATGTCGGGTTCCGGGGCCGTGTCCGCGGTCGGCGGCGGACCGGACTTCGGGGCCGTGCCGGCGACCGGTGGCGCGCCCGGCGGCGGGCCGGGGCCCGCCTGCGAGCCTGACCGAGGCGCCGTCCCCGCCTTCGATCCCGCCCACGACGACACCGAACTCGTCGCCGCCCGCGCCGCTCTGGCACAGGGCCGCCGCCAGGCCGCCCGGGCGCTTCTGCTGCGCACCGGGGACGACTGGGACCGGCGCGGACACCGCATCGCCGTCCTCGCCCAGAACCCGTACGCCGCCGCCTGGGCCCGCGACTGGCTGATCGTCGAGCCCCGGTCCGCCGACGCCGCCGCGCTCCTCGCCCTGGCCCTCGTCCACCGCGCCCGGCGCGGCAAGGAGGGACGGGGCCCGGCCCGGGACGCCTGCCGTGCGGCGGCCGCGCTGGCGCCTCCTGCCGACCCCACCCCGTGGCTCGGCCTGCTCTTACTCGAGCGGGCCTTCGGCAGCGACGACACGGTGGCCCGGATCTTCGGCGAGGTGCGCGACCGACACCCCGAACACCACCACGCCCACCACCTGATGGTCGCCCGGCTCGCCGAGCGCGGCACCCTCCGCGGCCCGGCCCCGCTGCACGAGGTGTACGAGTTCGCCGACCACGTCGCCGCCCGGGCCCCCGCCGACTCCCCGCTCGCCCTCCTGCCCGTCGTCGCCCGCGCCGAGCGTTACCGCGTACTGGCCACGGCCGGCCTGGAGCCGGCCGACCCGGCCGACTCCGCCCACTGGACGGGGAGCCGCGCCCGGCAGGCGACACGGGCCGCGTTCGACTGGTGGCTGGAGTGGGAGCACGACGACCACCCGCGCCGTCACGTCGACCTGAACTTCCTCGCCCACGCCATGGTCTGCCAGCAGCGGACCGCCGAGGCCGCCGCCCTGTTCCGGCGCATCGGCCGGCACGCCACCCCGGCCCCCTGGTCGTACCCGTACCAGGACCCGTGCGCCGCCTTCCGCCGGGCCCGCGGCAAGGCCCTCGGCGGCTGACCCGGCCCGCTCCCACGCGCCTCGCGCCCGACGCGTCTCCATGAGACGTACATGAGAAGTGATTACGGAATCCTGACGGGAAACCGTGATCACTGGTCCGCCGGGCCGCAACAGTGCTCGAATGAAAAGGTGAACCCCGAACAACCCGAGGACGAGGGCCGCCCCATCGGCCGCCGCGTCTTCCTCGGCACTCTCGGCCTGGGCGCCCTGGGCGTGATCGCCGCGCCCACCCTTCAGCGTGGCATGGAGTCCTTCCTCGGCACGGTCTCCGGCAAGGACCCGACGGGCCTGACCGGCCTCCTGCCGAACGGCGGCGGCTTCCGCTACTACTCGGTGGCCGCCTCCGTCCCGCACAAGGGCCCCACGGACTACCGGCTCAAGATCGACGGCCTCGTCGACCACCCCCGCACCTACACCCTGGCCGACCTGCGCGCCCAGCCGCAGACCAGGCTGGTCAAGGACGTGCAGTGCGTCACCGGCTGGCGCGTCCCGGGCACCCCCTTCGAGGGCGTCCGCCTCGCGCACCTGCTGGACACGGCCGGCGTGCGCGAGGGCGCCAAGGCGATCCGCTTCACGTGCTTCGACGGCACGTACACCGAGAGCCTCACCCTGGCCCAGGCCCGCCGCCCCGACATCCTGGTCGCCCTGCGCATGCAGGACAAGGACATCGGCCACGACCACGGCGGCCCGGTCCGCCTGTACGTGGCGCCCATGTACTTCTACAAGTCCGCCAAGTGGCTCTCCGGCATCACCGTCACGGACCGCGTCCAGGAGGGCTACTGGGAGAAGCTGGGCTACGACGTCGACGCCTGGGTGGGCCGCTCGAACGGACGGACCGATGAGCCTACGAGCTGAGACCCCCGCCCCGCCGAGCGCGCGGATCCACCGCTTCAGCCGGGCCGAACGGTGGGTGCACCGGACGACGGCCGTGCTGATGGGCGTGTGCGTCGCCACGGCGGCCTGCCTGTACATCCCCCAGCTCGCCATCCTCGTCGGCCGCCGCGAGCTGGTCGTGCGCATCCATGAGTGCGCCGGCCTCGCCCTGCCCGCACCGGTCCTGCTCGGCCTCGCCTCCCGCGCCTTCCGCGCCGACCTCGGCTTCCTCAACCGCTTCGGCCCGCACGACCGGATCTGGCTGCGCGCCGCGCTGCGCCGCGACCGGCGGCCCGTGGCCCGGCCGGCGGCCAAGTTCAACGCCGGGCAGAAGGTGTACGCCGCCTGGATCGCCGGGGCGACGCTGGTGATGCTCGGCACCGGCCTGATGATGTGGTGCACCCACCTCACCCCGCTGATGTGGCGCACCAGTGCCACCTTCGTGCACGACTGGCTGGCCCTGACCATCGGTGTCGTCCTCGCCGGCCACATCGGCATGGCCCTGGCCGACCCCGAGGCCCGCCGCGGCCTGCGCACCGGATCGGTGAGCCGGGAGTGGGCGGAGCGCGAACACCCGCTGTGGCGCCCCTGACCCTCGATCCACCCGGCCCACCCGTCCGGCAGGCCCGGCCCGTCCGGCACCTCCGGCCCGCCTGGCCTGTCCGGCACGTCTGGCACCTACGGCACCTCAGGCCCGTCCGACCCGTCAGGCCCGCGGCACGTCAGGCCTGTCGGCCCTGTTCGGCCCCGTCGGCGTGCTGGACCGTGGCCAGCCGTGCCAGTCCGTCGTCGCCGTGGCCCGCGGTCACCAGCCGGTCGGCGGCCCGCTTCGCCGACGCCAGCGCGCCCAGGTCCAGGCCGTGCCCGGCGGCGGTGCCGACCAGGTGTGAGAGCGCCGTCGCCGCCGAGGCGACGGTGGAGCGCTCGCCGGGGAAACGCCCCGCGGCCAGCTGTTCGGCCCAGCGCGGAGCCATCTCCGTCAGCAGGCCGCCGATACCGGCGGCGTAGGGCGCCAGTTCACCGGGAGCGATGCCCTCGGCACCGGCCAGCGCGAAGGCGTGCGCCAGGCCGTTCACGGAGGTGGCGAACAGATCCAGCAGCGCCACCTCGTGGGCCACGGCCCGGCCCGGGTCCGCGCCGACGTACCCGCCCGTCCCGCCGATCGCGGCGACGACATTCCGCACGACCTCGTAGACCTCCGCCTTCCCGCTGTAGAGCACCGCGGCCGACGGTGTCCCGATGGCGGGGGTCGGGGAGAGGATCGCTCCGTCCAGATACCGGATGCCGTGCCCGTCCGCCCACCGGGCCAGGGACCGGGCCTGCGCCGGCTCCCCGCTGCCGAGGTTGACCAGCACGCGACCGGTCCAGTCGCCCGGCGGCGGGTCGAGGACGGCCCGTACGGCGGCGTAGTCCCGCAGGCAGGCGACGATCACCCGCCCGCCCCGCACGGCCTCCTCGACCCCGTCGGCGACGGCGGCGCCCCGCCGGGAGAGGGTGCCGGTCCGGCCCGGGGTGCGGTTCCACACCGTCAGCGGGTGACCGGCGTCCAGGAAGGCGGTGGCCAGGGCACGTCCCATGGGGCCAAGCCCCAGGAGGGAAACGGGAGTTGCGGTCGCGGATGTCGGTGTCGAAGTCGTCATGCGGCGATGCTGCACAATGACGTTGACGTGAGAGTCAAGTCCCTGTTGCACTCGGTCCCATGAGGATCGGGGAACTCTCCCGGCGCACTGGCGTGAGCCCGCGCGCCCTGCGCTACTACGAGGAGCAGGGGCTGCTGACCCCGGCCCGCCGCCCGAGTGGGTACCGCGAGTTCGAGGAGCGGGACGTCGCGACCGTCCGGCGCATCCAGATCCTGCTCTCCGCGGGGCTCGGCACGTCGGCCATCGCGGAGATCGTGCCCTGCGCCGACGACCCGGACGTCGTCCTGGTCGGCAAGTGCCCCGAACTCCTGGACGGCATCGCCCGGGAACGGGACCGCATCACGGCGACGATCGAGGACCTGACGGCGGCCCGCGACATCCTGGACTCCCTGGTCGGCCGCCCCCTGGACGGCACGTTCACAGGACGCTCGTCATCCCGCCGTCGACGTACAGCACCTGCCCGCTGACGAAGTCCGCCGCGGGGGAGGCGAGGAACAGCACCCCGCCCACCAGGTCCTCGGTACGGCCCCACCGGCCGGCCGGGGTGCGCCGCCGCACCCAGGCGCTGAACTCCTCGTCCTCGACGAGGGGCCCGGTCAGCTCGGTCTCGATGTAGCCGGGGCCGAGGCCGTTGACCTGGACGCCGTGCGGACCCCAGTCGGCGCACATGCCCTTGGTGAGCATCTTCAGCGCCCCCTTGGTCGCCGCGTACGGCGCGATGCCGGGGCGGGCCACCTCGCTCTGGAGCGAGCAGATGTTGATGATCTTGCCGTGGCCGCGTGCCGTCATCCGCCGTGCCGCCTCCCGGCCTACCAGGAATGCGCTGGTGAGGTTGGTGTCCAGGATGCGGTGCCAGTCGGAGTCGGTGAACTCCAGCAGGGGCGCGCGCAGTTGCATGCCCGCGTTGTTGACCAGGATGTCCAGCGGGCCCACCCGCTCCTCGACCTCCGCGATCCCGGCGGCCACCGACGGGCCGTCGGTCACGTCGAACGCGGCCGTGTGCACCCGGTCGCCGGGCAGTCCGGCCGCGGCCCCGGCGAGCCGGTCGGGGTGCCGTCCGTTGAGGACCACCGTGCACCCGGCCTGGAGCAGGCCGCGGGCGAGGGCGAGCCCGATGCCCCGGCTGGAGCCGGTGACCAGGGCCGTGCGGCCGCCGATGTCGAAGAGGGGGTGAGCCGTCATCGCCGTACTCCTAGATCACGAGGGACAACAGCAGGACCAGTCCGCCGCCGACCACCGAGATGATCGTCTCCATGACCGACCAGGTCTTGACCGTCTGGCCGACGCTCAGCCCGAAGTACTCCTTGACCAGCCAGAACCCGGCGTCGTTGACATGGCTGAAGAACAGCGAGCCGGCGCCGATGGCGAGGACGAGCAGCGCGGTGTGCGTGGTCGACATGTCGGCCGCCAGCGGGGCGACCAGACCGGCCGCCGAGACGGTCGCGACCGTCGCCGAGCCGGTCGCGAGGCGGATCGCCACCGCGATCAGCCACGCCAGCAGCAGCGCGGGGATCGACCAGTCCTTGGAGATGTCCAGGATCATCTGGCCCACACCGCAGTCGATCAGCGTCTGCTTGAAGCCGCCGCCCGCACCGACGATGAGCAGGATGCCCGCGATCGGCATCAGGCCCTTCTCGACGGTCTGCGAGATCCGCTCCTTGGAGAACCCGGCCGGCCGGCCCAGCGTGAACATGCCGACGATGACGGCCGCGAGCAGGGCGATCAGCGGGGAGCCGACGACGTCGAAGACCCGCTGGGTGGTGTTCGCGGGGTCGTCCACGGTGAGGTCGACCAGCGCCTTGGCGAGCATGAGGACGACCGGCAGCAGCACGGTGGCCAGCGTGGGCACGAAGCCGGGACGCCGCTGAAGTTCCTCGGAGGCGCGCGGCGGCAGCATCCGGTCGGGCACCGGGACGTCCACCCAGCGGGCGGCGACCTTGGAGAACAGCGGGCCGGCGATGATCACCGTGGGTATGGCGACGACGATGCCCAGCGCCAGCGTCACGCCGAGGTTGGCCTTGACGGCGTCGATGGCGACCAGCGGTCCGGGGTGCGGCGGCACCAGCCCGTGCATCACGGACAGGCCGGCCAGCGCCGGGATGCCGATCCGCATCAGCGAGTAGTTGCCGCGCTTGGCGACCATCAGCACCACCGGGATCAGCAGCACGATGCCGACCTCGAAGAACAGCGGCAGGCCGATCACCGAGGCGATCAGCACCATCGCCCACGGCATCGCCCGGCCGCCCGCCTTGGCGAGGATCGTGTCGACGATCTGGTCCGCCCCGCCGGAGTCGGCGAGCAGCTTGCCGAGTATCGCGCCGAGGGCGATCAGCACACCGACACCGGCCACCGTGGTGCCCAGACCGGTGGTGAAGCTGAGGATGGCCTTGTCCAGGGGTGCCCCGGCGACGGCCCCGAGCGCCAGTGACCCGATGGTCAGCGCCAGGAAGGCATGGAGCTTGAACTTGGTGATGAGCAGGACGATGACGGCGATGCCCGCCAGGACGGCGATGCCCAGCTGTGCGTGGCCGGCCGAGGTGATCGGCGCAGGCGCATCCGCTGCCAGCATCTCGACGCTGAGTCTGGTCACGGTTTCCCTTGTGGTTACGGGGGACGGGGGAGGGGTGGGGGGTGGGGGGTGGGGGCGGCCGGGTTACCGGGTCACCGGGTGGCCGGGTCGGGGAGCTCGTCGAGCGCCGTCAGGGCTCGTTCGGTGATGTCCTCCGGGCCGCCGGAGACGTCGACGACGACGCCCGCCTCGTCCGCCTGGAGCGGCTCGAGGGTGGCGAACTGGGAGTCGAGCAGCGCGGTGGGCATGAAGTGGCCCTGACGGTGCGTCATGCGGTCCTCGATGAGCGACCGGTCGCCCGCCAGGTGCACGAACACGATGCCGGGAGCCGCCGCCCTGAGCCGGTCGCGGTACGACCGCTTCAGCGCCGAGCAGCTCACCACCCCGCCGAGCCCGGCCCGCCCGTGCGCCCACGCGCCGATGGCGTCGAGCCACGGCCACCTGTCGGTGTCGTCGAGCGGGATGCCGGCCGCCATCTTGGCGATGTTGGCCTGCGGGTGGAAGTCGTCGCCCTCGGCGTAGGGGACGCCGAGCCGGGCGGCGAGCAGCGGACCGATCGTGGTCTTGCCCGTGCCGGCGACGCCCATCACCACGACGACGTGGGGGGTACGCATCTCTGCCTCGCTGTCTTCGTCGACATCTGACGTCTTTGACGGACGCCGACGACACTGAAACCGATTAGGTACGACTAATTCAAGAGTCTGTGACAAATAAGTCTGACTTTTTGGCTTAGTGATCCACCGCGTACGCTGAGTGCATGAGCACACCGGGCCGGGGGCTGCACGGCCATGTACTGGACACCCTCGGCCCCGCCATCACCGCGGGCGAGTACCCTCCGGGCAGCGTTCTGCGCACGGACGAGCTCGCACAGAGCTTCGATGTGTCACGTTCGGTGATGCGCGAGGCGGTGCGTGTGCTGGAGTCGATGCATCTGGTCGAGTCCCGCCGCCGTGTGGGCGTGACGGTCCGCGCCAAGTCCGAGTGGAACGTCTACGACCCGCAGGTCATCCGCTGGCGTCTGGCCGGCGCCGACCGCCCGCACCAGCTGCGCTCGCTGACCGTCCTGCGTTCCGCGGTCGAACCGGTGGCGGCGGCCCTCGCCGCGAAGAACGCCACCGCCGAGCAGTGCGCCGAGCTCACCGAGTGCGCCCTCGGCATGGTGGCCAACTCACGCGGCCGGCGGCTCGAGGGATACCTCGTCCACGACGTCGCCTTCCACCGGGTGATCCTCACCGCCTCCGGCAACGAGATGTTCGCCCGCCTCGGCGACGTCGTCGCCGAGGTCCTCGCGGGCCGCACCCACCACGAGGTCATGTTCGCGGACCCCGACCCGGCCGCCGTCACCCTCCACGTCCAGCTGGCCGAAGCGATCCGCGCCGCCGACGCGTCCCGCGCCGAACAGCTGACCAGGGAGATCACCGCGGGCGCCCTCCACGAACTGGACATCCTGGCGCCCTGACCCGGCGCCTGCCGGCAGCCCCTAGGGGTGCTGCGCGGCCATCACGACATACGCGCAGGCGACGACCGCGCCCAGCAAGACGACGGGGACGGCGATCAACGCGCAGCCGAGCAGCCCTGCGACACCCGTGATCGCCGCCCACCCGAACCGCGTCGCCCGTTCGGCCCGCCGGACCACTTCCAGTTGATCACCGTCGTCGCACCAGTCACGGCCGTCGTCGTCACGGCCGCGCTCACTCATCCGGGAACTCCCCGTCGACGTACACCCACGCCCCGTCCACCCGCTCGAACCGGCTCCGCTCGTGCAGCGAACCACCCCGGTAGGAGGCCCGGAAGGTCACCGTCCCGGTGGAGTGGAAGGCCGACCCGTCCGTGGTGCCCAGCACATCGAGACCCGTCCACCTCGTCCCCGGATCGAGGTCGAGCCGCGCGGGCCGTGTCCGCGGATGCCAGGTGCGCAGCAGATAGCCCGCGTCACCCTTCACGAACGCGCTGTACCGCGACCGCATCAGCGCCTCGGCGGTCGGTGCGGCGGCACCGGCGTGATAGCGGCCGCAGCACTTCTCGTACGGCTCGGACAGCCCGCACGGGCAGGAATGCGAGGTCATGGACTCATTGTGCCGTGAGACGCCCGGCCCGGCCGCCGCACCCGTAAGCTCCCGCTCACGGGTAGCACGGCGAGGGGGAGAGCGTGTCCGGCAGCGACCTGGTGGCGGCTTTCTGGCGACCGCTGAGGGCGGAGGTCGAAAAGAGCGTCGTTGGCGCAGTCACGCGACGCTGTGGAAGTCGCAGTTCACGGCGACCTCCTGGGACGCCTTCACGCGAGCCGTCGGTACCGTCTTCCGGTCCGGCGGCCCTCTGCCCGACGACATCACCCTCGCCCTGGGGCACCACGACGCCGGGCCCACAGCACCACTCCTGGCTTCGGTGGACCGGGGAACCACGGCGGCATACGGCGTGGTCAGGGACGCGCTGCGACGCTCTCGGGCGCTGTACGACGACGACTTCGAGCTGCTCGTGGAGCCGTCCTTCCCGCTCTTCGACGAACTGGACGGGGTCAGCGGCCTCATCGTCTTCGACGCCCGTGGCTCGCGGGTGTCCGTGCTCCAGGCCCTCATGGCACTGCTCGTCTGCGACCCGGCACCCGAGGGAGACGTCCTGACTCGCTACGAGACCTGCCTTGGTGCCCTCGAAGCGGTCGGCCACCGATCCGGTGTCCCCGCCCGTGCCATCGGTCTGGTGAGCCGTCGGCTCACCGCCGACAGTCCGGAACTCCCCGTCATGTTCGTGAAGAAGGCGATCCGGATGCTGACGGACCTGGAAGTCCAGACGCACGATCGGGACGACGCGACACGGGTGTCGTTGCTCGTCTGCGCCTGTCGGCAACTCGCCCGCCTCGACTACGCCGACGAGGACCTCCTCATCGTCATCGGGCGGCTTCTGGCCGGGCCCGGGTGGGGCAACCCCGCCGACCTGCATCAGCAAGCGGCCCTCAGCCTGGGTGAGGTACTCACCTCGCTGATGGTCAGTGCGGAACACACAGCGGATCTGCCGCCCACTGAGTTGTTCGTGCTGCTGTTGAAACTGGCCATCGCCCTCCACCTGCACTCCTGGTGCGCAGCACACGCCGCACGGCTCCTCGCCACACTGCGTCCGGCGGACTTGAACAGGCTGACGCCCGCCGAGGCCGCGTACCTGCACACCTGTGTCGCCGACAGCGCGCCCGCCCTGGCCCGGCGGCTCGCCGCGGACGGAGCGGGGCGGCACCCGTGACGGCCACCGCCTTCGCCCCCGCACCGGCCTCAGCCCGCGTCCGCGTCGTCCCCGATCAGCCGGTCCAGCTTCTCGGCGAACCACAGCGCCACCGCCCCGGTGACGACAGGTGCCGCATGTCCGAGGTGAACCACCGCCTCCGCGGCACTCCCCGCCACTGATCCGGCGGCCACAGCCGCACCCATGATGACCGCGCTCCGCAAAGAGATGATCTTCCGCATGCCGTCCTCCTGGCTAGGTAGATGAGCCCACCCTGCCCCGGAGATGCCTCCGGACGGCCGAACCCCGAAGCGGCCCGAAGACGCTGGTGAACGCCCTGCTCACGGGGGTGTTTCGGCGCCCGCTCGGCGAACGGCACCGAACACCGTCGTCAGCCGGCCGCGCGCGCGTCCGGCCCGGGCAGCGGCGGCAGCCGTGTCTCGTGCAGCCAGGCGGTGAACAGGTCGTGCAGCGGCTCGTCCGCGAACCGCGCGGCGTGCGCGGTGAAGACCGCCGTCGACGCGGAACCGCCCCGGTGCAGCCGCGTCCACTCGCGCAGCATCCGGAAGAACGCCTCGTCACCCAGCGCACAGCGCACCGCGTGCACGGCGAGGCCGCCGCGCTCGTAGAGCCGGTCGTCGAACATCAGCTTGCGGCCCGGGTCGGCGAGCCGCAGGTCCTGCGGCAGCGAGGACAGCAACCGGTGCGCCGAAGCGGCGTGTTGGTGCGCGCTGCGGCCGCCCGAGCGCTCCGACCACAGCCACTCGGCGTACTTGGCGAAGCCCTCGTTCAGCCAGATGTGCCGCCAGTCGGCGATGGACACGCTGTTGCCGAACCACTGGTGCGCCAGCTCGTGCGCGACCAGCCGCTCCGAACCCCGGGCCCCGTCCACGTGGTTGGCGCCGAACAGCGACAACCCCTGTGCCTCGACGGGCACATCGAGCTCCTCCTCCGTGACCACCACGGCGTACTCGTCGAAGGGGTACGGGCCGAACAGCTCCTGGAACAGCTCCATCATCGCGGGCTGGCGGGCGAAGTCCCGGGAGAAACGGGGCAGCAGATGCGCCGGTATGTGCCCGTGCTGCGGGACGCCCCCCGGCCCGGGGTCGCCGAGCAGCACCGTCTGGTACTTGCCCATCGCCAGCCCGACGAGATAACTGGACGTGGGCGCGGACTGCTCGTACACCCACGTGGTCGTCGAGGCCTTCGTCGTACGGGTCAGCAGCCGCCCGCCCGCCACCACCGCGTACGCCGACGGCGTGGTGATCGAGATCTGGTACGACGCCTTGTCGGAGGGCCGGTCGTTGCACGGGTACCAGGACGGCGCGCCCACCGGCTGGCTCGCCACCAGCGCCCCGTCCTCCAGCTCCTCCCAGCCGATCCCGCCCCAGGGGCTGGTGACCGGCTTGGGGTTGCCCGACCACTGCACCTCGACCGTGAACGCGGCCCCGGCGCGGACCGGCTTCGCGGGACGCACACGCAGCCGGCCGGCCCGGTGCGTGTAGTGCGGCTGGCGGCCGTCCACCCGGACCCGGCCCACCCGGAAGTCGGCCAGGTTCAGCTGGAACTCGCTGAGCGGCGAACGCCCCGCTATGGCGTTGATACGGGCCGTGCCCGACAGCCGGTTCGGACCCGGGCGGTAGTCCAGCGCGAGCTCGTAGCGGTGCACCCGGTACCGGAAGTCACCGTTGTCCGGGAAGTACGGGTCCTGCCCCGCCGACTGCTGAACCGCCACCGCTGTTTCCGCTCCCTGCGCCGCGCTGCCACTCCATGCCGGTGCCCCGCTCACCGGCTCCGAGTGGCCCGCGTTCAGGGACGCCATGCCTCGATCGGATTGCCCAGCCAGCGGGTGCCGTCCGGAACGGACTCCGCGGCCATGACGAGCGACGCGGGACCCAGCGTCGTACGGGCCCCGACCGTGCTGCCGGGCAGCACGATCCCGCCAGGGCCCAGCGTCGCGCCCTCACGGAGGACCACAGTATCCGTCCGCAAGATCCGGTCGTGGAAGAGGTGCGTCTGGAGCACACAGCCACGGTTCACGGTGGCCGCGTCCCCCAGGGTCACCAGATCCGACTCGGGCAGCCAGTAGCTCTCCACCCACACACCCCGCCCGATCCGCGCGCCCAGCCCGCGCAGCCACGCGGTCATCACCGGCGTACCCGGCACCGAACCGGCCAGCCACGGCACGGCCACCACCTCGACGAAGGTGTCCGCCAGCTCGTTGCGCCACACGAAGCCGCTCCACAGCGGGTGCTCCCCACTGCGGTGCCGGCCCACGAGCAGCCACTTCGCGACCACCGACACCAGCCCCGCCACCGCACCCGCCGCGAGCAGCACCAGCCCGGACAACAGCGGGGCCCAGCCGCCCAGCAGGCACAGCGCCGCCACCGTCAGCACGGCCAGCGCCGCCGAGCACAGCACCGGCACGATCCGGCACAGCTCCATCAGACCCCGCGCCCACAGCAGCCGGGCCGGCGGGTCGTACGTCCGGCTCTGATCGCCGTCGCCGGCGCTGCGCGGCAGCCGCACCGGCGGAAGCCCCAGGTAGGAGCTGCCCTTCTTCGCCTTCTTCGGGGTCGCCGACAGCACCCCCACCAGCCCGCCGTCCGGCACGGACCGGCCCGGCGCGGTCATCCCGGAGTTCCCCAGGAAGGCCCGCCGCCCGATCTCCGCGCGCCCGATCCGCAGCCAGCCGCCACCCAGCTCGTACGGCGCGGTCAGCGTGTCGTCCGCCAGGAACGCGCCCTCACCGACCGTCGTCAGGCTCGGCAGCGCGAGCACCGTCGACACCTCGGCGCCCCGCCCGATCCGCATCCCGAGCAGCCGCAGCCACACCGGCGTGACCAGCCCGGCGTACAGCGGGAACAGCGTTTCCCGGGACCGGTCCATCAGCTGCGTGACGGTCCACGCCTGCCAGCCGATCCGGCCGTGCGTCGGATGCGTGCCTTCGCGCAGGCCCAGGCTCAGCAGCCGCACGCAGACCAGGATCAGCAGCGCGTACGCCAGCCCGAACGCCAGCGTGGCCGGCACCAGCGCGAGCGCCGCACCCCGCAGGGCCGCCCCCAGCCCGGCGCCGGGCTCCACGAACACCCCGGCCACCGCGAGCGCGGCGACACCCGCGACCACCGGCAGCAGGGTCAGCGCGGCACCGGAGACGCCGTACATGAACCGCCAGAACGTTCCACGCCGCGGCCGCTCCTTCGGCCAGCTCCGCTTGGCCTTGCCCAGCTTCACGGCGGGCGCGCCCGCCCAGCGCTGACCGGTCGGGACCTGGCCGGTGACCGCCGAACCGGGCGCCACCTCGGCCCGCTTGCCGACCCGGGCGCCCGGGAAGAGCATGCTGCGGGTACCGACGGCGGCGTGCGCGCCGACCTTCACCGGGCCGATCTCCAGGCGGTCGCCGTCCAGCCAGTGCCCGGACAGATCGACCTCGGACTCCACGGCCGCGCCCCGGCCCAGCTTGAGCATGCCGGTGACCGGCGGCAGCGAGTGCAGGTCGACGTCCTGCCCGACCCTGGCGCCCAGCGCCCGCGCGTACCGCTGAAGCCAGGACCCGGTCAGCGAGGTCGCCCCGCTGAACTCGGCCAGCCGCTCGGCGGCCCACAGCCGCAGGTGCACTCCGCCGCCGCGCGCGTAACGCCCGGGCCGCACACCGCGCAGCAGCAGCCGCGCCCCGCCCGCGGCGATCGCGAGGCGGCCCGGCGGGCTGAACAGCACGACGGCACCGGCCGCGACCAGCCACCACGGGGCGGTCGGCAGCCAGGAGTACCCGGGCAGCAGATCGCCCAGCGCGGCCAGCGCCACCGTCCAGCGCAGCCCCAGCAGCGTGAACAGCGGCACGAGCAGCAGCAGCTGGATCACCTTGGCCCGCGTCGGCACCGGGGCGACGGTGCGGCGGGCGCCGTCGTCCTGCGCGGACTTCTCCAGGCGGCGGGCCAGCTTGCGCAGGGTGGGCTGCTGGTAGATGTCGAGGACGGCGGCGCTCGGGTAGCGGGTACGCAGCCGGGTCGTCAGCTGGGCGGCGGCCAGGCTGCTGCCGCCGATCGCGAAGAAGTCGTCCGAGGCGCTGGTCACCGGGATGCCGAGGACTTGCGTCCACTGCTCGGCGAGCCAGGCCTCGGTGCCGTAGAGCTGCTCGGCCGGACCGCCGGTCTCCAGGCCCTCCAGCGGCCAGGGCAGCGCGCCCCGGTCCACCTTGCCGCTGGTCCGGGTGGGCAGGTCGGCGACCGGCGCGAGCAGCGGCACCAGCGCCGCGGGCAGCTCGGCGCGCAGCCTCTCGACGGCCGCCGCGTGGTCCCAGCCCTCCTGGGTGACGATGTAGCCGACCAGGAGTTGGTTGCCGCCGCGGGCGGTGCGCACGGCGGCGGCCGCCCCCGCGACGCCGGGCAGCGACTGGAGGGCGGCATCCACCTCGCCGAGCTCGATGCGCCGCCCGCCGAGCTTGATCTGCTCGTCGGCCCGCCCGAGGAACACCAGCCCCTCGGGGTCGGCCCTGACCAGGTCACCGCTGCGGTACGCCCGCTCCCAGCCCAGCGACGCGAGCGGCGCGTACTTCTCCGCGTCCTTCTCGGCGTCGAGGTACCGGGCGAGCCCCACCCCGCCGATCACCAGCTGGCCGCTGCCGCCCATCGGCACGGGTTCCCCGGCCTCGTCGACGACGGCCAGCTCCCAGCCGTCGAGCGGCAGCCCGATCCGGACCGGCTCCTCGCCCGACATCAGCGAGGCGCAGGCGACGACGGTCGCCTCGGTGGGCCCGTACGTGTTCCAGACCTCGCGCCCCTCCGTCACCAGCCGCTGCACCAGCTCGGGCGGGCAGGCCTCACCGCCGAAGATCAGCAGACGCACGTCGTTGAGTGTCTCCGGCTCCCACAGGGCCGCCAGTGTCGGCACCGTCGAGACGACGGTGATCTCCTGCGCGACCAGCCAGGGTCCGAGGTCGGCGCCGCTGCGGACCTGCGACCGGGGCACCGGGACCAGACAGGCCCCGTACCGCCACGCCAGCCACATCTCCTCGCAGGACGCGTCGAACGCCACCGACAGCCCCGCCATGACCCGGTCGCCGGGCCCGATCGGCTCCTCCGTGAGGAACAGCGCGGCCTCGGCGTCCACGAACGCGGCGGCGCTGCGGTGGGTGACGGCGACGCCCTTGGGCTTCCCGGTGGAGCCGGAGGTGAAGATGATCCACGCGTCGTCCCCGACGCCCGGCCTGGCCGCCGGGACGTCACCGCGGCCGTTGACGGCCAGCTCGTGCCCGGCCCCGACGACGGCCCGCACCTGGGCCTCCTCGAACACCAGCTCGGCCCGCTCGTCCGGGTCCTCGGCGTCCACGGGAACGTAGGCGGCACCCGCGGCGAGCACGGCGAGGACCGCGACGTACAGATCGTTGGTGCCGGACGGCACCCGGACACCCACCCGGTCACCCCGGCCGACCCCGGCGGCGGCGAGCCGGCGCCGCAACCGCTCGACCTCCGCGGCCAGTTCCCGGTAGGTGAGCTGCGTCGTACCGTCGTCCAGGGCGAGTTCGTCCGGATACGACCGCACGGACGCGTCGAAGACGTCCATCAGCGTGCGCGGCGAAGCCGCCTGGCCCCCGGAGAAACGGGCGATGTCCCCGAACCGTTCGCGGATCTCTTCGTCGAGCAGGCCGAGAGCACTGCTCCCGTGTATGGCTGCCATCGGGTCCTCGCGTCTCGATCCCGGAAGCCTCCGGGGCGCTGGCGGGCCCGCAGGTCTGCCTGGGGTTGTCCGGCTCCAGCTCCGTAACAAGCCGGAAATATTAGTACGAAGGTAGGGTTCGGGCCTGTACACGGCCACTCGGGTGGGCCGTTCGGGGGATGCGTGAGGGCCGGTCAGAAGCCCGTGACCTGGCGGTCTTCCGGCAGGACGAGAGATGGCCCACACGGGCGTCCGGGACCGCGGAATTCCCGTCGCGCGGCCCGGGAACGGACCACGACAATGACGCGATGACCGGCAGACGCATCACCTATCGCACGGCGGACGGCAAGCGAGTACCCGGCACCTGGCGACACGCCTTCATCCGCAACTTCGACTACCACCTCACCGACTTGTTCATCTACGCGGACGGACTCGTCGACTGCTGGGGCCTGGTGACCCTCGAGGAGTTCGAGGAGAAGCTGCGCAGCGGCTGGGTCGCCACCGAACTCCCGGAAGGCGCCCGGGCGTCCGGGCACGAGCTGGCCGCCTGGAGGTTCAGCGAGCCGCAGACCTGGCTCACCCCCGAACTGCTGCTCGCCGAGATACGCGACACCATCGACCAGCTCAACGGCCGCCCGGATGCGACGGATCGGTGCCTCGCGGCCGTCGACGCGTTCCTGGCCGACCGGACCGAGGAGAAGCGGGCCGCGGCACGGGCCGCCTACCTCGCCATCCCCGAGACGCGGCGGCACTACGCCCTCGGGGACATGGACCGCAAGGACCAGCCGCTCCAGGCCCTGGTGGCCGGACCCGGCGGGCGCATGGAGCGGCCCGACGCCGTGGTCACGCGGGAGCTGTACGACGAAGCGGTCGCCTACTTCGAGGACCGGGCGAAATGGATCGCCGAACGGCCCTCACGCGTCCCGGCCGACGGACCCGCGACCCCGGTCGCCCCCGCGATCCACCTCTACCAGAGCTACCCGGTGAAGGCATCGGACGATCCGGGTACCAAAGCCCTCCGCAACGACTACCCCGCACCGGTCGACATCGAGGGCGTCACCTACCCCTCCGTCGCCCACGCCTACTGGGCCCTGTCGACCGACGACACCGAAGCACGCGCGGCGATCACCGAGGCCGACACCTCGTTCACCGCCAAGGACCTCGCGTCCCGCACCGGCCGGCGCGGCGGCTGGGAGCAGGCCCGCACCGCCGTGATGGCCGGCCTGCTGCGGGCCAAGTACACCCAGCACCCCGCCCTGGCCCGGATCCTCCTGGCCACGGACGACGCGACCCTCGTCTACGACGACAGCGACTCCGGCTTCTGGGGCGACAACGCCGGCCGCGGCCGGAACTGGACCGGCCGTCTCCTCGAACTCGTCCGCTCGGAACTGCACGCCGACCGGGCGGCCGCGCCACAGCCCTGACATGCGAAAGACCCCTGCTCAGCAGGGGTCTCAGCTGGTGTCCGAGGGGGGACTTGAACCCCCACGCCCGATAAAGGGCACTAGCACCTCAAGCTAGCGCGTCTGCCATTCCGCCACCCGGACAAGGTGTCTGTCGTGCGGGGTTTCCCCCGCGGCGACGAAGGAAACATTACCAGGCTTTCAGGGGTGGCCGATCACACCCCGTTCCCGGCCGCGTCGGGCGTGAACGGCGTGTGACGGACCGGGACCGGTCTTGGGGCCGGGCAGGGCGGGGAGGCAGGATGAGGAGGACCGACCAGCAGGCACAGCGGGAGGAAGCAGCGTGAGCGAGACGGACACGGCCAAGGGCGTCACCGGCCAGGACGAGGTCGTGGACCTCTGCCGCGAGCTGATCCGGTTCGACACCAGCAACTACGGCGACCACTCGGGCCCGGGCGAGCGCGCGGCCGCCGAGTACGTCGCCGAGAAGCTCGCCGAGGTGGGGCTGGACCCGAAGATCTACGAGTCCCACCCCGGGCGGGCGTCGACGGTGGCCCGCATCGAGGGCGAGGACCCGTCCCGGCCGGCGCTGCTGATCCACGGGCACCTCGACGTCGTACCCGCCAACGCCGCCGACTGGACCCACGACCCCTTCTCCGGGGAGGTCGCCGACGGGTGCGTGTGGGGGCGCGGTGCCGTCGACATGAAGGACATGGACGCGATGACGCTGGCGGTCGTGCGCGACCGGCTGCGCAGCGGGCGCCGGCCTCCCCGGGACATCGTGCTGGCCTTCCTCGCGGACGAGGAGGCGGGCGGCAGGTTCGGGGCGCGGTGGCTCGTCGACAACCACCCCGACCTCTTCGACGGTGTCACCGAGGCGATCAGCGAGGTCGGCGGCTTCTCGTTCACGGTCAGCGAGCAGCGGCGGCTGTACATGATCCAGACCGCCGAGAAGGGCCTGCACTGGATGAAGCTGACCGTGGCCGGCACCGCCGGGCACGGGTCGATGATCCACCGGGACAACGCGATCACCGAGCTGACGGAGGCCGTGGCGCGCCTGGGCCGGCACGAGTTCCCGGTGCGGGTCACCAAGACGACCCGCGCCTTCCTCGACGAGCTCGGCGACGCACTCGGCACCGAGCTGGACCCCGAGGACATGGAGTCGACGCTCGCCCGGCTCGGCAGCATCGCCAAGCTGATCGGCGCGAGCCTGCGCAACACGGCGAACCCCACGCAGCTGGGCGCCGGGTACAAGGTCAACGTCATTCCCGGCGAGGCCACCGCGGGCGTCGACGGGCGCTTCCTGCCGGGGTACGAGGAGGAGTTCCTCGCCGACCTCGACCGGATCCTCGGGCCGAAGGTGAAGCGGGAGGACGTGCACGCCGACAAGGCCGTCGAGACCAGCTTCGACGGGCCGCTGGTGGAGGCCATGCAGTCCGCGCTGCTGGCCGAGGACCCGGCCGCCAAGGCGATCCCGTTCATGCTCTCCGCCGGTACGGACGCCAAGTCCTTCGACGACCTCGGCATCCGGGGCTTCGGCTTCGTGCCGCTGAAGCTGCCGCCGGAGCTGGACTTCGCGGGCATGTTCCACGGTGTGGACGAGCGGGTGCCGGTGGACGGGCTGAAGTTCGGCGTGCGGGTGCTCGACCGGTTCATCGACGCGTCCTGAGGCACGCGTCGTGAGCCATTGGACCGGGCTATTCGGGCGCCCGTACGAGATCGACTGAGAAGGGTGAATGCGACCATAAGCTCGTAGCTCCATTACTCCCTCCTCGTTACAGGTAATGCGATCAGCAACACGGGATCGCTTTTGCCAACAAGGAGGAATAATGCTCAAGAAGGTCGTCGCTGCTGCGGCCGCCACCGGTGGTCTGGTTCTCGCGGGCGCGGGCCTGGCCGTCGCCGACTCGGGTGCTCAGGGTGCCGCCGTGCACTCCCCGGGTGTCGTTTCCGGCAACGTCGTCCAGGTGCCGGTGCACGTGCCGGTGAACGTGTGCGGCAACACGGTCAATGTGATCGGGCTCCTGAACCCCACCTTCGGCAACACCTGCATCAACAAGTGACGTCGTCTCTCTGAGGGACGTCCGTGCGGTCGGCCCCGGAGCGCGCGCCATGCGCTCCGGGGCCGACCGGTCTTTTCGTGAAATGCAGGATGTGAAGGCAGGGGGGAATTCAGGAATGCGACAGGGCACCCGTAAGGGCCTGATGACCATGGCGGCCGCCACCGGCGTGATCGCCGCCGCGAGTGGCTACGCCCACGCGGACGCGGGCGCGAACGGCTCCGCGGCCAACTCGCCGGGCGTACTGTCCGGCAACACCGTCCAGGCGCCGGTGCACGCGCCGGTGAACGTCTGCGGCAACACCGTGAACGTCGTCGGGTTGCTCAACCCCGCGATGGGCAACCATTGCGCCAACCACGGCGGTTCCGGCGGCGCTCACGCGAGCGGCTCCGCGTCCGACTCGCCGGGCGTACTGTCCGGCAACACCGTCCAGGCACCGATCGACGTGCCGGTGAACGCGTGCGGCAACAGCGTCGACGTCGTGGGGGCGTTCAACCCCGCGGTGGGCAACCATTGCGCCAACCACGGCGGCGCTGGTCACGGCGGCTCCGGGCACGGCGGTTCCGGCGGTTCCCACGCGGGCGGTCACACCGGTGGCTCGCCGGGCGTGGGCTCGGGGAACCACGTCCAGGTGCCGATCGACGCGCCGGTGAACGTGTGCGGCAACAGCGTCGACGTCATCGGCGCCGGCAACGCCACCGCGGGCAACGACTGCGTCAACGGCGGGGGCAACGGCGGCGGCCACGGGACCCCTCCGGGGGGTGGCGGAGGTACGACTCCGCCCGGGCAGCCGGGTCAGCCGGGACATCCGGGTCAGCCGGGACAGCCGGGACATCCGGGTCAGCCGGGACAGCCGGGAAATCCGGGACAGCCGGGACAGCCGGGAACCCCGGGTAACCCTGGCGAGCCGGGACAGCCCGGCACCCCGGGACACCCCGGCCACCCCGGTGGGCCGGGCGGCTCCTCGCATGTCGGCCAGCAGGGCGGGCGTGCCGCCGCCCAGTCCTCGGCCGCCGGGCAGCTCGCCCACACCGGCAGCGACCTGCCGCTGGGCATCGCCCTGCCCGCGGGCGCTGGCGTGCTGCTGGCGGGCGCGGTGCTGTACCGCAAGGCGCGGGCCTCGGTGTGACGCACGTCCGGTGATCGCACCGGCCGGGAAACGAAAGCGGGCCCCGCCGATGCGGGGCCCGCTCCGTCTCAGTCGCCCTGCCTCACCACGTGGCGCGCACCTGGCGGATGATCCGCCGGCGCAACCGCACCCTGCGGCTGCCGTCGCGCAGCAGGCTCAGTCGGTCCAACTCCCAGTTCCCGTACTCGGCATGGTCCGTCAGCAGGCGTGTGGCCTCCTTGCGGGAGACCCCGCGAGGCACGTACACGTCGACAAATTCGTATTCCGGCATCGCATCTATTGTGCGGGCTGGGGCCCGGTACGGATAGCGTCTGCACTATGTCTGATGCTGCGCAGCCCACCGCTGCCGAGGTACGCGCCGCCGCCGAGGCGGTCAAGACCGCGCTCGACCGCCACCTGGCGGCGGTCGAACGCAGGTCGGGTGAGGACGACCCGGCCGTCTACGAGGCGTTCAACCAGCTGGCGGCGGCCGCCGAGGCGTACGACGAGCTGCTCTACGACCGCTATGACGAGGTGACCCCCTTCGAGATCCCCGCCGCGGAGGACTCGCTGCCGCCGTACGCGGGCCCCGAGGAGCCGAACGCGATCAGCGTGCTGATCCGCCGCGACTACGCCGTCGCGGAACCCCAGCGGCTCCAGGCGCAGGCCCAGCGGGTCGAGGCGGCGGACTACGACGACGGCATGGACGCCTCCGGCACCGTCCACGGCGCGCTCGGCGTCCTGTTCGGCGAGTTCGAACCGGACGAGATCGCCTCCCGGCACAAGGAGTTCGGCCTGGAGGAGGGCGACTCCACGCTCTGGGTCACCGCCGCCGACGAACCCGCCGAACCCGGCGAGTGGCTCGAGGCGCCCTTCGAGCAGATCGATCCGCAGCGGGTGGTCTGCCGGTTCGACGTCAGCGCGGTGTTCGACGAAGAGACGGACGACGAACACGACGAACACGACGACCGCGACGACAACGACGAGGCCGACGACTTCGAGGACGCCCTCGACCTCGACGGGGACGAGGACCTCGAACCGCTGGACGCCGAACGCTGACCCCGGCGGCGGTACCGGGCCGGCCCCCGGGCCGGTCCGGCACCGCCGCGACCGGTCAGTCCGCCGCCGGGACCTGCGTGCGCAGCAGCACCGGCAGGCGCGTCGTCCGTGGCTTGGCCGGCATCTCCGCGACGGCCCTGGGCAGCGCCTGCTCGACGCCCTGCACCACGGACAGATGCCGGCTCGCCCGGCCGAAGGCCGTGTACACCCAGGGCCGACTGAGGGCTTGGGCGGCGTCGCCGGGCAGTACCGCGACCACCGCGGGCCACCGCACGCCGACCGCCTGGTGCGCGGTCAGCGCCCACCCGTGCCGCACGGACTGCTCCACCCGCTCCCTCGGTACGACGACGGGGGCGCCCGCGCACGACAGGTGCAGCCCCTCGGCGTCGGCCTTGACCACCTGGCCGGGCAGCGTACGGCCCGGGGCGGGGGAGTAGGCGATCCGGTCGCCCGGGTCGAAGCCGCCGAAACGGCCGGGGCCCGGGTTGAGCCGTTCCTTCAGCGCCTTGTTCAGCGCCCGGGTGCCCACGGCGCCCCCATGGCCCGGGGTGATCACCACCGTCTGCTCGGGCGGCACCCCGATGGCCCGGGGCACCGAGTCTGCGACCAGCTGCACGGTCCGGTGCACGGCCTCGCCCGCGTCCCGGACCGGCACGATGACGATCTCCTTGCCGGGCGCCTCCACCTGGTTCAGCTCGCCGACGCCGATGCCGGAGACCAGCTCGCCGAGCGGCCCCGGGTCGGGGACGCGGGAGGCGACCTGCGGGCACACGCGCGCGGCGAGCAGATCGGCGAAGACCCGGCCGGGCCCGGCCGACCACAGCACCCCCGGGTCCCCGGTGAGCACGAGGCGGGCCCCGTCGGGCAGCGACTCCACGATCATCGCCGCGTTCTCCACGTCGAGCTGCGGGGCGTCCAGCACGATCAGCAGATCCAGGTCCAGGCTGCCCTCGGCGTCCCGGCCGGGCCCCTCGGCGCCGGCCAGCAGACCGGGAACGGTGACGACGGACTCGACGTCCTCGCCCTCGTCCCCGGCACCGAGCAGGGCCGCGAACCGGTGCCGTCCGTCCGGCGTGTGGCAGGCCGCCACGGCCCGCAGCCCGGCCGCCCGGGCCGCGGTCAGCAGGGCCGCCGGTTCGGCGCGCGCCGCCTCACCGCCCGTGTGCAGCACCAGACCGTGCCCGGCGACGGCCCGCACCAGCTCCGCGGCACCGCCGGACGCGGCCACCGCCTGCCACTCCTCGGCGGCCTCCTTGGGCAGCGAGTTGACCAGCCGGGCCAGACCGTCGGCGAGGCTCTCCTCGGCGAGCGCGTACCGCTCGAGACCGACGAGCACGCGCACCGGCCGCTGCTCCTCGCTCTCCTCCCCGTCCTCTGCCGCCGCCGGCCGGGCCGGGGCGCCGGGCTCCTCCAGCGCGTCCTGGAAGACCAGGGCCTCGCCCTCCGCGAGGGCGCTCTGCACGGCCGCGTCCGGATCGGGCACGCCCTGCCGGCCCAGCGCGGCGGTGAGCGCGGGCAGTTCCAGGGCGGTGTGTCCGGCCAGGGCCGCCTGCTCCAGCAGCCAGCCGGTCACCGCGCGGCCCCGCCGCTCGTCGTCCGGGCCGCACTCGGCGCCGAGCAGCGCCCGCGCGAACCCGTCGGCCTGCTCGGGACGCACCCCGGCGACCCGCAGCAGCTGCCAGGGGTCCTCCCGCAGTACGGCGTCGGCACCCTCGCCGAGGGCCGCGACGACCTGGGACGCGAGCGCCTCGGGCGCGCCACCGTCGGTCAGCACACGCCCTACGGCGGCGACGGCGTCCGGCGCGGGAGCGGCGGGTGCGGCGGCGGCCGGTGCGGGCTGCGGACGCCGCACGGGTTCCGGGGCCGGCCGCCGTGGGGCCGGCGCCGGCTCGGCGAACACGGTGGCCGCGGGCTTCTCTCCGCTCTCCACCGCCCGCACGGCCGCCAGCAGCTCGGCGGCCTTCCCGCTGAGCTTGGTCCCGCCGGCGACCGGCCCCGCCTTCTCGGCCTTCCGGCGCTCGATCCGCTCCCGCTCGACCCGCTGCGCCGCCAGCTCGGCCGCCGCCTCGGACATCTCGGGAGCGGCGTCCCCGGTCTCCCCGCCCGACTCACCCGGCCCTTGGGCCCCGGCCGACGACGCGTCGCCCTTGCCGGCCGGCTCACCCGGGCCCGCCGGGCCGGAGCCGGACCCACGGGCGCCTTCGGCAGCTCCGCCGGGCCCGGTGTCACCGGCTCCACCTGTCGTCCCGGCCTCGGCATCCGGGCCGGCCGCCTCGTCCGGGGTGTCCCCGGCGGCCCCCGCCTCCCCGGCGGGCGCGGCCGAGCCACCGGCATTGCCCACCGGTCCGCCGGAACCATGGTCGTCGGCTGCCCCGGGCGGGGCTCCCCCCGCGTCCGCTCGTCCGGCGGCCAGGGCGGTCTCCGTGCCCTCCCCGGCCCCTCCTGCCGATCCGTCGGAGATCCCCGTGGACTCCGGGTCCGTGCTCACAGCGTGCTCCAGTCGTGATCGGGATAGCGGTGCACGGGCGCCGACACGTCGTCGAGCGCCCGGCAGATCTCGTCAGGAAGACTAAGGGCCTCCACTGACAACGCGGCCGTGAGCTGCTGCGCGGTGCGCGCCCCGACGATCGGGGCGGCCACGCCCGGCCGGTCGCGGACCCAGGCGAGGGCGACCTGGAGCGGGGTCACCGCCAGCCCGTCCGCCGCGGTCGTCACCGCCTCCACGATGCGGGTCGCAGTGTCGTCGAGGTACGGCGCGACGAACGGCGCCAGGTGCTCCGAGGCGCCCCGCGAGTCCGCGGGAGTGGAGGTGCGGTACTTGCCCGTCAGCACTCCCCGCCCGAGCGGCGAGGACGGCAGCAGCCCCACACCGAGGTCGAGCGCGGCCGGCAGCACCTCGCGCTCGACTCCGCGCTGGAGCAGCGAGTACTCCAGCTGCGTGGCCGCCAGCCGGGTCCGCGTCCCCGGCGCCGCCAGCTGCCAGGTCGCCGCCTTCGCCAGCTGCCAGCCGCAGAAGTTCGAGACGCCCGCGTAGCGGGCGCGCCCGCTGCTCACCGCCAGGTCCAGCGCCTGGAGCGTCTCCTCCAGTGGGGTTTCCGGGTCGAAGGCGTGGACGTGCCACAGGTCGACGTAGTCCGTGCCGAGGCGGGCCAGGGAGGCGTCGAGCGCGGCGAGCAGGTGACCGCGCGAGCCGTCGAAACGCCGGTCGGGATCGGGCATGCTCCCCGCCTTCGTCGAGATGACCAGGTCCCGGCGGGGCACGAGCCCTTCCATGAGCTGCCCGAGCAGATACTCGGCCTCGCCGGCGCCGTACACGTCCGCGGTGTCGACGAGGGTCCCGCCCGCCTCCCAGAACGCCTTCAGCATGTCCGCGGCGTCGTGCTCGTCGGTGTCCCGGCCCCAGGTGAGGGTGCCCAGCCCGATCCGGGACACGCGCAGGCCGGTACGGCCCAGATGCCTCTGCTCCATGCTGGCCGAGATTACTGGCCAGAACTGGGCCGTGGGTTGCCTGTGGATAACCGGTTTCCCACCCTGACCGGGGCCAATGGGCAACCCGCGGGGCCCCATCGTCCGCCCACCCGCGCTAGGGTCGCACCCACAAGCACGTTACTCATGGGTAAGGGGAATCGGCCATGCAGCTCGGGATCAACCTCGGCTACTGGGGCGCGGGAATGGACGCGGACAACCTGGCCGTCGCACAGGAGGCCGACCGGCTCGGCTACGCCGTCTGCTGGGCCGCCGAGGCCTACGGCTCCGACGCGGCCACCGTCCTCTCCTGGGTCGCCGCGCAGACCGAACGCATCGACGTGGGCTCCGCCATCTTCCAGATCCCGGCCCGCCAGCCCGCGATGACCGCGATGACCGCCGCGACGCTCGACTCGCTCTCCGGCGGCCGCTTCCGGCTCGGCCTCGGCGTCTCCGGACCGCAGGTCTCCGAGGGCTGGTACGGCGTCAAGTTCGACAAGCCGCTCGCACGGACCCGGGAGTACGTGGAGATCGTACGGAAGGCGATGACCCGCGAACGGCTGTCGTACGAGGGCCGGCACTGGACCCTCCCGCTGCCCGGCGGCCCGGGCAAGCCGATCAAGCTGACCGTGCACCCGCAGCGCGAGCACATCCCGCTGTACATCGCCGCCATCGGGCCGAAGAACCTCGAGCAGACCGGTGAGATCGCCGACGGGGCGTTGCTGATCTTCCCCTCGGCCGAGCACCTCGAGGACACCACGATCAAGTACCTGCGCGCGGGCCGGGAGAAGGCGGGCAAGACCCTCGACGGCTTCGACGTCTGCCCGACCCTGCCCCTCGCCGTCGGCGAGGACAAGGACGTGCCGCAACTCGCGGACGTCTTCCGCCCCTACACCGCGCTCTACGTCGGCGGCATGGGCAGCGCCAAGCAGAACTTCTACAACCAGCTCGCCCGGCGCATGGGGTACGAGAAGGAGGCCGCCGAGGTCCAGGAGAAGTACCTCTCCGGGGACAAGCAGGGCGCCGCGGCGGCGATCCCGCACGACCTCATCGACAAGACCACCCTGCTGGGCAGCGTCGACCGCATCGCCGACCGCATGAAGGCCTACGCCGCCGCCGGTGTCACCACGCTCAGCCTCGCCCCGGCCGGCTTCACCCTCGAGGAGCGACTCGCCTCGCTGCGCGCCGGCAGTGAGGCCCTGGAGCTCGCCGGTCTCGCGTAACGGGCTTCCGCGGCCGTGGTGGGGGCTCGGGGGTCTTCCCCGCCACGGCCGTCACGAGGAACAACGCGCCGGGGCCCGTGCGGTTACGCTCCCGCCGCGACCTCGATGCTCCTTCTTCCGGCCCAGTCGGCCGCCGCACCTGTTGCGGCATCCGGGATGCCGCACTTGACTCGTTCTTTGCGGAAACCTGCGGAAAGGTCCGGAAAGGTGCCCTCATGCTTTCGGTGAAGCGTGTGTTCCAGGAGATCCTCGACAACGACGAGTCCTTCCGGCTCTTCTGCTCCATCGCGGCCGGCGGCGAGGTCCAGGGCGGCTGGGAGAACGGACGGATCGCCGCGCTCGTCCCCGAGGGCGAACAGGCGCTCGTTCCCAAGATCACACGGCACGGCGCCGACGAGGACAAGCACGGGCGGATCTTCAACGCCCTCCTGCGCAAACGCGGTCTGGAACCGGTCCCCGTCCCGCCCGAGGCCGACTACACCATGCTCCTGGAGCGGCGCGGCATCGGCCTCGCCCACGACAGGCTCCGGCGGGACGAACCGCTGAGCGTGCGGGACATCATCGTCTACCTGGCCCACAGCCGGGTCACCGAACAGCGCGCCGCCGACCAGATGCTGCTGCTCCGCAAGCACTTCGCCGACCACCCCGAGGTGGGCAGGGCCGTCCGCGTGATCTCCCACGACGAGGCCGACCACCTCGCCTACACCCACGAGGAACTGCTGCGCTTCGCGGCCGCCGGCCACGGCCGGCTGATCCAGCGCACCCTGCGCGAGTGCGCGCTCGCCGAGATCCGCGTCCACCCGGACGTCAGCCTCGCCGTCATGGCCCGGATGGGCCGCGTCCTCGGCTGGTCCAAGGTCAGGCGCGCGGCGCTCGCGGCGGGCATCCGCGCCGTGTACGGCTATGAGCGCGCCGCGGGCTGGCGGCGCATGGTGTCCCTGCGCGTGCCCGAGCGCCGCGACCCCATGGGCGGCCCCGCGAGCACCGCCCCCGAGTTCGCCTGAGGCGCCCGGTCACAACCAGCCGCGTCCCTTGAACAGCCGGTACATCAGGACTTCCAGGGCGGCCATCACCAGGATCACGGCCGGGTACCCCCACGCCCAGTGCAGCTCGGGCATGTGGTCGAAGTTCATGCCGTAGACGCCCGCGATCAGCGTGGGGACCGCGGCCATCGCCGCCCACGACGAGATCTTCCGCATGTCGTCGTTCTGCCGGACGCCGGTCTGCGCCAGATGGGCCGACAGGATGTCCGAGACCAGCCGGTCCAGACCCTCCACGGACTCGTTCACGCGCGTGAGATGGTCCTGCACGTCCCGGAAGAAGGGCCGGGCCCTGTCGTCCACGAAGGGCACCCCGCCCTCGCCCGTCGGCACCGTGCCGGCCAGCCGCGTCATCGGCAGGGCCAGCGGAACCGTCGCCCGGCGGAACTCCAGGACCTGCCGTTTGAAGGTGTAGATCCGCGAGGCGGTGTTGCGCGAGCCGGCCAGGTCCGGCGAGAACACCTCCGCCTCCAGCTCCTCCATGTCGGTCTGGAGCTCGGTCGCCACCTCCAGGTAGTGGTCGACGGTGGCGTCGGAGATCGCGTACAGCACCGCGGTCGGCCCCTTCTCCAGCAGCCTCGGCTCCTCCTCCAGCCGGCGCCGCACGGCCGCCAGCGGCGAACCGTCGCCGTGCCGGACGGTCACCACGAAGCCGTCCCCGACGAAGACCATCACCTCGCCGGTGGAGACGGCGTCGCTCTCCGGCTCGTAGGCGACCGGCTTGATCACCATGAACAGCGAGTCGTCGTACACCTCCAGCTTGGGCCGCTGGTGGGCGTTGAGGGCGTCCTCCACCGCCAGCGGGTGCAGCCCGAACTCCTCGGTGACCCGGTCGAACTCCTTCTCCGACGGCTCGTGCAGCCCGATCCAGACGAACCCGCCCGCCGCCCGCGCCACCGCCAGCGCGTCGGACAGGTCCTCGGGCCCCTCACTGCGGTGCCCCTCCCGGTAGATGGCACAGTCGACGATCAAGAACCCCAGCCTCCCCTCGCCCGCGCGCCGCGGCACGTCCGCGTGCGCCTACGCTGGTCCGCATGCCCACGTTGATCCTCGTAAGGCACGGACGCTCCACCGCCAACACCGCCGGACTGCTCGCCGGCTGGACGCCCGGCGTCGCCCTGGACGAGCGCGGGGCCGCGCAGGCCGCCGCGCTGCCCGGACGACTCGACGGGCTGCCTCTCTCGGAAGTCGTCAGCAGTCCCCTGCAACGCTGCCAGGAAACCCTTCAGCCGCTGCTGGACGCCCGGCCGGACCTGCGCCTGCACACCGACGAACGGATCGGGGAGTGCCACTACGGCGACTGGTCCGGGCGCAAGCTCGCCGAACTCAAGGACGAGCCGCTGATGGAGGTGGTGCAGACGCACCCGTCGGCGGCCGCGTTCCCCGGCGGCGAGTCCATGCGCGCGATGCAGACCCGCGCGGCCGAGGCCGTACGGGAGTGGAACGCGCGCGTGGAGCGCGACCACGGCGCCGACGCCGTGTACCTCATGTGCTCGCACGGTGACATCATCAAGTCTCTCGTGGCGGACGCGCTCGGGCTGCATCTCGACCTCTTCCAGCGGATTTCCGTGGAACCGTGTTCCATCACCGCGATCCGCTACACCCGCCTCCGGCCGTTTCTCGTTCGTCTCGGGGACACCGGGGATTTCGCCTCCCTCGCGCCGCGTGAGGAACCCACGGGGGATGACGCACCGGTGGGGGGTGGTGCGGGCGCACCGTGATCGTCGGGCGCAGTAGGGTGAAGCGTCGCGTTCGCACACAGCCCCCCTCACGCACTCCCGATTCGCACTCTCGATCCCAATGGAGACAGGACGTGTCCCGTCAGGTGTTCCTCTACGACCCACCGGACCGCTTCGTGGCCGGCACAGTGGGGTTGCCCGGGCGCCGTACGTTCTTCCTCCAGGCGTCCGCCGGCCCCCGGGTGACCAGCGTAATCCTGGAGAAGACCCAGGTCGCCGCGCTCGCCGAGCGCATGGACGAGCTCCTCGACGAGGTCGTACGCCGCAGCGGCGGCCAGGCCCCGGTCCCCGCGGTGGCCCCGTCCGAGGTCGCCGACACCGAACCGCTGGAGACTCCCATCGAGGAGGAGTTCCGCGTCGGCACCATGGCGCTGGCCTGGGACGGCGAGGAACAGCGGATGATCGTTGAGGCCCAGGCGCTGGTGGAGCTCGACGCCGACTCCGAGGAGGACCTCGCGGAGGCCGAGGAGCGGCTGCTCCAGGACGAGGAGAACGGCCCCCCGATGCTGCGGGTCCGGCTCACCGGCGCGCAGGCCAGGGCCTTCGCCAAGCGCGCCCTCGACGTCGTGAACGCCGGCCGGCCGCCGTGCCCGCTGTGCAGTCTCCCGCTCGACCCGGAAGGACATGTATGTCCGCGCCAGAACGGATACCGCCGCGGAGCGTGACCGGCGCCGCCCTCCTCGCCGAGGGTGAGCTGACGGTGCGCGGACGCATCCGCGACGCCTCCAACGCGGCGCTGTACTGCACGGTGGCCCACGACGGCCAGCAGGCCGCCTGCGTGTACAAGCCGGTCGCCGGGGAACGCCCGCTGTGGGACTTCCCCGACGGCACCCTCGCCGAGCGCGAGGTGGCGGCGTACGAGGTCTCCGAGGCGACCGGCTGGGACCTGGTGCCGCCCACCGTGCTGCGCGACGGACCGTACGGCGAGGGCATGGTCCAGCTCTGGGTCGACGCGGCCCCCGACGCCGAACTGCTCGCCCTGGTTGACGGTGAGGAGCCCGAGCCGGGCTGGAAGGCCATCGGCTTCGCCGAGGTCGGTGAGGGACGGACCGCGCTGCTCGTGCACGCCGACGACGAGCGGCTGCGGCGCCTGGCGGTGCTGGACGCCGTGATAAACAACGCCGACCGCAAGGGCGGCCACCTGCTGCCCACACCCGAGGGGCGGCTGTACGGGATCGACCACGGGGTCACCTTCAACGTGGAGAACAAGCTGCGGACGCTGCTGTGGGGCTGGGCGGGAGAGCCCCTGACCGGCGAGGCCGTCGGCGTACTCAAGGGCCTCAAGGACGCCATGGCCGACGGAGGCCTCCTCGGCGCGCGACTGGCCGGGCTGATCACGGCCGCCGAACTGGACGCCACGCGCGCGCGTGTCGACGCGCTGCTCACCTCCGGCAGACATCCGGAGCCGGGCGGCGAGTGGCCGGCGATTCCGTGGCCACCCGTGTGAGCACACCCAGGGCCGGAACACAAGATCGCCTTTCCGGTCATCTGGCCTGGTCCGGTTGGTTGACGGCACTTGCGGGCGGTTAGGCTCATGTACATGCATGCCTGGCCCGCTTCCGAGGTCCCCGCCCTGCCTGGTCAGGGTCGCGACCTGAGGATCCACGACACCGCGACCGGTGGTCCCGTCACCCTCGACCCCGGTCCCGTCGCCCGTCTCTACGTCTGCGGCATCACCCCGTACGACGCCACGCACATGGGGCACGCGGCGACCTACAACGCGTTCGACCTGGTGCAGCGCGTGTGGCTCGACACCAAGCGGCAGGTTCACTACGTCCAGAACGTCACCGACGTCGACGACCCTCTGCTGGAGCGGGCCGAGCGGGACGGCGTCGACTGGGCCGCCCTCGCCGAGAAGGAGACGGCCCTCTTCCGCGAGGACATGACCGCCCTCAGGATGCTCCCGCCGCGGCACTACATAGGTGCCGTCGAGGCGATACCCGGCATAGTCCCGCTCGTGGAGCGGCTGCGCGACCTGGGCGCCGCCTACGAACTCGAGGGCGACGTCTACTTCTCCGTCGAGTCCGACCCGCACTTCGGCAAGGTCTCGAACCTCGACGCCGCGGCCATGCGGCTGCTGTCCGCCGAGCGCGGCGGCGACCCCGACCGGCCCGGCAAGAAGAACCCGCTCGACCCGATGCTGTGGATGGCCGCCCGCGAGGGCGAACCCAGCTGGGACGGCGGCTCGCTGGGCCGGGGCCGGCCCGGCTGGCACATCGAGTGCGTCGCCATCGCCCTGGACCACCTCGGCATGACCTTCGACGTCCAGGGCGGCGGCTCCGACCTGGCCTTCCCGCACCACGAGATGGGCGCCTCGCACGCCCAGGTGCTCACCGGCGAGTTCCCCATGGCCCGGGCGTACGTGCACGCCGGCATGGTCGGCCTGGACGGCGAGAAGATGTCGAAGTCCAAGGGCAACCTGGTCTTCGTCTCCCAGCTGCGGCGCGACGGGGTCGACCCCGCCGCCATCCGGCTCACCCTCCTCGCCCACCACTACCGGGCCGACTGGGAGTGGACCGACCAGGTGCTGGCGGACGCCCAGGACCGGCTCGGACGGTGGCGTGCCGCGGTGTCCCGGCCCGACGGGCCGCCCGCCGACACGCTCGTCGAGGAGATCCGCGAGGCCCTCGCCAACGACCTCGACGCCCCGGCCGCCCTGGCCGCCGTCGACCGGTGGGCCGTGCTCCAGCAGGAGCGGGGCGGCACCGACACCGGAGCCCCCGGCGTCGTCACCCGGGCCGTGGACGCGCTGCTGGGCGTGGCCCTGTAGCCCGCGGCTCCCCGGGCTCGTCGTACGGCGAAGGGGCGGTACGCGTGACGCGTACCGCCCCTTCGCGCGGGTCACCCGCGTATCAGTCGTCCGAGGAGTCGTCGTCCTCGGAACTCGGCTTGGGCGGCTTCGGGGGCCGGGTGCGGCCGCTGGGGTTGTCCCTCAGGTACGAGGACGGCGACCCGTCCCCGCCGTCCGCCGTCGCGTGCCCACCGGGCGGATTCACGTCCCGGCGGCGCAGATACCGCTCGAACTCACGGGCGATCGCCTCACCCGACGCCTCCGGCAGCTCGGCGGTGTCCCGGGCCTCCTCCAGCGTCTGCACGTACTCGGCGACCTCGCTGTCCTCGGCGGCCAGCTGGTCCACACCCACCTGCCAGGCCCGCGCGTCCTCCGGCAGCTCGCCCAGCGGGATACGCAGGTCGAGCAGGTCCTCCAGACGGTTGAGCAGGGCCAGCGTCGCCTTCGGGTTGGGCGGCTGCGACACATAGTGCGGGACCGCCGCCCACAGCGACACCGCCGGGACCCCGGCGTGCGCGCAGGCCTCCTGAAGGACACCGACGATGCCCGTCGGACCCTCGTACTTGGTCTCCTCCAGGTCCATCCGCTGGGCCAGGTCCGCGTCGGACGTGACCCCGCTGACCGGGACCGGACGCGTGTGCGGGGTGTCACCGAGCAACGCGCCCAGCACGACCACCAGTTCAACCCCCAGCTCGTGCGCGAAGCCCAGCAGCTCGTTGCAGAACGAGCGCCAGCGCATGGACGGTTCGATGCCGCGGACCAGCACCAGGTCGCGCGGCTTCTCGCCACCGACCCGCACCACCGACAACCTTGTCGTCGGCCAGGTGATCTTGCGCACTCCGCCGTCCATGAACACCGTGGGGCGGTTCACCTGGAAGTCGTAGTAGTCCTCGGCGTCCAGCGCCGCGAACACCTCACCCTTCCACTCCCTCTCCAGATGCGCGACCGCGGTGGAGGCGGCGTCGCCGGCATCGTTCCAGCCCTCGAACGCGGCCACCATGACCGGGTCGATCAGCTCGGGAACCCCCTCGAGCTCGATCACCCAGCGCCTCCTTCCGACGTGCCCTCGCGTACGTCCCAACCTTACGGCGTCCGACGGGGGCGCCCGCAGCCCCCTTGCGAGGGGGAGTGAACGGATCACTGCCCCGATCACCGCCCCGGAACACCCCCGCGCCGAAGGCATCCTCACCACTCCCGCAAGGGTTCCGCACACGGGTTTCACAAGGCCCTGTCACAGGTGTTTCACAAGGTCCTGTCACAGGGTGCTGCGCAACCACTGCTCCACGCTCGCGATGTGCACGGTCGCCCACGAGCGTGCCGCCTCCGCGTCCCGGTCGCGCAGGGCCGCCAGGATCGCGCGGTGCTCGCGCAGGGTGCGGCTCACCGCGTCCTCCTGGGTCAGACCGCGCCAGATCCGGGCCCGGGTGGTCGGCCCCGACAGGCCGTCCAGCAGCGAGCACAGCACCGAGTTGCCGGAGCCGCGCACGATGCTCCGGTGGAACTCCAGGTCGCAGGCGACGAGTTCCTCCACCGAGGGCGCGCCGCCGAGGGCGTCCAACTGCGCGCTCAGGGCGTCCAACTGCTGCTCGCTGATCCGCGAGGCGGCCATCGCCGTGGCGGCCGGCTCCAGGATTCGGCGCACCGCCAGGAATTCCAGGACCGTGTCGTCGCGGTGGAAGTCGACGACGAAGCTCAGCGCCTCCAGCAGCAGTTGAGGATCCAGGCTGGTGACGTACGTCCCGTCGCCCTGCCGCACGTCCAGGATCCGGATCAACGACAGCGCCCGCACGGCCTCCCGCAGGGAGTTGCGCGAAAGCCCCAGCTCGGCGGCGAGCTCGCTCTCCTTCGGCAGCCGGTCGCCGGGCCGCAGCGCACCGGAGACGATCATCCCCTTGATCTTCTCGATCGCCTCGTCGGTGACCGCCATGACGGGCCTCCTGTCGCTCAGACCTCCGATGTGTCAGCACATTATGGGGGCAGATGACCAGGCCCGGCGGTGCCGACCGGACGCACGGGAAAGGGGCGGCTCCATCGGCGTGGAGCCGCCCCTCCCGGTTCCCGGCCCCGGTGCGGCGAGGGCCGGTCAGCGATGCCGGCCCTGGTCAGGGAAAGAGCCGGTCACCGTGGCTTGCTTGCTGCTCACTTCTTGTCGAGCAGGTCCTGCACCTTCGCGCGGACCTCGTCCGTGGCCAGGCCGCGGATCGTCAGCGTCGTACGGCGGCGCAGCACGTCGTCCGCCGTCTCGGCCCACTCGTGGTCGCGGGCGTAGACGACCTGCGCCCAGATCTCCGGGGCGTCCGGGTGGACGCGCTCGGCCAGCTCCGGGTTGTCGTTGGCCAGCCGGGCGATGTCGAAGGCCAGCGAGCCGTAGTGGGTCGCCAGGTGCCGGGCGGTGTCGGCGGCCATGCGCGGGCCCGGCGCCGGGTGGTCCACCAGCAGGCGGTGGGCCACCGCACGCGGGTTGGCGACGCCCGGCAGCGGCAGCTTCTTCGGCAGGGAGGAAATCGGCTCGAAGTCGTCGCCCAGCGGCTGACCCGGCAGCGACTCCAGCTTCTGCATGACCGTACGGCCGATGTGCCGGAAGGTCGTCCACTTGCCGCCCGCGACGGACAGCATGCCGCCCCTGCCCTCGGTGACGACCGTCTCGCGCTTCGCCTTCGCGGTGTCGCCCGGGCCGCCCGGCAGCACCCGCAGTCCGGCGAAGGCGTAGGTGATCAGGTCACGGCTGAGCTGCTGGTCCCGGACGGAGAACGCGGCCTCGTCCAGGATCTGGGTTATGTCCTTGTCGTTGACCGCGACATCCGCCGGGTCACCCTCGTACTCCTCGTCGGTGGTGCCGAGCAGCAGCATGTCCTCCCAGGGGAGGGCGAAGGTGATGCGGTACTTGTCGATCGGCGTGGCGAGCGCGGCCTTCCAGGGCGAGGTGCGCTTGAGCACCAGGTGCGCGCCCTTCGACAGGCGGATGGACGGCGCCGCGTTCGGGTCCTCCATCCTGCGCAGGTGGTCGACCCACGGGCCGGTCGCGTTCAGCACGAGCCGGGCGTTGACGCCGAACTCGTCACCGGTGGTGCGGTCGCGCAGGTCGGCGCCCGTCACCCGGCCCTTGGTGAAGCGCAGGCCGGTGACCTCGGCGTGGTTGAGGACGGCCGCGCCCGCGTCGACGGCCGCGCGGACCGTCATCAGCGCCATGCGCGAGTCGTTCATCTGGTCGTCGCCGTACACGGCCACGGCCTTGAGGTTCTCGGTGCGCAGCTCGGGCACGTCCTGCGCGGCCTTCGCCGGGCTCAGCAGGTGGCCGACACCGTCACCGAAGGCGGAGAGCGCGGAGTAGGCGAACACGCCCGCGCCGAGCTTCGCCGCGCCGTGCGGGCCCCCCTTGTACACGGGGAGGTAGAAGGTGAGCGGGTTCGCCAGGTGGGGGGCCACCTGGCGGGAGACCGCACGGCGCTCGAAGTGGTTCTCCGCCACCAGCTTCACCGCGCCGGTCTGCAGGTAGCGCAGACCGCCGTGGAGCAGCTTCGAGGAGGCGGAGGAGGTGGCGCCGGCGAAGTCGCCGGCGTCGACCAGTGCCACCCTGAGGCCGGACTGCGCGGCGTGCCAGGCGGTGGAGATGCCCAGGATGCCGCCGCCGATCACGAGAAGGTCGTACGACGCCTTGGAGAGCTGCTCCCTGGTTTCGGCCCGGCTCGGGAGGGAGCCGGAGGCCGGGTGTGTCCCCAGGGCAGGTACGGACTGCAGGGTGGACTGACTGGTCATTTCTGGTACTTACTCCTCGTCAGAGCTGTCTGAGCCTTCTGGAGCCGCTCAGCTCTCGTCCTCGATCCAGCCCATGGTCCGGTCGACGGCCTTGAGCCAGTTCTTGTACTCACGGTCGCGGATGTCCGCGTCCATCTGGGGGGTCCACTCGGCGGCCCGGCGCCAGTTGGCGCGCAGTTCGTCCGTGCTGGACCAGAAGCCGACGGCCAGGCCGGCGGCGTAGGCGGCGCCGAGGCAGGTGGTCTCGGCGACCATCGGGCGCACCACCGGTGCGTCCAGAACGTCGGCGAGGGTCTGCATCAGCAGGTTGTTGGAGGTCATGCCGCCGTCGACCTTCAGGGCCACCAGCTCGTCGCCGGAGTCCTTGACCATGGCGTCGGCGATCTCGCGGGTCTGCCAGGCGGTCGCCTCCAGGACCGCACGGGCGAGGTGCGCCTTGGTGACGTACCGGGTCAGGCCGGCGATCACACCGCGGGCGTCGGAGCGCCAGTGCGGGGCGAACAGGCCGGAGAAGGCCGGCACGAAGTAGGCGCCGCCGTTGTCCTCGACCGAGAGCGCGAGCGTCTCGATCTCGGCCGCGGTGGAGATCAGGCCCATCTGGTCCCGCATCCACTGCACCAGGGAGCCGGTGACGGCGATCGAGCCCTCCAGCGCGTAGACCGTCGGCTGGTCGCCGATCTTGTAGCCGACCGTGGTCAGCAGGCCCGCGTAGGAGTTGATGATCTTGTCACCGGTGTTCATCACCATGAAGGTGCCGGTGCCGTAGGTGGACTTGGTCTCGCCCTCGGAGAAACAGGTCTGGCCGAACAGGGCCGCCTGCTGGTCGCCGAGCGCGGAGGCGACCGGGATGCCGCCGAGCAGGTCGCCGAGCTTGCCGCCGGTGACCTCGCCGTAGATCTCGGCGGAGGAGCGGATCTCGGGCAGGATCTGGAGCGGCACGCCGATCGACTCGGCGATCTTGTCGTCCCACTGCATCGTGTGCAGGTTCATCAGGAGGGTACGGGAGGCGTTGGTCACGTCGGTGACGTGCTTGCCGCCGTTGACACCACCGGTCAGGTTCCAGATGACCCAGGTGTCCATGGTGCCGAAGAGGATGTCGCCCGCCTCGGCGCGCTCCCGCAGGCCGTCGACGTTGTCGAGCAGCCAGCGGGCCTTGGGGCCGGAGAAGTAGGAGGCCAGCGGCAGACCCGTCTCGCGGCGGAAGCGGTCCTGGCCGACGTTGCGGCCGAGCTCCCGGCACAGGGCGTCGGTGCGGGTGTCCTGCCAGACAAGGGCGTTGTAGACGGGCTCACCGGTGTTCTTGTCCCACAGCACGGTGGTCTCGCGCTGGTTCGTGATGCCGATGGCCTTGATGTCGTCGCGGGTGATGCCGGCCTTCTGGATGGCTCCGGCGACGACCTCCTGGACGTTGGTCCAGATCTCGTTGGCGTTGTGCTCGACCCAGCCCGGCTTCGGGAAGATCTGCTCGTGCTCCTTCTGGTCGACGGAGACGATGCGGCCGTCCCGGTCGAAGACGATGCAGCGCGAGGAGGTCGTGCCCTGGTCGATGGCGGCGATGAACGGGCCGGCAGTGTGAGCGTCGGTCACTGTGTGCTCCTGAGGAATCCGTGGTTAAGGGGCGTTACGTACGGCGCGTGTTCGTAGGTCTTGGCCCCGGGCCGCCCGTGAGCGGCCCGGGGGACTCACTAAGCGAATGCGACGTTGTAGATGCCTGCGGCGATCGCGCCGCCGATCAGCGGACCGACGATCGGGATCCAGGCGTAGCCCCAGTCGGAGCCGCCCTTGTTGGGCAGGGGCAGGAGGGCGTGCACGATACGCGGACCGAGGTCACGGGCGGGGTTGATCGCGTAGCCCGTGGGGCCGCCGAGGGACAGGCCGATGGAGACGACCACCAGAGCGGTGATCAGCGCACCCAGGGTGCCCAGGCCGTTGCCCTTGTCGTTCAGGCCCTGTGTGAGGACGGCGAGCACCAGCACGACGGTGCCGATGATCTCCGTGGCGAGGTTCTGCACCGCGTGCCGGATCTCCGGACCGGTGGAGAAGACGCCCAGGACCGGGCCGGCGCCCGTCTCCTGGGCCTCGACGGCCTTGGCCGCCGTGGCCTGCGCACCCGGACCGCCGACGATCTCCTTGTCGGTGAGGTGCGCACGGAACTGACCGTAGTAGGCCACCCAGACCAGGCTCGCGCCGATCATGGCGCCGAGCAGCTGACCGCCCCAGTAGGTGGGGAGGTTGCTGAAGTCGTTGTCCTTGATCGCGAGTGCGAGGGTCACGGCCGGGTTCAGATGGGCGCCGGAAAGCGGCGCCGAGGTGTAGACAGCCGTCAGAACGGCGAAACCCCACCCGAAGGTGATGGCGAGCCAGCCGGCGTTACGGGCCTTTGAGGCCTTCAGCGTCACGGCGGCGCAGACGCCACCGCCGAGCAGGATGAGTATGGCGGTACCGATGGTCTCGCCGATGAAGATGTCGGAGCTGGACACCCGCGACTCCTTTGTCCTTCGTCCAGGGAAGCCGAACCCCGGGTCCCTCCGGGGGTTCAGCGCCCTCAGGGGTGAGAGCGATGCCGGCCCTTGGCGTTGTCACACTCTAGCGCGTATTGCCGGTAGGTGTTCGACAATGCCGACCGATGGACGGGAGTCTTGCTCCGGCCTCAGGCACGCGTCAAGAGTTCTGTTATCGAATATGCGATCGTTATTGATCGCAGGGAGTTATCGATCTGCGGGCGCGTGAAGCGCGGGTATGCCTGTTATGTCCTTTTCAGGGTATGGCGAGAGCCGGAACGCCGCTCAGCGTCCCGGTCCATACCCCGTGGGCCCTCCGTGGCCTCCCGTGCGGCCTTCCCCGGTGTTCCCGGAGCTCAGAACCGCCCCGCGCCCAGGTCCCGCGACACCGCGCGGGCGCAGTCCCGCACCGCGGCGATCAGCTCGGGACGCAGCTCGCCGTCGCGGCACAGCCGCTCGACGGCGCCGGTGATCCCCACCGCGCCCACCGGCATCCGCCGCCGGTTGTGGATGGGTGCGGCCACCGAGGCCACGCCCTCCCAGGTCTCCTCCACGTCGGCCGCGTAGCCACGCGCGCGCGTGAGGTCGAGGATGTGCTCGAAGTCGGCCCAGTCGCAGGTCGTGCGATCCGTGAAGGCCTTCCTGTCGGCCTCCAGCGCCTCACTGTGCGCGACCGGGTCGTATGCCGACAGCACCTTGCCCAGGGCGGTGGAGTGCAACGGCTGCATGGCCCCGATCTCCAGCACCTGCCGGCTGTCGTCGGGCCGGAAGACGTGGTGCACGATCAGGACGCCCTGCTGATGGAGCACGCCCAGGTAGACGCTCTCCCCGCTGGAGCGGGCCAGGTCGTCGGTCCACACCAGGGCGCGCGCGCGTAGTTCGTGCACGTCCAGATACGTGGTGCCCAGGCGCAGCAGCTCGGCGCCCAGCTGGTAACGCCCGGAGACGTCGTCCTGCTCCACGAAACCCTCCTGCTGGAGGGTGCGCAGAATGCCGTGGGCCGTGCCCTTGGCGAGGCCCAGCGAGGAGGCGATGTCCGACAGGCCGAGCCGTCGCTCGCCGCCCGCGAGCAGCCGCAGCATCGCGGCCGCCCGTTCGAGCGACTGGATGTTCCGTGCCATCGCCGTACAGCCTCCGTCCCCTTCGTCCGTCACCGCGCACGGCAACTGACACCGTTCGGCAATGTCGAACACTACCGGTCCATGACGACCGCCCGCTAATGGTTGGTCGGTACTTGTTACGTCACACGTGGCCCGGGGATGGCTCACAGGCCACCCTCGTCCGCCTCGTGGACGCCATGCCCATCCAAGCCCACTCCCGGTTACGCTGGCGCCGTGCCTCTTCCCCGGGCCTGCCCGGGAAACCGCATAGCCGACAGCCGTCGCATCCCAGGGAGCCCCTTAATGGCCTCGTCGCCGCTGACCCCTTCCACCGACAGCCGGACCCGCGTGTCCGCGCTCCGAGAGGCACTCGCCACCCGCGTGGTGGTCGCCGACGGTGCCATGGGCACGATGCTCCAGGCACAGGAACCGACGCTCGAGGACTTCGAGAATCTCGAAGGCTGCAACGAGATCCTCAACCTCACCCGGCCGGACATCGTCCGTTCGGTCCACGAGGCGTACTTCTCGGCGGGCGTCGACTGCGTGGAGACCAACACCTTCGGCGCGAACCTCACCGCTCTGGGCGAGTACGACATCCCCGAACGCACCGCTGAGCTGTCCGAGGCCGGAGCCCGCATCGCCCGCGAGGTCGCCGACGAGTTCGGCGCACGCGACGGCCGGCAGCGCTGGGTGCTGGGCTCGATGGGTCCCGGTACGAAGCTGCCCACCCTCGGCCACACCACCTTCGGCGCCATCCGGGACGCCTACCAGCAGAACGCCGAGGGCCTGCTCGCCGGCGGTGCCGACGCCCTGCTGGTGGAGACCACGCAGGACCTGCTCCAGACCAAGGCCTCGGTCGTCGCCGCCCGCCGAGCCATGCGCACAGCCGGCTACGACGTGCCGCTGATCGTGTCGGTGACGGTGGAGACGACCGGCACGATGCTGCTCGGCTCGGAGATCGGCGCCGCGCTGACGGCGCTGGAGCCGCTCGGCATCGACATGATCGGCCTGAACTGCGCCACCGGCCCGGCGGAGATGAGCGAGCACCTGCGCTACCTCACCCGGCACTCCCGGATCCCGCTGTCCTGCATGCCGAACGCGGGTCTGCCGGTCCTGACCAAGGACGGCGCCCACTACCCGCTGACGGCCCCGGAGCTGGCGGACTCCCACGAGACCTTCGTCCGCGAATACGGCCTGTCCCTGGTCGGCGGCTGCTGCGGCACCACCCCCGAGCACCTGCGCCAGGTCGTCGAACGCGTCCGCGACCTCACCCCGCCCGAGCGCGCACCGCAGCCCGAGCCGGGCGCCGCCTCGCTCTACCAGTCGGTTCCGTTCCGGCAGGACACGTCCTACCTGGCGATCGGCGAGCGGACCAACGCCAACGGGTCGAAGAAGTTCCGTGAGGCCATGCTGGAGGGCCGCTGGGACGACTGCGTGGAGATGGCCCGGGAGCAGATCCGCGAGGGCGCGCACATGCTGGACCTGTGCGTGGACTACGTCGGCCGGGACGGTGTCGCCGACATGGAGGAACTGGCGGGCCGGTTCGCGACCGCCTCGACCCTGCCGATCGTGCTCGACTCCACCGAGGTCGACGTCATCAAGGCCGGCCTGGAGAAGCTGGGCGGGCGTGCGGTCATCAACTCCGTCAACTACGAGGACGGTGACGGCCCCGAGTCCCGCTTCGCCCGGGTGACGCAGCTGGCCGGGGAGCACGGTGCGGCGCTGATCGCGCTGACCATCGACGAAGAGGGTCAGGCCCGGACCCCGGAGAAGAAGGTCGAGATCGCCGAACGGCTGATCGCCGACCTGACGGGGAACTGGGGCATCCGTGAGTCGGACATCCTCATCGACACGCTGACTTTCACGATCTGTACCGGCCAGGAGGAGTCCCGCAAGGACGGCATCGCCACCATCGAGGCGATCCGGGAGCTCAAGCGCCGCCACCCCGACGTACAGACCACCCTCGGCCTGTCGAACATCTCCTTCGGCCTCAATCCGGCCGCCCGGATCCTGTTGAACTCCGTCTTCCTGGACGAGTGCGTCAAGGCGGGTCTGGACTCGGCGATCGTGCACGCCTCGAAGATCCTGCCGATCGCCCGGTTCAGCGAGGAAGAGGTGCGGACCGCGCTGGACCTGATCCACGACCGCCGCACCGAGGGCTACGACCCCCTCCAGAAGCTGATGCAGCTGTTCGAGGGTGCCACGGCGAAGTCGCTGAAGGCGGGCAAGGCGGAGGAGCTGGCCGCTCTCCCGCTGGAGGAGCGGCTCAAGCGCCGCATCATCGACGGCGAGCGCAACGGTCTGGAGGCCGACCTGGATCTCGCGCTGACCGAGCGCCCCGCCCTGGACATCGTCAACGCGACGCTGCTGGACGGGATGAAGGTGGTCGGTGAGCTGTTCGGCTCCGGCCAGATGCAGTTGCCGTTCGTGTTGCAGTCGGCCGAGGTGATGAAGGCCGCGGTCGCCTATCTCGAGCCGCACATGGAGAAGTCGGACGCCGAGGGCAAGGGCACGATCGTGCTGGCCACGGTGCGCGGGGACGTCCACGACATCGGTAAGAACCTGGTGGACATCATCCTGTCCAACAACGGCTACAACGTGGTCAACCTGGGCATCAAGCAGCCGGTCTCGGCGATCCTGGAGGCGGCCGAGGAGCACCGGGCCGACGTGATCGGCATGTCGGGACTGCTGGTGAAGTCCACGGTGATCATGAAGGAGAACCTGGAGGAGCTCAACCAGCGCGGCCTGGCGGCCGACTACCCGGTCATCCTGGGCGGCGCCGCCCTCACCCGGGCCTACGTCGAGCAGGATCTGCACGAGATCTACCAGGGCGAGGTCCGCTACGCCCGGGACGCGTTCGAGGGCCTGCACCTGATGGACGCGCTGATCGGGGTGAAGCGGGGCGTGCCGGGGGCGAAGCTGCCGGAGTTGCGGCAGCGCCGGGTGCGGGCGGCCGCCGGCGTGGAGGTCGAGGAGCGGCCCGAGGAAGGCCACGTCCGTTCCGATGTGGCCACCGACAATCCGGTGCCCAGCCCGCCGTTCTGGGAGTCCCGGGTGGTCAAGGGGATCCAGCTGAAGGAGTACGCGAGCTGGCTGGACGAGGGTGCGCTGTTCAAGGGGCAGTGGGGGCTGAAGCAGGCCCGCACCGGTGACGGCCCGACGTACGAGGAACTCGTGGAGACCGAGGGCCGCCCGCGCCTGCGCGGCCTGCTGGACCGGCTCCAGACGGAAAACCTGCTGGAAGCGGCCGTGGTCTACGGCTACTTCCCGTGCGTGTCCAAGGACGACGACCTCATCATCCTCGACGAACAGGGCAACGAGCGGACCCGCTTCACCTTCCCGCGTCAGCGGCGCGGCCGGCGGCTGTGCCTGGCGGACTTCTTCCGCCCGGAGGAGTCCGGCGAGAGGGACGTGGTCGGCTTGCAGGTGGTCACCGTCGGCTCCCGGATCGGCGAGGAGACCGCCAAACTGTTCGAGTCCAACTCCTACCGCGACTACCTCGAACTGCACGGCCTCTCCGTCCAACTGGCCGAAGCACTCGCCGAGTACTGGCACGCCCGCGTCCGTTCGGAACTGGGCTTCGCGGGGGAGGACCCCAGCGACATGGACGACATGTTCGCGCTGAAGTACCGCGGCGCCCGCTTCTCCCTCGGCTACGGAGCCTGCCCCAACCTGGAGGACCGCGCCAAGATCGCCGAGCTGTTGCGGCCCGAGCGCATAGGCGTCCACCTGTCGGAGGAGTTCCAGCTGCACCCGGAACAGTCCACGGACGCGATCGTGATCCACCACCCCGAGGCGAAGTACTTCAACGCCCGCTGAGCCCGTTCGAGCAACGGGGCACCCCCCGAGCGACGGCCCCAAGCGGTAGACAAGGCGTTTCACTAGCGAGAGTCGTACACTGGTCGATCCACCGCAGGCCGGTTCCCGCACGGGAACCGGCCTGATCGCCCCTTCAGGAGGTGCGCCCCGATGACCAGCACGGTCCCCGCGCTCGGAACCCGTACGGCGGAAGGCTCAGCCCTCCAGGCGGTGCTGCTCGACATGGACGGCACCCTGGTGGACACCGAGGGCTTCTGGTGGGACGTCGAAGTGGAGGTCTTCGCCCGTCTCGGCCACACCCTCGACGAGTCCTGGCGTCATGTCGTGGTCGGCGGGCCCATGGCCCGCAGCGCGGGCTTCCTCATCGAGGCCACCGGCGCCGACGTCACCCTCGCCGAGCTCAGTGTGCTGCTGAACGACGGATTCGAGGACCGCATCGGGCGTGCCCTACCGCTGATGCCGGGCGCCGCCAGACTGCTCGCGGAGCTGTATGAGCAGCAGATCCCGACGGCCCTGGTCTCCGCTTCGCACCGCCGCATCATCGACCGGGTGCTGACCACGCTCGGGCCCCAGCACTTCTCCCTGTCCATCGCCGGCGACGAGGTGTCGCGCACGAAGCCGCACCCGGACCCGTATCTGCTCGCGGCCGCCGGACTGGGCGCGGATCCGGCCAGATGCGCGGTCGTCGAGGACACCGCGACCGGGGTCGCGGCCGCCGAGGCCGCGGGCTGCCACGTGGTCGCGGTGCCCTCGGTCGCTCCCATCGCCCCGGCCGTCCGGCGGACCGTGGTGACCTCCCTGGAAGAGGTCGACCTGGCATTTCTGCGCGGCTTGATGACGGAAATGCACTAGCCGTTCACCCAGCGTGCAAAGCCCATTGGGCAAAATCCCGCCGCAGTACACCCGGGCGCGTACAGCGGAATTCGAAGCAGGCCGCGCGACCGAATTTCACCACTGAACAACCGGGCTGGAAGTGTGACGTTCAACACTTCGTCGAGCCTCGACACTCGTGCCGATGTGTGCTGCTCACCCCTGTTCGGGGGGAACTCGCGCGTCCTTGTGTCCTGATTCATGGAACGCTGCACTAATCCTGCCTCTGTCGGGTTTTCGGTGTGTCCACGCCCGGTTTCACTGCGTGATGGGAACTCAACTCCGGCGGCTGTGAACCCTCCTGCAAGCGCGGACTAATCTCATTGCGAGAACATCGCCCTTACCCCGTGATCCGCCGCAACACCCATGCATGCCGGGTACACGGATTCGAACAGCCCTGGAGAAACCCGAGCATGAACCGCAAGACTTTGGTGCTGCCGGCCGTAGCCGGCCTGCTCGCGCCGGTTCTCGCCGCGTGCGGCGGAGACAGCAGCGGGAGCAAGAGCGGCGACGCGATCGTTGTCGGCACCACGGACAGGTTCACGGCCACCAAGGACGCACCGGCCCCGCTCGACCCGGCCTACGCCTACGACGTCGGCACCTGGAACATCCTGCGTCAGACCGTGCAGACCCTGATGATCCAGCCCAAGGGCGAAGGCGACCCCGTACCCGAGGCCGCCGAGAGCTGCGGCTTCACCGACAGCGGCAACGAGCGCTACGCCTGCAAGCTGCGCGACGGCCTGAAGTTCGCCAACGGCGACGCCGTCACCGCCAAGGATGTGAAGTACTCGATCGAGCGTGCGCTGCGCATCAAGGTCGCCGGCGGTCCCGCCGCCCTGCTGTCCACCATCGACACCGTCGAGACGCAGGGCAACCGCGAGGTCATCTTCCACCTCAAGACCGCGGACGCCACCTTCCCGTACAAGCTGTCCACCCCGGTCGCGGGCATCGTGAACCCGAACGACTACGCCAAGGACAAGCTGCGCGACGGCTTCTCGATGGACGGCTCCGGCCCCTACACCTTCTCGGCGGACGTCAAGGACGACTCCATCGACAGCATGACCTTCAGCAAGAACCCCAACTACAAGGGGAGTCTGAAGGTCAGCAACGACAAGGTGCAGATGCGCTCCTTCGCCGACGCCGACGCCATGGGCGCCGCGATCGACAAGGGTGACATCGACGTCATGACCCGCACCATGTCGCCGTCCCAGATCAACAAGCTCGACGCCGGCACCGACGAGAACGTCGACCTCGTCGAGATGCCGGGCCTGGAGATCCGCTACCTCGCCTTCAACACCAACGCGGCCACGGTGAAGACCAAGGCGGTCCGCGAGGCCATGGCCCAGGTCATCAACCGCGGCGAGCTGGTCTCCAAGGTGTACGGCTCCCAGGCCGAGCCGCTGTACTCGCTGGTCCCGGCCACCGTCACGGGCCACTCCAACTCGTTCTTCAACAAGTACGGCGACCCCAGCGTCACCAAGGCCAAGTTGCTGCTGACCAAGGCCGGCATCGTCGCCCCGGTGAAGCTGACCCTGCACTACACGACCGACCACTACGGCCCCGCCACCAAGCAGGAGTTCGAGGTCCTGCAGAAGCAGCTCAACAACAGCGGCCTGTTCGACGTCAGCATCCAGGGTTCGCCCTGGGACACCTTCCGGCCCGCCGAGCAGAAGGGCAAGTACGACGTCTACGGCATGGGCTGGTTCCCGGACTTCCCGGACGCCGACAACTTCCTCGCGCCCTTCCTCGACAAGGACAACACCCTCGGCTCGCCGTACGCCAACGCCACCATCCGCAACACCCTGATCCCGCAGTCCCGTCGCGAGGCCGACCGGCTCACCGCCTCCAAGAGCCTGACGGTGATCCAGAACACCGTCGCCGACGACGTCCCGATCCTGCCGCTGTGGCAGGGCAAGCAGTACGTCGCCGCGCGGAACGACATCACGGGCACCTCCTACGCCCTGAACTCCTCCTCGACGCTTCAGCTGTGGGAGCTCGGCCGCGGTGTGAGCAACTGACGCTCCGGCTGTCCACCCGGGGCCGGTGACCGCGGCCCCGGGTTCATGAGAATCGACGACAAGGGCACACGCAGTGGACATGCACACCCGGTGGGCGGTCCTGCCCGTCCTGGCGGGACTGACCTCCGGTCTGTTGACCGGCTGCGGCTCGGGGGGCGGTGACTCCGGGGGCAGCGGCTCCTCAGTGGTGATGGGCATGTCCGACGACGTCCTCGCCACCGATCCCGCCTCCGGATACGACCCCGGCTCCTGGTTGTTGTTCAACAACGTCTTCCAGTCGCTGCTGGCCTTCCCCAAGGGCGGTACGGAACCCGAGCCGGAGGCGGCCAAGGAGTGCGCGTTCACTGACACCCAGGCCAGGGTCTACAAGTGCACCCTCAAGGACGGCCTCCAGTTCAGCAACGGTGACGCCCTCACCTCCGAGGACGTGAAGTTCTCCTTCGACCGCATGCTGAAGATCAACGACCCGGCCGGTCCCGCGATCATGTTCCCGATGCTCGACAAGGTCGAAACCCCGGACGCCAAGACCGTGGTGTTCCGGCTGAAGGTGCCGGACGCCACCTTCCCCAGCAAGCTCGCCTCCGGTGCCGGTTCCATCGTCGACCACAGCCAGTACGACGGCGACGCGCTGCGCAAGGACGACAAGGCCGTCGGCTCCGGCCCCTACCGGCTGGACTCCTTCGGCAAGGACGAGGCCGTCTTCTCCGTCAACCCGCACTACAAGGGCAGCGCCGAGACGAAGAACTCAGGCGTGACCCTCAAGTTCTTCCACGGCGAACAGGCCGACCTGAAGGACGCCCTGGTCCACGGCGAGGTCGACATCGCCTACCGCGGTCTGACCGCCGGCGCCGTCGCCGACATCGAGAAGCAGGACGACAGCAGCGGCATCGAGGTCATCGAGGGCAGCAGCGCCGAGGTCCAGCACCTCGTCTTCAACATGGACGACCCCGTGGCCGGAAAGCTCGGCGTCCGCAAGGCCATCGCCTACCTGCTCGACCGCGACGCCCTGATCAGGAACGTCTACGAGGACACCGCGACCCCGCTCTACTCGATCATCCCGGCCGGCATCACCGGCCACAACACGGCCTTCTTCGACACCTACGGCGCCCGCCCCTCCAAGGCCAAGGCCGCCGCCGCCCTGCACGCCGACGGCATCACCGGCAAGGTGAAGCTCACCCTCTGGTCCACGCCCTCCCGCTACGGACCCGCCACCGACCAGGAACTGAAGGCGATCGCCGCCCAGCTCAACGCCAGCGGCCTGTTCACCGCCGACGTCAAGTCCGTCGCGTACGACCAGTACGAGAAGGACGTCGCCAAGGGTAAGTACGGCGTGTACGTCAAGGGCTGGGTGCCCGACTACCCGGACGCCGACAACTTCACCTCGCCCTTCTTCGGCAAGGGCAACGTGCTCAGCAACCACTACACCAACAGCACCATCACCGGCTCCCTCATCCCGCGCACCGCCGCCGAGAGCGACCGCGCCGCCACCACCCCGGAGTTCGCCCGGCTCCAGAAGATCGTCGCCGACGAACTGCCCGTCCTGCCCGTCTGGCAGGCCAAGCAGTACGCGGTCGTCCGCGACGGCGTCTACGGCCTGGAGTACTGCCTCGACGCCTCGACCGTGTTCCGCTTCTGGGAACTCAGCAAGGGCTGACAGCCGGTCGCCGGCGCACGAAGCCGACACACGAAGGGCGCCCCCTCCTCGGGAAGGGGGCGCCCTTTGCCGGTCGCACGGCCCGCTACTGCGCGCCGGGGCGCACCAGCCCGCTCTCGTACGCGTACACCGCCGCCTGCACCCGGTCCCGCAGCCCCAGCTTGGTCAGCACATGGCCCACATGCGTCTTCACGGTCGTCTCGCTGACGAACAGGTCGGCGGCGATCTCGGCGTTCGACAACCCCCGCGCCACCAGCTTCAGCACCTCGACCTCCCGGTCGGTCAGGGTGTGCAGCGTGTCCGGCACCGGCTCGTCCCCCGACGGCAGATGCGTGGCGTACTTGTCCAGCAGCCGGCGCGTGATGCTCGGCGCGAGCATCGCCTCCCCGGCCGCCACCACCCGGATGGCCTGCACCAACTCGTTGGCGGGCGCGTCCTTGAGCAGGAAGCCGCTCGCCCCGGCACGCAGCGCCTCCACCACGTACTCGTCCAGGTCGAACGTGGTCAGCACCAGCACCTTCGCCGGGCCGTCCCGGCCGGGGCCGGTGATCTGCCGGGTCGCCTCCACCCCGTCCATCCGCGGCATGCGGATGTCCATCAGCACCACATCCGGCTGCAGGGCGCGCACCTGGTCGAGGGCCTGGAGGCCGTCCCCGGCCTCGCCGACGACAGCGATGTCCTGCTCCGCCTCCAGGATCATCCGGAACCCGGTGCGCAGCAGCGGCTGGTCGTCGACCAGTAGGACGCGGATGGCCACGTAAGTCTCCTTCGCTAGTCCGGCCCCATTCTGCCCTGCGGCACGGCCCGCGACTCGGCCGCCCTCACCGGCAGCGACTGTGCCTCCCGGGGGGCAACCCCCGGACCCCCGGCCGAAAGCCCGTCGGCCATCCCCACCGGCAAGGGATACGGCGGGGGAGTGCCACCGAACTCCGGACAGTGCGCCTGGTGATCGCACCAGCCGCACAGCTTCGTCGGCCGCGGCCGCCACTCACCGGTCCGCGTCGCCTCCCGGATCGCCTCCCACAGCGCCAGAAGCTTGCGCTCCACCCGCTCCAGGTCGGCGAGGACCGGGTCGTACGTCAGCACGTCACCGCTGCCGAGGTAGACCAGCTGGAGCCGGCGCGGGATCACGTTCTTCAGCCGCCAGACGACCAGGGCGTAGAACTTCATCTGGAAGAGCGCGCCCTCGGCGTACTCGGGCCTCGGCGCCTTGCCCGTCTTGTAGTCGACGATCCGCACCTCGCCGGTCGCCGCCACGTCCACCCGGTCGATGATCCCGCGCAGCCGCAGCCCCGAGTCCAGCTCCGCCTCCACGAACAGCTCGCGCTCGGCCGGCTCCAGGCGGGTCGGATCCTCCAGCGTGAACCACCGCTCGACCAGCCGCTCGGCCTCGCCCAGCCAGCGGGCCAGCCGCTCGCCCTCCGGATCGTCCGCGAACAGCTCGACGACCTCCGGCCTGGTCTCCCGCAGCCGGTCCCACTGACCGGGGATCAGCGACTTGGCCCGGGGCGCCGTCCGCTCCGCCGCCGGCGCGTCGAAGAGCCGCTCCAGCACCGCGTGCACCAGCGTGCCCCTGGTCGCCGCCTCGCTGGGCTTCTCCGGCAGCCGGTCGATCACCCGGAACCGGTACAGCAGGGGGCACTGCATGAAGTCACTGGCCCGCGAGGGCGACAGGGAAGCGGGCGGCACGACGGGGCGCCCGGCCGCCGTGTCCGCCACAGTCGTCTCCGCCCCACCCGTGAGCAGCGGAACCGCCTCCGCGCCCGCGCCGCCCCCGGCTTCCGCCGTGCCCTCGATGCTGCTGTCCATGACCACAGACCATACGGCCCACCACTGACAGTCACCCAGCCGCGGGCCGGACCTGTGGACAACGCCGGGCCGAACACAGGGGGTGCCGGGGCGGAACGCGCGACGACGGCCGCATACCATCGACCTCGAGACCCTTCCGCCCGGCACCCGGCAGACGCGGAAGACGCTTCGAACGAGGGGACACCGTGGACGTGAGCGGCGCGAGCGGGCAGCCGCGGTCCGGCAACGACGAGCCGACCGAGCACCCCGCGGGCCCTACGGCCCCGGCCACCGGCCCCGGCCCGCGACAGACGCCTGCCGCCACCGGCCGAACCCCCGACCCGGACGCAGCACAGGACCCGCCCCCCGCCGCAGACGAACAACAGCCCGACGGCACCCCCGCCACCCACCCGGACACGCCCGAGCCCCCCACCCCCGCCACCGACGAGCGGCAGCACGACACCGCCGGGCCTCGTCCGGAGTCCGGCGAGGACATCCCCGCGGCCCCGGCGGCCACCCCGCACGACGAGCCGGGCGGCAGGCCCGCTGCCGGCCGGGACGCGGCCGGCCCGCCGGCCCCCGTCGCTGACGCACGGCAGAGCGACTCCTCCGGGCCTCGTCCGGAGTCCGGCGAGGACATCCCCGCGGCCCCGGCGGCCACCCCGCACGACGAGCCCGACGGCAGGCCCGCCACCCACCCGGACACGCCCGAGCCCCCCACCCCCGCCACCGACGAGCGGCAGCACGACTCCACGCCGGCCCGTCCGGAAGCCGGCCAGGACACCCTCCGGCCACACGGCGCGCCCGCGCCCGGCCGGCCGCACCCCGGCGACAGCGCCAGCCGTTCCGAAGCCCACAGCGGTACCGGGAGGGGCCGCCCGCCCCGGCGCCCCCGCGAACCCGGCGGCGGACTGCTCATGGGACGTCCCTTCGGCGTGCCGGTGTACGTCGCGCCCAGCTGGTTCCTCGTCGCCGCGCTGATCACCTGGGTGTTCGGCGGACAGCTCGACCGCGTGCTGCCCGAACTCGGCGCCGCCCGCTACCTCGTCTCCCTCTTCTTCGCCGTCGCTTTCTACGCCTCCGTCCTGATCCACGAGCTCGCCCACACCGTCGCGGCCCTGCGCTTCAAACTCCCGGTCCGCCGCATCCAGCTCCAGTTCTTCGGCGGCGTCTCCGAGATCGAGAAGGAGGCCGAGACCCCCGGACGGGAGTTCGTGCTGGCCTTCGTCGGCCCGCTGCTCTCCCTCGTTCTCGCCGGGCTGTTCTACCTCGCCATGCTGCCCGTCGAACCCGGCACCGTCCCCGGCGTCCTGCTCGCCGGCCTCATGGTCTCCAACCTCATCGTGGCCGCCTTCAACCTCCTGCCCGGCCTCCCCCTCGACGGCGGCCGCATGCTCCGCGCCGTCGTCTGGAAGATCACCGGCAAACCCATGAGCGGCACGATCGCCGCCGCCTGGTTCGGCCGCGCCCTCGCCGTCACCGTCCTCATCGGCCTCCCCCTGCTCACCCAGTCCGGCGCCCTCGGCACCACCGCCGAGGACAACGTCGGCATGGACACCGTCACCGACGCCCTGCTCGCCGCGATCCTCGCCGCGATCATCTGGACCGGCGCCGGCAACAGCCTGCGCATGGCCCGGCTCCGCGAACACCTGCCGGAACTGCGCGCCCGCAACCTCACCCGCCGCGCCGTCCCCGTGGAGACCGACACCCCGCTGTCCGAGGCCCTGCGCCGCGCCAACGCCGCCGGCGCCCGCGCCCTGGTCGTCGTCGACGCCGAAGGCAACCCCCTCTCCCTCGTCCGCGAGGCCGCCATCGTCGGCGTACCCGAACACCGCCGCCCCTGGGTCACGGTCAGCGGCCTCGCCCAGGAACTCACCGACGGCATGCGCGTCTCCGCGGAACTGGCCGGCGAGGACCTCCTCGACACCCTGCGCGCCACCCCCGCGACCGAGTACCTCGTCGTGGAGGACACCGGCGAGATCTACGGCGTCCTGTCCGCCGCCGACGTGGAGCGCGCCTTCGTCAAGGCGATGGCCCGGCCCACCCCGCAGTCCTCCTAGGAGCCCCGCCGGTGGTCAGCGCCCCCCGCAAACGCCGGTAGGCTGGTCACATGTCCGAACCGACCGGTGCCGCCCGCAGGCGCGGGCCCTTCAAGGTCGGGGACCAGGTACAGCTGACCGACCCCAAGGGCCGCCACTACACGTTCACGCTCGAGGCCGGGAAGAACTTCCACACCCACAAGGGTTCCTTCCCGCACGACGAACTGATCGGCGCTCCCGAGGGCAGCGTTGTCCGCACCACCGGAAACGTCGCCTACCTCGCGCTGCGCCCCCTGCTCCCCGACTACGTCCTGTCCATGCCCCGCGGGGCAGCCGTCGTCTACCCCAAGGACGCGGGGCAGATCCTCGCCTTCGCCGACATCTTCCCCGGCGCGCGCGTCGTCGAGGCCGGCGTCGGCTCCGGCTCGCTCAGCAGCTTCCTGCTGCGCGCCATCGGCGACCACGGCATGCTGCACAGCTACGAGCGCCGCGAGGACTTCGCCGACATCGCCAAGCAGAACGTCGAGCGCTACTTCGGCGGCCCCCACCCGGCCTGGCAGCTCACCGTCGGCGACCTCCAGGACAACCTGTCCGACACCGACGTCGACCGCGTCATCCTCGACATGCTCGCCCCCTGGGAGTGCCTGGAGGCCGTCTCCAAGGCACTGGTGCCCGGCGGCATCCTGTGCTGCTACGTCGCCACCACCACCCAGCTCGCCCGGACCGTGGAGTCCATCCGTGAGATCGGCTGCTTCAACGAGCCGACCTCCTGGGAGACCATGATCCGCAACTGGCACATCGAGGGCCTGGCCGTCCGTCCCGACCACCGGATGATCGGGCACACCGGCTTCCTCCTCACCGCCCGCCGCCTCGCCGACGGCGTCGAGCCGCCCATGCGCCGCCGCCGCCCCGCCAAGGGCGCCTACGGCGAGGACTACGCCGGACCGAACGCCGACGGAGGCGCCGGCCGCTGAGCCGTCACCCTCCGAACGCCCCCTTCTGCGGCATTGCCACCCCTGTGACGGCATTTGCCGCCCAGCCGCACCAACGCACGGGCGCCACGGCGAAGTTCCCGGGACCGACCGGAACTCCGCCGGGGCGCCCGCGCGTTGACGGAGCAACAGGAACCGAGCGCCCCGCGGGCCGAGGAACCCCTGACCCTGCCGTTCCCCCGAACTGTGACGTGTGGCACCATGCTGGCCACCCCACCGGCACAGCCCTCACAGGAGACGCTCCTAGTGCAGCAATCCGCCGTCCCGGAACTCGCTCACGCCCACCCCCGTCCGATCCACTGGCTAGCCACCGCCACGGCCGTCGCCGGTGTCGTGGCCTTCTCCTCGGTGCTCCAGCCCGGCTCCGCCACCGCCGCCCAGCCGGGCACCGGCGCCGAAGTGAAGTCCGCTCCCGCGGCCGCCGCACCACCGGCCACCGCGGGCGTCGCCTTCCCCCTCGCATGCGGACGCGTGAAGGCCGTGGTGGCCAAGAGGGCGACCGGAGACCTCGACGGCGACGGCAACCCCGAGACGGTCGCCGTGGTCCACTGCGACTCCGCCATGGGCACCCCGCCCGACGGCGTCTACGTCCTCACCCGCGCCGCCGGCACCGGGAAGCCACGCGTCGTCGCCACCCTCGTCGACCCCAAGGACCGGCTCAACGTCACCGACTTCACCGTCCGCGCCGGAGCCGTCACCGCCACCCTGCTCGGCTACTCCTCGTCCGACGTACCGAGTTGCTGCCCGGACCTCAAGACCCCGGCCAAGTGGCAGTGGAAGGGGAACACGTTCGTCCGCTCCTCGTCCGGCCAGGCCCACAGCGTCTGAAACCGGCCCCCCGCGCGCACACCGTGTGAGAAATCAGACAATGCTCACGGCATGTGCCCGCCAAATCACTCCGCGTCAGGGCCGTACACCTCCACCTTGTCCAAAACCCGACGCACATGGATGCACTCGCCCGGACACTCCTTCGCCGAATCCACGACATCAGTGAGAAGCGGCAGGGGAACGGGCGTTGCAGCCCCCCTGGCCTGCAACAGCTCCTCGTCCGGGCCCTTCACGTAAGCCAGGCCGTCGATGTCCAGCTCGAACACCTCCGGCGCGTACTGGGCGCAGATACCGTCGCCCGTACACAGATCCTGGTCGATCCAGACCTCCAGCGCCTCGCCGCCGCTTCGGGTCTCCTGCTGCACGGTCATCTCTCCTGCCGTTTGAACGCCGAGCCGACGGGAATCAGGCCAGCTCTGACGGGTGTTGAACGTCTCGACCCTACCTGCGGCGGCTTCCCAATCATGTTCGGTGGGTATCCCCCTGATGCGAGGGAGAGCGCAAGGGTGAAGATCGGACACTCCTTGACAGTCTTTGTGATCTAGGGGTTTCAATCGACACCCACCCAGGTAGGGTCTGGAAGCGTCCAGCTCCCCTTGGAGGAGGTGAGGACCGTGGCAGCCCACGACGACGACATGAACCGCGGCATCCGCCCGGGACGAGGGTCCGACGACCCGGCCGGGCAGATCGCCTACCTTGAGCAGGAGATCGCCGTCCTGCGACGCAAGCTCGCCGACTCTCCGCGACACACGAGGATTCTCGAAGAGCGGATCGTCGAGCTGCAGACGAACCTGGCCGGCGTGTCCGCCCAGAACGAGCGACTCGCCAACACACTCCGCGAGGCCCGCGACCAGATCGTGGCCCTCAAGGAAGAGGTCGACCGGCTCGCCCAGCCGCCGGCCGGCTTCGGCGTCTTCCTACAGGCCATCGAGGACGGCACCGCCGACATCTTCACCGGCGGCCGCAAGCTCCGGGTGAACGTCAGCCCGAGCGTCGAACTCGACGACCTCAGGCGCGGCCAGGAAGTAATGCTCAACGAAGCGCTCAACGTGGTCGAGGCCATGGAGTACGAGCGCGTCGGGGACATCGTCACCCTCAAGGAGATCCTCGAGGACGGCGAGCGAGCCCTGGTGCTCGGGCACACCGACGAGGAACGGGTGGTACGGCTCGCCGAGCCGCTGCTGGACGTCACCATCCGCCCCGGCGACGCCCTGCTGCTCGAACCCCGCTCCGGCTACGTCTACGAAGTGGTCCCCAAGAGCGAGGTCGAGGAACTCGTCCTCGAAGAGGTCCCCGACATCGGCTACGAGCAGATCGGCGGCCTCGGCGGCCAGATCGAGGCCATCCGCGACGCGGTCGAGCTCCCCTACCTCTACCCGGACCTGTTCAAGGAGCACGAACTGCGCCCGCCCAAGGGTGTCCTGCTCTACGGACCCCCCGGATGCGGCAAGACGCTCATCGCCAAGGCCGTCGCCAACTCGCTGGCCAAGAAGGTCGCCGAGGTCACCGGCCAGGCCGCCGGCAAGAGCTTCTTCCTCAACATCAAGGGCCCCGAGCTCCTGAACAAGTACGTCGGCGAGACCGAGCGGCAGATCCGCCTCGTCTTCCAGCGGGCCCGTGAGAAGGCCAGCGAGGGCACCCCCGTGATCGTCTTCTTCGACGAGATGGAGTCCCTCTTCCGCACCCGCGGCTCCGGCGTCAGCTCGGACGTGGAGAACACCATCGTCCCGCAGCTCCTCGCCGAGATCGACGGCGTGGAAGGCCTCCAGAACGTGGTCGTCATCGGCGCCTCCAACCGCGAGGACATGATCGACCCCGCCATCCTGCGCCCCGGCCGGCTCGACGTGAAGATCAAGATCGAGCGTCCGGACGCCGAAGCGGCCAAGGACATCTTCGGGAAATACCTCACCGAACGCCTCCCGCTGCACGCGGACGACCTCGGCGAGCACCAGGGCGACAAGTCCCTCACGGTCCAGAGCATGATCCAGACCGCGGTCGAGCACATGTACGCCGAATCCGAGGAAAACCGATTCCTGGAGGTCACCTACGCCAATGGTGACAAGGAAGTCCTCTACTTCAAGGACTTCAACTCCGGCGCCATGATCGAAAACATCGTCGGACGCGCCAAGAAAATGGCGATCAAGGAATTCCTCGACAACAACCAGAAGGGCCTCCGCGTCTCCCACCTCCTCCAGGCCTGCGTGGACGAGTTCAAGGAGAACGAGGACCTGCCGAACACCACCAACCCCGACGACTGGGCCCGCATCTCCGGGAAGAAGGGCGAGCGGATCGTCTACATCCGCACCCTCATCACCGGAAAGCAGGGCGCGGACACCGGGCGCTCCATCGACACGGTGGCGAACACCGGGCAGTACCTGTAAAAACAGGGCGGCTGCGGGTGCCCTCCACGGGTACCCGCAGCCGACTGCTTTTCGGGCACGGCCGGAGCAGGCAAATGACGCAAATGATCTCCCCACCAGCGCAAAGGCGTTCTAGGCTCTTTCCTACCGCCGAGTCGCGCAGTGCGGGGACGGGCACCGCACACGCACCGGAGCGCCAGCGGTACTTGAGCGGCGTCCACGACCGAGGGCGCTGCCGGGCAAGGAGGGCCGCATGACCGTACGGCGAGTAATGGGCATCGAGACGGAGTACGGCATCTCCGTCCCCGGCCACCCCAACGCCAATGCCATGCTCACCTCATCCCAGATCGTCAACGCCTACGCCGCGGCGATGCACCGGGCCCGCCGGGCCCGCTGGGACTTCGAGGAGGAGAACCCGCTGCGGGACGCCCGAGGCTTCGACCTCGCCCGCGAGGCCGCCGACTCCAGCCAGCTCACCGACGAGGACATCGGCCTCGCCAACGTGATCCTCACCAACGGCGCGCGCCTCTACGTCGACCACGCACACCCCGAATACAGCGCCCCCGAGGTCACCAACCCCCGCGACGCCGTCCTCTGGGACAAGGCCGGCGAGCGGATCATGGCCGAGGCCGCGGAACGGGCCGCCCAGCTCCCCGGAGCCCAGCCGATCCACCTCTACAAGAACAACACCGACAACAAGGGCGCCTCCTACGGCACGCACGAGAACTACCTGATGAAGCGGGAAACCCCGTTCTCGGACATCGTGCGCCACCTCACGCCCTTCTTCGTCTCCCGCCAGGTCTTCGCCGGCGCCGGCCGCGTCGGCATCGGCCAGGACGGCCACGAACACGGGTTCCAGCTCAGCCAGCGGGCCGACTACTTCGAGGTCGAGGTGGGCCTGGAGACGACCCTGAAGCGCCCGATCATCAACACCCGGGACGAACCCCACGCGGACGCGGAGAAATACCGCCGCCTGCACGTGATCATCGGCGACGCCAACCTCTCCGAGATCTCCACCTACCTCAAGCTCGGCACGACCGCCCTGGTCCTGTCCATGATCGAGGACGGCTTCATCGCCGTCGACCTGGCCGTCGACCAGCCCGTGCGCACCCTCCACCAGGTCTCCCACGACCCGACGCTCAAGCGCCTGGTCACCCTGCGCAGCGGCCGGACACTCACCGCCGTCCAGCTCCAGATGGAGTACTTCGAGCTCTCGCGCAAATACGTCGAGGAACGCTTCGGCGCGGACGCCGACGAGCAGACCAAGGACGTCCTGTCCCGCTGGGAGGACACCCTCAACCGGCTCGAGCACGACCCCATGAGCCTCGCCGGGGAGCTCGACTGGGTGGCCAAGCGGGAACTCATGGAGGGCTACCGCCGCCGCGACGACCTCGACTGGGACGCCGCCCGGCTGCACCTGGTGGACCTCCAGTACGCCGACGTACGGCCCGAGAAGGGCCTCTACAACCGTCTGGTGGCCCGCGGGCGCATCAAGCGGCTCCTGGACGAGGCGGAGGTCGAGCGGGCCCGTACGAAGCCGCCGGAGGACACCCGGGCCTACTTCCGCGGGCGCTGCCTGGAGCAGTACGCCGACGACGTCGCGGCGGCCTCCTGGGACTCGGTCATCTTCGACCTGCCCGGACGGGACTCCCTCCAGCGCGTTCCAACCCTCGAACCACTTCGCGGAACGCGAAATCACGTCAAGGAACTACTGGACCGCTGCCGCACGGCGGAAGACCTGGTCAGGGTCCTGTCAGGCGGCTGAGCGGGCCTTCTCCGGGTACTCGGACCGGCCCGGGCGGGCAGGGTGGAAATCCCGCCGCCCGGGAATCATCGAGGTGGCCCCCGCACGTTGTACGAACTGCGGGGCCGATGTCGGACCCGGCTTGTAGGGTCTGATCATCACCGATCGGCAGGAATGCCGACCTGTCGACCATGTCGGGCGAACTGAGCGGGGTGAGGGTTATGGCAACCAAGGACACCGGCGGCGGCCAGCAGAAGGCGACGCGCTCCACGGAGGAGGTCGAGGAGCAGGCGCAGGACGCGCAGGGCTCGGAGGACCTCAAGGAGCGGCACGAGAAGCTGAGCGATGACGTGGACTCCGTGCTGGACGAGATCGACGACGTCCTCGAGGAGAATGCCGAGGATTTCGTGCGGTCCTTCGTTCAAAAAGGTGGCCAGTAAGCACGGTTTTCCTTCAAAACGAAGGTGAACGGAGATCGGGCAGTGCTGGGGGAGTCGGATGTGAAGCGCTGCGTGCGGTGTCGAGGAGTCAAGCCGCGCGCAGCCTTCGCGGCAAGGCGTTCCAACCTGGACGGCCTTCAGCATCACTGCCGCGATTGCGCTGCTCGTTCGGACCGGAAGCGCCAGGAGGCCATGGGTAGAACCGTGCCGTCGCCGGGTGCGATCCCCACGGGCCACAAGTACTGCCAGGGATGCGGGGAAGCGAAGTCGCATTCTCACTGGCATCAGAGGAGATCGGCTCCTGACGGCTTGGCCTCGCGGTGCCGTGACTGCCGCGTGGTGGACAACCGGAGCGGCCACCTCAAGCGCAAGTACGGCCTCACCGAAGCCGAGCGCGACGAGTTGATCGCCTCCCAAGGGGGCGTCTGCTGCATATGTCTTGCGGCTCCGCCCGCACATGTGGATCACTGCCATGAGACGGGTAGGGTCCGTGGCGTACTGTGCTTCAGCTGCAACGCCGCACTGGGGCAGTTCAAGGACCAGCCCGATGCCATAAGGCGGGCTGCTGCTTACGTGGAAGGAAACGCGTGGAAGCCAACACTCGTAGCACCGGGCGTCTACCAGCTGCCTTCCTGACGCCAGGATCCTCCTCCTTCATGGACTTCCTGTCCGAGCACCAGCCGGAGATGCTCCCGGGCAACCGGCAGCTGCCCCCCACCCAGGGCGTCATCGAGGCGCCCCACGGCACCACCATCGTCGCCGTGACCTTCCCGGGGGGCGTCGTGCTCGCCGGTGACCGCCGGGCCACCATGGGCAACGTCATCGCGCAGCGGGACATCGAGAAGGTGTTCCCGGCGGACGAGTACTCGGCCGTCGGCATCGCCGGCACCGCCGGTCTCGCCGTGGAGATGGTCAAGCTCTTCCAGCTCGAGCTGGAGCACTTCGAGAAGGTCGAGGGCGCCCAGCTGTCGCTGGAGGGCAAGGCGAACCGGCTGTCGACCATGATCCGTTCCAACCTCGGCATGGCCATGCAGGGCCTGGCCGTGGTGCCGCTCTTCGCCGGTTACGACATCGACCGTGAGAAGGGCCGCATCTTCTCCTACGACGTCACGGGCGGCCGCTCCGAGGAGCACGGCTACGCGGCGACGGGCTCCGGCTCGATCTTCGCGCGCGGTGCCATGAAGAAGCTGTTCCGTGAGGACCTGACCGAGGACCAGGCCACGACGCTCGTGGTGCAGGCCCTGTACGACGCGGCTGACGACGACTCGGCGACCGGTGGTCCCGATGTCGCCCGCCGGATCTACCCCATCGTCACCGTGATCACCGAGGACGGCTTCCGCCGGCTCACCGACGACGAGTCGTCGGAGATCGCCCGTTCGATTCTCGAGCGGCGGCTGGAGCAGCCCGACGGTCCGCGGGCCGCGCTGCTGTAGCCGTCAGGCCCTTGCCCAGGTGATCGCAGTGACTTCCACAGAAAGGGACGGATAACCGGTGTCGACGCCGTTCTATGTCTCACCCCAGCAGGCCATGGCCGACCGGGCGGAGTACGCCCGCAAGGGCATCGCCCGTGGCCGCAGCCTCGTGGTGCTCCAGTACGCCGACGGCATCGTCTTCGTCGGTGAGAACCCGTCCCGCGCGCTGCACAAGTTCAGCGAGATCTACGACCGGATCGGCTTCGCGGCCGCCGGCAAGTACAACGAGTACGAGAACCTGCGGATCGGTGGCGTGCGCTACGCCGACCTGCGCGGTTACACCTACGACCGGGACGACGTGACGGCCAGGGGCCTGGCCAACGTCTACGCCCAGACGCTGGGCACGATCTTCTCCAGCGCGGCCGAGAAGCCGTACGAGGTGGAGCTGGTGGTCGCCGAGGTGGGGGAGACACCGGAGGGTGACCAGATCTACCGCCTGCCGCACGACGGTTCGATCGTGGACGAGCACGGCTCGGTCGCGGTCGGCGGCAACGCCGAGCAGATCAGCAGCTTCCTCGACCAGCGTCACCAGGACGGTATGTCGCTGGCCGAGGCGCTGAAGCTGGCGGTGCAGGCCCTGTCCCGTGACACCAACGGCACCGAGCGGGAGATTCCCGCCGAGCGCCTGGAGGTGGCGGTGCTGGACCGTACGCGGCCGCAGCAGCGCAAGTTCAAGCGGATCGTCGGCCGGCAGCTGTCCCGGCTGCTGGCGGCGAACGGCGCGAGCACGGAGGCGGAGAGCGCCGAGGAGGAAGGCTCCGAGGAGGAGTAGGTCCTTGTCCCGCACTCCGCCCGTCACGCGCCCCGGCCGATCTTTCGGCCGGGGCGCGTGGCGTCAGGGGGTGTCGGTTTCCGTCAGGCGGTTCAGGTGGCTTCAGGTGGCGCGTGGCGGCGCCGTGGAGCCCCGTACCACCAGTTCCACCGGTATGTCCCCGCCCTCCGGTCGACGGCCGTCCAGGACGGCCAGGAGGGCGTGCATGCCGCGTTCGCCGAAGAGCTCGGCGTCCAGGCGGACGGTGGTCAGTTCGGGGTCGATGGCGGTGGCGAGGGCGAGGTCGTCGAGGCCGGTGACGGAGATGTCGTCCGGGATGCGCAGGCCGAGGCGGCGCAGGGCCTTGTAGGCGCCCGCGGCGAGTTTGTCGTCGTCGCAGACCAGGGCGGTGGGGTGGGGGCCTGGTCCGGTCAGGGCGGTGGTGGTGGCGGTGAGGGCGCCTTCGATGGAGATGGGGGCGTGGACGGTGCGGATGTCGGTGCCAGGGGCGGTGCCAACGTGTGCGGCCAGTTCACGTGCGCGTACCTCGAAGGTCCAGGAGGCGACGTCCGCGGCGAGGTGCAGGAAGCGCCGGTGGCCGAGGCCGAGCAGGTGTTCGGCGACCTGGCGTACGCCGTCCGCGATGTCCAGGTTGACCGTGGCGGCGCCGAGGCTGCCGTCGGGGTCGCTGTCGAGCATGACGAGGGGGAGTTGGTCGCCGCGGATGGCGGTGAGGGCGTCGGCGGCCATGGAGGAGGCGATGACGCCGTCCAGGGCGGCTGAGGCGGAGGCGAAGGGGTCGCGGGCGGGTCCGATGCCTTCGGGGGAGGGGTAGAGGACGACGCCGAAGCCGTGCTGGGCGGCGACGCGGGCGGCACCCGTGTAGACGCCGGCGAAGAATTCGGTGGTGAGGGCGGGGACGACGAGGAGGACGGTGCGGGTGCGGCCGAGGCGCAGGTTGCGGGCGGCGAGGTTGGGCCGGTAGCCGAGGTCGCGTGCGGCTTCCCGGACGCGTTCGGCGGTGGCCGCCGACACCCGGCCGCGCCATTTGTCGCCGAGGACGAGTGAGACGGCTGCTTGTGAGACTCCGGCGGCCTGGGCGACGTCACGGCTTGTCGGGCGCGTGTTGCTGGGTGCCACCGTGGGTGCGCTCCTTCGGCTGGTTCGTTGCCCCGGTCCTTCGTCTGGACGCGTGAACAGCGCACATGGTACGTATGGAAAGTCGACGTTATACGTAAAACTTGGAGGCAGTCGATGGCCGCGGGATACCTGGAGATCCTCAGGGCGAGGCACGCGGTCCGGCTGCTGACGGGCACCCTGGTGGGCCGTCTGCCGAATGCCACGGCGGCCATCGCGCTGGTGCTGTTCGTCCGCGGCCAGGGCGGCACGTACAGCCTCGCCGGGGCTCTGGCGGCGGTCTACGGCGTCGCGAACGCCGTGGGGCAGCCGGTGCTCGGCCGGCTGGTGGACCTCCACGGTCAGCCGCGTGTGCAGCTGCCCGCCGCGGTGGTCTCGGCCCTGGCGATGACGGTGTTCGCCCTCTCCGGTACCGACCCGCTGCCGCTCGCCTACGCCGCCGTCGCGGCCGCCGGGCTCTTCACCCCGCCCCTGGAGGGCGGTCTGCGTGCCCTGTGGCCGTCGGTGCTGCGCCGGGAGGAGCAGGTGCACACGGCGTACGCGATGGACGCGGTGGCCCAGGAGGTCATGTTCACGGTCGGCCCGCTGCTGGTGACGCTGTGCGTGTCGCTGTGGGACGAGCGGGCCGCGCTGCTCGTCCTGAACGCCGTGGGGGTGCTGGGCGCGCTCTCGGTGGTCGTCTCGGCGCCTTCGCGCGCGTGGCGGTCGGCTCCTCGTGAGGCGCACTGGCTCGGCGCCCTGCGTTCGCCGGGCCTGCTGGCGTTGCTGGGTGCCTTCCTGTTCGTGGGTGTCGCGCTCGGCTCCATCACGGTGGCCTCGGTGCCGTACGCCGACGGGCACGGCGGGGACGCGGTGTACGGCTGGCTGATGGCGGCGCTGGGCCTGGGCGCGCTGGTGGGCGGCACGGTGTACGGGGCGCGGCAGTGGGCCGGTGTGCCCGAGCGGCGACTGAGGGTGCTGGTCGGCCTTCTGGCGGTGTGTTATCTGCCGCTGATGCTGATGCCGGGCGCGGTGGCGATGGTGCTGCTGACGGCGGTCTCCGGGGTGTTTCTCGCGCCGTGCATCGCCTGTGCGTTCATCATCGTGGACCGGCACGCGCCGAGGGGGACGGTCACGGAGGCGTTCTCGTGGCTGGTGACGACGTTCACGGTGGGCGCGTCGGTGGGAACGGGCCTGGCGGGCCCGGTCGTCGAGGCGGGTGGCGCGCTGTGGGGTTTCGCCGTGCCGGGTGCGGCGGGTGCGGTGTCGCTGCTGGTCCTGGCGGCCACCGGGCGGGTCCTCGCAGCTCCCGCCGGGGGTGCGGTCGTTGCGTCTTCATCGGAAAATGATCCAAATCGTGCTGCCGAACCCCGTTTCAGCTCGGGGGATCGGGCGTAATGTTCACTCATGGACCGCCGCATTTTCGGGCTGGAGAACGAGTACGGCGTCACGTGCACGTTCAGGGGACAGCGCCGCCTGTCGCCTGACGAGGTGGCGCGGTACCTCTTCCGCCGTGTCGTGTCATGGGGCCGCAGCAGTAATGTCTTTCTGCGAAACGGCGCCCGCCTCTATCTCGACGTGGGGTCACATCCGGAATACGCGACACCCGAATGTGACAATGTGACCGAACTGGTCACCCACGACAAGGCCGGCGAGCGCATTCTCGAAGGACTCCTGGTGGACGCGGAACGACGCCTGCACGAGGAGGGAATCGCGGGCGACGTCTACCTCTTCAAGAACAACACGGACTCGGCGGGCAACTCCTATGGTTGCCACGAGAACTATCTGGTGGCCCGGCACGGGGAGTTCTCCCGGCTCGCGGACATCCTCATTCCGTTCCTGGTCACCCGGCAGCTGCTGTGCGGCGCCGGCAAGGTGCTCCAGACCCCGCGTGGCGCGGTGTACTGCGTCAGCCAGCGGGCGGAGCACATCTGGGAGGGCGTCTCCTCGGCGACGACCCGCTCCCGTCCCATCATCAACACGCGCGACGAGCCGCACGCGGACGCCGAGCGCTACCGCCGCCTGCACGTCATCGTGGGCGACTCGAACATGTCCGAGACGACCATGCTGCTCAAGGTCGGCGCCACCGACCTGGTGCTGCGCATGATCGAGGCGGGCACGGTGATGCGGGACCTCACCCTGGAGAACCCGATCCGGGCGATCCGCGAGGTCAGCCACGACATCACCGGCCGGCGCAAGGTGCGGCTGGCCAGCGGCCGGGAGGCCTCCGCGCTGGAGGTGCAGCGGGAGTACTACGAGAAGGCCGTGGACTTCTGTGAGCGCCGCGGTATCCGTACCGGCACCGTCGAGCAGGTGCTGGAGCTGTGGGGCCGCACGCTGGACGCGATCGAGACCGAGGACCTCGACCGTATCGGCACCGAGATCGACTGGGTGATGAAGTACAAGCTCATCGAGCGGTACCGGGCCAAGCACAACATGACGATGTCGCATCCGCGGGTCGCCCAGATAGACCTCGCCTACCACGACATCCACCGTCGTCGTGGCCTGTACTACCTGCTGGAGAAGAAGGGTCAAGCGACCCGGATCTGCAACGACTTGAAGATCTTCGAGGGCAAGTCGGTTCCTCCGCAGACCACTCGGGCGCGGCTGCGCGGCGACTTCATCCGGCGGGCGCAGGAGCAGCGCCGGGACTTCACGGTCGACTGGGTGCACCTGAAGCTGAACGACCAGGCGCAGCGGACCGTGTTGTGCAAGGACCCGTTCCGTTCGGTGGACGACCGGGTGGAGAAGCTGATCGCCGGAATGTGAGCCGGGCGTTCACGCCGAGTGTTTGAAGCGTTTCCGCACTTCAATGCGGGAACGTGACACGGGCGCCGTACGTTTTCCGTACGGCGCCCGTGTCACGCCGTAGAGTTGCGCGCACGCCAACCACAAGATCGACCGATTACGAGGCTCCCCCCGTGCGCCGACGCTCCCTCCTCCTTGCCGCCGTACCCGCAGGACTGGTCACGCTCGCCGGCTGCGGCGACGGCTCGTCCGAATCGAGCAAGGCCTCCGCGTCGCCGTCGGCCTCCCCCTCCTCCGTCCCGCCGCCGAAGATCGTGGACGGGCCGCTGCCCACCATCACCGCGGGCACGAAGTTCGGTGAGAAGCCGACGGTGGCGAAGGGCACGGGGGAGCCCTCGAAGAACCTGGCTGTCAGGACGGCGATCGCGGGCAGCGGCCGCGTGGTCGCGGAGAACGACTTCATCGTGGCGAACTACCTGGGCCAGATCTGGGCCACGGCGAAGGTCTTCGACAACTCCTACGACCGTAAGACGCCCCTGGTCATGCAGCTCGCCCAGGGCAGCCTGATCGACGGCTGGCGGTATGGCCTGGCGGGCAAGAAGGTCGGCAGCCGGATCGAGATGGCCGTCCCGCCGACCTGGGGATACGGCAAGTCCGGTAACCCGGACGCGGGCATCAAGGGCACGGACACGCTGGTCTTCGTCGTCGACCTGGTGGACTCCTTCAACTCCAAGAGCTCCAGCAAGGGCAAGCCGGTCGCGCAGAACGACGCGAGTCTGCCGAAGATCGGTACCAACACGGACGGCACCGCTCCCTCGGTCGACATCCAGCAGCCGGATCCGCCGAAGAAGCTCGTGTCGAACTACGTCCTGGAGGGCGACGGGCCCGAGGTCAAGGCGAGCCAGACCATTCTGTGTCAGTTCCAGGGACTGGTCTGGAAGAAGGGTGACAAGGGCAAGCCGTTCGTCGCGACGTACGGCACCGGGCGGCTGAGTCAGCTCTCGCTGGAGCAGATGCGGCAGGTCGTCAAGGGCCTGGCCGACGGCGTCACGGGCAAGAAGGTGGGCAGCCGGGTCCTGATCGTGGTGCCGCCGGACCAGGGTTACGGCGACAACCCGCCGAGCGGCAGCCCCATCAAGAAGGACTCCACTCTGGTGTTCACCGTGGACATCCTGGCGGCGATGTAGGGCGCCCCGTGGTGCGCCCGGCGCGGGCGCGAGCGGCCCGAAGGTGAAAGACTGTCCGGGTTCCGAGTCGTACACAAGCAGGAGCTTTAGACGTGAACATCGAGAAGCCCGAGATCGACTTCCCGGGCGGCGAGCCCCCGGCCGACCTCGAGATCAAGGACATCTGGGAGGGGGACGGCGAGGTCGCCGCGGCTGGTGACTTCGTCAAGGTTCACTACGTGGGCGTCGCGTTCTCCACCGGCGAGGAGTTCGACGCCTCCTGGAACCGCGGGACCCCGCTGGACTTCCAGCTCGGTGTCGGCCAGGTCATCCAGGGCTGGGACAAGGGCGTGCAGGGCATGAAGGTCGGCGGTCGCCGCCAGCTGGTCATCCCCGCGCACCTCGCGTACGGCGACCGGGGTGCCGGTGGCCGGATCGCCCCGGGCGAGACGCTGATCTTCGTCTGCGACCTGGTGGGCGTTGCCAAGCGCTGACCGATCCTGGTCGAACGAGGGCCCGTGCTGTCCGCATGGGCCCTCGGTCTTGCATCGGCTTTTGCCGCGACGCTCCGGAGCGGTACGGTCATCGGTTGGAACCACCATAGGGAAGGCGAAGGGCGTCGATGGCCATTGCCAAGGCCGAGCGGCTGATGAACCTGGCGCTGTGCTTGCTGGGTACACGCCGGCCGCTCAGCAAGCGCGAGCTGCGTGACTCCATCGAGGCCTACGTCGAGGCGGGGAGGCCGGACAAGGGCGCGGCGGGATCCGACGACTCCTTCAGCCGGATGTTCGAGCGCGACAAGGACGACCTGCGCGAGCTGGGGCTGGTGATCGAGACCGTCGAGAACATCGACGGTGAGGTCGGCTACCTGGCCCGCCGCGACAGCAACCGTCTGCCGCCCATCACCCTGGACGCCGAGGAGGCCGCCGCCCTGGGTCTGGCCGCCAAGGTCTGGCAGCAGGCCCGGCTGGCCGGCGCGGCCAGCGGCGCCCTCCAGAAGCTGCGCGCGGCCGGCCTGCCCGAGGACGTCGACCCGTACGAGGCGCACGGCGCCCTGGAGCCGCGCATCCCGGTGCACGAGGCCGCCTTCGAGCCGCTGATGCTGGCCTGCCGCGACCGCCGCCCGGTCGTCTTCGAGTACCGCAAGGCCTCCGCGGCCCACCCGGAGCCCCGGCTTGTGGAGCCGTGGGCGCTGGAGTGCTGGCGCGGCCACTGGTACCTGGCGGGATGGGACCGCGACCGGGGCGCCGAGCGCGTGTTCAGGCTGTCCCGGATCACCGGGAAGGTGCGTACCCGGGGCAACGGTTTCACCGCCCCGGTCCCCGACGTGGTCACCGTCCGCGAGACCGTGGCGAGCTGGGCGGGCGAGATCGCCGATCGCACGGCCCTGATCCGGCTGCGTTCGGACGCCGGTTACCCCCTTCGGGCGAAAGCCACCTCGGTGCGGGAACTCGGGGACGGCTGGGACGAGTTGGAGATTCCGTACGGGCACGGTCTGGACGCCTGGCTGGTGGAGTTCGGTCCGGACGTGGTGGTCCTGGAGCCCGCCGAGCTGCGGGCCGACGTGGTGGACCGGCTGCGTGCCGTGGCCAAGGGCTGAGGGGGAGCGGAACAGTGGCAGGCAAACCGGTCAGGTCCGTGAACGCCATCGACCAGACCCGGCGGATGCTCTCCCTGGTGACGTATCTGCGTGAGCGTCCCGGTGCCCGGGTCGCGGACGTGGCGCGCGCCTTCGGGATCACCGAGGACGAGCTGGTCTCGGACCTCGACGTGCTGCCCATGTGCGGCACCAGTTTCCGCGGTGGCGACCTGCTCGACATCGACACCGACGGCGAGCGCATCTGGTGGCACAACCCCGCGGCGCTCGGCGCGGAGGCCGCGGAGCCGCTCAGGCTCGCCGCCGACGAGGCCACCGCCCTGCTGGTGGCCGCCCGGGCCGTCGCCACCCTGCCCGGTCTGCGGGAGGGCGACCGGCAGGCGTTGCTGCGGGCGACGGCCAAGGTGGAGGCCGCGGCCGGCGAGGCGGCCGGCGCCAGTGCCCGGCTGTCGGTGACGTTCGAGTCCGAGGGCGGTGTCTTCGCCGACGTCGACCGGGCGATCTCCGAGCGCCGCCGGCTGTGGATCCGCTACTACTCGCCCGCCCGGGACGAGGTCACCGAGCGCGAGATCGACCCCATCCGCCTGGTAAGCGTCGGCCACACCTATGTCGAGGCCTGGTGCCGCCGCTCCGAGGCCCGGCGTACGTTCCGGCTCGACCGGGTCGCCGAGATCAGGATTCTCGACGAGCCGTCGGCGCCGCCCGAGATAGAACTGCGGGACCTGTCCGAAGCGCTGGTGCAGCCCGCCGCCGAGGACCCGGAGGTCGTCGTCGAGGTCGGCCCCGGCGGCCGCTGGGTGGCCGAGTACTACCCGCACGACAGCGCGGATGAGCTTCCCGACGGCGGACTGCGTATTACCTTGCGCACCCCCGATCCGGCATCGCTCAGACGCCTGGCGCTGCGGCTGGGCCGCGACGGCCGGATCGTGTCGCCGCCCGAGCTGGCCGCCAGCGCCCGCCAGGCGGCGACCGAGGCGCTCGTGGCGTACGACGCGCCGCAGGCGTGACGAGTGCTGTTCTTGGCGGACCACCAGGAAAAGAGGAGCTGGGGCTTTGAGCGAGTCTGCGGGGTCCGGTGCGCGGGACATGACGGTCGCGGCGGCGTTCGCCGGGATGAAGAGAGTGGTCCCCGTGGTGTTCAAGGCGGGCTGCCCGGACTGCCGGGGCCGCTTCGAGCTCGCCGCGAGCGCCCTGCGCCTGGCGATCGGCGCCAGCAGCCGTACGACGTTCTACTCCTTCACCTGCCCCGAGTGCGGCGTGTCGGTCCGCAAGCCCGCGGGGGAGCGCATCGTCGAGCTGCTGACCGGGGGCGGGGTCAGGACCCTGCGGCTGCACTCCACCGTCTAGGCTCGGCGTCATGTTCTGGCCGATGTTCGCGGTAGCTGTGGGTTTCCTGGGACTTGCCGTCCTCGGTGTGCTGGCGGTCCGGGTCTTCCTGGAGGCGCAGCGCCTCGGCAGGCAGGTCACGGACTCCGCGAGCCGTATCAACAGGGCCGCCGAGGACCTGGAGCGGGCGTCCGCGAGCGCCGCCCGCGCTGTCGACTCGCTGTGAGGGCCGCTGTGGCGGTCCTGTGAGTGTTGAGACGCAAGCGTTTTGGGTCAGTTCGCCCTGTCACGCGGACGGCTGCGGCAGGTACCCTGCTGGTCGTGGTCCGGCTACGAGGCACGGTCCGCAGAGCAGGAATACGCACGGGGATTGTTCCACGTTCACCCCCGGGCGTTACGATCGCTGTCAGCACGATGTTCGGACATGTGTCCGACTGGTCGGACAGGCCCGTCGCCCCGCCTCGGTGAGAAGGTGAAGATTTATGTTCCGCAACGGACTTGAGCCGTGGCACCTGCTGATCCTCGTTGTGGTCATCCTCCTCGTGTTCGGTTCCAAGAAGCTGCCGGACATGGCGCGCTCGCTGGGCAAGTCCGCCCGCATCCTGAAGAGCGAGGCGAAGGCGATGAAGGAGGAGGGCAAGCAGTCCTCCACCGCCGAGTCCGCCGAGGAGCCCGCTCCCGCCCAGCGCACGATCCAGGCCGCTCCCGGCGACGTGACCAGCTCCCGCCCGGTCAACGAGCCGACGGACACGACCCAGCGCTGACGCGAGGACCGGGGGATCCGGTCCGTTGCACGAGATGAGGATGTGGGTTGCCCAAGTCCGCCCGCAAAAAGGAGAGGGATCCCGAGGGCCGGATGCCGCTCGCGGATCACCTGCGTGAGCTGCGCAACCGGCTTGCCAAGGGTGTCCTGGCGATCCTCGTTGTCACGATCGTCGCGGCCTTCTTCTACAGGGACATCATCGATGTCATCACCAGGCCACTGCTCGACGAGATCGGCTGTGACCAGTCCTTCGGGGAACTGGCCAAGGTCAAGAACGCGCACTGCGCGCACATCACCGTCAGCGGCCTGCTGGCACCGTTCACCCTGGCCCTGAAGGTCGCCCTGATGGCCGGTGTCGTGCTCGCGTCGCCTGTCTGGCTGTACCAGCTGTGGGCGTTCGTCGCTCCGGGTCTGCACCGCAACGAGAAGAAGTACGCCTACGCCTTCGTCGGCTTCGGCTTCCCGCTCTTCCTCGCCGGTGGCTACCTCGCGTTCCACGTGCTGCCCACCACGGCCAAGGTGATGATCGACCTCACGCCCAGTGGTGCCGAGAACCTGTTGCCGCTGGACGATCTGCTGGACCTGGTCACCCGCATGATCGTCGTCTTCGGTCTCGCCTTCGAGATGCCCCTGCTGCTGGTCATGCTCAACCTCACCGGCGTGCTGTCCGGGAGCCGCATGCTGGGCTGGTGGCGCGGCATGGTCATCGGCATCACCGTCTTCGCGGCCGTGGCCACACCCAGCCCCGACCCGATGACGATGCTGGCGCTGGCGGCGCCGATCTGGGGGCTCTACTTCATCGCCGTGGCCATCGCGCTGCTCAACGACCGGCGCCGGGCGCGACGCGAGGCCGCGGGACCGGGCGACGACGAGGCCTCCGAGCTGGACCTCACCCCGGAGGACATCGGCGAGGTCGAGCCGGTCTCCGCGGGCCGGGCGGTGCCCGAGCAGGCCGGCCCGGACCGGGTCAACGGATATGACGACGTGACCTGACCTGCCTTCACCGGCTCACGAGCGGTGCCCGCGTCCTCAGGGGACGCGGGCACCGCTCGTTGTGGTTGTCCCACGTTCCGGATAATGATCGTCCTGTTGTCAGTGGGGCCCGGTAACCTCGAATGCACGATGACAGAGGACCTCTCACCGGCCGAGCGGTACGCGGCAGCCCGCAGGCGGGCAGCCGAGCAGGCCACCGCACTCGCGTCCTTCCGCGAGATGTACGACTTCGGCCTCGACCCCTTCCAGATCGAGGCCTGCCAGGCACTCGAGGCGGGGAAGGGCGTGCTGGTGGCCGCCCCCACCGGCTCGGGCAAGACGATCGTGGGCGAGTTCGCCGTCCACCTCGCCCTCCAGCAGGGCAAGAAGTGCTTCTACACGACACCCATCAAGGCGCTGTCGAACCAGAAGTACTCCGACCTGTGCCGCCGCTACGGCACACAAAAGGTCGGCCTGCTGACCGGCGACAACAGCGTGAACCCGGACGCCCCGGTGGTCGTGATGACCACCGAGGTGCTGCGCAACATGCTGTACGCGGGTTCGCAGACCCTCCTCGGCCTCGGGTACGTGGTCATGGACGAGGTGCACTACCTCTCCGACCGCTTCCGCGGGGCCGTCTGGGAGGAGGTGATCATCCACCTGCCCGAGTCGGTGACCCTGGTGTCGCTGTCTGCGACGGTGTCGAACGCCGAGGAGTTCGGCGACTGGCTGGACACCGTCCGCGGCGACACCGAGGTGATCGTCTCCGAGCACCGGCCCGTGCCGCTGTTCCAGCACGTACTGGCCGGGCGCCGGATGTACGACCTGTTCGAGGAGGGCGAGGGCCACAAGAAGGCCGTCAACCCCGACCTCACACGGCTGGCCCGCATGGAGGCCAGCCGTCCGTCGTACCAGGACCGCAGGCGGGGCCGCGCCATGCGCGAGGCCGACCGGGAACGGGAGCGCAGGCAGCGTTCGCGGGTGTGGACGCCGGGCCGGCCCGAGGTCATCGAGCGGCTCGACTCCGAGGGCCTGCTGCCCGCCATCACCTTCATCTTCAGCCGCGCCGCCTGCGAGGCGGCCGTCCAGCAGTGCCTGTACGCGGGCCTGCGCCTCAACGACGAGGAGGCGCGGGAAAAGGTGCGCGCCCTGGTCGAGGAGCGCACGGCGTCGATTCCCACCGAGGACCTGCACGTCCTCGGCTACTACGAATGGCTGGAGGGCCTCGAGCGCGGTATCGCCGCCCACCACGCGGGCATGCTGCCGACCTTCAAGGAGGTCGTGGAGGAGCTGTTCGTCCGCGGCCTGGTCAAGGCGGTCTTCGCCACCGAGACCCTCGCGCTGGGCATCAACATGCCCGCCCGCTCGGTCGTGCTGGAGAAACTCGTCAAGTGGAACGGCGAGCAGCACGCCGACATCACCCCGGGCGAGTACACCCAGCTCACCGGCCGCGCCGGTCGCCGTGGCATCGACATCGAGGGCCACGCGGTCGTGCTGTGGCAGCGCGGCATGAGCCCCGAGCACCTGGCGGGCCTCGCGGGCACGCGCACCTACCCGCTGCGCTCCAGCTTCAAGCCGTCGTACAACATGGCGGTCAACCTGGTCGAACAGTTCGGCCGGCACCGCTCGCGCGAACTGCTGGAGACCTCCTTCGCGCAGTTCCAGGCCGACAAGTCGGTCGTCGGGATCTCCCGGCAGGTGCAGCGCAACGAAGAGGGCTTGGAGGGCTACAAGGCCTCCATGACCTGCCACCTCGGCGACTTCGACGAGTACGCGCGGCTGCGCCGCGAACTGAAGGACCGGGAGACCGAACTGGCCCGGCAGGGCGCGTCCCAGCGACGTGCCGAGGCCGCCGTCGCCCTGGAGAAGCTCAAACCGGGCGACGTCATCCACGTGCCGACGGGCAAGTACGCGGGGCTGGCGCTGGTGCTCGACCCGGGCCTGCCCGCCGGGCGGTCCAACGGCCACCGCGGCTTCGAACACCACGACGGTCCGCGCCCGCTGGTGCTGACCGCCGAGCGGCAGGTCAAGCGGCTGGCGTCGATGGACTTCCCCGTGCCGGTCGAGCCGCTGGAGCGGATGCGGATCCCGAAGTCCTTCAACCCCCGCTCACCGCAGTCCCGTCGCGACCTCGCCTCCGCGCTGCGCACCAAGGCCGGGCACATCCCGGCGGAGCGCGCCCGCAAGAAGCGCTCGCAGGCCGCCGACGACCGCGAGATCGCACGGCTGCGCACGGCGATCCGCGCGCATCCGTGTCATGGCTGCAACGACCGTGAGGACCACGCCCGTTGGGCCGAGCGGTACCACCGGCTGCTGCGGGACACCTCGCAGCTGGAGCGGCGGATCGAAGGCCGTACGAACACCATCGCGCGGACCTTCGACCGGATCGTCGCCCTGCTGACCGAGCTGGACTACCTGCGTGCCGACGAGGTCACCGAGCACGGCAGGCGGCTCGCCCGGCTGTACGGCGAACTCGACCTGCTGGCCAGCGAATGCCTGCGCGAGGGCGTCTGGGAGGGCCTGGCACCCGCCGAACTCGCCGCCTGTGTGTCGGCGTTGGTGTACGAGGCCAGGGTCGGCGACGACGCGATGGCGCCCAAGCTGCCGTCGGGCAAGGCCAAGGCGGCGCTGGGCGAGATGGTCCGGATCTGGGGGCGGCTGGACGCTCTGGAGGAGGAGTTCCGGATCACCCAGACCGAGGGTGTCGGCCAGCGCGAGCCCGACCTCGGCTTCGCCTGGGCCGCGTACATGTGGGCCAGCGGCAAGGGGCTCGACGAGGTGCTGCGCGAGGCGGAGATGCCGGCGGGGGACTTCGTGCGGTGGTGCAAGCAGGTGATCGACGTGCTCGGGCAGATCTCGGCGGCTTCGCCCGTGGAGGGCTCGACGGTGGCGAAGGCCGCGCGCAAGGCGGTCGATCAGTTGTTGCGCGGCGTGGTGGCCTACTCGTCCGTGGGGTGACGGACCGGCCGGCGGGTGCCGGCCTCTGTACGAGGTGATGTCCCCGGCTTCCTGTGCGCTCGGCTCGCACGGGAAGCCGGGGACATTGCTGTCGGCCTAGCCGGGATTCGTCACCGCTCGGACGGCTCTTCACTCGTTACGGTGAGTTATCTTCGCACGCCTGTCCTTGGCTACGTTCGGTGTGCGATTGTTGGCGCAGAGTGCAAATGGGTCCGAGCGTACTCCTGTGGCGTGGGCGATTTCAGGTGCTCGCCGAATATGACACGGCGATGATCCGGTCGGACTAAGCTCGCCCGCGGCGCACCGAGTTGAGGTGAATTCGTGCGTCTGTTCCCAAAGATGCCGAAGATCCTGACTGCTCCAGGAATCTTCCCTCCGTCATCTCCCCCGACACCCCGCCGATTAGTCACAGAGGCATACATGGTGAGTGTTCAATCCCCTCCCGGTGGCCGCGAACTGTCCTACGTACGCGTGTTGTTGCTGCCGGCCATATCGATGGCCGCGGCGACCGGAGCCGCCGTCGCCGTGGTCGCGGCGCCGGCCCGGACCGCGGTCGGCCTGTGCGGCGCCGTCGCCACACTGCTGGTGATCGCTGCGGCGGTGGAAGCGGTGCGCCGCGGTCGCAAGCTCCGTGAGGCGCGGGCGGAACACGCCCGTCACACCGCGTATCTGGAGCGGCGCCTCGCCGCCCAGGAAGCCGATCTCCTCCGCTTCCGCACGGAGATCGTGCCGACCGCGCTGTACCGGCTGCGCGCCGGTGAATCCCCCAGAGAGGTGGTTCGCAAGGTCCTCGACGCCGACCCGGAACTGCGTCACCTGCCCGACGCCCTGCGCGACCTGCTCAAGGCCCTGCTGAAGGTCGTGGACGAGGAGGAGACGGCACGCGACGCGGCACAGCAGGCGTTCGTGAACATCGCCCGCCGCGTCCAGGCCATCGTCCACCAGCAGGCCAACGAACTCCGCGAGATGGAGGAGGACCACGGCCGCAACCCCGAGGTCTTCGACGACCTGTTGCGCATCGACCACGGCACCGCGCTGATCGGCCGCCTCGCCGACTCCATCTCCGTCCTCGGCGGCGGCCGCCCCGGCCGTCAGTGGCCCAACCCCGTGGCGCTGTACAGCGTGCTGCGCGGCGCCATGTCCCGGATCCTCGAGTACCGCCGGATCGACCTGGCCTCCATCGCCCATGTGAACATCAAGGGCACCTGCGTCGAGCCGGTCATCCACGCCGCGGCCGAGCTCCTCGACAACGCCACCCGCTACTCGCCGCCCCAGACCAAGGTGCACGTCACCGCCACCGAGGTGCAGACCGGCGTCGCCATCGAGATCGAGGACGCCGGGGTCAGCCTCAACGAGGAGGCCCGGGCCCGGATCGAGAACATGCTGGAGGCGGCCAAGGCGGGCGTCGACCTCCAGACCCTCGGCACCACCCCGCGTCTCGGCCTCGCCGTCATCGGCCGACTGTGCTCGACGTACAACATGCAGGTCTCGCTGCGCGCTTCCGCGTACGGCGGCGTCCGCGCCGTCCTCATCGTGCCCAGCAGCATGATGACCACCGAGCCGGCCCCCGGCCTCGCCCACGGCATCGGCGCCACCGCCGTGCCCAAGGCCGAACTCGGCGCACTCGAGGGCCCCAAGCGCGCTCCCAAGAAGCGGCGCCCCACCAGCCCGCGCATCCCCGCCGGGATCTCCATGGAGGACGACGTCCCCGAGGTCACCGAGTGGACCGCCGGCGGCCTGCCGCAGCGCCGCAGCAGGATGAAGATCCCGCTCAGCCAGCGCCTCGCCGAACAGGCCGCCATCGAGCAGGCCGAACGCGAGGGCAAGCCCACCATCTGGTCGCAGCACAAGCCCGGCCCCGAGCCCGAGAAGAAGAAGGACGACCGCGAACCCGGACTGTGGGTCGAGGCCTTCTGGGAGGGGCTCAAGAAGGACAACCCGGGCCACCCGACCGACTTCACGCGGAACCCGACCGCATACCTGCACCTGATCAACGATTCGGCCACCACCCACCACACCGAGGCCGACGAGGAGGGGGACCTCAAGTGATCCAGCAGCGAGCGAACTTCGACTGGATGCTCAAGGAGCTCGCCGACGGCGTACCGGGCATCGAGATGATCGTGGTGCTCTCCGCCGACGGCCTGCGCATCGCCCGCTACGGCGGCGACCCCGACGCCGCTGACCGCGTCGCCGCGGCCTGCGCGGGCGTGCAGAGCCTGGCCGGCGCCGTTGCCCAGGAACTCCCCGGCAGCGACGGCGACATGAAGCTGGTCGTCATCGAGATCGACGGCGGCTACTTCTACCTGATGGCCGCGGGCGCCAACGCCTACCTCGCGGTCCTCGCCGACGTCGTGTGCGAGCCGGGCCGGATGAGCGGCATGATGCGCGACCTCGTCGTCCGCATCGGCGCCCATCTCACCAGTCCGCCCCGGCGGAACGGGCAGACCGTATGACTCCTCCGCGACGCAGACGGCGACTCCCGCAACCGGAACCACTGCCGGAACCCCCCGAGGCGGGCGAGCCGACGGGGGCCAAGAAGAACCCCGAGCGGTTGTACGTCATCACCGGCTCCGCCGACGGGGGACGCGCCGAGCTGGACCTGGTGACGTTAATCGTGGCGCGCGCCGACCCACCGCCCTCCGTCCCGCCCGAGCAGGCGGCGCTGCTCCGGCTCTGTACCGCCCCCCTGTCCGTGGCCGAACTGTCGGCCTACCTCAATCTGCCCTTCAGCGCGATGACCGTACTGATCACCGAGATGATCACGGCCGAACTGGTGCAGGCGCGCGTTCCGATCGTCCGCCAGGCGCTGCCCGACCGTTCACTCCTCGAAGCGGTGATGCATGGACTTCAAAAGCTCTGACACCATCCCGGGCCCACGGACCGCGGATCATCTGCCGCACACGGCCCAGGCCGCGGTGAAGATCGTGATCGTCGGCGGCTTCGGAGTCGGCAAGACCACCATGGTCGGCTCGGTCAGTGAGATCAAACCGCTGACCACCGAGGAGACCATGACCCAGGCCGGCATCGGTGTCGACGACAACTACGGCTCCGAGACGAAGACGGCCACCACCGTGGCCATGGACTTCGGCCGCATCAGCATCACCGACAAGCTGGTGCTCTACCTCTTCGGCACGCCCGGCCAGGAGCGCTTCTGGTTCCTGTGGAACGGCCTCTTCGAAGGCGCCCTCGGCGCCGTCGTGCTCATCGACACCCGCCGGCTGGAAGTCAGCTTCGACGTCATAGGGCGACTGGAGGAGCGCGGCGTGCCCTTCGTCGTCGCCGTCAACTCCTTCCCCGACGCACCCCGTTACCCCGTCGATGAACTGCGCACCGCGCTGGACCTGCCGCCGGAGATCCCCATCATCGAGTGCGACGCGCGCCGCCGGGCCTCCAGCCGCGACACGCTGATGACCCTCATGCGCTTCCTGCACTCGCTCGCCATGACCGGCGCCCTCACCTGACCCCCTTGCGACTTTCCCCACCCCCGGATCCATCCCTCGGAGCGACCACTGTGACGCCTGAACCCCACTCCCCGGCCGGCACGGACGATCCCACGCTCGGCCCGCCCCCCGGCTGCCCCGCGCACGGCGTCGGGCCCGGGGGACTGCACCGGCTGTACGGCCCGGACGCGGACGACCTGGGCGAGCTGTACGACAAGCTGCGGGCGGACTACGGCCCCGTGGCACCGGTGCTGCTGCACGACGACGTGCCGATGTGGGTGGTCCTCGGACACGCCGAGAACCTGCACATGGTGCGCAGCCCCTCGCAGTTCACCCGGGACAGCCGCATCTGGACCCCGCTGGCGGAGGGCATGGTCAAGCCCGACCACCCGCTGATGCCGCACATCGCCTGGCAGCCCATCTGCTCGCACGCCGAGGGCGACGAGCACCAGCGACTGCGGGCGGCCGTCACCGGCGCCATGTCGACCATCGACCACCGCGGCATCCGGCGCCACATCGGCCGCTACACCCAGGTGCTGGTCAACGAGTTCTGCGGGGAGGGCCGCGCCGACCTGGTCGGCCAGTTCGCGGAGCACCTGCCGATGGCCGTGATGTGCGAGATCCTCGGCATGCCCGAGGAGTACAACGGCCGCATGGTGCAGGCCGCCCGCGACGCGCTCAAGGGCACCGAGACCGCCATCGCCAGCCACACCTACGTCATGGACGCGCTCAGCAGGCTCACCAGCCGCCGCCGTGCCCGGCCGGACGAGGACTTCACCAGCCACCTCATCACCCACCCGGCCGGGCTGACCGACGACGAGGTCCGGGAGCACCTGCGCCTGGTGCTCTTCGCCGCCTACGAGGCCACCACCAACCTGCTCGGCAACGCGCTGCGCATGGTCCTCACCGAGCCGGGCTTCCGCGCCCAGCTCAACGGCGGGCAGATGACGGTGCCCGAAGCGGTCGAACAGTCCCTGTGGGACGAGCCGCCGTTCAGCGCCGTCCTCGGCTACTTCGCCAAGCAGGACACCGAGCTGGGCGGCCAGCGCATCCGCCGGGGCGACGGGCTGCTGTTCGCCCCCAGACCGGGCAACGTCGACCCGCGGGTACGCCCCGACCTGTCCGCCAACATGCAGGGCAACCGCTCCCACCTCGCCTTCGGCGGCGGCCCGCACGAGTGCCCCGGCCAGGACATCGGCCGTGCCATCGCCGACGTCGGCGTCGACGCACTGCTGACCCGGCTGCCGGACGTCCAGCTCGACTGCGCCGAGGAGGAGCTGCGCTGGCGGTCGTCGATCGCCTCACGGCACCTGGTGGAACTGCCGGTGCGCTTTGAACCGAAGCCGCAGCAGGACGTGATGCTCAAGCCCAGCCCCGCGCCGATCCCGCCGCAGCGCGCCACCTGGCAGGTCGGCACCACCCGTACCGAGCCCGTACCGGCCCCCGCCCCCGAAGCCGAAGTGCCGACCCCGCCGCAGCCGGCTCCCGCGCCCGCCGAACCGGCCCGCCGGGACGGCGTGTGGCAGCGCCTCAAGAGGTGGTGGCGCGGCCACTGACCGGCCTACCCGGCGGCCCACTCGGCGGGCGACGACCAGGCTCGCAGCACCCGGCCGCTGACGAAGCGGTGCTCCGTCCCCGTAACCGGATCGGTGAACTCCAGCCTCCGCGCGAGCAGTTGCAGCGGACGCCGGAAGTCGCCGGCCGGTACGGGGCCGGTCACCTCCGGGTACAGCGGATCGCCGAGGAGGGGCACGCCCAGGGAGCTCATGTGCACCCGCAGCTGATGCGTCTGGCCGGTGGCAGGGACCAGCCGGTACCGGCCCAGCCCGTCCCGCTCACGGTGCTCGGCCAGTTCCACCAGGGTCACCGCGTTCGGCTCGCCCGGCACCTCTTGCGCGGCCGGGATCCCGCGCTCCTTGACGATCCGGCTGCGCACGGTCCGGGGCAGGGCCAGCCCGGGAACGTACGGGGCGACCGCCTCGTACTCCTTGCGCACCTGCCGGTCGCGGAACAGCGACTGGTAGGCGCCGCGGTCCGCGGGCCGTACCGTGAACAGCACCAGCCCTGCCGTCAGCCGGTCCAGACGGTGCGCCGCCGTCAGCGTCGGCAGGCCGAGTTCACGCCGGAGGCGGGCCAGGGCGGTCTCGGCGACATGACTGCCGCGCGGGGTCGTGGCGAGGAAGTGCGGCTTGTCCACGACGACGATCCGCTCGTCCCGGTACACGACCTCCAGCGGGAAGGGCACGGGAACCTCGTCGGGCAGCTCGCGGTGGAACCACACGTACATCCCCGGTTCGTACGGGGCGTCTGCGGCCACCGGCCGACCGTCCGCATCGACGACCAGTCCCGCGTCCAGCATCCCCGCGACCATCCCGGGGGCGGCCCCGCTGAGCCGCTCGACCAGATGCTCACCCACGGTGGCCCACGCCCCGTCGAGCGGCAGCCGCACCCGCACCGGATCCACCCCGTTACGCTGCGGCAGGGGCGAGGGCGGGGTGCGGGTCTTGCGTCTCATCAGGGCACCAGCGTAGGCGCCGGCCCCGGACGCCGGGTCCCCGCCTGCCGCCGCCACTCGCGAGGCGTCCGGCTCAGGCCGCGGCCGCGCCGCCCTCCTGCTCGGCCTCGATGCGCGCGTTCCAGTCGCGCTTGGAGGCCTGCCAGCCGTCCTCGTTGTGGCCCAGACGCCAGTAGCCGGAGATCGACAGGTCCTCGCGCGGGACGGCGAGTTCGACGCGCAGCAGCCGGCGCAGCTCCTTCACGAAGGCCGCCTCGCCGTGCACGAAGGCGTGCATCCGCCCCTCGGGGAACTCCAGCGCCCGCACCGCCTCGACCAGCGCCGCGCCGACCGGCCGGTCGCCACGGTGCAGCCAGACGACCGCCACGTCGGAGTCGATCTTCTGCTCCTCCTCGGGTCCGGAGACCTCCACGAAGGCGTGGGCCCTGACGCCCTCGGGCAGCGCCTCCAGGGAGCGGGCGATCGCCGGCAGGGCGCTCTCGTCACCGGCGAGCAGATGCCAGTCGGCACTCACGTCCGGCGCGTACGCCCCGCCAGGACCCATGAAGCGCACGGTCTCGCCCGGCTGGACGCGCGCCGCCCACGGCCCGGCCAGGCCCTCGTCGCCGTGGATCACGAAGTCCAGGGCCAGCTCGCGCTGTTCGGGATTCCAGGCGCGCACCGTGTACGTCCGGGTCACCGGCCACTGTTCGCGCGGGAACTCCGCACGGATCCGCTCCACGTCGAAGGGCTCGGGATAGGTCACGCCCTCGGCGGGGAACAGGAGCTTCACATAGTGGTCGGTGCAGGTGTCCGCGGCGAAGTCCGCCAGACCCTCACCACCGAGCACCACCCGCTGCATGTGCGGGGTCAGTCGCTCGGTGCGCACGACCTGGGCGGAATAGGGCTTCCGCGGCTTGCGTCCCGGACGTTCTGCCATGACGGCCTCCCGGCTCCACTGGTTGGGCGCTCCATTGGTTAGGTTCGCCTAAGTTAGCATCCGGGGCAAGTAAACACCCCCTCCTTCAGACCAGGATGAGAGGGCACCCCCGGCAGGCCGAGGCCGTCGTGCGCGTCAGGCCCCGAGCGTCGTCAGCAGCCGCTGGAGGGAACCGCCCAGTCCCCAGCGCGCCGACAGCTCCTCCAGCCCCGCCGCGTCGCGTGGCGCGCGCGGCAGTTCCGTGTCGACGTCCGGCAGAGGGACGTCGGCGGCGACCCGGACGACCGTCGGCGCGACGGCGACGTACGGGCGGGCCTCATCCAGTCGCTTGCGCTGCGACGGCGTGAGCCTGGCCCCGGGGTCGTCGACCGCCGCCATGATCCCGGCCAGGTCGCCGAACTCGGCGAGCAGCTTGGCGGCCGTCTTCTCCCCGATGCCGGGCACGCCCGGCAGGCCGTCGCTCGGGTCGCCGCGCAGCAGCGCGAGATCCGCGTACCCGCTGCCGTCCACCCCATACTTCTGGCGCAGCCACGCCTCGTCGGTCAGCTGGAGCGTGCCGACGCCCTTGAGCGGGTACAGCACCCGCACCCCGCGGGCGTCGTCCACCAGCTGGTACAGGTCGCGGTCGCCGGTGACGATGTCGACCGGGCCCTCGGCGCGCGCGGTGAACGTGCCGATGACGTCGTCCGCCTCGTACCCCTCGACCCCGACCCGCGCGATGCCGAGCGCGTCCAGGACGGCCTCGATGACCGGCACCTGCGGGGAGAGCGTGTCCGGGACCTCCTCCTCGTCCGGCCCGGCCTCGTGCACCTCGGCGACCCGGTGCGCCTTGTAGGAGGGGATGAGGTCGACCCGCCACCGGGGCCGCCAGTCCGCGTCCATGCACGCCACCAGGCGGTCCGGCCGGTGGTCCTTCACCAGCCGGTCGATGAAGTCCAGCAGCCCGCGCACGGCGTTCACCGGCGTGCCGTCCGGTGCCTTCACCGAGTCCGGCACGCCGAAGTAGGCGCGGAAGTAGAGGGAGGCGGTGTCGAGGAGCATCAGTCGTCCGGTCACGCCTCGCCATCATGCCGTACCGGGCGGGCGGGTCTGTGAACTGGGCCACTGTTGTGTTTGCCTCCGGGGCACTTGGGCAGGCGCCGCCTCCGAGCGGAGATAGTTGCTGTTTTCAACGAGAGGTACGTGTGTCAGCCAGCCTTGAGGCCGAGCATCTGTACAAGGTGTTCGGCAGACGACCGGACCAGGCAGTGGAAAGACTGCGGCGGGGAGCCGACCGGGAGGAGCTGCGCGCCGACGGCACCACCGCCGCCGTGATCGACGCCTCCTTCACCGTGGACTCCGGTCAGATCTTCGTGGTGATGGGCCTGTCCGGATCCGGCAAGTCCACCCTGCTGCGGATGCTCAACGGTCTGCTGGACCCGACCGCCGGGCAGGTCCGCTTCGGCGGCCGGGACCTGACCGCGCTCACCGACCGCGAACTGCGCGAGGTCCGCGCACGGAAGATCAGCATGGTCTTCCAGCACTTCGCGCTCTTCCCGCACCGCAGCGTCCGCGACAACGCCGCCTACGGCCTCGCCGTGCAGGGCGTGCCCCGCGCCGAGCGCGAGCGCCGCGCCGACGAGGCGCTCGCCCTGTGCGGCCTGGCCGGCTGGGAGGACTCCTGGCCGGACGAGCTGTCCGGCGGCATGCAGCAGCGCGTCGGCCTGGCCCGCGCGCTCGCCACCGACGCCGAGCTGCTGCTGATGGACGAGTCCTTCAGCGCGCTCGACCCGCTGATCCGACGCGACATGCAGGACCAGCTGCTGACGCTCCAGCAGACCCTGAAGAAGACGATCGTCTTCATCACCCACGACCTCAACGAGGCCATGCGCCTGGGCGACCGGATCGCCGTCATGCGCGACGGCCGGATCGTGCAGACCGGCACCGCCGAGGACATCCTGATCCGTCCCGCCGACGACTACGTGGCCTCCTTCACCAAGGACGTGGACCGCTCCCGCGTCCTGACCGCCGCCGCCGTCATGGACACCGAGCTGCGCGGCGACGAGGCCGACTGCGGCTGTCCGTCCGCCACGCCGGACACACCGTTCACCGAGCTGTGCGCGCTCAGCGCCCGCCTCCCGCACCCGGTCGCGGTCCGCGACGACGCGCGCACGCTCGTGGGCGTCGTACCGAGGCAGCGCCTCGTCGGCTTCCTCGGCGACGCGTTCGACGAGCGGGACGAGATCACCGTCTGCGGCGGCGGGCAGGACGAGACGAAGAAGGTGACCGCCGGTGCCTAGGCTCCACCTCGGTGACTGGGTCGACTCCGGCGTCGACTGGCTGGTCGCCCATCTGTCCTGGCTGTTCGACGCGATCCGCGCGGTCGTGGAGGGCATGTACGACGGCATCGACGCCGTCCTGACCGCACCCGAGCCGCTGCTCCTGGCGGGCATCCTCGCGGTGCTCGCCTGGTGGCTGCGCGGGCTGGTCGCGGGAGTCCTCGCCTTCGCCGGGTTCGCGCTCGTCGACTCGCTCGACCTGTGGGACCGGGCGATGTCCACGCTCGCCCTGGTCCTCGTCGCCACGGTGATCGCCCTGGTGATCTCCGTCCCGCTGGGCATCTGGGCCGCCCGTTCCAAGGCGGTCAGCGCGGCCGTGCGCCCCGTCCTGGACCTGCTCCAGACCATGCCGTCGATGGTGCTGCTGATCCCGGCCATCCTCTTCTTCGGCCTGGGCACCGCCGCCGGCGTCATCGCCACGCTGATCTTCGCCCTCGCGCCCGGTGTCCGCATGACCGAGCTGGGCATCCGGCAGGTCGACGCCGAGCTGGTGGAGGCGGCCGAGGCGTTCGGCACCTCGCCCCGCGACATCCTGCTGCGCGTCCAGCTGCCGCTGGCGCTGCCGACCATCATGGCCGGCGTCAACCAGGTGATCATGCTGGGCCTGTCGATGGTCGTGATCGCCGGCATGGTCGGCACCGGCGGCCTCGGCGGCGCCGTCAACGAGGCCATCGGCCGGCTCGACATCGGCTTCGGCTTCGAGGCGGGCGTCGGCATCGTCGTCCTCGCCATCTACCTGGACCGCGTGACCGGTGCCCTCGGCACCCAGCTGTCCCCGCTCGGCCGCCGCGCCGCCGCGAAGGCCCGCGCGGCCACCGGCACCCGGGTCTGGGCCCACCGCCCGCGCCCGGCGGTCGCGGTCGTCGGCGTGGTCGTGCTGGCCCTGGTGGCCGGCGGCATGGGGGTCTTCGGCTCCTCCGGCACCTCCCAGGCCTCCGGCACGGACGTCGGCAGGGGCAAGGAGATCCGGATCGGCTACATCCCCTGGGACGAGGGCATCGCCTCCACGTACCTGTGGAAGGAGATCCTGGAGGAGCGCGGCTTCAAGGTGACCACCACCCAGTACGCCGCCGGCCCCCTCTACACCGGCCTCGCCACCGGCCAGCTCGACTTCCAGACCGACTCCTGGCTGCCCACCACCCACGCCGAGTACTGGAAGAAGTACGGCAAGCAGCTCGACGACCTCGGCAAGTGGTACGGCCCCACCTCGCTGGAGCTGACCGTCCCGTCGTACGTGAAGGACGTGAACTCCCTGGCGGACCTCAGGGCGCACGCCTCAGAGTTCGGCGGGAAGATCATCGGCATCGAGCCCAGCGCCGGCATGATGGGCCTGCTCAAGAGCAAGGTTCTCAAGGAGTACGGCCTGACGGGCGCGTACGAGGTCGTCGACGGCTCGACCCCCGCGATGCTCGCCGAACTCAAGCGCGCCTACGCGAAGAAGCAACCGGTCGTCGTCACCCTGTGGTCGCCCCACTGGGCGTACAGCGACTACGACCTGAAGAAGCTCCAGGATCCCCGGGGCGCCTGGGGCAAGGGCGACGGCGTGCACACCATCGCCCGCAAGGGCTTCGCCGCCGACAACCCCGAGGCCGGCAGGTGGCTGCGGAACTTCTCCATGACGGAGCAGCAGCTCACCGGCCTGGAGGCGCAGATCCAGAAGGCCGGCAAGGGCGAGGAGCAGGACGCCGTCCGCACCTGGCTGAAGCAGCACCCCGGGCTGGTCGACAAGTGGGCCCCGGTCGCCGGCCAGGGGACGAAGAGCCGGGCGGCCGGGTGACCTGACAGCACCCGGATCCGCTCGCGCGAGGGGTGGGCAGCACCGTTCCGGTGCCGTCCACCCCTCGTGGCGTACACGGCGCGGTGGACGGAACGAGCCCGGGCCCACCTACGGAAAGAATCCGGCCAACCACACAGCGCTACGGCCTTGCCCAAACCTCACCGTCCTCCCGGCCCGCGCCCCGGATGCGCCACCGTCGGCCAACTCTGCACCGCACCCCGGGACTTCACCATCCGGAGGCATGCTCCCGATCGAAGGCCGGCGGGGGCTCGTGCGCTGGCGCGATCTATGGGGGTGACGCCGACCCCGGATGACATCGATGTGACGGCCGCATGAAACGGTTTGCCGAACATGCGTAGGGTGCAGAGAAGTCATCAGAAGTGGTGCGCCCGATGCGGGGCACCCGGTCGGAATCGCGGCTAGCGAAGGAGGGAGCCGGAGCGATGGGCGACCACAAAGAACAGCAGCCCCTCCGGGTGGGCGCGGCCGTCCGGCGGCGCCGCCGCGCGCTGGAGCTCACCCTCGCCGTCGTGGCCGAGCGCAGCGGCCTGTCCGTCCCCTTCCTGAGCCAGATCGAGAACGACCGGGCACGCCCCAGCAGAAGCTCCCTGGAGAAGGTCGCCGACGCCCTGCGCACCACCGCCGTCGAGCTGCTCGCCGCCGCCGACCCGGCGTGCAGCGTGGACGTCGTCCGCGCCGAGGACACCGAGAACGGCTTCGACCCGCGGGTGCGCTCGCTGGTCCGCGGTCACCACCAACTGCACGCCTCGGAATTCACCGGAGACCACGACGCCGGCCGCGAATTCCAGCACCGCAACGACGAGTTGATGTACGTCGCCGACGGAGCCGTGGAGATCGAGGCGGAGGGCCGCGCCTACCGCCTCGGCCGTGGCGACACCCTCTACCTGACCGGTGGGGTGCGCCATCGCTGGCGGGCCACGGTCCCCGACACCCGGGTGATCGTCGTCGCGGTGGCGGAGCACATCGAGGCGGTCAAGGACCGCACCCGTTAGGGTTCGCCGCGTGCGGGTCGTCTCCCTCGTGCCGTCCCTCACCGAGGCGGTGGCCGTCACCCTGCCCGGCGTCCTCGTCGGCGCCACGGACTGGTGCGGCCATCCGGCGGACCTCGGGGTCACCCGTGTCGGCGGCACCAAGAATCCCCGGCTCGACCGCATCACCGCCCTCGCCCCCGACCTGGTGATCGCCAACGAGGAGGAGAACCGCGCGCCCGACCTCGACGCCCTGCGCGCGGCGGGCTCGACGGTCCTGGTCACCGAGGTGCGGGACGTACCGCAGGCCTTCCGGGAACTGGAGCGGGTGCTGACCGCGTGCGGGGCGCGGACCCGGCCGCGCTGGCTGGCCGAGGCCGAGGCGGCCTGGGCGGCGCCGCCGGTGCCGGCCCGCCGCACGACGGCGGTCGTGCCGATCTGGCGGCGCCCCTGGATGGTGCTGGGCCGGGACACCTTCGCGGGCGACGTGCTGGCCCGGCTGGGCGTCGACCACCTGTACGCCGGCCACCCCGACCGCTACCCGCGCATCCCCCTCGACGAACTGCGGGCCGCCGGCCCCGACCTGGTCGTCCTCCCCGACGAGCCGTACCGCTTCACGGCGGACGACGGACCCGAGGCGTTCACCGGCCTGCGCTGCGCGCTGGTCAGCGGACGACACCTGACCTGGTACGGGCCGTCACTGGCCGAGGCGCCACGGGTGCTGGCCGGGGCCCTGCGAGCAGCCGTCCGCTGACCAGCCCGCGCACCGTGCCGGCGCCCGCCACGAGCCACGCCGCGACGAGCAGGGCGTACAGGCCGACCGCGAGGGCCTCGTAGGCGGCGAGCCCGGTGTGCCGGGCCAGGACGGCGGAGCCGGTGACGCAGGTGCCCACGGGGAAGGTGAACGCCCACCAGGTCATCGCGAATCCCATGCCCTGCCGCCGGGCCCGCACGACGTGCGCGGTGGCGAGCGCCAGCCACAGCAGCGCGAAGCCCATGACGGGCACCCCGTACAGGACGGCGAGGGCGACGAAGCCCCGGCCGTAGGGGGCGGGCAGGACCCCGGGCGCGAGACCGGCGATGTTGCCGACGGCGGTGGTGGACTGCCCGAGCGGCCCCAGCACCAGGAACAGCGTCGGGGTCAGCGGGAGGGGGAGCGGCCCGGCGGTGACCAGCCGGGCGAAGACCAGCGGCAGCATCAGCAGCGTCGCGAGCAGGCTCAGCCCGAACAGCGCGAAACAGGCGAGCAGCAGCGTCTGGCGGGGCCGGCCCGGCGGCAGATGCGGCACCAGCTGCGGCCCGACCGCGGCCGACACCATGGGCGCGACCAGCGGCAGCAGCCACACCGGGGTGGCCTGACCCGGCTCGACGCGGTGGCGTACGGCCATGAGGTACGGCACGGCGACGGCGGCCGCCAGCCCGACGGCCGTCCCGGCCGCGAACAGCACGGCGTCGAGGGTGGCCGCCCGCTCGGTGCCGATCCACTCCCGGCCGGCCGCCAGGGCACCGCCGCCGACCGCCAGCAGGGCCATCGCGAGGCAGCCGTAGAACGGGACCGTCGCCGGGTCGAGCAGGTGGGCGCGGGCCTGGTCGCCGTGGTGGGCCCAGTGCAGGGCGCGGGCGGCGAGGAGGACCACCAGCATGACCAGCGAGAGGACCCAGACGCCGGCGCACAGCGGGCGCAGGCCGTCGACGTGGACGGGGAGCGCGGCACCGGCGGTGCCCACCACCGCGGTGCCCATCACGGAGGCGTACCAGTTGGGGCCGAGGTGGCGGACTGCCGCTGCGGTGACCATGGACCCACGGTCGCGTGAGCGGACGGCGACGACCAGGGAGTTCGCCCCTATGGGGGCATAAGCTGGTCTTATGAGCGAGGCGGGCGAGGCGAGCGGCACGGCGGAGGAACGACGAGGGGCTGGATCACTGGCGTACCGGGTGCCCGACCTGGGCGCGCTGGAACTGCTGCTGGCGGTCGCACGGCTGGGCAGCCTCGGGGCGGCGGCCCGGGAGGTCGGCATCACGCAGCCCGCGGCCAGCAGCCGGATCCGGTCCATGGAGCGCCAGCTCGGCGTGGCCCTCGTGGACCGCTCGCCGCGCGGGTCCCGCCTGACGGACGCGGGCGCCCTCGTCACCGACTGGGCGCGGCGGGTGGTGGAGGCGGCGGAGGCCTTCGACGTGGGCGCGCAGGCGCTCAGGGACCGCCGGGACTCACGGCTGCGGGTGGCGGCCAGCATGACCATCGCCGAGTACCTGCTGCCGGGCTGGCTGATCGCGCTGCGCGCCCGGCGGCCCGACACCGCGGTGTCGCTGCTCGCCGGGAACTCGGCCGCGGTGGCCGAGCGGCTGCTCGCGGACGAGGCCGACGTCGGCTTCGTGGAGGGGCTCTCGGTGCCGTCCGGCCTGGACTCCGTGGTGATCGCCCACGACCGGCTGATCGTGGTGACGGCACCCGGCCACCCCTGGGCGCGCCGCCGGCGCCCCCTCGCGGCGCAGGAGCTGGCGTCCACCCCGCTGATCCTCCGGGAGAAGGGCTCCGGCACCCGTCAGGTCCTGGACGCCGCCCTGGGCGGCCTGGCCCGCCCGTTGATCGAGCTGTCCTCCACCACCGCCGTCAAGGCCTCGGCGGTCAGCGGCGCCGGCCCCGCGGTACTGAGCGAACTCGCGGTGGGCGACGAGCTCTCCCTGCGCCGCCTCGTGAGCATCCCGGTGGACGGCATCGCGCTCCGGCGTGACCTGCGAGCCGTCTGGCCGACGGGCCACCGCCCGGCGGGCCCCGCCCGCGACCTCCTCACCCTGACCCGCTCCCGGCCCGACCACCCGGCCTGAGAGCCCGACCACCTCCCCGGCCCCGTGCGCAGCGCCCGGAACGCTCGGCGTCGCACGGGCGCACGACCCTCGCCGAGCGCGCTCCGGCTTCACCCGGCGGTGATGCTGGCGTGCGTGCGGCCCGGGGCGGGCGGGCCGGATCCGGAGGGGGCGGGCGCCGGGGGAGGCGGGCGTCGGAGCGGCTCGGGAAGCGGCTCGCCGCCGGGTCAGGAGCGGTTCGGGGCTGCCGCGCCGGACGCCGCCCGGACCAGCGCCCGCACGATCCGGAGGTCCTCGCCCATCTCCGGGTGCCACTGCACGCCCAGGACCCAGTCGGCGGACGGCAGTTCCACGGCCTCCACCGTGCCGTCGGCCGCGTACGCCGAGGGGACGAGACCCTCGCCGAGGCGGTCCACGGCCTGGTGGTGGTAGGTGGGCACGGTCGCCTCCTCCGGCACGATGTCGCCGTACAGGGTGCCCGGGACCGGCTTGACCGGGTGGCCGCCGAACACGCCGACCACCTCCGCGTGCCCGTCGAGGTGCTGTACGAGCGTGCCGCCGAGGGCCACGTTCAGCAGCTGCATGCCGCGGCAGATGCCGAGCAGCGGGACGCGCGCGGTCAGTGCCGCGTCGATCAGGGCGAGTTCCCAGGCGTCCCGCTCGGGCGCGGGCGGGCCAGTGCGCGGGGAGCGTTCGGCGCCGTAGCGGGCGGGGTCGACGTCGGGGCCGCCGGCGACGACCAGGCCGTCCAGCCGGGCCACCGTGGCCGCCGCGTGCGCGGGGTCGTCCGGCGGGAGCATCGCGGCCAGCCCGCCGGCCCGCTGCACCAGACGCGGATAGGCGGCGGGCAGCAGGGCGGCCTCCAGCTCCCAGACGCCCCAGCGCGCGCCCGTCTCCAGGTACGTGCTCACACCGATCAGCGGTCGTCCGGTCACGTGGGCCTCTCAGCCATAGAATGGTTCATTGCCATACCTTTGCAGAGCCTGTTCAGGCCAGGAAGCCCCGCAGCAGCGCCGCCGTCCCCGCGCAGTGCTCCCGCATCATCTCCCGCGCGCCGTCCGCGTCCCCGTCCAGCACCGCCTCGACCAGCGCGGTGTGCTGCCGCTGCGAGTGCTCCAGGTTGCGGACCAGCAGCGGGATGCAGTCCAGCAGGTCGTTCACCGTCGCCCGGACCGCCGCGTACCGCGCGGTCAGCGTCGGCGAGCCGCACAGCTCGGCCAGCGTGAGGTGGAGCAGGGTGTCCAGACGGCGGTAGTCGGCGAGTGGCGCGTCGTGCGTGCGGGCCAGCGCCCCGCGCAGCCGGTCCGCCTGCTCGCCGGTCAGCCCGTGCGCCGCGCACAGCCCGGCCGCGCCCACCTCCAGCACCTCACGGAAGCGGAGCACGTCCTCGATGTCGACCTCGGCGATCCGGCGCCGCAACTCGTCCTCGCCGCCCGCGTCCGTGCGCGGCAGCACGAACGTGCCGCCGTACCGCCCGCGCCGGGACTCCACCAGGCCCTGGTCCTGGAGCACCTTCAGCACCTCGCGCAGCGTCACCCGGCTGATGCCCAGCCGCTCCGCCAGCTCCCGCTCGGCGGGCAGCCGCCCCCCGCCCGGCACCAGGCCGAGCCGCACCACCTGGAGGATCTGCTCCAGCGCCTCCTCGAAGCCGTTGCCCGCCCGCACCGGCCGCAGCACCGGCGTGAGCCGGTCGCCGAGACCGCCGTCGGCATCCAGTGACATCCGGACGCGCCCCCTTCCCAAGCAATGGTTCTCGGCAATACCTTATGGTTCCCGGCCCGGCCGGAAAAGCGCGAAGAAGCGTGAAGAAGCCGAAGGAGGCTCTCCCGTGGCAGACCGCACACCCCCGCTCGGCGTCGAGGAACTGCACGCCCTCGTCGCAGGCGGTGAGATCGACACTGTCGTCCTGGCCTTCCCCGACATGCAAGGGCGGCTCCAGGGCAAGCGGTTCGCCGCCCGCTTCTTCCTCGAAGAGGTCCTCCAGCACGGCACCGAGGGCTGCAACTACCTCCTCGCCGTCGACACCGAGATGAACACCGTCGACGGCTACGAGATGTCCTCCTGGGACCGCGGGTACGGCGACTTCGCCATGCACCCCGACCTGTCCACCCTGCGCCGCGTCCCCTGGAACGAGGGCACGGCCATGCTGATCGCCGACCTCGCCTGGAACGACGGCTCCCCGGTGGTGGCCGCCCCCCGCCAGATACTGCGCCGGCAGCTGGAGCGGCTCGCCGAACTCGGCTACACCGCCCAGGTCGGCACCGAGCTGGAGTTCATCGTCTTCAAGGACACCTACGAACAGGCCTGGGACGCCGGCTACCGGGGCCTCACCCCCGCCAACCAGTACAACATCGACTACTCCGTCCTCGGCACCGGCCGCATCGAGCCGCTGCTGCGCCGCATCCGCAACGAGATGGCCGGCGCCGGCCTGACCGTCGAGTCCGCCAAGGGCGAGTGCAACCCCGGCCAGCACGAGATCGCCTTCCGCTACGACGAGGCCCTCGTCACCTGCGACCAGCACGCCGTCTACAAGACCGGCGCCAAGGAGATCGCCGCCCAGGAGGGCATGTCCCTCACCTTCATGGCCAAGTACAACGAGCGCGAGGGCAACTCCTGCCACATCCACCTCTCGCTCGCCGACGCCGACGGCACCAACGCGATGGCCGGACCCGAGGGGATGTCCGAGGTCATGCGCCACTTCCTCGCCGGACAGCTCGCCGCGCTCCGCGACTTCTCCCTGCTCTACGCCCCGAACATCAACTCCTACAAGCGCTTCCAGCCCGGCTCCTTCGCCCCCACCGCGGTCGCCTGGGGCCACGACAACCGCACCTGCGCCCTCAGAGTCGTCGGCCACGGCCGCTCCCTGCGCTTCGAGAACCGCCTGCCCGGCGGCGACGTCAACCCCCACCTGGCGGTCGCGGGACTGGTGGCGGCCGGCCTGTACGGCATCGAGCAGAAGCTGGAACTGCCCGACGCCTGCCCCGGCAACGCCTACACCGCCGACTTCGCACACGTGCCCACCACCCTGCGGGAAGCCGCCGACCTCTGGGAGAACAGCCCGATCGCCCGGGCCGCCTTCGGCGACGAGGTCGTCGCGCACTACCGCAACATGGCGCGCGTCGAACTCGACGCCTTCGACGCCGCGGTCACCGACTGGGAGCTGCGCCGCTCCTTCGAACGCATGTGAAAGGTCATCACGTGTCCGACCCGCACGAGCTGAAGGTCCTCAACCCCGCCACCGAGGAGGTCGTCGCCACCGTCCCCGCCGCCACCGCCGAGGACGTGGACGCCGCCGTCGCACGCGCCGCGCGGGCCCAGACGAAGTGGGCCGCCCTCCCGCCCGTCGACCGGGCCCGGCAGCTGCGCCGCTTCGCCGACACCGTCGACGCCCATGTGGAGGAACTGGCCCGGCTGGAGGTCCGCGAGGCCGGCCACACCGTCGGCAACGCCCGCTGGGAGGCCGCCAACGCCCGCGACCTGCTGCTGTACGCGGCCGGCGGCGCCGAACGCCTGCTCGGCAAGCAGATCCCGGCCCCCGGCGGCTGGGACGTCACCTTCCACGAACCCCTCGGCGTCGTCGGCGTGATCGCCCCCTGGAACTTCCCCATGCCCATCGCCGCCTGGGGTTCCTTCCCGGCCCTCGCCGCAGGCAACGCCGTCGTCCTCAAACCCGCCGAGACCACCCCGCTCACCGCCCTCCGCCTGGCCGAACTGGCCCTGGACGCGGGCCTGCCCGAGCACCTCCTCCAGGTGCTCCCCGGACACGGCCACACCGCCGGACGCGCCCTCGTCGACCACCCCGACGTCGCCAAGATCGTGTTCACCGGCTCCACCCGCACCGGCCGCGAGGTCATGGAGCGCTGCGCCCGGCTGGTCAAGCCGGTCACCCTGGAACTCGGCGGCAAGAGCCCGAACATCGTCTTCGCCGACGCCGACCTCAAATCCGCCCTGGACCCCTTCTCCTTCCTGGACAACTCCGGCCAGGACTGCTGCGCCCGCACCCGCGTCCTCGTCCAGGAGACGGTGTACGACGCGGCCCGCGACTTCCTCGCCGACGCGCTGGCCGCCGTGACCGTGGGCGACCCGGCCGACGAGAAGACCCAGATGGGCCCGCTGATCTCCCGTCAGCAGCTGGACCGCGTACGGTCCTACGTCCCCGAAGCAGCCCCGGCCCTGCGCGGCAGCGCACCTGACGGACCCGGCTTCTGGTTCCCGCCGACCGTGCTCACCGGCGAACGGCCCGACTCCGCCGCGGCCCGAGAGGAGATCTTCGGCCCGGTCGCCGTCCTGCTGCCCTTCACCGACGAGGAGGACGCCATCCGCCTCGCCAACGACACCCCGTACGGCCTCTCCGGCTCCATCTGGACCCGCGACATCGGCCGCGCGCTGCGCGTCTCCCAGGCCGTCCGCGCCGGCAACCTGTCCGTCAACTCCCACTCCAGCGTCCGCTACTGGACCCCCTTCGGCGGCTTCAAGCAGTCCGGCCTCGGCCGCGAACTCGGCCCCGAGGCCCTGACCGCCTTCACCGAAACCAAGAACGTCTTCATCAGCACGGAGGCCTGAGCCGCACATGACTGCCGAAAACATCTGCCGCCGCCTGGTCGGCCGCACCGCCGTCGTCACCGGAGCCGGCAGCGGCATCGGCCTCGCCACCGCACGCCGGCTCGCCTTGGAGGGCGCGCACGTCGTCTGCGGCGACGTGGACGAGGTCCGCGGCAAGGCCGCCGCCGAGGAGGTCGGCGGGCTCTTCGTGAAGGTCGACGTCACCGACCCCGAGCAGGTCGAGGCGCTCTTCAAGACCGCCCACGACACCTACGGCAGCGTCGACATCGCCTTCAACAACGCCGGCATCTCCCCGCCCGACGACGACTCCATCCTGGAGACCGGACTGGAGGCCTGGAAGCGCGTCCAGGAGGTCAACCTCACCTCCGTCTACCTGTGCTGCAAGGCCGCCATCCCCTACATGCGCCGCCAGGGCAGGGGCTCCATCATCAACACCGCGTCCTTCGTCGCCCGCATGGGCGCGGCCACCTCGCAGATCTCCTACACCGCATCCAAGGGCGGCGTCCTCGCCATGTCCCGCGAACTGGGCGTGCAGTTCGCCCGGGAGGGCATCCGCGTCAACGCCCTCTGCCCGGGCCCGGTCAACACGCCCCTGCTCCAGGAGCTGTTCGCCAAGGACCCCGAGCGGGCGGCCCGCCGCCTGGTGCACATCCCGGTCGGCCGGTTCGCCGAGGCCGAGGAGATCGCCGCCGCCGTCGCCTTCCTGGCCAGCGACGACTCCTCCTTCGTCAACGCCACCGACTTCCTGGTGGACGGCGGGATCTCGGGCGCGTACGTCACCCCGCTCTAGGCGGCCCCGGCGGCTCGCGGCGTACCGGGGCAGGGGCCGGTCACAGGAACGTGTGGCCCTCGCCCCGGTACGTCGGCACCGTCGCCGTCACCGCGTCCCCCTCGATCAGGTGCAGGACGTCGAACCGCTCGCACAGCTCACCGGCCTTCGCGTGCCGGAACCACACCCTGTCGCCGATCAGCAGATCGTCGGCGGGCGCGCCGAGCAGCGGGGTCTGCACCTCGCCGGGCCCCTCCTGGGGGTCGTACCGCAGCCCCTCCGGCAGGTACGGCACCGGCAGCCGGTCGCGGCCGGGGGCCCCGGAGGCGGGATAGCCGCCGCCGAGCACGGTGACGACGCCCACGCCCGGCCGCCGCACCACGGGCATGGCGAAGAGGGCGGCGGGGCGGCCGGTGAACGACGTGTAGTTGTCGAACAGGCGCGGCACGTACAGGCCCGAACCGGCCCCGATCTCCGTGACGGAGGACTCCGCCGCGGTGTGCTGCACACTGCCCGTGCCGCCGCCGTTGACGAACTCCAGCTCGGGCGCCACCGCCCGGACCGCCCGCACCACCGCGGCCCGCCGCTCGGCCAGTTCCCGGCGGGCGGTGGCCTGCATCAACCGGACGGCGCGGGAACGGAAGGGGCGGCCCGCGATCGCGTCCCCGACCCCGGCGATGTGCCCCTCGTACGCCATGATCCCCACCAGCCGGAAACCCGGCCGGCGGCTCACGGCCCGCGCCACGTCGGCCACCTGGGCGGGGGAGTGCAGCGGCGAACGACGCGCTCCCACCCGCACCCGCCCGCCCAGCAGCTTCAGCGAGGTGTCCAACTCCAGGCAGACCCGTACCACTTCACGGCCACCGGCACGGGCGGCGTCGATCAGGTCCAGCTGGGCGAGGTCGTCGATCATCACCGTGACGGCGGCGGCGAGCTTGGGATCGGCCGCCAGCTCCGCGTAGCCGGCCCGGTCGACGGACGGGTACGCGAGCAGCACGTCGTCGAAGCCGGAGCGGGCGAGCCACAGCGACTCGGCCAGCGTGAACGACATGATGCCGGCGAACCCGTCCTTCGCCAGCACCCGCTCCAGCAGGGCACGGCAGCGCACGGACTTGCTGGCCAAGCGGATCGGCTTGCCGCCGGCCCGCCGGACGAGATCGTCCGCGTTGGCGTCGAAGGCGTCCAGGTCCACGATCGCGAGAGGGGCGTCGAGGTGGGCGGTGGCCCTGTCGTAACGGGCCCGGTCGGAGGCGCGCGCAGTCATGCACGAAGCCTGCCAGACAGGATTACCGCAGGGTAGGGGGACGTTCCGGGCAGATGCCCCGGGCTCGTGGACTGGTTCCCGTTCGACCGTGGTCAAGCCGTAGAGTGACGCGCACACGCACAGTGGAACCACCCCGGCCGCTTGCTCAGCGCCGGGATGCCGGTCCGCGCGTGCGGGTATGCGTAATGGCACGAGGAAGCGGGGGGTGCATGAGCACGGAAGCGCGGCACGCCCCCGTCCCGCCACGCCCCTCCCACAACCCCACCCCGCCGGGCGGCGACGCCCCGGAAGGGGAGCCGCGGCCGGCGGGCGCACGGGAGAACGGTCCCACGCCGGGCCCCACCCCGACCCCGCCCCACCACCGCACGGCGCCGACCGGCACGGCCCCCGACCGCACCGAGCCCGGCGCCACCCCTCCGGCCCCGCGTCCGGCGGGCGGCGGCACTTCGCCCGGTCCGCGTCCGGCGGGCGATGGCACTTCGCCCGGTCCGCGCCCGACGGGAGATCGCGCTACGTCCGGTTCGCGTCCGACGGGCGGCGTGATGCCCCTGGGCTCCCGTCCGGCGGGCGGCGGTGCTTGCGAGGCCGGGCGTCCGGCGGCAGGCGATGCTTCGTCGTCGGGTGCGCGTGCGGCGGAGGGCGGGGGACCCTCGGGTTCCCGCCCGATGGGCGGCAGGGCTTCCGCGACCGGGCGTTCGACGGTCGGAGACGGCCCCTCCGCTTCGCGTCCGGCGGGGGGCGGCGCTCCGTCCGGTTCGCGTGCGGTGGACGGGAGCGCGTCTTCCGGTTCGCGTCCGGCGGGCGGTGGCGCCAGTGCTTCCGCCGGGTCGCGTACGGCGGCCGGCGACGGTTCCTCCGGCACGCGTACGGCGACCGGCGGGACGGGTGTCGGCTCGCGTCGGCCGAGTCCGTCGGTGCGGCCGAACTCCGGTGCGCCGGGGACCCGCAGCACCGGGGACGGGAAGGCCACGCGCCCCGGCTCGGGCGGCCCGGCTCCGCGGTCGGACTTCCCCTACGTCCGTCCCGCCTTCGCGGCGCGCAACCCCAGCCCGGCGGCGCCCGCGGCCCCGGCGGCCCCCGCGCCCCCCACGGCCCCGCCGCCACCCGCCTCGGCCCGTTTCCCCGACGCCCCGCCGACCGTAGGGCGTGAGCCGCGCAAGCCCGGCACACCCGCGGCGGACCGGATCCCGCCCAGGCCTGCTCGCCCCCCGGCCGAAACGCCCGCGGAGACGACCGCCCGGCTGCGCCGGCTCCTGTCGGCGACTCAGCCCGACGCGGCCGCCCGGAACACGCGCACCCCGACCGCCACCCCGACCGTCACCGCGCCCGTGCCGACCCCCGACCCCGCCCTCTCCTGGAGCGCGGCGGTGCCGCCCGTCGTGACCTTCGGGCAGGCCGAGGGGTACGACGAGCGCGGCCGACCCCGGCCGCTGGGCGCTCGGGTGCGCCCCCGCACCGCCGCTGCCGCCGCCTGCGTCGTGCTCGGACTCGGGCTCATCGGCGGTGCGGTGACCGGGAGTTGGCTCACCGGTGACGGCGGGGGCACCGGCCCCGCGAACGGCTACACCGCGGCCGCCGACCTGTGGCACAGCGTGCCCGTCGACCAGCTCTTCCCGCCCACCGTGGAGGGCACCGGCGCGGGCCCCGGCGGCGCCGACCGCACCTGGATACGGATCGCCGTCGCCCCGGACAGCGGCTGCGCGAAGGCCTTCGACCCGCTTCTCGAAAAGGCGCTCGCCCCCGTCGGCTGCCGGCGGCTGCTGCGTGCCACCTACATCGACGTCACCCAGAGCCACGTCACCACCGTCGGCCTGCTCTTCACCAAGGCCGACACCGCCGCCATGAGCTCGCTGGCCCGCCGCTTCCAGAGCGAGGGCCTCGGCGCCCGGACCGACCTGATGCCCCGTCCGTACGCCGCGAAGGGCACCGCCGCCGCGGCCTTCGGCGACAAGCAGCGCGCCTCCTGGACCATCTCCGTCCTCACCGACGCCCCGGTGGTCGCCTACGCCGTCTCCGGCTGGGCGGACGGCCGTACCGTCGACGACCCGCAGCCCGCGGCGCAGGCCATACGCTCAGGTGCCACCTCGGCCCCCGCCCAGGCGGGACTCGGCAACGAGGCGCAGGGCCTGGCCGACCGCATCGAACGGAGCCTGCGCAAGACCGTCAGCTCGGCCACGGAGAGCCCCTCATGAACCGTACGACCGGCGGCGCGGCCCTGAGTCTTCTCCTCGCCGGCTCGATCGCCCTCCTGCCGTCCACCGCGGCGTACGCCGACGGCATCCGCGCCCAGCAGTGGGCCCTTTCGGCGATGCACACCCAGGAGGCCTGGCGCACCACCAAGGGCAAGGGCATCACCGTCGCCGTCCTGGACACCGGCGTCGAGGACGACCACCCGGACCTGGTGGGCAACGTCCTGCCCGGCAAGGACATGATCAACTTCGGCGCCCAGCGAGGCGACCGCACCTGGGCCCGGCACGGCACCGCGATGGCCGGCATCATCGCCGGCCACGGGCATGGCGCCGGCGACGGCGACGGCGTCATGGGCATCGCCCCCGAAGCGAAGATCCTCCCCGTCCGCGTGATCCTGGAGGACGGCGACTCCGCCCGCGGCAAGGCCCGCGCCACCCGCGGCAACGCCCTCGCCGAGGGCATCCGCTGGGCCGCCGACCAGGGCGCCGACGTCATCAACCTGTCCCTCGGCGACGACTCCGCCTCCGCGCATCCCGAACCCAGCGAGGACGAGGCCGTCCAGTACGCCCTGAAGAAGGGCGCCGTCGTCGTCGCCTCGGCCGGCAACGGCGGCAAGAAGGGCGACCACATCTCCTACCCGGCCGCCTACCCGGGCGTCATCGCCGCGACCGCCGTCGACCGCTACGGCACCCGCGCCGACTTCTCCACCCGCCGCTGGTACGCCACGGTGAGCGCCCCCGGCGTCGACGTCGTCATCGCCGACCCGGACCACAAGTACTACGAGGGGTGGGGGACGAGCGCGGCCTCCGCCTTCGTCTCCGGCGCCGTGGCGCTGATCAAAGCCGCCCACCCCGGCCTGACCCCGGCCCAGATGAAGAAGCTCCTGGAGGACACCGCCCGGGACGCGCCCAGCGGCGGCCGCGACGACTCGCGCGGCTACGGCATGATCGACCCGGCCGCCGCCATCAAGGCCGCCGCCCGCCTCGAACCCGAGGGCATCCGGACCGCGTCCCACGGCGAGAAGTACTTCGGCTCCGGCCCGGACACCGTCGAGGCCACCGGCGGCGCGTCGGGCTGGGCGGGACCGCTGGCCGGCAGCACCGGCGGAGTGCTCCTGGTGGCGGCGGGCGTCCTGTGGCGGCGGCGCCGCGAGGAGCGGGGGCCGGACGGCTACTGAGGCCGCCGCCCGTCACCCCTGCCCGGACGCGGTGGACGAGGCCGACGACGTGGCGTCGTCCCCGGTGAACACCGACACCGTCGCCTTCGCCGCCGCCTCGACCAGCGAGATGCCCGTCGCCTGGCCGGCGTTGCCGTTCGACAGCACGGCGACCAGGTAGTCGTCGCCGCCCGCCGTGACGCGCCCGATGCTGTTGACGTCCCACAGGCCGGTCGTGCTGCGGGCCAGCCAGCCGTTCTTCAGCGCCCACGCGGAGCCGTCGGCCGCCGCCGAGACACCCCAGTCCTGGTCCGGCTCGATGGTCTTCATCAGCCCCTGGACATACGCCCGCGAGGCCTCACTCAGCTTCGAGTCGTCCCCGAACACCTGCTGGAGCAGCACGAGTTGGTCCGCCGCGGTGGTCTGGGTCAGCCCCCACAGCTCGCCTTCGCCGCCCGTGGTGTCCGTGAGCCCGAACCGCTTGTTCGCCGCGTCGAGCCCGTCCGCCGTCCCGATGGTGTGCCACAGGGCCGTCGCGGAGTCGTTGTCGCTGTTCTCGATCATCTTCGTGGCGTAGGCCTTCTCCGCCGCCGTGAGATGCCGGCCCGCGTCCTGGGCCTGCAACAGCAGCGTCGCCAGGATGTCGACCTTGACGATGCTCGCCGTGTCGAAGAGGGCGTCGCCGTACCTGGCGCTCGCACCGGAGTCGAGGTCCAGCACGGCCGTCGACACCTTCGCGCCCGACGGCACGGTGACCGCCTCCATGGCCTGCGCCAGCAGCGCCTCGCGGTCCGCCGACGGCTCCGCCACGGGTTCCACCGATGCCTCCCCACCCGCCGGGGCCGAGGAGGAGGCCGGCGGTGACGCCGCCGAGGATACGGGGCCGGTGTGCGCCCGCGCCTTCACGTACACGGTCCCCGCGGCCGTGCCGCCGGCTATCGCGACGGCGGCGAGCGCGGTGCAGAGGAGCGGACGACGCCGGGACGGGCGAGCGCGGCGGCGCCGGCTGGCTCTGGAAGACTCCATGCCCGCGATGCTCGGGGTGGGGGCTGTGCGCTCCGTTGGACGGAAGTGAGAACCGCGTCAGGGAAAACTGAGATTCCTGTGAAAGCCGTGAACCGCGGGGCCGCGGGGGCCGCTCAGCCGCGGCGGCTTCCCCCGGATAGGGTCGGTGACCGTGGCGAACAAGAACATTCCCGACCCCGGCTTCTCCGACGACGACGGCTCCGCCGACCCCCGGCTGAGCGCCGCGCTGGCCGCGTGGGCCGAGGACCGCACCGCCGTCGGACCCGTCCTGGAGGCGCTCAAGGGCGCGCGGCTGCTGGTTCCGGTCGTGGCGGTACTGGGGGAGGTCGAGGAGGACGAGAACGGGCTGCGCCGCGAGAAGACCAGCGACATGGCCGTGCCGACCCTGAAGGCCGGTTCCCGCACCGCCCTGCCCGCGTTCACCTCCACCGACTCGCTGGCCCGCTGGGACGCGGGGGCCCGGCCCGTCGCCGTGCCCCTGCACCAGGCACTCCAGGCCGCCGCGCACGAGAAGGCGGACACGATCGTGCTGGACATGTCCGGTCCGGTGCCGTTCGAGCTGACGGGCCCCGCGCTGCTCGCGCTGGCGGAGGGCCGTACGACGACCGACCCGCTGGCCGACCCGGCCGTCGTCGAGGCCGTACGGGCCGCCGTGGCCGCCGAGCCCGCCGTGCTCCGCGCCCACCTCGGCCCCGGCCGGGCGGACGGCACGCTCGCGCTGGTGCTCGACCCGGCCGCCGCCCCCGACGAGGCCGCGGGCGCGGTGGCGCGGCGCCTGGCCGCCGACGACACACTCAGGGCCCGCCTGGTGCGCGGTCTCGACCTGGCGCTGCTGCCGGCCGGGACGACGCCTCCGGGCGAGCCCTTGTACGTACGAGAGGGGCAGTAAATTTACTGGCCCTCGGCTAGCCGTAGACGGGCCCGGTGTACTTCTCGCCCGGCCCCTGGCCCGGCTCGTCGGGGACGATCGACGCCTCGCGGAACGCCAGCTGGAGCGACTTCAGGCCGTCGCGCAGCGGCGCGGCGTGGAAGGAGCTGATCTCGGTGGTACTCGCGTCCAGCAGACCGGCGAGGGCGGTCACCAGCTTGCGGGCCTCGTCCAGGTCCTTGTGCTTGTCGCCCTCCTCGGTCAGGCCCAGCTTCACTGCGGCGGCGCTCATCAGGTTGACGGCGACCGTCACGATCACCTCGACCGCCGGGACCTCGGCGATGTCGCGGGTCATCTCGTCGAAGTCGGGCTGCTCGGCGGGGCCGGAGGGGGAGGTCTCACTCATGCCCACACGATAAGCGGTCGCGTGCGGCGCCTTCCCGATTAGCCCTTCCTCGCCCTTGCTGCTAACCTTGTGTAACGACCGGCTGGACACTTGCGTGTCCGGCCCACAAGTGGAGGCTCCGATCTCCCACCCGACCGTCCCCCGGACGGCGGGTCACCCCGGTCAGGCGGCCACCATCGTTCCGTACGGACGATGGAGTCGCCCGAAAGTGCGCCCCGCGTTCACCGCGGCGGTGCTCCGGTAGTCATTGGAGCCCCGCCTGTGATCGGCCGGGGCATTTTTTGTGCTTCGGCGCGGTTAGGTCTTAACGCTAAAGACGTTACGCGGCTGTCCGCCAGACCGTCGCGTGGTGCTACCGAGGAGGATCCATCAGCGCCGAGCCCCGCATCAACGACCGGATTCGCGTTCCCGAGGTGCGACTTGTCGGTCCCAGTGGCGAGCAGGTGGGCATCGTCCCCCTGGCCAAGGCACTGGAGCTTGCGCAGGAGTACGACCTGGACCTGGTCGAGGTCGCGGCGAACGCCCGTCCGCCCGTGTGCAAGCTCATGGACTACGGGAAGTTCAAGTACGAGTCGGCCATGAAGGCCCGTGAGGCGCGCAAGAACCAGGCGCACACGGTCATCAAGGAGATGAAGCTCCGGCCGAAGATCGACCCGCACGACTATGACACCAAGAAGGGTCACGTCGTCCGGTTCCTCAAGCAGGGCGACAAGGTCAAGATCACGATCATGTTCCGCGGCCGCGAGCAGTCCCGCCCCGAGCTGGGCTACCGACTGCTCCAGCGTCTCGCGGAGGACGTCCAGGACCTCGGTTTCGTCGAGTCGAACCCGAAGCAGGACGGCCGAAACATGATCATGGTTCTCGGTCCGCACAAGAAGAAGACCGAGGCGATGGCCGAGGCCAGGCAGGCGCAGGAAGCCCGCAAGGCGGAAGCGAAGGCCAACCCCGGTCGGTCGCAGAACCCTGCCGAGGCCGAGGCAGAGGCCGAGGTCGAGGCGCCGTCCGAGGCGCCTGCCGAGGCGTGATCCCGGGGGACGCGAGTCCCCAGGATGTAACCGATACAAGAGCGACGCTCCGCCGTGCCCGGTTTTCGCGACCGGGCATCGGAGCGCCACCCGACGAGGAGAGAACGGCGCTATGCCGAAGAACAAGTCGCACAGCGGTGCCAGCAAGCGCTTCAAGGTCACCGGCTCCGGCAAGGTGCTCCGTGAGCGCGCCGGCAAGCGCCACCTGCTCGAGCACAAGTCGTCCCGCGTGACGCGTCGCCTCACCGGCAACGCCGAGATGGCCCCGGGCGACGCCGCGAAGATCAAGAAGCTTCTCGGCAAGTGACGCGGCGGCGCCGACCGAGCGCCGTGCGTCTGGACCGGGACCCAATCGTTTCCGGGTCGTGTGAGTACTCCCACGACCCCGCTACAAGGAGTTAACAAGTGGCACGCGTCAAGCGGGCAGTCAACGCCCACAAGAAGCGCCGGGCGATCCTCGAGCAGGCTTCCGGCTACCGCGGTCAGCGTTCGCGCCTGTACCGCAAGGCCAAGGAGCAGGTCACCCACTCGCTGGTCTACAACTACAACGACCGCAAGAAGCGCAAGGGTGACTTCCGTCAGCTGTGGATCCAGCGCATCAACGCCGCTGCCCGCGCCAACGGCATCACGTACAACCGCTTCATCCAGGGTCTGAAGGCCGCGAACGTCGAGGTCGACCGCAAGATCCTGGCGGAGCTGGCCGTCAACGACGCCAACGCGTTCGCCGCGCTCGTCGAGGTCGCGCAGAAGGCGCTGCCGTCGGACGTCAACGCGCCGAAGGCCGCGTGACGCTGCGCTGGCTTCAGCCGACGTGACCAAAGGACCCGCAGGCTGAGAGCCTGCGGGTCCTCCTGCTGTTGCCAGCGGCACCCGGCCGGCGCCGGTGAGCGTCACCCTGCGGTGACCTCAACCCGCTGCGCGTCGCAACGCCGAGTGCGGCACCGCCGAGAACCACCGTCGTGGCGGAGTGCCGCCGCGGCGGACAGAGGTTGCTGCGACTGACAGGGATCTCGCGGGCCTCCATGCGCCCGGACAACGACATCGGACCCCGAAGGTGAACCCATGCCCCCCGCCACCCCCGAGCTGATCTCACCCCGTTCCGCACGTGTGGCTGCCGCGCGGCGGCTGGGGAAGCGGAACTTCCGGGGGAAGGACCGGCTGTTCCTCGCGGAGGGGCCGCAGGCCGTCAGGGAGGCCGCCGGGCATCACGTGGTCGGCACCCCCACACTGGTCGAGCTGTTCGCCACGGTCGAGGCCGCGGAGCGGTACGCCGACATCGTCGGAGCGGCCCGGGACGTCGGGGCCCGTGTGCACCTCGCCGCCGAGGACGTCATCGCCGACATCTCCACCACCGTCACCCCGCAGGGGCTCGTCGGGGTCTGCCGGTTCCTGGACACGCCCTTCGAGGACGTCCTCGCCGCCGAGCCCAAGCTCGTCGCCGTGCTCGCCCATGTGCGCGACCCGGGGAACGCCGGGACCGTACTCCGGTGCGCCGACGCGGCCGGCGCCGAGGCCGTGATCCTCACCGACGCCTCCGTCGACCTGTACAACCCGAAGGCCGTCCGCGCCTCCGTGGGCTCGCTGTTCCACCTGCCCGTCGCCGTCGGCGTGCCCGTCGAGCAGGCCGTGGCAGGGCTGAAGAGCGCCGGCGTACGCATCCTCGCCGCCGACGGCGCCGGCGACCGCGACCTCGACGACGAGCTCGACAAGGGCACCATGGGCGACCCCACCGCTTGGGTGTTCGGAAACGAGGCCTGGGGGCTCCCGGAGGAGACCCGCGCGCTCGCGGACGCCGTCGTGCGCGTCCCGATCCACGGAAAGGCCGAGAGTCTGAACCTCGCCACGGCCGCCGCCGTATGTCTCTACGCGTCAGCCCGTGCACAGCGCGCCTCCGGAGGGTGCCGCTCCGTCACCCACAGCTAGTAGGGTGACCAGCTCGGGGCCCTGCGCCGTCTGAGAGGTGGGGTACGGGGATGAGTGTCGTCGGCACCAGCAAGGCGCCGGAAGGGCGGGACGTGCGACGCACACCCGCGTCCCGGCACGCCGACCCCGCCGAGCTCGGCATCGACCCGGACGACCTGCCCGACGGTCTCGTCGTCGCCGACGAGGACGGCCGCGTCACCTGCTTCAACGCCGCCGCCGAGCGCATCACCGCGGTCCGTGCCGCCGACGCCCTCGGGCAGCGCCTGGAGAAGGCCCTGCCCTTGGAGGACCTGGAGGGACGGCGCTGGTGGCAGCTCACCGACCCCTACGGCGGGCTCGCCATCCGGGTCCGGCAGCCCGAACGCAACCTGCTGCTCCCCGGCGTCCGGGAGGTCCTCGTCTCGGTCCGCTACGTGCGCGCCGAACCCACCGGACCGGTCCGCCGCGTCGTCGTCACCCTCCGCGACACCGAGGCCCGCCGCCGCACCGAACGCAGCCACGCCGAGCTGATCGCCACCGTCGCCCACGAGCTGCGCTCCCCGCTCACCTCCGTCAAGGGCTTCACCGCCACCCTGCTGGCCAAGTGGGAGAGGTTCACCGACGACCAGAAGCGGCTGATGCTGGAGACCGTCGACGCGGACGCCGACCGTGTCACCCGGCTCATCGCCGAGCTGCTCGACATCTCGCGCATCGACTCGGGGCGCCTGGAGGTCCGCCGCCAGCTCGTGGACATAGGCGCCGCCGTCGGACGGCACATCCAGGCCTACGTCGCCGCCGGACAGCCCGCCGACCGCTTCCTGCTCCGCATCGAGCAGCCGCTGCCCGCCCTGTGGGCCGACCCCGACAAGGTCGACCAGGTGCTCAGCAACCTCATCGAAAATGCCGTGCGGCACGGCGAGGGAACCGTCACCATTGACGTGACGCCCTCGGCATCCCCGCGGGAGGGCGAGGAAACCGGCACGTCGGTCACGGTGAGCGACGAGGGGCCCGGCATCCCGGAGGAGTCCATGAACCGCGTCTTCACCCGCTTCTGGCGGGGCAGCAAGCGCGGCGGCACAGGCCTCGGGCTCTACATCGTCAAGGGCATCGTCGAGGCCCACGGCGGCACCATCACGGTCGGCCGCGCCCCCGGCGGCGGCGCCGAGTTCCGATTTACGTTGCCCGTGGGGGCCCCGGCCTGTCTGGCCTGAGCCGCCCGCGGGCGCATTCGCGTTCCCCGGCCCCGTTAGACTCGGCCATTGGCACCTTTGTGTCCAAAACCAGAGACGGACCGTCCAGGTCCGGGTCCGGGTCGAAGACGGGGCACACCAGCCAGCCAATCGGAAGCACGGGAAGAGATGTCGGCACCGAATAAGTCGTACGACCCTGTAGAGGTCGAGGCGTTGAAACCGGAAGAGATCGAGCGCATGCGGGACGAGGCGCTCGCCGCCTTCGCCGCCGCGGACTCCCTCGACGCGCTCCACGAGGCCAAGGTCGCCCACACCGGCCCCGCCTCCCCGCTGGCCCTCGCCAACCGCGAGATCGGCGCCCTGCCCCCGCACGCCAAGGCCGACGCCGGCAAGCGCGTCGGGATGGCCCGCGGCGCCGTGAACAAGGCGCTCGCCGGCCGCCAGAGCGAGCTGGAGGCCGAGCGCGACGCCCGGGTGCTGGTGGAGGAGGACGTCGACGTCACCCTGCCCTACGACCGCGTCCCGGCCGGCGCACGCCACCCGCTGACCACGCTGTCGGAGCGGATCGAGGACATCTTCGTGGCCATGGGCTACGAGGTCGCCGAGGGCCCGCAGGTCGAGGCCGAGTGGTTCAACTTCGACGCCCTCAACATCGGCCCCGACCACCCGGCGCGCGGCGAGGCCGACACCTTCTTCGTGCAGGGGCCCGACGGCGGCACCGAGTCCGGCGTCGTACTGCGCACCCACACCTCGCCGGTCCAGATCCGCTCCCTGCTGGAGCGCGAACTGCCGGTCTACGTGATCTGCCCGGGCCGCGTGTACCGCACCGACGAGCTGGACGCCACGCACACGCCCGTCTTCCACCAGGTCGAGCTGCTCGCCGTCGACGAGGGCCTGACCATGGCCGACCTCAAGGGCACCCTGGACCACATGGTCCAGTCGCTGTTCGGGGCGGGCATGAAGACCCGGCTGCGGCCGAACTTCTTCCCGTTCACCGAGCCGAGCGCCGAGATGGACATGCTCTGCTACGTCTGCAAGGGCGAGTCCGTCGGCAACCCCGACCGGCCCTGCCGCACCTGCTCCAGCGAGGGCTGGATCGAGCTGGGCGGCTGCGGCATGGTCAACCCGCGGGTGCTCACCGCCTGCGGCGTCGACCCGGAGAAGTACAGCGGCTTCGCCTTCGGGTTCGGCATCGAGCGGATGCTGATGTTCCGCCACAACGTCGAGGACATGCGAGACATGGTCGAGGGTGACGTCCGGTTCACCCGGCCGTTCGGGATGGAGATCTGATGCGGGTCCCGCTTTCTTGGCTGCGGGAGTACGTCGACCTGCCGGCGACGGAAACCGGCCGCGACGTCCAGGAGAAGCTCGTCTCGGCCGGCCTCGAGGTCGAAACCGTCGAGCAGCTCGGCGCCGACCTCAAGGGGCCGCTGGTCGTCGGCCAGGTGCTGACCATCGAGGAGTTGGAGGGCTTCAAGAAGCCGATCCGCTTCTGCACCGTCGACGTCGGCCAGGCCAACGGCACCGGTGAGCCCCAGGAGATCGTCTGCGGCGCCCGCAACTTCGCCGTCGGCGACAAGGTCGTCGTGGTCCTGCCGGGCGCCACCCTGCCCGGCGGCTTCTCCATCGCCGCCCGCAAGACGTACGGCAAGACCTCCCACGGCATGATCTGCTCCGGCGACGAGCTGGGCATGGGCGACGACGGCAGCCACGGCATCATCGTGCTGCCGCCGGAGACCGAGGTCGGCAAGGACGCCATCGAGCTGCTCGAGCTGGTCGACGAGGTCCTCGACATCGCCGTCACCGCCAACCGCGGCGACTGCCTGTCCATCCGCGGTGTCGCCCGCGAGACGGCCATCGCCTACGGCCTGCCGCTGAGCGACCCGGCCCTGATCGACGTACCGGCCCCGAACGCCTTCGGCCACCCGGTCCAGGTCTCCGACCCGATGGGCTGCGACCGCTTCACGGCCCGCACGGTCACCGGCCTGAGCCCCGAAGCGCGCTCCCCGATCTGGCTCCAGCGCCGGCTCCAGAAGGTCGGCATGCGCCCGATCTCGCTGGCCGTCGACGTCACCAACTACGTGATGATGGAGCTGGGCCAGCCCCTGCACGCCTACGACCGGCAGCTGGTCCAGGGCACCATCGGGGTGCGCCGGGCCGAGGAGGGCGAGAAGCTCGTCACCCTCGACGGCGTCGAGCGCAAGCTGCACGCCGAGGACCTGGTCATCACCGACGAGCGCGGTCCCATCGGCCTCGCCGGTGTCATGGGCGGCGCCAACACGGAGATCGCCGACCACGAGGCCACCGAGAACGGTACGAACGCGTCCACCGACGTGGTCATCGAGGCGGCCCACTTCGACGCCGTGTCGATCGCGCGTACGGCCCGCCGCCACAAGCTGCTGTCGGAGGCGTCCCGTCGCTTCGAGCGCGGCGTCGACCCGCAGGCCGCCGCTGCCGCCGCCCAGCGCACCGTGGATCTGCTGGTGCTGCTCGCCGGCGGCACCGCCGAGGCGGGCGTCACCCAGGTCATCGCGCCCTCCGCGCCGCACACCATCACCGTCCCGGCCGACCACCCGGACAAGGTCGCGGGCGTCGTCTACGGCCGCGAGACGGTCGTACGCCGCCTCCAGGACGTCGGCTGCGACGTCTACGGGCAGGACGAGCTGATCGTCACCGTCCCGTCCTGGCGGCCCGACCTCGCCGAGCCCAACGACCTGGCCGAGGAGGTCATCCGTCTGGAGGGCTACGAGAACCTGCCCTCCACGCTGCCCAAGCTCCCCTCGGGCCGCGGCCTGACGCACCGCCAGCGGCTGCACCGCCGGGTCGGCCGGGCGCTGGCCGGCATCGGCTACGTCGAGGCGCCGAACTACCCCTTCGTCGCCGAGCAGATCCTCGACCAGCTGGGCCTGGCGGCCGACGACCCGGCCCGCCGCGTCGTGAAGCTGGTCAACCCGCTCAGCGACGAGGAGCCCGCGCTCCGCACGACGCTGCTGCCGGGCCTGCTGGGCGCCCTGCGGCGCAACGACGGCCGGGGTTCGCACGACCTGGCGCTGTTCGAGACGGGCCTGGTCTTCCACCCGCGTGAGGAGCAGCGCGTCGCCGGGCACCTGCCCGTCGACCGGCGCCCCACCGACGAGGAGCTCGCGCGGCTCGACGCCGCGCTGCCCGCGCAGCCGCGGCACGTGGCCGTCGTCCTCGCCGGGGCCCGCGAGCAGGCCGGCTGGTGGGGCAAGGGCCGCCCCGCCGACTGGGCCGACGCCGTCGAGGCCGCCCGCACCGTCGCCCGCGAGGCCGGTGCCGAACTCAGCGTCCGCAAGGGGCAGTACGGCCCCTGGCACCCGGGCCGCTGCGCCGAGCTCGCGGTCGTGGTGGACGGCACCGAGCGGGTCGTCGGCCACGCCGGTGAGCTGCACCCGCGGGTGCTGAAGGCGCTGGGCCTGCCCGAGCGCAGCTCCGCCATGGAGATCGACCTGGACGCCCTGGAGGCGGTCGGCGACGGCACCCCGCAGGCGCCGCGCATCTCCACCTTCCCGGTCGCCACGCAGGACGTCGCCCTGGTGGTCGACAAGCCCGTCCCGCACGCGGACGTCGAGGCCGCGCTGCGCGAGGGCGCCGGTGAACTCCTGGAGTACATCCGCCTGTTCGACGTCTACGAGAACGCCGAGCAGCTGGGCGAGGGCAAGAAGTCCCTGGCGTACGCGCTGCGGTTCCGTGCGGGTGACCGGACGCTGACCGTGGACGAGGCCTCCGCCGCCCGCGACGCGGCGGTCGCTCTCGCCGGCGAGCGCACCGGGGCGGTGCTGCGGAGCTAGCCGTGCAGCGCCCCCCACGGGGCGCTTCACCTGCATAAATGCAGGAGTCCGCCGAGTGCTCACTCATTCGGGTGAGAACTCCGGGCGATCCGGCCCTCCAGGGCCACGGCGTCGACAGAATCGGACCGGCCTCTCGGGGCCGGTCCGATCTGCTCCGTCAGGGCCTGCATGGGGGGCCATCGGCATGATCCGTATCAAGGCACGCGCACCCACCCACCAGGGGCACGTACACCGGCCCGACCGTCGGCCGCTGCGCCGCGCGCTGATGCTGCCCACGATCTGGGGCGCCCTTGCGGTCGGCTACAAACTGACCTGCCCGCTCGCCCAGCAGGACAGGCTCGGTGCCCGGATCGCCACCAGCGCCGTGTTCTTCGCGGTCGGCACCGGCCTGATCCTCCACGTCCGCCGGACGCTGCTGCGCGAGCTCAGTCAGGCCCGCCGGGTCGCGGGTGCCGCGCAGAGCGTGCTGCTGCGGCCACCGCCGCCGCGCGTGGACGGCCTGAGCGTCGCCGCCGCGCAGCTCTCCGCCGACCGCGGGGCGGCCATCGGCGGCGACCTCTACGAGGCGGTGGCCACCGAGCACGGCGTACGCGTGGTCATGGGCGACGTGCGCGGCCACGGCCTGTCCGCCATCGGCACCGTCGCCGCCCTCCTGGGCAGCTTCCGCGAGGCCGTCCACGACGAGCCCGCCCTCGACCAGGTCCTGCGGCGCCTGGACCGCGCCCTGGCCCGTCACCTCCGCGAGCGGGCCCGGACCGAACACCCCTCCAGCGGGCTGGATCCGGACACACCCGTCGCCGAGGAGTTCGTCACCGTACTGCTCCTGGAAATCACCCACGACGGCGAGATCCACGCCCTGAACTGCGGCCATCCGTGGCCGTACCTGCTCAGCGGGGCCCGGATCGAGCCCCTCGTGCGAGCGGACCCCCTCCCGCCGCTCGGCCCCTTCCCGCTCCCGTCCGACCTGCCCGCGCTGCACTGCGGCCGTCTGCTTCCCAGCGAGACCCTGGTCCTCTTCACCGACGGCGCGGAGGACGCACGCGACGCGGGGGGCCGGTTCTTCTCCCTGCCGACGGTGCTGGCGGAGGCCGCGGGAGGTCACTGCGTGACACCGCAGACGATCCTGCGCAAGGTCTTCACAGCCCTGCTCCGCCACACGAACGGCACGCCGACGGACGACGTCGCCCTGCTCGTACTGCGCAACGACCGCCCACCCCGTCCCTGGGCCGCGGGTGCCGACGCCGACGGCCAGGCCACCGCTTGTCGAGGGGGAGCCGGCGGCCCGGCCGGCCTCTTGCGAGGCAGTTAAGTCAACCGGCCGGACACACTGAGCGACACCGTGCACACAGCCCGGATTCGCGCACTCCGTTCACACCCCGTGTGAAGACGGACCCACTACCCTGACGAAGGTGGCGCTCACCGAGCCATCCGGGGGGCCTTGATGCAGCCCAACACTCTGCTCGACGCGATCCTCGACGAGGCCGGGATCTCGCACGCCGGTCTCGCCGCCCACGTCAACCAGGCGGGCCGGGCGCGTGGTCTCGCGCTCCGGTACGAACACACCGCCGTCGCACGGTGGTTGAAGGGCCAGCGGCCACGCGGCCAAGTGCCCGACCTGATCTGCGAGGTGCTCGCCGTCCGGCTGCAACGGCCCGTCACCCTCGACGACATCGGCCTCGGCGTGCCGGGCGAACCGAGCGTCCCGCACGGCACCTCGCTCTCCGGCTTCGTCGAACGCGCCACCGCCCTGTGGCGCTCCGACGAACAGCAGCGCCCGCACATCCTCGGCGCTCCCGCGGTCACCGGCACGCCCGCCGTGATGCCGGTGTGGGAGTGGGAGAACCCGCCGGAGGACGTGGACGTCTCCCGCGGCGGTCGGCACCGGGTCACCCCGGCCGACCTCGAGATGCTGCGCGCCGCCCGCGCCCACTACGAGCAGATGTACCGCAAGGCCGGCGGCATAGCGACCCGCACCCGCATCGTAGGCTTCCTGAACGCCGAGGCGGCCCCGCTGCTGCGCGGCAGCTACACCGACGCCACCGGCCGCCAACTGCACCGGGCCACCGGCGGGTTGGTGGCCATCGCCGGCATCTGCGCGTACGACTCCGACGCGCACGGGCTCGCCCAGCGCTACTTCCACCAGGCGCTGAGGCTGGCGAAGGCCAGCGGGGACCGGGGACTCGGCGCGTACGTGATCGCGCTGCTGGTCAACCAGGCGCTGTTCATGCGGGAGTACCGGCAGGCCGTCGCCTTCGCGGAGGCCGCGCTGCGCGCCGCCGGCCGGCACATCACCCCCGCCCTCGCCTCGGACCTGTACGCGATGCAGGCGAAGGCGTACGCCCACCTCGGCGACGGCACGAGCGCCCTGTCCTGCATCCGGCGGGCGGAGACGGCCGCCGAACGCATCCGGCGGGGGTACGAGCCCGATGAGACGGGCTATGTCCAGCCGGGCCTGGTCAACGTGCAGGTGGCCGAGGCGCTGCTCAGCCTGGGGGAGCTCGCCGCCGCCCGGGAGCACGCGGCGGCGGCCGTGGACAACCCGGCCCACGACCGGGGCCGGGTGCACCGGCTCGCCATGCTCAGCACCATCGAGGTCCGCCAGGGCAACGCGGACAAGGCGGTGGCCACGGCCGTGCAGATGGCCGAGCAGGCCCGGGGCATGGAGTCCCAGCGGCTGCGGGACAGACTGCGCGCGGTACGCGAACACCTCGTGCGCAGTGGCTGCGCGGGCACCGCCGAGGCCGCCGAACTCATCGACGGGGCACTGCGCGTACCGCTGTAGGTTCAGGAGACACGCTGCTGCGATATTGCCACTTACTCGGCGGAAGGTGGCAGAACCGTGCAGTGGACGAAACAGAACGAACAAACTGTGTACGCAAACCGCTGGTTCAGCGTCAATCTCGCAGATGTCGAGCTGCCGGACGGCCGGCACCTCGACCACTTCCTCATACGGCTGCGGCCCGTGGCCGTGGCCACGGTGGTCAACGAGGCCAACGAGGTGCTCCTGCTGTGGCGCCACCGCTTCATCACGGACAGCTGGGGGTGGGAATTGGCCGCGGGGGTGGTCGAGGACGGCGAGGACATCGCGTGCGCGGCCGCCAGGGAACTCGAGGAGGAGACCGGCTGGCGGCCGGGACCCCTGCACCACCTCATGAGCGTGGAGCCGTCCAACGGCCTCACGGACGCCCGGCACCACATCTACTGGGCCGACGAGGGCGAGTACGTCGGACATCCCGTGGACGACTTCGAGTCGGACCGCAGGGAGTGGGTCCCCCTCAAGCTCGTTCCCGACATGGTCGCCCGAGGGGAGGTCCCGGCCGCCAACATGGCGGCCGCGTTACTGCTGCTGCATCACCTCAGGCTCGCCGATGATTAGTGGGCCAGCGTCTGCCAGATCGTCACGACCAGGGCCCCCAGGGCCGTGAGCGCGGCGATCGAGGGCAGGGGCCAGCGTGCGTGTTCCAGCGAGATCATGCGGGTGTTCAGCTCGTCGAGTTCCTTGGCGGTCTCCTCGGTGCGGTGACTGAGCAGGGCAAGCCCGCCCTCCACACGGGCGTAGGCGACGTCCAGGCGGCGACGTAACTCTGCGAGTTCTCCATGGACCACGGGATGCTCCGGATCGGCGGTCACGGATCCACTCCTTTCCGTAGTCGAACGTGGTGTTTCCGCATCCCTTGCATGCGCATGATGAGTGAACTCGCCTGGTGGGCGCGTGGGGAGCGTGTGCGACGGGCATATGCGTGCCCGGCGCGCACACGGGGAGTGAAACGGATGGGCCCGGCACCGAACCAGGTGCCGGGCCCACAGGGCGTCGCTCGGGGTAATCAGCCGTACGTGTAGAAGCCTGACCCCGTCTTCCGGCCCAGCCGGCCCGCCTCGACCATGCGCTGGAGCAGCGGGGGAGCGGCGTACAGCGGCTCCTTGTACTCCTGGTACATCGAATGGGCGATGGAGACGATGGTGTCCAGGCCGATCAGGTCGGACAGCTTCAGCGGACCCATCGGGTGCGCGCAGCCCATCTCCATGCCGTTGTCGATGTCCTCGCGGCTCGCGATGCCCGACTCGAACATGCGGATCGCGGACAGCAGATAGGGCACCAGCAGCGCGTTGACGACGAACCCGGAGCGGTCCTGGGCGCGGATGGAGTGCTTGCCGAGCACCTTCTCGGCGAAGAGCTGGGCCCGGCCGAGCGTCCCCTCGGAGGTGGTCAGCGCCGGGATCACCTCGACGAGCTGCTGCACCGGGGCCGGGTTGAAGAAGTGGATACCGATGACGTGGTCCGGGCGCGAGGTGGCGACCGCGAGCTTCACCAGCGGGATGGAGGAGGTGTTGGAGGCGAGGATCGCGTCCGGCCGGGTCACCACCTGGTCGAGCACCTGGAAGATCTCGGTCTTCACCTGCTCGTTCTCGACGACGGCCTCGATCACCAGGTCCCGGTCGGCGAACTCGCCGAGATCGGTGGTGAAGCTCAGCCGCGCCTGCGTGGCGTCCCGCTCCTCCTCGCTGATCTTGCCGCGCTCGGCGGCCTTGGCCAGCGAGTTGAACAGCCGGGTGCGGCCGATCTCCAGGGCCTCGCCGGTGGTCTCGGCGACCTTCACGTCCAGTCCGGCGCGGGCGCACACCTCGGCGATGCCCGCTCCCATCTGGCCGCAGCCCACCACCCCGACCCGCGCAATGTCTCCGGCGATGTCCGTCACGTCGTCCCCTTCGCTGCTCAACGGCTGAGGCAGGTGCTCCGGGTTCCGCTCCTGCTCCGATCGTGCACGTTACTCCCAAGTATCGATGATCGATCGTGCGGGTGGGGGCATCCTTGGCCCCGAGACGATCCGTGACGGAGCGGATCCGCAGCGTATGGGGGTACCTCCATGGGGTCCATGAGGCAGGTGTCACGGCGCGCGTTCGCGCTGGCGGCGCTGTCCACGCTGACGATGGCGCAGGGCGCGTCGGCGGCACCGCGCCGCCGTCACGCGGCCGGCGAGATGCGCGGCGTGTGGCTGGCGACGGTCAGCAACCGCGACTGGCCCTCGCGCCCGGGCCTCACGGCGGCCGAACAGCGCGCGGAACTGCTCGCCCACCTCGACCGGGCCGTCCGCGACCGCCTCAACACCGTGGTCCTCCAGGTGCGGCCCACCGCGGACGCCCTGTGGCCCTCGCCCTACGAGCCCTGGTCGCAGTACCTGACCGGCACCCAGGGCAAGGCACCCGGCTGGGACCCGCTGGGCACCGCCGTCGCCGAGGCGCACGCGCGGGGGCTGGAACTGCACGCCTGGTTCAACCCGTACCGGATCGCCAACCACACCGACCCGACGAAGCTCGCCGCCTCGCACCCCGCCCGCCGGCACCCGGACTGGGTCGTGCCGTACGGCGGCAAGCTCTACTACAACCCGGGCCTGCCCCGGGTGCGCGCCTTCGTCGAGGACGCCATGCTCGACGCGGTCGCGAAGTACCCGGTCGACGCCGTCCACTTCGACGACTACTTCTACCCCTATCCGGTGGCCGGGCAGACCTTCGACGACGACGCCGCGTACGACGCGTACGGCGGGGACTTCGACAACCGGGCCGCCTGGCGCCGCGACAACATCGACCGGCTGGTGCGGGAGACCGCGGCCCGGATCAAGAAGGTACGGCCCGGCACCCGGTTCGGGATCAGCCCGTTCGGGGTGTGGCGCAACGCCACGACCGACGAGCGGGGCTCGGACACCCGGGCGGGCGTGCAGACCTACGACGACCTGCACGCGGACACCCGCAAGTGGGTCCGCGAGCACTGGATCGACTACATCGTGCCGCAGCTGTACTGGAACATCGGCTTCGCCGCCGCCGACTACGCCAAGCTCGTCGCCTGGTGGGCGGACGTCGCCAAGGGCACGAAGACACACCTCTACATCGGCGAGGCGCTGTACAAGGCGGGGGCCGCCGGGCAGCCCTCGGCCTGGCAGGACCCGGTCGAGCTGTCCCGGCACCTGACCCTCGCCGCCGGGTACGCGCGGGTGCGCGGCCACGTCTTCTTCGCCGCGCAGGACGTCGCGAACGACCCGATCGGGGCGATGGCGCGGGTGGTCGCCGACCACTACGGACAGCCGGCGAAGCCACCGCGCTGAATCCCTACTGCTGTGTCTGGCGTTCCTGTTCCCGGTGCCGGACCTGGCAGTCCGGGCCGGGGGACATCACGGCCTCGTGACCGTCCGGGAAGCGGACGCGGTACGGCGGGGTGCCCTCCGTACCCATCACCTCGACGACTTCCGAAACCTGGTCGTGCTGGCCAACCACCCTGCCGTGCTGGACAAGCTGGTCGCCCACGGATGCGCGCATCTGCGGGTCCTCCTCACGATCGCGACCGTTGGGTGACGGCGATGCACACGAGCACGGCGGCGGCCGTCAGCGGAGCGGCCGCCGTAAGGTGCTCGCCCAGCAGCAGCACCGACCACACCAGTGTGAGCAGCGGCTGCGCCAACTGCAACTGGCTGGCCCGCGGGATCCCGATGGCCGCCATGCCCCGGTACCAGACGACAAGGCCGAGGAACTGGGAGCCCGCCGCCACCCACAGCACCCCGGCCATGCCGTGCGCGGTCAGGTGCACGGCTTCGTACGACAGCGCCAGCGCGGCGGCCGGAACGGTGAGCGGCAGGCAGAGCACCAGCGCCCAGCCGATCACCTGCCAGCCCGGCATCACCCGGGCCAGCCGGCCGCCCTCGGTGTAGCCGGCCGCGCACACCAGCAGCGCGGCGGCCAGGTAGCCGTCGGCCGCCGTCAGCGCGCCACCGCTCTGCTGCACGGTGAAGGCGAGGACCGCGCACGCGCCCGCGAGGGCCGCCGCCCAGAAGGTGCGGGAGGGGCGGGTGCCCATCCGCAGCGCGGAGAAGAGCGCGGTGGTCAGCGGGAGCAGGCCGACGACCACGGCGGCGTGAGCGGTGGTGGAGGTCTGGAGAGCGAGGGTGGTCAGCAGGGGGAAGCCGAGCACCACTCCGGTGCCGACGACGGCGAGACCCGGCCAGTGCCGGCGGGCGGGCGGGGGCACGCGCAGGGCCAGCAGGCAGGTGCCCGCGATGGCGGCCGCGAGCACGCTGCGCACCGCCACGAGCGACCAGGGCCCGAACCCCTCCAGGCCCCAGGCAGTGGCCGGGAAGGTGAGGGAGAAGGCGAGCACACCGAGTGCGGCCTGGAGGGTGCCGCCGAGACCGAGCCGCTGCCGACCAGTGGTGACCGCTATCGTAGGTTCGGCGGTAGCGCTACTGTGTACTCTCATGCAACAGCGTAGCAGCGTCGCCGAACTGGTCAATCAACTGCGACGGGAACTCGACCGCTACTCATCAGGTGGAAAGCTCCCGTCGAGCCGGGCCCTGGTCGAGCGCTACCGGGTGAGCCCGGTGACCGTCTCTCGCGCGCTGGCACAACTGGTCGCCGAGGGCCTGGTCGTCACCCGGCCCGGCGCCGGAGCCTTCCGCGCCCCCTCACGCGGCGCGCCCCCGGCCACCGGGGACACCTCCTGGCAGGAGGTCGCGCTCAGCGCCGACGGCGCCGCCGAACTCGTACCGCGCACCGTCGACGCCTCGGGGGTCACGGTCTCCCTGGCCGCCCCGCCGCCGGGCGTGCTGGAGTTCAACGGCGGCTATCTGCACCCCTCGCTCCAGCCGGAGCGGGCGATGGCCGAGGCCCTGGCCCGCGCCGGGCGGCGCCCCGGCGCCTGGGGCCGCCCGCCGCTGGAGGGGCTGCCCGAACTGCGGGAGTGGTTCGCGCGCTCCATCGGCGGGGCCGTCACCGCCGCCGAGGTGCTGATCGCGGCGGGCGGTCAGTCCGCGCTGGCCACCGCGCTGCGCGCGCTCGCCACGCCCGGCGCGCCGGTACTCGTCGAGTCGCCCACCTACCCGGGCATGCTGGCCATCGCCCGCGCCGCCGGACTGCGCCCGGTGCCCGTACCGGTGGACCCCGACGGGGTGCGGCCGGAGCTGCTCGCCGACGCGTTCCGGGCGAGCGGCGCCCGGGTGTTCGTCTGCCAGCCCCTGTTCCAGAACCCCACCGGAGCCGTGCTCGCCCCCGCGCGGCGCGCGGAGGTGCTCGGCATCGCCCGGGAGGCGGGCGCCTTCGTGGTCGAGGACGACTTCGTACGGCGCCTGGTGCACGCGGACGCGGGCCCGCTGCCGCGCCCGCTGGCCGCCGACGACCCCGACGGTGTCGTCGTGCACGTCGGCTCGCTGACCAAGGTGACCTCGCCCAGCTTCCGGGTCAGCGCCCTGGCCGCCCGGGGGCCGGTGCTGGAACGCCTGCGCGCGATCCAGGTCGTCGACTCCTTCTTCGTGCCCCGCCCGATGCAGGAGGCGGCCCTGGAGCTCGTCGGCTCGCCCGCCTGGCCCCGCCATCTGCGCACCGTCGCGACCGAGCTGAAGGCCCGCCGGGTCGCGATGACCACCGCCCTGCGCCGCGACCTGCCCGAACTCGCCCTGCCGCACATCCCCTCGGGCGGCTACCACCTCTGGCTCCGCCTCCCCGACGGCGCCGAAGAGTCCGCCCTCACGTCCGCCACCCTCCGCGCGGGCGTCGCGATCACCCCCGGCCGCCCGTACTTCAGCGCCGAGCCCCCGGCGGCCCACCTCCGGCTGAGCTTCGCGGCGGTCGCCGGGACGGGGGAGATCGCGGAGGGGGTACGGCGACTGCGGACGGCGTGCGACGAGGTGCTGTAGCGCGGGCCGTGCCGCTGTGCCACCAGGGGAAAACCGGTTCGACACCGGCGGCCCCGGCCTGGAAGTCTCCCGGCATGACCGACACACCCGCCCTGCCCGAAGGCTACGAGTTCTCCGCCGACTCCGGACGCGTCGACGTCGACCGCGTCCACGGCTGGCTGTCCACCGACACGTACTGGGCGACCGACCGCCCCCGCGAGACGCACGAGCGCGCGATGGCCGCCTCGCTGAACTTCGGGGTGTACGACACGGCCTCGGGAGAGCAGGTGGCGTACGCGCGCGTGGTGACCGACGAGGCGCTGTTCGGCTGGCTCGCGGACGTGTACGTCGACCCGTCGGTGCGGGGCAAGGGCGTCGGAACGGCGATGGTCGGCGCCATCCGCGAGCACCTGCGGCCGTACGGGCTGCGCCGCCTCCTGCTCGCCACCAGCACCGCCCACGGCGTCTACGAGAAGGTGGGGTTCCGGCCGCTGGACCGTCCTGACCAGTGGATGGTGCACAGCTTCGTCCAAGGTCCCGCAGGCCCTCGGTAACTCCCGGGTAACGCCCCCTTGACCTGCTTACTTACGAGGCCCACCATCACCGCATGCAACTTCGGGTCACGTTCGTCGCCGCAGCGCGCAGCGCCCCCCTGCTCGCGGAGCGCTTCGAGGACGACCGGCCGCTGGACCAGGCCGGATGGGACGAGGTGCAGCGGGTCGCGGGGGAGTTGCTGCCGCTCGCGGCGGCCGAGCTGCGCTACTGCTCGCCGACGCCGCGCAGCCGCGCCACCGGTGACGCGCTGGGGTACGCCCCGCTGGTGCAGCTCGCCCTGCGGGACTGCGACATGGGCCGCTGGCGCGGGCTCACCCTGGGCGAGGCGATGGCCCGGGAGCCGGAGGCGGTGGACGCCTGGCTCGCCGACCCGCGCTCCACTCCGCACGGCGGCGAGTCACTGCTGGCCTTCATCTCCCGCGTCGGCGGCTGGCTGGACACCCGCCCCGCCGACGACGGCGGCCGCATCGTCGCCGTCGCCGAGCCCGCGGTGATCCGCGCCGCCCTGGTATACGCCCTGAAGGCACCGCCCTCGACCCACTGGAACATCGACGTCCGCCCCCTGTCCACCGTCACCGTCATAGGTCACGCCGGCCGCTGGAACCTCCGCTTCGACGGCGCGTCCCCCCAACGCCTCGGCATCCCCTGACCCGCCGCACCCGGCCCCTGCCTCGCCGGACGGGCCGGATTGTGCGGGCCGGGGCTGAGAGCCGCTGCCGGAAACTCCGTCGCCACCCCGTCCGGGCTCAGCTCACGCGTGTGTACTCCGTGGTGAGGACGAGGTCCTTCGCGGGGCCACCCACCCGCCACACCGTCCGCCAGTGGTCCGCGTCCCGGACCGTGAACTCGCCCCGGTAGAGGTCCGCCGCGCAGGGATGCCCGGTGACGTGGTGTCCGGACGTCAGGTCCAGGTCGTGGAAGGGCCGCCCGTCGGCGAACCGTACGTCGGCCGTGCCCGGCGCCGCGCCCGGCAGGAAACGCAGGGTGCGCTCGGCCGGCCGCGGGACGCCCTGCCAGGTGAAGGTGCCGGACTCCTCGTGCAACAGGCCGCCGCCCTCCAGCGGGCCGAAGACGGTGACCCCCTGGAACACCCCCTCGTCACCGCTCGCCAGGTCCCGCACGGTGCGCTCCACCCGCCACCGCCCGGCCAGATGCTCCAGCACGTCAGGCACGGGCCAGAACTCGCCCATCGTCGTCCCCGCTTCGGCCGCCGACGTATCCATGATCTCGACGATACGTCCCGGCCCATTGACGCGCTCATGCCTCCTGCCTATCTTGCCGTTCGAAGTGCTGACCACTGCTCGATATTTCGAACGTCTGCAACGACCGCAACGATCCCAGAGCCGCGGAGTATCCATGTCACGCACCACCCGCAATCGCCTCAGACTCGGCCTAGGGGCAAGCGCTTTCCTCCTGGCCGTCGGCCTCGTCCCCGCCCCCGCGCACGCCGAGGACGTCACCGACTACGCGATCACAGTCGACCCGGGCGCCAAGGGCGCCAAGATCGACGACACGATGTACGGCGTCTTCTTCGAGGACATCAACCGCGCCGCCGACGGCGGCCTGTACGCCGAACTCGTCCAGAACCGGTCCTTCGAGTACTCCACCGACGACAACAAGTCGTACACCCCCCTGACCGCCTGGACGGTCACCGGCACCGCTCAGGTCGCCAACGACTCCGGCCGGCTCGACGAGCGCAACCGCGACTACCTCTCCCTGGGCGCCGGTTCCTCGGTCACCAACTCCGGCTACAACACCGGCATCGCCGTCGCACAGGGCGAGAAGTACGACTTCTCGGTGTGGGCCCGCGCGACGGGCGGCACCACCCTCACCGTCACCCTCCAGGACGCCGACGGCACGCTCGCGACCGCCCGCAAGGTGGCCGTGGAGGGCGGCTGGGCCCAGTACAAGGTCACGTTCAAGGCGACCCGCACCAGCACCACCGGCCGCCTGACCGTCGCCTCCTCCGGCGCCGCGGCCCTCGACATGGTGTCCCTGTTCCCGCGCGACACCTACAAGCACGAGCCGAACGGCCTGCGCAAGGACCTCGCCGAGAAGATCGCCGCCCTGCACCCGGGCTTCGTGCGCTTCCCCGGCGGCTGCCTGGTCAACACCGGCTCCATGCAGGACTACAGCGAGGCCTCCGGCTGGCAGCGCAAGCGCTCCTACCAGTGGAAGGACACCATCGGTCCGGTCGAGACGCGCGCCACCAACTCCAACTTCTGGGGCTACAACCAGAGTTACGGCCTCGGCTACTACGAGTACTTCCGCTTCGCCGAGGACATCGGCGCCATGCCGCTGCCCGTCGTCCCCGCCCTGGTGACCGGCTGCGGCCAGAACAAGGCCGTCGACGACGACGCGCTGCTGGGGCGGCACATCCAGGACACCCTCGACCTCGTCGAGTTCGCCAACGGCCCGGTGACCTCCACCTGGGGCAAGAAGCGCGCCCAGATGGGCCACCCCAAGCCCTTCCACCTCACCCACATCGAGGTCGGCAACGAGGAGAACCTCCCCGACGAGTTCTTCGCCCGCTTCAAGCGGTTCCGCGCCGCCGTCCAGGCGAAGTACCCGTACATGAAGGTGATCTCCAACGCCGGCCCGGACGACTCCGGCTCCACCTTCGACACGGCCTGGCAGCTCAACCGGGACGCCAAGGTCGACATGGTCGACGAGCACTACTACAACAGCCCGCAGTGGTTCCTCCAGAACAACGACCGCTACGACTCCTACGACCGCAGCGGCCCCAAGGTCTTCCTCGGCGAGTACGCCTCGGGCGGCAACGCCTTCAAGAACGGTCTCGCCGAAGCCGCGTACATGACCGGCCTGGAGCGCAACGCCGACGTCGTGAAACTCGCCTCCTACGCCCCGCTGTTCGCCAACGAGGACTACGTCCAGTGGAGCCCGGACATGGTGTGGTTCAACAACCACGCCTCCTGGGGCTCCGCCGACTACGAGGTCCAGAAGCTCTTCATGAACAACGTGGGCGACCGGGTGGTGCCCTCGAAGGCGACGGGCACACCGTCGCTGCTCGGCCCCGTCACCGGCGCCGTGGGCCTGTCCACGTGGAACACCAGCGCCGCCTACGACGACGTCAAGGTCGCCGACGCCGACGGCAACACGCTGCTCACCGACGACTTCTCCGGCGACGCCGCGAAGTGGACGCACACCGGAACCGGCAGCTGGAGCGTCCAGGACGGGAGTTACGTCCAGACGGACACCGCCGCCGAGAACACCATGGTCACAGCCGGCGACCCCGCCTGGCACGACTACGACCTGCACGTGAAGGCCACCAAGAAGTCCGGCAAGGAGGGCTTCCTCGTCGCCTTCGGCGTCAAGGACACCGGCAACTACTACTGGTGGAACCTGGGCGGCTGGAACAACACCCAGTCCGCCGTCGAGCAGGCCGTGGACGGCGGCAAGTCCACGCTGATCTCCAAGGCGGGGTCGGTGGAGACGGGCCGTGCCTACGACGTCGACGTGAAGGTGCGCGGCCGCCAGGTCACCCTCTACCTCGACGGCCAGGAGTGGGGCAGCTTCACCGACGACAAGCCGGCCGAGCCCTTCCGGCAGGTCGTGACCCGGGACGCGAAGACCGGTGACCTGATCGTCAAGGTGGTCAACGCCCAGTCCTCGGCGGCGCGTACGGCCATCGACCTGGGCGGCGCCAAGGTGTCGCACAAGGCCCGCGTGACCACGCTGGCCGCCGCCCCCGACGCGGTGAACACGGAGACGGCCACCCCGGTCGCCCCCGTCACGTCCACCTACCGGGGGATCGCCGGCAAGTTCACGTACACCTTCCCGGCGAACTCCGTCACCTTCCTGCGGATCAGGCAGAAGTAGCCGCGGTCCCGCCCGCGGGCTGCTGCCCCACCGGCAGCAGCCCGCGCTCGGCGAAGACCTTCTTCGCGGCGAAGGTCGCGTTCAGCGCCCGCGGCATGCCGCAGTACACGGCCGAGTGCAGCAGCGCCTCGACTATCTGCTCGGGCGTGAGCCCCACGTTGAGGGCCGCGTTGACGTGCACGTCCAGCTGGGCCTCGCAGCCGCCGAGCGCGGTGAGCACGCCCAGGGTCACCAGCTGTCGGTCGCGCGGGGCGAGTCCGGGGCGGTCGTAGATCTCCCCGAAGGCCCAGGTGACGACCTGGTGGCCCAGTTCGGGACTGATGTCGGCGAGCGAGTCGACGACCCGCTGACCGGCCTCGCCGTCGACCCTCTTCAGGACCTCCAGGCCGTGGGCGAAACGCTCTTCGCGGGTGGTGCTCTCGCTCATGTCGAGTCATCCGTTCCGTCGGCCCGGCCCGGCGCGGGGCTCGCGCGGGGATCACCGGCCGACCCGCTCGAACGGTAGAACCTGGAGCGCACTCCAGGTCAAGCGGCGCCGCCGACGGCACCGGCCGAGGCATTAACCCCCTCATCATTTGCCGGACGGCTTTTATTCACCTGAAGGTCGGAAACCCTTCGAAAAGCCCTTCCCTGGGTCTTCGTCGACATATTCGGAATTCCTCTGACCACTTTTCGGTGATGACACAACCATTCGCGAATTCGGCCCGTCTGAGGGGGCGGATCAACGAATTCTGGGGGGGTTTCCGAGAATGCGACGCATCATCCTGCCCGGGGGCGCCGGCAGTGTCCGGAAGGCCGCCTCCCTGCTCGCGGCGGCCCTCACCGTCACCGCGATATGTGCCGGCGACATCATCGCCCGAAGCTACCCGTTCGGCCCCCGGACCCGGAGCGTCAACGACCTGGGCAACCAGTACGTGCCCTTCCACGCGCACCTGTGGGACCTGCTGCACGGACGCGCCGACGGCGGGCTCCTCGTCAACTGGCAGTCGGGCTTCGGCTCCGGTTTCCTGCCCGACTTCGGCACCTACCTCAGCAGCCCGTTCGCCCCGCTGGTGGCGGTGTTCCCGCGCGACCGGATCGACCTCGCGGTGTACGTGATCACCGTGCTGAAGACCGGCTGCGCGGCCGCCGCCATGGCCTTTCTGTTGCTCACGCTGCGCCCGGGCCGCTGGTGGGCCGCGGGACTGCTCGGCGCCTCCTACGCCCTGTGCGGCTGGAGCGTGGCGGCCGCCTCGTACAACCCGATGTGGCTCGACGGACTCATCGCCCTGCCGCTGCTGTGCCTGGCCGGCGAATGGACGCTGACCGGACGGCGGCCGCTGCTCGGGGTGCTGGTCGTCGCGGCCGCCTGGATCGCCAACTTCTACACCGCCTACATGGCCACCGTCGGCGCCGTGCTGGTGCTGCTGCTCCGGCTGTTGCTCGCCGGACTGCCCCGTCGGCGGGCGCTCGCGGTGGCGGGCCGCGCCGGCCTCACCTTCGCCCTCGGCGTGGGCCTGGCCGCACCGCTGGTGACGGTGGTGTACTTCGGCTCCAAGCACGCCTCCCCGGGCAGGTTCCAGGAGTTCGTACCGGCGACGGGGGAGGACCTGGCGGCCCGCCTGCTGCCGACGACCTACAGCTTCGGCACGCCCGCCGTGTACGTGGGCACCACGGCACTGCTGCTCGCCCTGGCCCTGCCGTTCCACCGGGCGGTGCCCCCGGCCGTGCGCACCGGGTGGACGGTGCTGGTGGTCGCGGTGACGCTGTCGATGCAGTGGAACCCGACCCACCTCGCCTGGCACGCCTTCACCGCACCGCAGGGCAGTCCGTACCGCCAGGCCTTCGTCCTGTGCGCGCTGCTGGTGATCGCCGCGTGGCACTCGCTCTCCTACGGCCCGCCGGACCGGCGCGCGCTGCTCACCGCGAGCGCCCTGCTTCTGCTGGTCGTGGCCGTCGCGAGCCGGAGCCATCTGGTACGCCCGTACGCCTGGCCGGTGCTCCTGCTCGCCGCCGTGGGCGCGCTGGGCGGGCTGGCCCTGCTCGCCGGCACGCACGGCGGGTGGCTCGCCGGCGGCACGCGCCGCACCGTGCTGACCGGGCTCACCGTCGCGCTGCTCGTCGGGGCACAGTTCGGGGAGGCCACCGCCAACTCCGCCGCGACCACCCGGCAGCGGTACGCGAGCATGGACCACTACGCCCCTTGGGGGAAGCGGCAGCGGCAGCAGTCGGAGGCGGTCACCAGGGCCGACGGCTGGCCCCGCTACCGCACGGACCCGGGCCGGGAACAGACCGTCGGCAACGACCCGTTGCTGCTGGGCGGCCAGGGCGCCCAGTACTACAGCAGCCACACCTCCGACGTCCTCTTCCGCACGCTCACCGCCCTCGGAGCCGGCTGGACCTCGGGCGGCCGTAGCCCGCAGAGCCTGGACAACGCCGTCACGGACGTGATCTTCTCCATCGGCGCGCGGGTGCACTCTCCGCCGGACCCGCACCACAAGTGGCCGCCCCAGGACGGCAGCCGGCTGACCGTGTCCCGACGGGACGTACCTCCCCTGGTCACGGTGCGACCGTCCGGCACCGCCGCACACCGGCACACAGGTGTGTCCGCCTTCGGGCCGTCGCCGTACCGCAACCAGGAACTACTGCTCGGCACCCGCGTCTACACCGTGCCCCGCCTCACGGTGCGGACCGCCGCCGGCGAGCCCCCGCACGGCGGCGACGCCGGGCATCCCGGACTGCTCGTCGGTGCCCCGGCCCCCGGGACCGCACGGAAGCCGACGATCACGGCCCGGTGCCCGGCCGGCAGCGAGGTGTACCTGTGGGCACCGCGCTACTCGGGCACCGCCCGGCTGGCCGGTGACTTCGCCGGACGGCCGGCCGCGCGGTTCAGGTCCGAGCCCTCCGGCGCCAGGATCGCCGCCATGCAGCCGCTCGGCAGGGTCCCGTCCTCCGGACGCCTCCGCGTCGACCTGGCACCCGAGCGGGCCGGCCGCATACCCGACGGCGCGGTCGGCTGCCTGGACACCGCCCGGCTGCACGACGCCGTCGCACGGCTCTCGACCACCGGCGCCACCCGGGTGCGCGTCTCCGACGGCACCGTGCGGGCCGAACTCCCCGCGGGCAGCACGGGCACCGCGGTCGTCGCGGTCCCCCGGACAGCCGGCTGGCGCTGCGCCCTGGGCGACGCCGCCGCCGTACCGGCCAGGAACTACTACGGCCTGATCGGCGTCCCCCTCGACGGCTCCTCGACGAGCCTCACCTGCACATTCCACCCGCCCGGCCTGCGCCTTGGAACGGCCGTCGGGGCCGCCTCGCTCCTCACCCTGGTCCTGCTCGCCGTCCTCAGCGCCATCCGCGGCCGGCGGCGTGCCACAAAACCGCCGTTGCCGACACCCACGCCCGCCCGACCGCGTGCGCCGATGGCCGACGCCCGCTGACGCCTTCCGGCTGCCGATGCCGCGGCGGTGGCGCCGGACCGGGTGGTGGCGATCAGCTGGATCGACGTGGCGGACGGTGAACACCGGGGGAAGATGTCATAGATTCGCCGGTTCATCCCGATTAGCATGCTGACTGCTCACGGGTTCCGCGGACAGGACGGGGTTGGCGAGGTGTCTTGCGCGGAATCGGCCGGTGGTCCTGAACCGGGGTCCCCGGAGCCGGACCCGGTGGCCGCGCGGCGCTCCGTGGCGCCGCTGCTCGCCGTGTGTGCCGGTTACTTCATGGTCATCCTGGACGTCACGGTCATCAACGTCGCCGTGCCCGCGGTGGGCCGGGACCTGTCGGCCTCGCTCACCGGCATCCAGTGGATCACGGACGGGTACACCCTGGTCTTCGCCGGGTTCCTGATGACCGGAGGCGCGCTGGGTGACCGGCTGGGCAACCGGCGGGTCTTCTGCTCGGGCGTGGTGGTGTTCACGGTGGCCTCGGCCGCGTGCGCGTTCGCGCCGAGCGCCCCCTTCCTCGTCGGGGCCCGTCTGGTCGAGGGGCTCGGCGCGGCGCTGATCGTCCCCGGCTCCCTCGCCCTGCTCCAGGAGGCCTATCCGGCGCCGGCGGCCCGCTCGCGCGCCTTCGGCCTGTGGGGGTCGATGGCGGGCATCGCGGCCTCCGCCGGGCCGCTGCTGGGCGGGCTGCTGGTGTCCACGGTGGGCTGGCGGTGGGTGTTCCTCATCAACCTGCCGGTCGGCGTGGCCTGCCTGGTGCTGACCTCGCGGCACGTCGCTCCCTCGCCGCGGCACCCCGACCGGGCCCTGGACTGGCCGGCCCAGTGCGCCGTGGTGGCGGCCGTGGCCCTGCTGACCGCCGCGCTGAACGAGGCCGGGCGGCGCGGCTGGTCCGACCCCGCCGTTCTCGCCGGGCTGGGCCTGGCCGTCCTGGCCGTCGCCGCGTTCGCGCTGCGCGAGCGGCTCGCCCGGTTTCCCGCCCTGCCCCTGCGTCTGCTGCGCTCACGCACGATGAGCGGCGGGGCCGCCATCGGCCTGCTGTTCAACTTCGGCTTCTACGGCATGGTCTTCACCGCCAGCCTGGACTTCCAGCACCAGCGCGGTTTCAGCGCCCTGAAGACCGGGCTGGCGCTGTTCCCGGCGGTGGCGATGACCACGTTCGCCTCCGTCCTGTCCGGGCGGCTGACCCGCCGCACCGGTGACCGTCCGCTGGTGGTCTCCGGCATGCTCCTGGGTGCCCTCGGGCTGGCCGGCTGGGCCGCGGCGGGCCTGGATCCCGCATATCCGCTGCTGGTGCTCCCGATGATGGCCACCGGCTTCGGTACGTCCTTCGCGCTCACCGGTTCCACCGCCACCGTGATGGGCGCCGCGCCCCCGGCGTACGCGGGGGCCGCCTCCGCCCTGTTCAACACCACCCGCCAGATCGGCAGCGCCATGGGCGTGGCCCTCGGCGGCAGCCTGCTCGCCACCAGCACCGACTACGGGGCCGGACTGCGCACCAGCATGATCATCGGGGCCCTCGCCTATCTGACGGCCGCCGCCCTCGCCTGGCGGTGCGTGCCGGCCGAGGCCCGCAGCGCGTGAACCCGCATCGCACGAACCCCCGCATTGCATAAACGTGCAGCGAAACGTATAGTCATGCCATCCAGAGGAGGGTGACATGGCGGTACGTGCGGCGGTGGCCGGAGCGAGCGGGTACGCGGGCGGAGAGGTCCTGCGGCTGCTCCTCGCGCACCCCGAGGTCGAGATCGGTGCCCTGACCGGCAACTCCAACGCCGGGCAGCGGCTCGGCGCGCTCCAGCCGCACCTGCTGCCGCTGGCCGACCGGGTGCTGACCGAGACCACCCCCGAGGCCCTCGCCGGGCACGACGTCGTCTTCCTCGCCCTCCCGCACGGGCAGTCCGCCGCTGTCGCCGAGCAGCTCGGACCCGAGGTGCTCGTGGTCGACATGGGCGCCGACTTCCGGCTGAAGGACCCGGCCGACTGGGAGCGGTTCTACGGCTCCCCGCACGCCGGAACCTGGCCCTACGGCCTCCCCGAACTGCCGGGTGCCCGCGCCGCGCTGGAGGGGTCCAAGCGCATCGCGGTACCCGGTTGCTACCCGACGGCCGTCTCCCTCGCGCTCTTCCCGGCCTACGCCGCCCACCTCGCCGAGACCGAGGCCGTGATCGTCGCCGCCTCCGGCACCTCGGGCGCGGGCAAGGCGCCCAAGCCGCACCTGCTGGGCAGCGAGGTGATGGGCTCCATGTCGCCGTACGGCGTCGGCGGCGGCCACCGGCACACCCCGGAGATGATCCAGAACCTCAGCGCGGCGGCGGGGGAGCGGGTCACCGTCTCCTTCACGCCCACGCTCGCGCCGATGCCCCGCGGGATCCTCGCCACGTGCAGTGCGAAGGCGGTCCCCGGCGTGACCGCCGAGTCCCTGCGTGCCGCGTACGAGAAGGCCTTCGCCGACGAGTCGTTCGTCCACCTCCTGCCCGAGGGACAGTGGCCCGCCACCGCGTCCGTCTACGGTTCCAACGCCGTTCAGGTGCAGGTCGCGTACGACGAGGCCGCCGGGCGCATCATCGCGATCAGCGCCATCGACAACCTGACCAAGGGCACCGCGGGCGGTGCCGTGCAGAGCATGAACCTCGCCCTGGGGTTCCACGAGACCACCGGGCTTTCCACGATCGGAGTCGCACCGTGAGTGTCACGGCAGCCAAGGGATTCACGGCAGCGGGCATCGCCGCCGGGATCAAGGAGAACGGCAACCCGGACCTGGCCCTCGTGGTCAACACCGGGCCACGCCGCGCCGCCGCGGGCGTCTTCACCTCCAACCGCGTCAAGGCGGCACCGGTGCTCTGGTCCGAGCAGGTACTCAAGGCCGGACAGGTGTCGGTGGTCGTCCTCAACTCCGGTGGCGCCAACGCCTGTACGGGGCCGAAGGGCTTCCAGGACACCCACGCCACCGCCGAGAAGGCCGCCGAGGTACTGGGAAGGGGCGCCATCGAGGTCGCCGTCTGCTCCACCGGGCTCATCGGTGTCCTCCTGCCCATGGACAAGCTGCTGCCGGGCGTGGAGAAGGCCGCCGCGCAGCTCTCCGAGCACGGCGGTGAGAAGGCCGCCATCGCCATCAAGACCACCGACACCGTCCACAAGACGTCGGTCGTGACCAAGGACGGCTGGACCGTCGGCGGCATGGCCAAGGGCGCGGGCATGCTCGCCCCCGGCCTCGCCACCATGCTGGTCGTCCTCACCACCGACGCCGACCTGGACGACGCCGGCCTGGACCAGGCCCTGCGGGCCGCCACCAAGGTCACCTTCGACCGCGTCGACTCCGACGGCTGCATGTCCACCAACGACACCGTGCTGCTGCTCGCCTCCGGCGCCTCCGGAATCACCCCGGAGTACGAGGAGTTCGCGGAGGCGGTACGACAGGTCTGCGACGATCTCGGCCAGCAGCTGATCCGGGACGCCGAGGGTGCCAGCAAGGACATCAAGGTCGAGGTGGTCAACGCCGCGACCGAGGACGACGCGGTGGAGGTGGGCCGCTCCATCGCCCGCAACAACCTCCTCAAGTGCGCCATCCACGGCGAGGACCCCAACTGGGGTCGCGTCCTGTCCGCGATCGGCACCACGTCCGCCGCCTTCGAACCCGACCAGCTGAACGTCGCCATCAACGGCGTCTGGGTCTGCAAGAACGGCGGAGTCGGGGAGGACCGCGACCTCGTCGACATGCGCTACCGCGAGGTGCACATCGTCGCCGACCTCGCCGCCGGCTCCCAGGCCGCCACCATCTGGACCAACGACCTCACTGCCGACTACGTCCACGAGAACAGCGCGTATTCCTCATGAGCAACGTGACCAGGAAACACACCGCTCTGCCCAAGGCCCAGATCCTCATCGAGGCACTGCCCTGGCTGGTCCGGCACAACGGCAGGACCGTCGTCATCAAGTTCGGCGGCAACGCCATGATCGACGAGGAGCTGAAGGCCGCGTTCGCCCAGGACGTCGTCTTCCTGCACCACGCCGGCCTCAGGCCCGTCGTCGTGCACGGCGGCGGCCCGCAGATCAGCGCCGCCCTCGACAAGCACGGCATCGTCAGCGAGTTCAAGGCCGGCCTGCGCGTCACCACCGAGGACGCCATGGACGTCGTACGCATGGTGCTCGCCGGACAGGTCCAGCGCGAACTGGTCGGGCTGCTCAACCAGCACGGGCCGCTCGCCGTCGGCCTCACCGGCGAGGACGCGCACACCATCACCGCCACCAGGCACCAGCCCGAGATCGACGGGGAGTTGGTCGACATCGGGCGGGTGGGCGAGATCACCGAGATCGACACGGGCGCCATCGAGGCGCTGCTCGCCGACGGCCGCATCCCGGTCGTCTCCTCGATCGCCCGATCCCAGGACGACGGACATGTCTACAACGTCAATGCTGATACGGCGGCTGCGGCTCTCGCTGCGGCACTGGGCGCCGAAACCCTCATGGTCCTCACGGACGTCGAGGGCCTCTACGAGGACTGGCCGCACAGCGACGAGGTGATCAGCCGCCTCACCGCTTCCCAACTGGAGAAGCTGCTGCCGGAGTTGTCCTCCGGCATGGTGCCGAAGATGGAGGGCTGCCTGCACGCCGTGCGGGGCGGGGTGCAGACCGCGCGCGTCATCGACGGCCGGGTCCAGCACTCGATCCTGCTGGAGATCTTCACCGACGAGGGCATCGGCACGATGGTCGTGCCCGACGAGCACGAGGGGGAGTCATGAGCAACGAGGAACTGACCGCACGGTGGCAGGGCGCGCTCATGAACAACTACGGCACGCCGCGACTGCCCCTCGTGCGCGGTGCGGGCGCGAAGCTGTGGGACGCCGACGGCAAGGAGTACGTCGACTTCGTCGGCGGTATCGCGGTCAACGCGCTCGGCCACGCCCACCCCGCCGTCGTCAAGGCCGTGAGCGAGCAGATCGCCTCCCTCGGCCACGTCTCCAACCTTTTCGTCGCCGAGCCGCCCGTCTCCCTCGCCGAGCGGCTGCTCCAGCTTTTCGGCCGGGACGGCAAGGTCTTCTTCTGCAACTCCGGCGCCGAGGCCAACGAGGGCGCCTTCAAGATCGGCCGGCTGACCGGGCGGACCCACATGGTCGCCACCCAGGGCGGCTTCCACGGCCGGACCATGGGCGCGCTCGCGCTCACCGGCCAGCCCGGCAAGCAGGAGCCGTTCCTGCCGCTGCCCGGCGACGTCACCCATGTGCCGTACGGCGACGCGCAGGCGCTGGCCGCCGCGGTCACCGAGGAGACGGCGCTCGTCGTCATCGAGCCGATCCAGGGCGAGAACGGGGTGGTCGTCCCGCCCGCCGGGTACCTGAAGGCGGCCCGCGCGATCACCGCGGCCACCGGGTCGCTGCTGGTCCTCGACGAGGTGCAGACCGGTGTCGGCCGCACCGGCAACTGGTTCGAGTACCAGGCCCACGAGGGCGTCCTGCCGGACGTCGTGACCCTCGCCAAGGGGCTCGGCGGCGGACTGCCGCTCGGCGCCACCGTCGCCTTCGGCCGCGCCGCCGACCTGCTCCAGCCGGGCCAGCACGGGACGACCTTCGGGGGCAACCCGGTCGCCTGCGCCGCCGGACTCGCCGTCCTCGACACCATCGCGAACGAGGGGCTGCTCCAGAACGTCAAGCGGCAGAGCGAGAAGTTGCGTGATGGAATCGAGGCGCTGGGCCACTCATTGATCGACCATGTCCGGGGTGCGGGCCTGCTCCTGGGTATCGTGCTCACCGAGCCGCTCGCGCCCCAGGTGCAGCAGGCGGCTCAGGAGGCCGGATTCCTGGTGAACGCGCCCGCCCCCGACGTCGTCCGGCTGATGCCGCCGCTGAACCTCGGCGACGACGAGGCGGACGCCCTTCTCCGGGCACTGCCCGGCATCCTCGACGCAGGTGACGGGGACGGACGAGCCGGAGAATGAGGCGACGATGAGTCAGGCGCAGGACCACGAGCAGCCCGGGGGGCCTGCCGTGCCGCAGACCCGAACCGCCCGCCACCGCCGGATCGTGGACATCCTCAACCGGCAGCCGGTGCGCTCGCAGAGCCAGCTGGCGAAGCTGCTCGCCGACGACGGGCTGAGCGTCACCCAGGCGACGCTCTCCCGGGACCTCGACGAGCTGAACGCGGTGAAGATCCGCAACACCGACGGTGACCTGATCTACGCGGTGCCGAGCGAGGGTGGCTTCCGCACGCCTCGCGCTCCGCTCGGGGGGTCGGCGAAGGAGGAGCGGATGCGGCGCCTGTCGCAGGAACTGCTGATCTCCGCGGAGGCTTCGGCGAATCTGGTGGTCCTGCGCACCCCGCCCGGCGCGGCCCAGTTCCTCGCCTCGGCGATCGACCAGGCCGAGCTGCACGACATCCTCGGGACGATCGCGGGCGACGACACGCTGCTGCTGATCAGCCGGGAGGCGACGGGTGGGCAAGCCCTGGCCGATCATCTGCTGAGGCTGGCTCAGAACGGCCACTGAGAGGGGTGGTGGCCTAGGTTTGCCGACTGCGGGTGCGTGGGGGCTGGTCGCGCCCACGCGGCGGAGCCGCACATCGGCACAGCCCCGCGCCCCTGGGTCGGCCTGGCTGCGGGCAGTCGTGCCGCTGACGGGCGAGTGAAACCCCCGGCCGGCTGGGAATCCCGCTCAGCCCAGCCGCGCCGCCAACCCCCCGGTGCACCGCACCTCGTCGCCCGCCGTGATGAGTAAGGCCTCCACCCCCGGCAGCGACTCCAGCCAGGCCAGCCCCTCCCGCGACCCCATCGCGAACGCGGCGGTGGCCCAGGAGTCGGCCCAGGTCAGCCGGCGCCCGACCACGGTCACCGCGACCAGGTCGGTGACCGCTGACTTCCCGGTACGCGGGTCGACGATGTGCGCGCCCCGCTCGGCCGTACCGGACGTGGCCACGGCCAGCTCCTCCACCCCGGTGGAGGAGATCACCGCCGCCAGACCACCGGGCCGCAGCGGGTCCGACACCCCGACCCGCCAGGGCCGGTGCGGCTCGGGCGCGCCGAGCATCTGGACGTCTCCGCCGCCGTTGACGCTGACGCCGGTCACCCCGGCCGCCTCGGCGATCCGCCGCGCGCAGCGCTCCGCGGCCCAGCCCTTGACGATCCCGGTCGGGTCCAGCCGACCCCCGTACGTCATGCTGAACCAGCCGCCGCTCTCCCGCTCCGCCACGGCGCCCAGTTCGAGCACCTCGGCGACCTCGGGGTCGCAGTCGGCCACGGTCACCTCGCCCCGCGCCAGCCGTGACACCTGGCTGTCCTCGCGGTAGGTGCTGAACACCTCGTCGACCCGGTGCAGCCCGGCGACCGCCTCGTCGAGGGCCGCGCGCACGGCGTGCGGTTCCCCGCCGCGGACGTCGAAGGAGAAGACCGTCCCCATGACCTCCTCCGCGTGACGCACCGCGGCGGGAGCTTCCGGTGATTCCGCCACCGTGTCAGCCACCGGCCTGGTCCAGCGCGGACTGGAGGGACTGTTTGTAGCCGGTGCTGGTGTACGTGGCCCCGGACACGGAGTCGATGTCGGCGTTCCCGGCCGCCACGGCCTCCTGGTTGAGCTTGGGCACGGACAGCGCGGTCTTCTGGTCGCTGGTGCCGCCCTTGGGCGCCTGCACCGCCTCCGCCTTGGTGATCTTGCCGTTCGCGACGGTGATCCGGACCTGGACCGGCCCGTACTGGGTCTGGGCGACCTTGCCGGTGAGCACACGGCTGGCCTGGGCCGCACCGCCGGACGACGACGACCCGCCGCCGCTCTGCGAGGAGGACGCCTTCACCTTGTCCAGCGCCGACTGGAGCGACTTCTTGTACCCGGTGCTGGTGTACGTGGCCCCGGACACGGAGTCGATGTCGGCGTTCCCGGCCGCCACGGCCTCCTGGTTGAGCTTGGGCACGGACAGCGCGGTCTTCTGGTCGCTGGTGCCGCCCTTGGGCGCCTGCACCGCCTCCGCCTTGGTCACCTTGCCGTTCGCGACGGTGAGGCGCACCTGCACCGGGCCGTACTGGGTCTGGACCACGTCACCCGTGACGGCGCCGGTCCCGGCGGCCGCCGCCCCGCCCTGCGGGGACTCCTGCCCCGCCGCGGTCTGCTGCGGCGCCGCGCCGGCCGCCGACGCGGAGGCCGGGTCCGAGGCCGGCTTCAGCGACAGCAGCAGCACGACGCCGGACACGGTGGCGGCGGTGGCGAGCACGACGCGCCGAATGGGGTGGCTCTTCCTCATCGTTCCTGAGCTCCTGATTTCCCGTGGGTTTCCCGACGATTCCCGTCGCTCACATCTCGAACGACTCGTGATGGATGCGGCGGGCGGGAACCCCCGCGCCGCGCAGTGCTTCGTACACTCCCTGCGCGAACCCGGGCGGGCCGCACATGAAGACGTCGTGGTTCTCGACGTCCGGGATCTTCCGCTGGAGGTTCTCCGCGGAGATGTCCGGCCGCTCGCCCTCGGGGCTGTTGACCGCGTACATCAGCCGGGCGCCGCGTTCCTGGGCGATGGCGGCCAGCTCGTCCCACAGGGCCAGGTCCTGGGTGGTGTTGGCGCGGTAGAGGAGCGTGATGTCCCCGGCGCCGCCCGGCAGCGTCTCGAACAGCGTGCGCATCGGCGTGATGCCGACCCCGCCCGCGACCAGCAGCACCTTGCCGCGGCTGCGGCGCTGGGCGGTCATCGCGCCGTACGGGCCCTCGGCCCACACCCGGGTGCCGGGCGTCAGCTCGCGCAGCCGGGCGGTGTGGTCGCCGATCGCCTTCACGGTGATCCGCAGCATGTCCGGGCGGGGCGGCGCGGACAGCGAGTACGGGTGGGAGCTGAACCGCATGCCCGGCGCCAGGAACCGCCACCGGAAGAACTGTCCGGCCTCGGCACCCATCCGGTGCAGCTTCCGCCCGCTGATCAGCACCGACACGATGCCCGGCGTCTCCTCGATGACCGCCTGCACCCGCATGCGGTGACGGAGGTTCAGCCGGATCGGGACGAGGATCCGGTACCAGATCACCAGCGCGGTGACCGTGCCGTACAGGCCGTACCAGAAGGTCTTCGCGGTGGGCTCGACGGCGAAGTCGTTGCCGGTGGTGATCTGGTGCCAGAACGTCAGGTACACCGCCGCGTACGTGAGCAGGTGCACGTGGTACCAGCCGTCGTACGGCAGCCTGCGGCGGACCACGCCGATCGAGGTCAGCCCGATGACCAGGAACAGGCCCGTGCCGATGGCGGCCTTGCCCATGTCCGGCAGCTGGTTGATGGAGTCGATGGTCTGCTGGACGATGTCGCCGAGCGACTTGCCCGCCTGGAGCGCGTAGCCCCACATGATCAGGAAGACGTGGGCGAAGACGAGGCAGAGCGTGTAGCGGCCGCTCATGGCGTGCCAGCGGGCCACCCGGTCGGACCCCACCCGGCGCTCCAGCGCGGGCACCCGGGCCATCTGAAGCACCACCAGGGCCATCAGGTACCCGGCGAGCATGCCGGTGATGCGGCCGGCGTTGAGGATCTTGCTGTTGTCGTCGGCGATGGACGGCGTGTTGTGCCACCACAGCCACAGCACGCCCGCCGCGCCCGCCCAGACGGCGAGCAACAGCGGGACGGCCGGGGAGCGGCGCGGACGGATGCGGCGCATCGTCTGGCGGCGGGCGGCACGTCCGCCTGCGATCGTGGTGGTCACGGTTCCTCCGTGGGGACTTGACCCTTGGCGCCCACAGATACGTGCCATGACACGGGATTGTTCAGAAACCCGCCGAGTCCAGTGCGGACTGGAGTGACTGGCGGTAACCGTCACTGGTGTACGTGGCTCCCGAGACGGTGTCGATGTCGGCGCTCTGCGCGGCCAGCGCCTCGCGCCGCAGCTGGGGGATGGCGTAGCTGTTGATCTCCTGGTCGCGCGGGTTCTCCGTCGGGTAGGTGACCGCGGTCACATCGCTGAGCTTGCCGTCCTTCACGGTGATCCGCACCTGGACGGGGCCCCAACGGGTCTGGATCGTGTCGCCGGTGGCGGACTTGGTGCCGGCGGAGCCCGATCCACCGGACCCGCCCGAGCTCGATCCGCCGGACCCGCCGGGTGCCGCGCTCGCGCTGCTCGACGGCGCCGGGGACGACGCGTTCACGGTGAGGCCGGGGCTCTCGTGCGGCTTCAGCGACAGCAGCAGCACCATCCCGGAGACGGTGGCGGCACTGGCCAGCACGATGCGGCGCAGGGGGCGGTTCTTCTTCAACGCGTGCACTTCTACTGCCTCACAGCTCTTTTGGCGCTCACAGTTCGAACGACTCGTGGTGGATGCGGCGGTCCGGCACCCCGGCGGCGCGCAGCTCCCGGTACAGCTCCTGGGCGAAGCCGTGCGGTCCGCAGATGTAGACGTCGTGCTCGGTCAGCCCGGGGACCGTCGCGGCCAGCGCCGCGGCCGTGAACCTCGGGCGCTCGCCCCGCGGCCCGTTGAGCGCGTACAGCACCTTCGCCCCGCGCCAGTTCGCGATCTGCTCCAGCTCGCCGCCCAGGGCGAGGTCCTCGGCCGTACGGGCCCGGTACAGGAGGGTGACGTCGCCGGGCAGCGTCTCGAACAGCGCACGCAGCGGGGTGATGCCGACGCCGCCCGCGATGAGCAGCGACCGGTGGGTGGTGGCCCGGTCGGCGGTCAGCGAGCCGTAGGGGCCCTCCGCCCACACCCTGGTGCCCGGACGCAGCAGGGGGACGGCCGCGCTGTGGTCGCCCAGCGCCTTGACCGTGATCCGCATCAGGTCCGGGCGGGGCGGCGCGGACAGCGAGTACGGCGTCGACGCCCAGCCCATGCCCTCGCCGAGGAACCGCCACCGGAAGAACTGCCCCGGCCGCGCGCCCAGTTCGTCCAGCCGCCGCCCCCGTACGACGACCGAGTACACGCCCGGCGCCTCCTTGTGCACCGACTCCACCCGCAGCCGGTGCCGCCGGTTCAGCCGTACCGGCGCGAGGACCCGGTACCAGACCACCAGCGCGGCCACGCCCAGGTACAGGACGTACCAGGCGGCCGTGGACACCGGCTTGCCGTTGAAGTCGTTCCCCAGCGACAGCTGGTGGAAGAAGGCCAGGAAGACGGCGGCATAGGTGAGCAGGTGCACGTAGTACCAGAACTCGTAGCTGGTCCGGCGGCGCACGGCCCGCGCGGAGGTGACGCCGACCGCGAACAGGATCACCGTGCCGGCCGTCGCCTTCAGCATGTCCGGATAGTCCAGGACCACGGTGAGCGTCTCGTGCACGAGCGAGGCGCGGTCCTGGGCGGCGTACCCGGCCAGGATCAGCACGACGTGCGCGACGAGCAGGCAGACCGTGTACCGGCCCGCCATCGCGTGCCAGTGGGCCACCCGGTCCGAGCCGATCCGCCGCTCCAGCAGCGGCACCCGGGCCATCAGCCCGACCAGCACCGCGCAGGAGTACCCGCACAGCAGCCCGGCGATCCGCCCGGCCCCGGTCAGCCACCCCTCGGTGCCGACCACCGAGCCGGTGTCCGTCCACCACAGGACCAGCACGGCCGCCGCCCCCGCCCAGAGCAGGGCGAGCAGCGGGCCCGCGGGGGAGCTGCGGGGAGCGGGCAGCACGGGCGGTGCCGTCCGCCGCTCGTACACGGTGGTCATGAGGGGGGTCCTTTCTGCCGTTCGGTACGCAACTGTGCGCCCCGGACCTCTGAGCCGGCTCTGAGCGGGCCCGCTCCCAGCCCACTCAGAGGAAACTCAGAGCTTCGGCGGACACCGGGCACCCTGGGCAGGGGTGATGCTGGAATGGCGATGAACACGACCCGTTCCGGCCGCCCGGCCCTCACCCGACCCGACGGCACTCCGCTGCGCGTCCTCGTCGTCGACGACGACCCCGACCTCGCCGAGGTGCTCACCGGCGCCCTGCGCTACGAGGGCTGGGAGGTGCGCGCGGCCGGGGACGGCGCATCGGCGCTCGCCGCCGCGCGCGAGCTGCTGCCCGACGCCGTCGTCCTCGACGTGATGCTCCCGGACACCGACGGCTTCGCCGTGCTGCGCAGCCTGCACCGGGTGAAGCCCGACGTCTGTGTGCTCTTCCTCACCGCCCGGGACGCCGTGGAGGACCGCATCGCGGGCATCACGGCGGGCGGCGACGACTACGTCACCAAGCCGTTCAGCCTGGAGGAGGTCGTCGCCCGGGTGCGCGGCCTGCTGCGCCGTGCCGGCATGGCCCGGCAGCTGGACGAGGGACCGCGGCTGATCGTGGGCGACCTGGTCATGGACGAGGAGTCCCACGAGGTGACCCGGGGCGGCGAGCTGATCGAGCTGTCCCCGACCGAGTTCGAGCTGCTGCGTTTCCTGATGCGCAACCCGCGCCGGGTGCTCAGCAAGGCGCAGATCCTCGACCGGGTGTGGTCGTACGACTTCGGCGGCCGGGCCCACGTGGTCGAGCTGTACATCTCCTACCTGCGCAAGAAGGTGGACGCGGGCCGCGAGCCCATGATCCACACGGTGCGTGGCGCGGGCTATGTGCTCAAGCCGGTGATCAAGTGAGGTACCCGCGCCGCCTGCCCCGTCCCCGAACCCTGCGGGCCCGGCTCACCGTCGGTCTGGTGGTGCTGCTGGCGGTCAGCTGCGCGGCGGTCGGGCTCGCCGCGGTGGTGGAGCTGAACGGCTTCCTCACCCAGCGCCTCGACGAACAGCTCGAACAGGTCGGCACCCGGTTCCCGCAGAGCCTGGAGCACGGCGGCAAGCTGCCGAACGATCACGATGGCGACAACGAGCACGGCGACGACCGCAGGCAGGCGACGGGCACCTTCGGCGCGCGTCTGGTGGACGGGAGGGTCACCAACGCGGCCGTCGTCCGTACCGGCGGCATCGAGAACGTGATGGGCAGGCTGACCGACAGGGACAGGAAGCAACTCGCGGCGGTCGACACCGACGGCAGAGCCCACAGCGTCGAACTCGCGCCGCTGGACGACTACCGGGTCCACGCGACCCAGGGCATCGACGGCGACGTCCTGATCACCGGCCTGCCCCTGGAGCCCGTGCAGGCCACCGTGCACCGGCTGGAACTGGTCGCCGGGATCGTCTTCGGCGCAGCCCTGGCCATCACCGGCGTGGCCGGCGCGCTCTGGGTGCGCTGGTCGCTCAGGCCGCTGAGCCGGGTCGCCGCGACCGCCGCCCGGGTCAGCGAACTCCCGCTCGCCAGCGGGGAGGTCACCCTGCCGCCGCGCGCCCCCGCGTCCGACCCGCGCAGCGAGGTGGGCCGGGTGGCGGCGGCCTTCGACCGCATGCTGGGGCATGTCGAGGACGCCCTGACCAAACGGCACGCCAGCGAGGAGCGGTTGCGGAGTTTCGCGGCCGACGCCAGCCACGAGCTGCGTACTCCGGTGGCCTCGGTGCGCGGCCACGCGGAGCTGGCCCTGCTGCACCCCGGGCCGGTGCCGGCGGAGGTCGAGCGGGCCCTGGTGCGCATCGCCGCCGAGTCCTCCCGCATGGGCGAGATGGTCGACGACCTGCTCCTGCTCGCCCGCCTGGACGCCGGCCGCCCGCTGGAACGCCGCCCCGTCGACCTCACCCACCTCGTCCTCGACGCCGTCACCGACGCCCGGGCGGCCGGCCCGGGCCACCGTTGGACCATGGAGCTCCCCGAGGAGCCGGTGACCGTGACCGGCGATGCCCACCGCCTCCAGCAGGTGCTGGCCAACCTGCTGGCCAACGCCCGGCTGCACACCCCCGCCGGCACCAAGGTGTCGGTGTCCCTGGAGACCGACGGCGCGGAGGCCCGCCTGGAGGTCCACGACGACGGCCCCGGTGTCCCGGAGGAAGTGCGGCCCGGCGTCTTCGAACGCTTCACCCGGGCCGAACACCGCCGCCGCACGGACGCCTCGGGCGGCGGAGCGGGGCTGGGACTGGCGATCGTGGCGGCGGTGGTGGAGGCGCACGGGGGCGCGGTGGGGCTGGAGAGCCGGCCCGGGAGCACGACGTTCACGGTGCGGTTGCCTGCCGCCGGGTGACGTCAGTACCGGGTGAGGGCCAGCTCCCCGCTCTCCGTGCCCGTGGCGATGTGCGGCCCGCGGGCCGGATCCACCCACGTCAGGATCCGCCGCATGGCGTCCTGAGGCACCGACACACAACCGGCCGTCGCCCCGGCGCCGTCGACGTGCAGGAAGATGCCGGCGCCGCGGCCCCGCTCGGGGTGCTCGTAGTTGAAGCCGATGACGAGCGCGTGCGCGTACTGCGTCCCGTAGTCGACGAGGTGCTCGGACTCGGTGGCCCGGCAGTCGGCGGGCAGGGGCTCGGTCCAGCGGTTGTAGGCGCTGGAGTCGTTGTCCTGGCACCACCAGGAGTCCGCGTGGACCGGGCGGTAGGGCATCCTCGTCCCGTCCGGCGCGGCCTTGTTGCCGAAGGCGAACGGCAGGTCGTAGAGCCCGGTGGGCGTCGTGTTCGTGCCCTGGGTGCGGGTGGCTCCCTCGACGAGTCCGCGCGCGCCGAAGCGTGCCGGTGCGGAACCCGCCTGTTCCCACCGCCCGTCCCGCAGGTCCCACCAGACGAGCGTGCCCGTCGTGGAGCCGGCGTCCGGCGCCTGGGCCGTGATCAGCTGGGTGCCGCCGCCGGTGTCCGCCATCCGGGCGGGCAGCGGGTCCGGGTCGCCGCGGGGCGCGGCACCGAGCAGGAGGAGGGACGCGGACGCGAGGGCGACGACACCGGGGCGCATGGCTCAGACGGTAGACGGGGGCAGCGGCAACGGCAGCCCGGGTAGGCCGTCCAGGCTGCTTGCCACGTGCTCCTTCTTGCTGAAGTACTCGCTCAGCGAGGCGTCGTCCTCGCGCGCGAAGCGCTTTCCGTGCAGGTCGCGGTCCGTCTCGTAGGCCATGAAGGGCACCGCGTACCCGCAGGTGTCCCGGACGAGCTCGGCGTGCACGACGATGATCGCGCGCAGGCCGTGCCGCATCGGGTCGATGTCGGGGAAGTGGGCGAGCAGTTCACGGAAGCGGGGGGCGTCGCGGAAGACCGGCTCGCCCCGGCCGTGCACCCGCACGATGTTCGGCGGGCCCTGGAAGGCGCACCACATCAGGGTGATCCGCCCGTTCTCCCGCAGATGGGCGATGGTCTCCGCGTTGGACCCGGCGAAGTCGAGATACGCCACGGTGTGCTCGTCGAGCACCGCGAAGGAGCCCTTGAGGCCCTTGGGGGAGAGGTTGACCGTGCCGTCGCCGGAGAGGGGAGCGGTCGCGGTGAAGAAGAGGGGCTGTTCCTCGATGAACGTACGGAGTCTGCCGTCTATGCGCTCATAGGTCTTTCCCATGACCGATGATTATCGGCGGATTCCTTTCGACTGTCTAAGGATTTCGCCCTTCGGTCGCCGTTCGGTCGCGGCACGACCGTGGCCGCCCCGGCCGGCGCTCACTCGGGGCGGCCACGGCTGCCTGTCACGTCACTTGTTGAGCGTGCAGGCAGCCAGGGAGTCGAGGCCGGCCGGCTTGGCCGCGGTGCGGCCGATCGCCGTGGCGATGCGGTCGACGGTGGACTTCCGCTTGTCGGCCAGCGGGCCGAGGATCGCGTTCTGCACGAAGTTGGGACCGCCCTGGCCGACCGTGTCCTGGAGCCGCTTGTTGGCCTCGTCGATCTGCGTCTGGAGCAGGGTGAGGTTGCGGTCCACCTCGGCCTGCGCGGACGCCGGGATCGCCGGGAGCTGCGACTTCACGTCGGGGCACGTGATGGTGCCCACCGCGCCGGCGGCGGCGTTGCCCGCGTTGCCGCCCGCCTTCTGGGAGGCGTTGGCGCCGTTGTTGGCCTGGGCACCGCCCTTGTTGCCGTTCGCGTTGGCGTTGGCGTTCGCGTTCGCGTTGGCGTTCGCGTTCGCGTTGCCGTTCGCGTTGGCGCCGCCCGCGTTCAGCGTGCACGGCGCGAGGGCGTCGAGACCGGTCGGCTTGGCCGCGGTGCGGCCGATCGCCGTGGCGATGCGGTTGACGGTGGACACGCGCTTGTCCTTGAGCGGGCCGAGGATGGCGTTGTTCACGAAGTTCGGCCCGCCCTGGCCGACCGTGTCCTGGAGCCGCTTGTTGGCCTCGGCGATCTGCGTCTGGAGCAGGGTGAGGTTGCGGTCCACCTCGGCCTTCGCGGACGCCGGGATCGCGGGCAGCTTCGAGGCGACGTCCGGGCAGGTGATGGTGCCGGGGCCGGCGGCGAGGGTGCGCGCGTTCGTGGCGTCGTTGCTCTTGTCGGGCGTCCCGGCGAGCGCGGTGGTGGCGATCACCGCGCCGGACAGCACCACGGCGGCAGCGCCGCCGATGATCGCCACGCGACGCTTGTTGTACTTCGGAAGAGCCCTGGACATGCGGATGCCTCACTCGGGTCAGAGGTGGGTGTACCAACGCGGGGTGTACAAACGCGGCGCCAGCGTTCGGAGTTGAGTACGGGAAAGCGGTTTCGTCCGTTCAACGCGCCCAACAGAATCTTCTGAGATTGACGAATCATGCAGAGTGCTGCATACTCATGCATGTCAGCGAATGCACTGTGAGGAGAAACCCGTGACCGAGCGCGTCGTACTCGCCTACTCAGGCGGTCTGGACACCTCCGTCGCCATCGGCTGGATCGCCGAGGAGACGGGCGCCGAGGTCATCGCCGTTGCGGTCGACGTCGGCCAGGGTGGCGAGGACCTGGACGTCATCCGCAAGCGCGCGCTCGCCTGCGGTGCCGTCGAGGCCGAGGTCGCCGACGCCAAGGACGAGTTCGCCGACGAGTACTGCCTCCCGGCGATCAAGGCCAACGCCCTCTACATGGACCGCTATCCGCTGGTCTCCGCCCTCTCCCGGCCGACGATCGTCAAGCACCTCGTCGCCGCCGCCAAGAAGCACGGCGCCACCACGGTCGCGCACGGCTGCACCGGCAAGGGCAACGACCAGGTCCGCTTCGAGGCCGGCATCGTCGCCCTCGCCCCCGACCTCAAGTGCATCGCCCCGGTCCGCGACTACGCCATGACCCGGGACAAGGCGATCGCCTTCTGCGAGGACAAGCAGCTCCCGATCGCCACCACCAAGAAGTCCCCCTACTCCATCGACCAGAACGTCTTCGGGCGCGCGGTCGAGACGGGTTTCCTGGAGGACATCTGGAACGCCCCGATCGAGGACATCTACGAGTACACCTCCAACCCCGCCACCCCGCGCGAGGCCGACGAGGTGGTCATCACCTTCAAGGAGGGCGTCCCGGTCGCCATCGACGGCAAGCCCGTCACCGTCCTCCAGGCCATCCAGCAGCTCAACGAGCGCGCCGGCGCCCAGGGCATCGGCCGGATCGACATGGTCGAGGACCGCCTCGTCGGCATCAAGTCCCGCGAGGTCTACGAGGCTCCCGGCGCGATCGCCCTGATCACCGCCCACCAGGAGCTGGAGAACGTCACCGTCGAGCGCGAACTCGCCCGCTACAAGCGGCAGGTCGAGCAGCGCTGGGGCGAACTGGTCTACGACGGCCAGTGGTTCTCCCCGCTCAAGCGCGCCCTCGACGGCTTCATCAACGAGGCCAACCAGCACGTCTCCGGCGACATCCGGCTGACCCTGCACGGCGGCCGCGCGGTCGTCACCGGCCGGCGCTCCGAGTCGTCCCTGTACGACTTCAACCTCGCCACCTACGACACCGGCGACACCTTCGACCAGGCCGCGGCCAAGGGCTTCATCGACATCTACAGCCTGTCGTCGAAGATCGCCGCCAAGCGGGACCTGGCGTAACGCCGGCCGAGCGGGACCTCGCGTAACGCCAGCGGTCACCTCGCACGCACTAGCCTGACAACCGCCTCCCCATTCACGTCGTGGGGAGGCGGTGGCACATCCACACCTCCGAGGAGCAACCCAAGTGAGCAGCAACAGCGGTGACGTACGGCTCTGGGGCGGCCGTTTCGCCGACGGCCCCGCCGAGGCCCTGGCGAAGCTGTCCGCGTCCGTCCACTTCGACTGGCGGCTCGCGCCCTACGACATCGCCGGATCCCGCGCCCACGCGCGCGTGCTGCACAAGGCGGGGCTGCTCACCGAGGACGAGCTGACCCGGATGCTCGCCGGGCTCGACCGGCTCGAGGCGGACGTGGCGTCGGGCGACTTCACGGGCACCATCGCCGACGAGGACGTCCACACCGCCCTGGAGCGGGGCCTGCTGGAGCGCCTCGGCCCCGACCTCGGCGGCAAGCTGCGCGCGGGCCGGTCGCGGAACGACCAGGTGGCGACCCTCTTCCGGATGTACCTGCGCGACCACGCCCGCGTCATCGGCGGCCTGATCGCCGACCTCCAGGACGCCCTGATCGGCCTCGCCGAGGCCCACCCGGACGTGGCGATGCCCGGCCGCACCCACCTCCAGCACGCCCAGCCGGTGCTCTTCGCCCACCACGTCCTGGCCCATGTGCAGTCCCTGTCCCGGGACGCCGAGCGGCTGCGCCAGTGGGACGAGCGGACGGCGGTGTCGCCGTACGGCTCCGGCGCCCTGGCGGGCAGCAGCCTCGGCCTGGACCCGGAGGCGGTCGCCAAGGACCTCGGCTTCGAGCACGGCAGCGCCGGCAACTCCATCGACGGCACGGCCTCCCGGGACTTCGTCGCCGAGTTCGCCTTCATCACGGCGATGATCGGCGTCAACCTCTCCCGGATCTCCGAGGAGATCATCATCTGGAACACGAAGGAGTTCTCCTTCGTGACCCTGCACGACGCGTTCTCCACCGGCTCGTCGATCATGCCGCAGAAGAAGAACCCGGACATCGCGGAGCTGGCGCGCGGCAAGAGCGGCCGGCTGATCGGCAACCTCACCGGACTCCTGGCCACCCTCAAGGCCCTGCCCCTCGCCTACAACCGCGACCTCCAGGAGGACAAGGAGCCGGTCTTCGACTCCTGCGACCAGCTGGAGGTACTGCTCCCGGCGTTCACCGGCATGATCGCCACGCTCACCGTCAACCGCGAACGCATGGAGGAGCTGGCCCCGGCCGGCTTCTCGCTCGCCACCGACATCGCGGAATGGCTGGTCAAGCAGGGCGTGCCGTTCCGTGTCGCGCACGAGGTGGCCGGCGAGTGCGTGAAGGTCGCCGAGGCCGAGGGCAAGGAGCTCGACGAGCTGACGGACGAGCAGTTCGCCAAGATCAGCGCGCACCTCACCCCCGAGGTCCGCTCGGTCCTCAATGTCCCCGGTGCCCTCGCCTCCCGCAACGGCCGTGGCGGTACGGCACCCAGCGCGGTCGCCGTCCAGCTGGCCGAGGTCAAGGCGGACGTGTCGGCCCAGCACGCGTGGGCGGACGCCAAGAAGTAACGGGCGCCGGCAAGCCGCGGGCGCCGAGAGCAGCAGGCCGTCACGCATACCCGGGGCGTCGCGGGTTAGGTTGGTCCGGAGCCGGATGGAGCCGACCGAACGGAGCCCGCGATGCCCTTCGCCCGACTGGCCTCAGCCACGACTCCCACCTGCCACATCGGCCTGGGCCTCGCCGCCGTCGGCCGGCCCGGCTACATCAACCTCGGCCGTGAGCAGGACCTCCCCGCGGACCGGACCGTCGAAGCCCTGCGCGAGCGCACCCACGAGCTCCTGGACGCCGCCTACGCCCAGGGAGTCCGGTACTTCGACGTGGCCCGCTCCTACGGCCGTTCCGAGGAGTTCCTCGCCGGCTGGCTGAGCGCCCGGCCGGACGTCGCCGACGTCGTCGTCGGCAGCAAATGGGGCTACACCTACACCGCGGGCTGGTCCACCGACGCCGAACGGCACGAGGTCAAGGACCACGGCCTGGCCACCTACGAGCGGCAGCGCGCCGAGACCGCCGAGCTGCTCGGCGACCGGCTCGACCTCTACCAGATCCACTCGGTGACCCCGGACAGCCCCGCCCTCACCGACAAGGAACTGCACGCCAGGCTCGCCGAGGCCGCCACGCAGGGACTCACCGTCGGCTTCTCCACCAGTGGCCCGGCCCAGGCCGACGCCATCCGCGCCGCCCTCGCCGTGACCGTCGACGGCGAGCCCCTCTTCCGTACCGTCCAGTCGACGTACAACGCGCTGGAGACCTCCGCCGGACCCGCCCTCGCCGAGGCGCACGAGGCCGGGCTCACCGTGATCGTCAAGGAGGGCATGGCCAACGGCCGGCTCGCCGAGCCGCACGCGCCCGCGGAGCTGAAGGCCGTGGCCGCGGAGACCGGCCTGGGCTGCGACGCGGTCGCTCTGGCGCTGGTCCTGTGCCGGCCGTGGGCCGGGGTGGTCCTCTCCGGCGCGGCCACCCTGAACCAGCTCGCCTCCAACCTGCACGCCGCCGCCGTGGACCTCGACGAGGACCAGCTCACCCGTCTCGCCACGCTCGTGGAGGAGCCGCGGGCGTACTGGGAGCGGCGCGGAGAGCTGCCCTGGCACTGAGCGAACCCCCTGCCTGACCAGCGGCTACGAGAAGCCGCCATGAAGCACGCGTGCCTCGTGTGAGACATTCATGTCTCACATGGGCTATTCTTGTCTCATGGCTGTCGATCGTGCCCACGTGCTGCGCAGCGCGGCCGCGCTGCTGGCCCGCAAATCCACCGCGACCATGGACGAGGTCGCCAAGGCGGCCGGGATCAGCCGGGCCACCCTGCACCGCCACTTCGCCGGGCGCGACGCGCTCGTCCGGGCGCTGGAGGCGCTCGGCATCGAGGAGTGCGACGCCGCGCTGGACGGCGCACGGCTCGACGAGGGGCCGGCCCAGGACGCCCTGCGCAGGTTCGTGAAGGAGATCGAACCGGCGGCCGGGCTGCTCGCCTTCCTCTACACCGAGAACCAGCTTTTCGAGGGCGAGGAGCAGAACGAGGGCTGGACCCGGCTCGGCGACCGCGTCTCCGGCCTGTTCCGGCGCGGCCAGCTCAGCGGCGAGTTCCGCATCGACCTCACCCCCGCCTGGCTGACCGAGGCGCTCTTCGGCCTGCTGGCCTCCGGCGTCTGGGTCGTACAGAGCGGCCAGGGCGCCCCCAAGGACTTCCACCACATGATCGTCGAGCTGCTGCTCGGCGGTGCGCTACGGAGAGAGGAATCATGACCAGCACCCTGCGGCCGGCGTCCATGACGCGGGAGGCGGACAAGCGCCCGGGCCGCTGGCTCGCGCTCTCGGTCCTCGTGCTCGCCGTGCTGCTCGTGGCCGTCGACGCGACCGTCCTCGGCCTCGCCACCCCGTACATCAGCGAGGACCTCCAGCCGACCGGCACCCAGCTGCTGTGGATCGGTGACGTCTACTCCTTCGTCATCGCCGGGCTGCTGGTCTCCATGGGCAGCCTCGGCGACCGCATCGGCCGCAAGCGGATCCTGCTCTGCGGCGCGACCGCGTTCGGCGCGATATCCGTCCTCAACGCCTACGCCACGACGCCGGAGCTGATGATCCTGGCGCGGGCGCTGCTCGGCGTCGCCGGTGCCACCCTGATGCCCGCCACGCTGGCCCTGATCCGCAATCTCTTCCACGACCCGCGCGAGCGGAGCCTCGCCGTCGGCATCTGGGGCGCCACCGCCTCCGCCGGCACGGCGGTCGGCCCCATCGTGGGCGGTTTCCTGCTCGAGCACTTCTGGTGGGGCTCGGTCTTCCTGATCAACCTGCCCGTGATGGCGGTCCTGGTCCTGGTCGGCATCCGCACCCTCCCCGAGTCCCGCAACCCCGACCCCGGCCCCTGGGACCTGACCAGCGTCGTCCTGTCCCTGGTCGGCGTGATCGCCCTGGTGTACGCGGTGAAGGAGGCCGCCATCCACGGCCTGACCAGCGTGACGCCAGGCGTGGGCCTGCTGGGCGCGGTGGCCCTGTACGGCTTCGTGCACCGCCAGCTCACGCTCCCGGTCCCGCTGCTGGACATGCGCCTCTTCCGCAACCGAGGCCTCAGCGGCGCGGTCCTGGCCGACCTGCTCACCATCCTCGGCCTGTCGGGGCTGGTGTTCTTCCTCTCCCAGTACCTGCAACTCGTACAGGGCAGGAGCCCGTTCGAGGCGGGGCTCGCGGAACTGCCCGCCGCCGTGGGCGCGGTGGCGGCCGGCCTGGTCGCGGGCCACGCGGCCCGGCGCTTCTCGGTCCGGTCCGTGGTCTCCGGCGGCCTCGCGGCCATGGGCCTCGCCCTGGCCGCGCTGACGACGCTGAGCCGGTCGACCGGCTACCCGGTCCTAGGCGCCGCGCTCCTGGTGGTCGGCGTCGGCGCGGGCTTCTCCTTCACCGTCACCGCCGACGTCATCCTCGCCGGAGTCCCCAAGGAACAGGCGGGCGCCGCCTCCGCGGTCTCCGAAACGGCCTACGAACTCGGCGCCGCCCTCGGCATCGCCCTGCTCGGCTCGATCATGACGGCCGCGTACCGAGACTTCACCGGCCCGGCCGGCACCCCCGAGGGGGCACACGAGTCACTGGGCGCGGCGGTCGAGGCCTCGACGAGCATGCCCCCGCACACAGCGCACGCCCTACTGGACGCGGCCCGCGACTCCTTCGTCCACGGCCTGCACCTGGCATCGGGCGCGGGCGCGGCGGTGCTGCTGGCGACGGCGGTGGGCGCGTGGTTCCTGCTGAAGGGGCAGAGACTGGGAAACGCCGGGTAACAGAAGCGCCCCGTCAGGGGCGCGGGGCTGTGTCGATATGCGGCTCCGCCGCGTGGGCGCGATCAACCACAACGCACCCGCGCCCGCTGGACGACAGCAAACCCCTACGGCGACTAGGCGGCCTTGGCCTTCGTCGCGTACATGTCCACGTACTCCTGCCCGGAAAGCCGCATGACCTCGGCCATCACCGAGTCGGTCACGGCCCGCAGCACATACCGGTCCCGGTCCATCCCCTCGTACCGCGAGAACTCCATCGCCTCACCGAAGCGAACCGTCACGCGCCCGGGCCGCGGCATACCCCGCCCCCCCGGCTGCAACTTGTCCGTGCCGATCATCGCGAAGGGAACCACCGGCGCCCCGGTCATCAACGTCAGCCGCGCGATACCGGTACGCCCCCGGTACAGACGGCCGTCAGGCGACCGCGTGCCCTCGGGGTAGATCCCGAAGATCTTCCCCTCCTCCAGCACCCGCCGCCCGGTCATCAGCGCGGCCACGCCACCGCGCCCGCCGTCACGGTCCACGGGGATCATGCCGACGCCGGTGAAGAACCACGCCATCAGCCGGCCCTTGAGGCTCTTGCCGGTGACGTACTCGTCCTTGCCGATGAAGAAGACCTGACGGTCGCACACCAGGGGCAGGATCATCGAGTCGATGAAGGTGAGATGGTTGCCGGCCAGGATGACCGGGCCGTCGCCCGGGATGTGCTCCACGCCCTCCACCTGTGGGCGGAACATCAGGCGCATGATCGGTCCGAGCACTGCCTTGATGAGCGCGAAGCGGGACAACGGGTCCTCCGATGTCAAAGGGGTCGGTATGTGTATGTGCAGGTGAGGACGATACTCGCGGCTCGCTGCGAAACGCACATCGGGGGCGTCCGGTTCACCGATGTCTTACGCACTGTTGACGCGGGTTTACCTGCGGCACCGCACCGACGGCTGCCCGTAACGCCACCGCGACGATGTGACGGACCTCGCTCCAGAGCCTTGTTCCGGCGGGTACCCGGGGCTCGCCGACCGAAGCAGACGGTTCGTCACATCTTGCCCTCCATAGGCCATCTGGCGTCACCCACCTGTTCGGACCAGCGACTCCCGCGGGTCATGTCCACGCACCTACCATCGGCCCGCACCGACGGCGCACGGCAGGAGGGCCCTCATGGAAACCCGGGACTCGAACGGTCAGGTCTCGAACGAGCGGGACGCGAACGCGCGGCCGCACGGCACCGGACGGCGGGCGCTGCTCGGCGCCGCGGTGCTCGGCGCGGGCGGAGCGGTCCTCGGGCTGCCCGGCGCGGCCAGGGCCACGCAGGAGAAGGCGAGCGGGGGCCGGGGCCTCAAGAGCCTGCCCGTGCCGACGATCATCGGACACCGGGGCGCCAGCGGCTACCGGCCCGAGCACACCTTCGGCTCGTACCAGCTGGCCCTGGACCTCGGCGCGGACGTCGTCGAGGCGGGCGACCTGGTGCCCACCAAGGACGGTCACCTCGTCTGCCGCCACGAGCCGGAGATCGGCGGCACCACGGACGTCGCCTCCCATCCCGAGTTCGCCGGCCGCAGGACCACCAAGGTCCTCGACGGGGTCTCCACCACCGGCTGGTTCACCGAGGACTTCACGCTCGCCGAGCTGAAGACGCTGCGCGCCGTCGAGCGCATCCCGGCCAACCGCCCGCACAACACCCTCTACAACGGGCGCTGGGAGATTCCCACCTTCGAAGAGGTCCTGAAGTGGCAGGACGAGCAGACCCGCAAGCGCGGCAAGCAGGTGTTCATCTACCCCGAGACCAAACACCCGACATACTTCCGCAAGCTGGGCCTCGGCCTGGAAGAGCGGGTGGCCAAGCTGCTGCGCAAGTACGGCAAGGACAAGCGGAACTCGCCGGTCATCCTCCAGTCCTTCGAGCCGGGCAGCATCCAGCGTCTGAACAAGCTGGTCGACAACCCCCTCGTCGTGCTGCTCTCCACGGCGGACAGCCGCCCCTTCGACTTCGTCGAGGCGGGCGACCCGCGCACGGTGGCCGACCTCATCACGCCGAAGGGCCTCAGGGAGATCGCCGGTTACGCGCAGGGCATCGGCCCGACCCTGGACCTGGTCATCCCCAAGGACGCGAGCGGCAGGCTCACGACGCCGACCACGCTGGTCGAGGACGCCCACGCGGTGGGCCTGATCCTGCACCCGTACACCATGCGCAACGAGAACCCCTTCCTGCCGGCCGAGTTCCGCAAGGGCACCGACGCGGACGCCTACGGCGACGCCTTCGGCGCGTTCAGGACGTACTTCGCGACCGGCATCGACGGTGTGTTCACCGACAACGCGGACACCGGTGTGCTCGCCCGCGCGGACTTCGTCAACGGCTGACCCGCCCGGCCCCCCGTTCGAGGGGACTCGCGGCCGCCCCGCAACCCGCCCCGGGGGCGGCCGCGTCGCACCGCATATGACGCACGACCTGGTTGCCTCCCTGCGCCCGCTCCTGACCGCCGAAGCCTCCGCCGAGGCATATGCCGCCGGGGCCGAACCGGGAGACCTGGAGCAGGCGGTCTGGCTCCGCCTGCTGGAGCGGCTGGAGTCCGACGGGCCGCCGACCGATCCGCCGGGCTGGCTGCGCAGGGCCGTCCGCGCCGAGGCGCGCCGCAGCCGTCGTACGACCCGTCGTGAGCGGCCGTACGACGGCGATCCCGCCGACGACCGCGACCGCGGCCCGGAGCAGCTTGCCATCGCCGCCGCCCGGCGCCGTGCCCTGCGCGACGCGGTGCGCCGGCTGCCGGGCCGCTGCCCGCGGCTGGTGGAGGCCCTGCTGTCGTCGCGGGACCTCACCTACCGGGAGATCGCGGGGGAGTTGGGTATCTCACAGGGCAGCCTTGGCCCGGAACGTTCCAGATGCCTGGGATGTCTTCGGCGATTGCTGGCACCGGAGGTTGCGGCCCGCGAAGTGCGGGGATAGGAGTGGGGAACGACCGGTGATCAGGTGAGCGGGAGGCGTGCGCACATGGGCATGAGCGTGACCATCTCGGTGGCTACCGAGCAGGATGCGGAGCAGATCTTCAAGCTCCAGTACCTGTCTTTCCAGAGCGAGGCCGCGCTGTACGGCAACTACCGCATCGACCCGCTCGTTCAAACCCTTGAATCGGTCCGCCAGGAGGTCGCCTCCGACTGCGTCTTCGTCGCCCGGCTCGGCGAGGAGGTGGTCGGCTCGGTGCGCGGCCGGATCACCGAGGACGGCGCTGCCTGCATCGGCAGGCTCTGCGTCCACCCGCGCCTCCAGGGCCACGGCATCGGCGCCCGCCTGCTGCGCGCTGCGGAGGAGGCCCTGGCGCAGGAGCGCGGTGTCAAGAGGTTCCGTCTGCACACCGGACACCGCAGCGAGGGCAACCTCCGCCTGTACCGCCGGGTCGGCTACCAGACGGTGGGCACGTCCAGGGGCGCCGACGGCGTGGAGATGATCGTCCTGGAGAAATCGGCCGGAACGTATGCGGCTACGGCATGATGACCAACCTACGGGGCGCGGGGCGGCATCACCATGCGGCTCCGCCGCGTGGGCGCGACAAGCCACGACGCAGCCGCGCCCGCCCACATGCCTCAGCCGTCCTGCTGAACAGGCGCCTTCCGCAGCCAGTAGATCGCTGAGAGCGGCAGCAGCACCGGAATGAACACGTAGCCCATGCCGTAGTCGGACCAGACGGTCGCGTCCGGGAAGGCCGACGGCTCGACCAGGGTCCAGGTACCGACGACCAGTACACCTGCCAGCTCGGCGGCACAGCACACCAGTGCCGCCCTGCGGGCGGTCTCCCCGCCGCGCACCAGCGTGTACGTGATGAAGCCGTAGACCACGCCCGCCACCGCCGACAGCGAGTAGGCGAGCGGTGCCCGGCCGAAGTCCGTCGCGATCTGGTAGGCGGAGCGGGACACGGCTCCGACGACCATCACGCCGTAGAACCAGACGAGCAGCATTCCCGGCCCGCTGATGAGCCGCGTCCGCGCAGGCTTGTCCTCCACGGTGGCCATTGTCACCTTCCCCAGATGTCATAGAGCCGCACTTCGAGCACGGCCAGCACCACACCGCCGGCCGCGGCCGTCACCGAGCCCCAGCGGGTCCGCTCCGCCAGCGACATGAACCCCGCCGCCGGCACGCACGCGAACGCGCCCAGCAGATAGGCCACGAAGATCGTCGTACCCTGCTCCGGCTTCTCGCCCCGCGCCAGCCGCACGATCCCGATCACCAGCTGCGCCGCGGCCAGCAGGGAGACCACGGCCATCCCGATGAAGTGCCAGTCCTTGGTCGGCTGGTCCCGGTAGGCGGCCCACCCGCACCAGGCGGCGAGCAGCAGCGCGGCGACGCCGGTCACCAGCGTCAGGGCAGTGAGCATGCGGTGACCCTATTACGGACCAAACGGCCCGATGCGCGCGGGCCCGCCCGTCGGCCGGGGCGCGCGGGGCCCGTAGGGTCCGGACCATGACGATCGACGCGCAAGCCCTCCTGTTCGACAACGACGGAACCCTGGTCTCCTCCCTCGACTCCGTGGAGCGCTGCTGGACGCGGTGGGCCGGGGAGTACGGGATCACGGCCGAGGAGTTCGGGCGGGTCGAGCTGCACGGGCGGCCCGCGGTGGAGATCGTCGCCGACCTGCTGCCGGCCGGGCTCGTGCCGGAGGCCGTCGCCCGGGTCGAGCAGCTGGAGGTCGAGGACGTACCGAACGGCGGTGTCCACCTGCTGCCCGGCACCGAGAGGTTCCTCGGCTCGCTGCCCGCCGACTCGTGGGCCGTCGTCACCTCCGCCACCCGGCGGCTCGCGGAGGCCAGACTGGACGCCGTCGGCATCCGGCCCAAGACGCTGATCGCCGCCGACGACATCACACGCGGCAAGCCCGACCCCGAGCCCTACCTGCTCGCCGCCCGCCGGCTGGGCGTGGACCCGGCCCGCTGCGTCGTCTTCGAGGACGCCCCCGCGGGCCTCCAGGCGGGCCGCGCCGCAGGGATGACCACCGTGGCATTGACCACAACGCACCAGGCCCACGAGCTGGTCGCAGACCTGGTGGTCGAGAACCTGTCGGCCCTGTCCGCACTGGTCACCGATGAACGAATCCGGATATCCGCCCGCGGCTGACCCCGCGCCTGCCCCTGTCCGCGACTGTCCAGCATGCGGACAGCCGCGGCCTGTCAGGACCGTACGTCTGGTTTACTGATCGCATGACCACGACGAGCTGCCGCATCCCTGCGACCGAGGCGACCATGACGCCCGGTGCTCGTTGTATGTGTCGCATGTGCCGAATGTGCGCCTTCTAGAGGGCCCCCGCACCACCCCCGAGCTCGCGCCCCGAAGCGAGCCGCCGTGGCACGTCCGTACGCCGTGAGCCGTACGTGACCTGAGCCGCGCGTCGCGCACATGTTCTCCCCCGGTTCCATCGCCACCGCGAGAACCGTGCCGCGTCCCTGAACGAACGCACCCGTGCCCGGGCACATCCACGCCCGCGGCACTCGACAGTGACGGAAACCCACGTGATCACCACATCGGGCCTCACCAAGGTCTACCGATCCCGCGGCCGCGAGGTCACCGCCCTCGACGGCGTCGACCTGCACGTCCGCGAAGGCGAGGTGTACGGCGTCATCGGACAGTCCGGCGCCGGCAAGTCCTCGCTGATCCGCTGCGTCAACCTGCTGGAGCGTCCCACCGCCGGCACGGTCACCGTCGCCGGGCAGGACCTCACCGCTCTCGCCGGGCGCGGCCCGCGCGCCGGCAAGGAGCTGCGCCAGGCCCGCAGCCGGATCGGCATGGTCTTCCAGCACTTCAACCTGCTGTCCTCCAGGACCGTCCAGGACAACGTCGAGCTGCCGCTGGAGATCCTCGGCAAGTCGGGGAAGGAACGTTCCCGCAAGGCGCTGGAGCTGCTCGACCTGGTGGGCCTCGCCGACAAGGCCAAGGCCTACCCCGCCCAGCTCTCCGGCGGCCAGAAGCAGCGCGTCGGCATCGCCCGTGCCCTGGCCGGCGACCCCAAGGTGCTGCTGTCCGACGAGGCCACCAGCGCCCTCGACCCGGAGACCACCCGCTCGATCCTGGCGCTGCTGCGCGACCTCAACCGGCAGCTGGGCCTGACCGTCCTGCTCATCACCCACGAAATGGACGTCGTGAAGTCGATCTGCGACTCCGCCGCGCTCATGGAGAAGGGCCGTGTCGTCGAGTCCGGCACGGTCAGCGAACTCCTGGCCACCCCGGGCTCCGAACTCGCCGCGGCGCTGTTCCCGGTGGGCGGCGAGGCCGCCGGCGCCGACCGCACCGTCGTGGACGTCACCTTCCAGGGCGAGGCGGCCACCCAGCCGGTCGTCTCCCAGCTCGCGCGCACCTACAACATCGACATATCGATCCTCGGCGCCGCCATCGACACCGTCGGCGGCCTCCAGATCGGCCGGATGCGCATCGAACTGCCCGGCCGCTACGAGGACAACGTCGTGCCGATCGGCTTCCTGCGCGAGCAGGGACTCCAGATCGACGTCGTCGGCAACGAGGGCGATGAGCTCGCACTTGTGAAGGAAGGTGCCAAGTGACCTGGTCCGAGATGCAGCCCCTGCTGTCCCAGGCGTGTTGGGACACCCTCTACATGGTCGGCTGGTCCACGCTGATCGCCATCGTCGGCGGGCTTCCGCTCGGCATCCTGCTCGTCCTCACGGACCGGGGCGGACTGCTCCAGAACGTCGTCGCGAACAAGGTCATCGGCCAGATCGTGAACGTCGCCCGCTCCATGCCGTTCATCATCCTGATGGTCGCGCTGATGAACTTCACGCGCTCGATCACCGGAACGACCATCGGCCGTGAGGCAGCCATCGTGCCGCTCGCCATCGGCGCCATCCCCTTCTTCGCGCGCCTGGTCGAGACGGCTGTCCGGGAAGTGGACGGCGGGCTCGTCGAGGCCGTGCAGTCGATGGGCGGCAACACCTGGACGATCGTCCGCAAGGTGCTCGTACCGGAGTCCCTGCCCTCCCTGATCTCCAGCACCACCACCACGATCGTCGCGCTCATCGGTTACTCCGCCATGGCCGGCACCGTCGGCGCGGGCGGCCTCGGCGACATCGCCATCCGCTACGGCTACCAGCGCTTCGAGACCCAGATGATGTGGATCACCGTGGCGATCCTCGCCGTCGTCATCTCCCTCATCCAGTTCGCCGGCGACTACGCGGCCCGCTCCCTGCACCACCGGGGCGGCCGCTCCGGCCCCGCGCCGAAACTCCGCCTGCTGAAGGCCAAGGAGCCCGCGGCCGCCGACGTCAGCAAGGTCGCCTGAACACCCCCCCGAGACTCCCCGCACACCCACAGCGGGGTCGCACCACCATAGGAAAGGCACTTTTCGTGCGTAACACCGCCAAGATCACCACCGCCGTCCTCGCCGCCGGGGCCCTCACCTTCGGGCTGACCGCCTGCGGCTCGGGCGACTCCTCCGCCTCCGCCGGCGACTACAGCGGCCCGCTGGTCGTCGCCGCCAGCCCCACCCCGCACGCCGAGATCCTGAACTTCGTCAAGGACCACCTGGCGAAGAAGGCGGGCCTCGACCTCCAGGTCAAGGAGTTCCAGGACTACATCGTGCCGAACACGGCGACCGAGGACGGCTCGGTCGACGCCAACTACTTCCAGAACCAGCCCTACCTGGACGACTTCAACAAGAAGCGCGGCACCCACATCGTGCCCGTCGTCACGGTGCACCTGGAGCCGCTCGGCCTGTACTCCCACAAGGTCAAGAAGGCCGACGCGCTCAAGAGCGGTGCGACCATCGCCGTACCGAACGACGCCGTGAACGAGGCGCGCGCCCTGAAGCTGCTCGCCGCCAACGGGCTCATCACGCTCAAGGACGGCGCGGGCAACGAGGCGACCCCGCAGGACATCTCCAAGAACCCCAAGAACCTCAAGTTCAAGGAGGTCGAGGCGGCCCAGACGGCGCGCTCCCTGGACGATGTGGACGCCGCCGTCGTCAACGGCAACTACGCCATCTCCGCCGGGATCAAGCCCGCCAAGGAGGCCCTCGTCCTGGAGTCCGCGAAGAACAGCCCGTACGGCAACTTCCTCGCGGTGAAGAAGGGCAACGAGAAGGACCCGCGGGTGAAGAAGCTCGCCAAGCTCCTGACCTCGCCCGAGGTGAAGAAGTTCATTGAGGACAAGTACCAGGGTTCGGTCATCGCGTCGTTCTGATGCCATATCGCCACGCACGGGGTCCGCTCCCTCACACCGAGTGGACCCCGTTGTGCGGTTCGGTGCTTTCATGCTGCATGCTGGGCAGTTCAGCAGGTCCTGAAGGTTTTCCGAAGGTTACGGAGCGGCGCATGACGAGCACCTTCCCCAACATCTCCATCAGCACGGAGCGGTTGGTGCTGCGGCCCCTCGACGAGGACGACGTGGCCGCCCTGGCCGAGATGATGAACGACGAGCAGGTCGGGGCCTGGACCGATGTGCCCCAGCCCTACACCGAGGACCAGGCCCGCCGCTGGATCACCCGGTACGCCCCAGCCGAACGCGCCGCGGGGCGCGGCCTCGACCTCGCGGTCACCGAGTTCCTCACCCAGCGCCTGGTGGGCATCGTCCAGCTGGCCAAGACCAACTGGCACGTACGGTCCACCGAACTGTCGTACATCATCGCCCCCTGGGCCCGAGGCGAGGGCTACGCCTCCGAGGCCGCCCTCGCCACCGCCCAATGGCTGCTCGGAAACCAGAAGTTCGAGCGCATCGAACTGCGCACCGCCGCCGACAACACCGCGTCCCAGCAGGTCGCGCAGAAGATCGGCTGCATCAGCGAGGGAGTCCTGCGCAATGCCTGCATAGCCCACGTCCGCGCCGAGGACGGCACCTGGACCGACGTCCGCACCGACTTCATCGTGTGGAGCCTGCTCCCGGAGGACCTGGAGGGCGCGGGCGAACAGCTCGCCGACACCAGTGGTTTCACGTCATTCCCCGACTGGAACTGACGCGAACAGACCGGACGGGACCTACGGCGCCACCGCCCACTGCGCGCCCGACAACTCCACCAGGTACTCTCACGGGACCCGCCCGTGGGCACCCGTACGCTGACGACCTGCGAAAACCTGGAGACTGACGACGATGGCCGACCGGGTCACGGTGATCGGCTGGGACGGCTCGCCACTGACCGACGCGGCACGTTCCGCGCTCGGCGCCGCCTCCCTCGTGGCAGGCGCGGCCCACCACCTGGCGCTCCCCGAGGTCCCCCGCACCGCCGAGCGCGTACGCCTCGGCAGCGTGGCCCTGGCCGCCCGCCGCATCGCGGCCCACCGCGGCACCGCGGTCGTGCTCGCCGACGGCGATCCCGGCTTCTTCGGCGTCGTACGGACCCTGCGCGCACCGGAGTTCGGCCTGGAGGTCGAGGTCGTGCCCGCCGTCTCCTCCGTGGCCGCCGCCTTCGCCCGCGCGGGCATGCCCTGGGACGACGCCCAGGTGGTCGTCGCACACCGGCGCACCCTGCGACGCGCGGTGAACGTGTGCCGCGCCCACACCAAGGTCGCCGTCCTCACCTCACCCGGCGCCGGCCCCGCCGAACTCGGTCTGCTCCTGGAGGGCGTCCACCGCACCTTCGTCGTCTGCGAGGAACTGGGCACCGAACGCGAGCAGGTCTCGGTCGTCACCTCCGACAACGCCGCCGACCACACCTGGCGCGACCCGAACGTCGTCATCGTCATCGGCGGCCCGGCGGGTCCCGCCGCCCCTGGTGACAGCTGGATCGCCGGCCGGGGCCCGGGCGCCGGCCCACGAGGCTGGGTGCTGCCCGACGAGGCGTACGGCGGCGGACTCGGCGAGGGCGAGACGGATCTGCTCCGCGCCGCCCAACTCGCCCGCCTGGGGCCGCGCGTCGGCGACCTGGTGTGGGACATCGGCTGCGGCAGCGGCGCGTTCGCCACGGAGGCCGGGCGCGCCGGCGCCGCCGTCATCGCGGTCGACCGGAACCCGGAGGCCTGCGCCCGCACCGAGGCGGCCGCACGGCGCTTCGGGGTGCAGCTCCAGATCGTGCGCGGCACCGCCCCGCACGTCCTGGAGAACCTGCCCGAACCGGACGTGGTCCGCGTCGGCGGCGGGGGAGCGGCCGTGGTCTCCGCGGTCGCCGACCGCCGGCCGCAGCGCATCGTCACGCACGCCTCGACCCGCGACGCGGCCGAACTCGTCGGCCGGGACCTGACCGAGCACGGCTACCGGGTCGAGTGCGCCCTCATGCAGTCCGTCGAACTCGATACGAGGGCCTGGACGGAGACGGAACGGAGTGTCGCGTTCCTGCTCAGCGGGGTACTCCCCGAGCGCGCCCCGTGATCCGCTTGTCGTACCGCGCGCGGTAGGCTGGCCGATCGTTGTACCGCATCGGGTGGCCCGGACATTCGTTCGCCAATGTCCGGAAAACCCGCCCGGTTTGGGGTGGGTGTGGTACGGCAGAACCGGAGGACGCGCAACGTGGCGCAGTCCACAGCGGCCTGTCGCGGATCACGCTGTCACGACGGCGGCATGCCCGCGACAATAGCCACTGAATGGCTTTGTCGCCTTTTCCGGGCGGGCCGTTCGTGCCGCTGGGCACGCACGCTCGTTCTTCACTACGGGGCGGTCGGTGCGCCGTTCCCGGTGAGCTGGTCGTAGGAGCACTAACCGATGGGCGAGGGGTACGCATGACGGACACCGGCCAGGTCCCGGCCGAGGGACTGCCGGAGAGCGCAGGCATGGTGGAGCAGCCGGGCGTCCCCGCGCACGGCGCGTACACCTACCTCTCCGAGACCACCGCCGAGGACGAAGACCTGCTGCTGCCCGGTGCCCAGGGGGCGTGGGGCAACGAGGTGCCGCCGCCTCCCCCGGAGCCGGTCCTGGAGACCGTCCACCAGCCGGGCCCGCACGAGACGGACGGGCGCGACAGCGGCTCCGTCGACCTCGGCGGCGTCCGCCCGCTCGACCCGGGGCCCGTCTCCGTCCCGCCGTCCCCGATCCTCTCGGTGCCGCACGACCCCGCGGCGGCCCCGGCGGTCCCGCGACGCCCGCTGCACCTAGGGCCGCCGATCCCCGACGCCTCCGCCAGCCCGGTCCGCTCCCTGGCCGACCGCGGCCCCGCCGGTGCGCCGGTACGGCAGCCCGGGCCGGCGACCCCCGGCCCCGAGTACCTCGACGCGCAGCCGCTGCGCGACCTCGCTCCGCAGGGCGCGGTGCCGTGGGGCGCGGCGCAGGGGGCGCCCGGGGCACAGGTGAGCGCACCGGCCCCGGCTGCCGAAACGGTTATTCCGGCGCCCGAGCCTGCGACCGAGCAGGTGGCGCCCGAGCCGGCCACCAGCCCTGCCGACGCGGCCCAGGCCGCAGTGGCGCGGCTCGCCACGCAGGCCGCCATGGCGGGTGCCACGACGGAGGTCGCCGCTGCCGCCGTCCAGGCGGCGGCGCAGGAAGAGCAGGAAGCGGCCGCCGGGGTCGTCGCCCAGACCCCGGTCACGGCGCAGGACGTCCCGGGGCACGATCCGGCGTACGCCGTGGCCGAGGAGCACGGTGGTGAGACCGCCGTCGCCCCGGAGGCCGAGCAGGGCCCCGAGAGCGTCCCGGCCCCGGAAGGCGCGCAGGCCCCCGACGGCGTGCCGGACTCCGCGACCCCGGAGGCCCCGGAGACCGTGCTCGCCCCGCAGGCTGACCACGAGCCGCAGGCGGCCCAGGACCCGGAGGCCGTGCCGGGCCCGGAGGGCGCGGAGGCGTCCGGCGAGGCGGCCGTGGAGGTCCAGGAGGCCGTGCACGAGGAGCCCGCGCACGCCCCGGCGACCGCTCAGGCCCCGGCGGAGACGCAGATCCAGGAGGCTCAGGCCCAGTCCCCTGAGACCGAGCAGGCCGCCGGGGCCGGCGAGCCCGCCGAGGCCACCGAGCCCGCGGTCCAGCAGACCGCCGAGGCCCGCGAAGACGCCGACGTCGCGCAGACCGCCGACGGTCCCGGAGTCCCGGAGGATGTTCAGCCGCTCGACGGCACGGAGGCGCCCGAGGCGGGTCAGGTCCAGGCCGCTCCGTCGGCCGAGGAGGCCCCGCAGGCCCCCGCCGACATCCCGGAAGGCGAGCCCGCCACGGAACCGACCGCACCGACCGCACCGACGGAACCGACCGGGCCCACCGAGCCCGCCGCTGTTCCCGTCCCGGAGCCGGTGCGGGCCGAGTCCGTCCCGGCCGCTGCGGAGGCCGCACCGGCCGAGCCCACCGGCGCCGACATCCCCGCGCAGGTCCAAGGCCCGCAGCTCGGCCACCCCCAGGCCGGCGACCAGGCGCAGCCCGCCACACTCGTACCCGAGCAGCCGCAGGCCGTCCAGGCGGCGGAGCAGCAGCCCGACCGACTCCCGGACGCGCAGCCGCAGGAGGAGCCCCAGGCCCCGGAGCCGGGCACCCCCGACGCCGTCACCAGCGCCGAGGGCACCGCCCACGCCGAGGACGGGGCCGGCCCGGAGACGGCCCCCGCCCAGCCGGTGGCCGACCCCGCCGCCCCGCATGCCCAGGCGCCCGAACCCGTCGCCGAGCCCGTCGCCCCGGCCTCCGGCGACCCCGCCGCCGTGCCGCCCGGCAGCGTGCCGGCGCAGGCCCAGCCGGACCAGCCGCTGGGCCGGTTCGTGCCCGTGCAGGGCTCGGTGCCCACCACCCCGCACCTCGCCCCGACCCCGCCGCACCCCCTCGTCGTACCGCAGGACGGCCCGGCGGCCCCGGTGGAGCCCGTCGCCACGGTCCCCGCACCCCGAGAGGCCGACTCCGCGCCGGCCCACCCGGCCGGGGCGCCCGACCACGAAGTCGTACAGCACGCGGAGGACCTGGACACCAGGGCCGCCGACCAGGAAGAGAGCACGGCCGAAGTGGCAGAAGCACGACAGTCCACCGGCCCGGCCGCGCCCGGCTACGACGACGCCGAGCGTGAGGCCGTGCTCAGGGTGATGCGTGAGCGCCGCGACATCCGCAACGGCTTCCGGGGCGACCCGATCCCGCACGAGGTGCTGCTCCGCGTCCTGGAGGCGGCCCACACCGCGCCCTCCGTGGGCCACTCGCAGCCCTGGGACTTCGTCGTCATCCGGTCCGCCGAGACCCGGCGCAGCATGCACGAACTGGCCATGCGCCAGCGCGACGCCTACGCCAAGTCCCTCCCGAAGGGCCGGGCGAAGCAGTTCAAGGAACTGAAGATCGAGGCCATCCTCGACACGCCGGTGAACATCGTCGTCACCGCCGACCCGACCCGCGGCGGCCGCCACACCCTCGGCCGGCACACCCAGCCGCAGATGGCGCCGTACTCCGCGGCGCTCGCCGTCGAGAACCTCTGGCTCGCCGCCCGCGCCGAGGGCCTCGGCGTCGGCTGGGTCAGCTTCTTCGACGAGCGCGAGATGGTCCGCGCCCTCGGGCTGCCCGAGCACCTGGAGGTCATCGCCTACCTGTGCGTCGGGTACGTCGACGAGTTCCCGGACGAGCCCGAGCTGATGCAGGCCGGCTGGTCCAAGCGGCGCCCGCTGTCCTGGGTCGTGCACGAGGAGACGTACGGCCGTCGCGCGCTGCCCGGCGAGGACCCGCACGACCTGCTCGCCGAGACCGTCTCGCAGATCCGCCCGCTGGACGCCAAGGCGCTCGGCGAGGCCTGGGAGCGGCAGAAGCGCATGACCAAGCCGGCCGGTGCGCTCGGCATGCTGGAGATCATCTCCGCGCAGCTGTCCGGCCTGTCCCGACAGTGCCCGCCGCCGATCCCCGAGCCCGCCGCCGTGGCGATCTTCGCCGGTGACCACGGCGTGCACGCCCAGGGCGTCACCCCCTGGCCGCAGGAGGTCACCGCGCAGATGGTGGCGAACTTCCTCGGTGGGGGAGCGGTCTGCAACGCCTTCGCCGGCCAGGTGGGCGCCGAGGTCTGCGTCGTCGACGTCGGTGTGGCCGCCGACCTGCCCGCCACACCCGGCCTGCTGCCCCGCAAGGTCCGCGCGGGCACCTCGGACATGACCACCGGGCCCGCGATGACCCGCGAGGAGGCCAAGCAGGCCGTCGAGGTGGGCATCGAGACCGCCCGTGACCTCGTCGCGGCCGGCAACAAGGCGCTGCTCACCGGCGAGATGGGCATCGCGAACACCACCGCGTCCGCCGCGCTGATCTCCGTCTACACGGGCGCCGACCCGGCCGAGGTGACGGGCCGGGGCACCGGCATCAACGACGAGACGCTGGCCCGCAAGACCGAGGTGGTCCGCCGCGCCCTCGACCTGCACAAGCCGGACCCGGCCGACCCCATCGGCGTCCTCGCCGCGATCGGCGGCTTCGAGCACGCGGCCATGGTCGGTCTGCTGCTCGGCGGCGCCTCCCTGCGTACGCCGGTGATCCTGGACGGCGTCAGCGCCGGTGCCGCCGCGCTGGTCGCCCGCGCGATCGCCCCCGAGGTCCTCGCCGCCTGCATCGCGGGCCACCGCAGCGCCGAGCCCGGCCATGTGGCCGCCCTCAACAAGCTGGGCCTGCGCCCCCTGGTCGACCTCGACCTGCGGCTGGGCGAGGGCACGGGCGCGCTGCTCGCCCTGCCGCTGGTGCAGAGCACGGCACGGGCGATGCACGAGGTGGCGACGTTCGACTCGGCGGGGGTAACGGAGAAGTAGGGGGACCAAGCGGAGGTGGTCCGGTGTTCAGCTGCCGGACCACCCGCGCCGCATGACCCGCCCGCACCTTAAAATCCGCACGTCAGGGCCGCTCCGATGGCGCAGCGCCCACTGCACGCCCGTACGAGGAGCCGCAGCCTCATGGCCGAACACCCCGCCTACCCCGTAGGCCTCCGTCTCTCCGGCCGCCGCGTGGTCGTCCTCGGCGGCGGCCAGGTCGCCCAGCGCCGTCTGCCGGCCCTCATCGCGGCGGGCGCGGACATCCGCCTCGTCTCCCCAACGGCCACGCCTTCGGTCGAGGCCATGGCGGACGCGGGCGAGATCACCTGGGAGCGGCGCCCCTACGCCGACGGTGACCTCGCCGACGCCTGGTACGCCCTGATCGCCACCAGCGACCCCGAGGCCAACACCGCCGCCTCCGCCGAGGCGGAGCGCCACCGCGTCTGGTGCGTCCGCTCCGACGACGCCGACGCGGCGACCGCCTGGACCCCGGCCACCGGTCACAGCGAGGGCGTCACCGTCGCCGTGCTCACCACGGACGCCCGCGGCCGCGACCCCCGGCACACCGCCGCGATCCGCGACGCGGTCGTCGAGGGCCTGCGCGACGGCACCCTGGTCGCCCCGCACCACCGCACCCGCACCCCCGGCGTCGCCCTGGTCGGCGGCGGCCCCGGCGACCCGGACCTGATCACCGTGCGCGGCCGCCGTCTGCTCGCCGAGGCCGACGTCGTCATCGCCGACCGGCTCGGCCCGCGCGATCTGCTCGCCGAACTCCCGCCGCACGTCGAGGTGATCGACGCGGCGAAGATCCCGTACGGCCGTTTCATGGCCCAGGAGGCCATCAACAACGCGCTGATCGAGCACGCCAAGCAGGGCAAGTCCGTCGTCCGGCTCAAGGGCGGCGACCCCTACGTCTTCGGCCGGGGCATGGAGGAGGTCCAGGCGCTCGCCGAGGCCGGGATCACGTGCACGGTCGTGCCCGGCATCTCCAGCTCGATCTCGGTGCCGTCGGCGGCGGGCATCCCGGTCACCCACCGGGGGGTCGCGCACGAGTTCACGGTGGTCAGCGGCCATGTCGCCCCCGACGACGAGCGTTCCCTGGTCGACTGGCCGTCGCTCGCCAAGCTGACCGGCACCCTCGTGGTCCTGATGGGCGTCGACAAGATCGGGAAGATCGCCGAGACCCTCGTCGCCCACGGCAAGTCCCCCGAGACGCCCGTCGCCCTGGTCCAGGAAGGCACGACCGCCGCTCAACGCCGGGTGGACGCGACGCTCGCGACGGTCGCCGACACCGTCCGCGCGCAGGAGGTGAAGCCCCCGGCGGTCATCGTCATCGGCGAGGTCGTCGCCGTCGGCCCGGACCCCTCCACACCTCCTCCTGCGTAACCGCGGGTAACACAACCCGTTCCGAGCCGTTGGCACCACACCCAGGACAAGGCAGTATCACCCTGTGGCCGATCTCATCACCGTTGAGGACCCAGCCGACCCGCGCCTGCGCGACTACACGGGCCTGACCGACGTCGAACTGCGGCGCAGACGAGAACCGGCCGAGGGCCTGTTCATCGCCGAGGGCGAGAAGGTCATCCGGCGGGCCAAGGAAGCCGGCTACGAGATGCGCTCGATGCTGCTCTCGGCCAAGTGGGTCGACCTCATGCGCGACGTCATCGACGAGCTCCCCGCCCCCGTGTACGCGGTCAGCCCCGAACTCGCCGAACAGGTCACCGGCTACCACGTGCACCGCGGCGCCCTCGCCTCCATGCAGCGCCGGCCGCTGCCGACGGCGGCCGAACTGCTGCACGACGCGCGCCGGGTCGTGGTCATGGAAGCCGTGAACGACCACACCAACATCGGCGCGATCTTCCGCTCGGCCGCCGCCCTCGGCATGGACGCGGTGCTCCTCTCCCCGGACTGCGCCGACCCGCTGTACCGCCGCAGCGTGAAGGTCTCGATGGGCGCCGTCTTCTCCGTGCCGTACGCCCGCCTCGACACCTGGCCCAAGGGCCTCGACTCGGTCCGCGAGGCCGGCTTCACCCTCCTCGCGCTCACCCCCGACGAGAAGGCGAAGAGCCTCGACGAGGCGGCCCCGCACCGGATGGACCGCGTCGCCCTCATGCTCGGCGCCGAGGGCGACGGCCTGTCCACCCAGGCCCTGGTCGCCGCCGACGAATGGGTACGCATCCCCATGTCCCACGGCGTCGACTCCCTCAACGTGGGCGCGGCGGCCGCGGTCGCCTTCTACGCGGTGACCACCGGCCGCCCGAACGCGTAACCCGAGGGCGCGGCCCGCTCTTATCAGCCCGTCTGGGGGTGCCCCCCTCTGGGGGAGTTTGAGGACGAGGCCGTTCAGGCCGAAGCGGGGGTCCGGGGGGCGCAGCCCCCTGGCGGGGTCGAAGGGGCGGAGCCCCTACCCCACGGGATCCGTCGGCGGCAGCGCCCCACCCGCGCGCTCCGCGTGCACGACACCCCCCGCACCGCCCAGCCCATGCGCGGGCCCCTGACACCCCTGGGCCGCCGCGATGCCGAGCGCGACCAGCAACGTCACCACCACGAACACGAACAGCCGCTGCCGCAGCAACCGCGGGTTGGCGGGCCGCAGCCCGGTCCCCGTGGGCCGCTGCCGCTGCCCGGCCCCGCCGCGCGGAACGGGACGGCCCCCGCCGCCGGTCCGGGAGGTGTTGCGCGAGGCAGGCGTCGTCCGCGCGGAGCCCCCGGTCCGCGACGCGCCGCCCGTGCGTGCCGCGTCCGGCCGCGACGGCACACCACCGGACCGCGGCGCACCGCCACCGCGCGACGGCGTGGCGCCCCGCACGGGAGCCCCACCGCGCGGCGCCGGAGCGCCCGGCGAGGACTGCGGACGCCGCTGGACGCGCTGCGGATCCGGATAGGTCTCGGTGAGCCGCCCGGTGGGCCGGTCCGCCTCGGCGGCGCGCGGCGCGGGCGGCCGGACGTCGGCCAGGCCCTGGGCCTCGCGCGCCGCGATCTCCTTCAGCCGCAGCGACAGCTGGAGCGTGCTCGGCCGGTCCTCGGGGTCCTTCGCCAGACAGGCCCGGACGAGCGGCGCGAGCGCGTCCGGGACGCCGTGCAGGTGCGGCTCCTCGTGCACCACCCGGTACAGCATGACCTCGGAACTGCCGTGTCCGAAGGGGGAGTCACCGGCCGAGGCGTACGCCAGCGTCGCCCCGAGCGAGAACACGTCCGTGGCCGGGGTGACCGCGGCACCGCGCACCTGCTCGGGCGCGAGGAAGCCGGGGGAGCCGACCGCCGTGCCGACGTGGGTCAGCGTCGAGGCACCCGTGGACCAGGCGATGCCGAAGTCGATGATCCGCGGCCCCTTCGGGGACAGCAGGATGTTGGAGGGCTTCAGATCCCGGTGCACCACACCCGCCTCGTGCACGGCGACCAGTCCCTCGGACAGGGCGGCCCCGATCGAGGCGGCCTCCGCCGCGCCGAGCGGGCCCTCGTCGGCGACCTTGTCGTGCAGGGAGGGCCCGGGCACGTACTGCGTGGCGAACCACGGCCGGTCCGCCTCCAGGTCCGCCGCCACCAGCCGGGCCGTACACCCGCCCCTGATCCGCCGGGCCGCCGAGACCTCACGCGCGAACCGGGACCGGAACTCCTGGTCCTCCGCCAGATCCGGCCGGATGACCTTCAGGGCGACCCGCTGCCCCTTCTTGTCCGAGCCCAGATAGACAACGCCCATCCCGCCCGCGCCGAGCCGTCTGTGAAGCCTGAACGAGCCGACGACGCGCGGGTCCTCGCGCCTCAGGCGCATCATCGCCATGTTCATCCCCGCTGCCCGGTCCGTGTGACGTGGCACAGCTTACGTTTCCACGGCCCGCTGCGCGCAGAGGCCGCGCCCTCTCGCCTCGATGGATTGTCAGTGCCGGATGGGAGACTTGAAGAGTGGTCAGGGAGGCGTCGCGCTGTGCTCCCTTGGCCGCCCTGTGACCTCAACCATCCATCCCGGAAGGGGGATTGGACGCGTGAAGGGTGACCGCGTGGAGATAGTCGTGGACGCGGGGGACACGACACGGACGTACGAGGTGGTGGCCGGCCGGGCGGGCCGCCGTGTGGAGACGGCGGTACGACGGGGCGTGGTCGAAGTGAGCGAAGTCACGCGCAACGGAACGGTGGTCCGCACCGCCCGTTTCATGGCCAACCGGGTCCTGGCCCTGGTCGAGCAGCCGGTGCCGCGTGAGGACAGCTCGGAAAAGCGGGGGCACTCCGGGCGCCCCCTCAGGGAAGACCCCGAGACCTAGGACCGCTTCTCCACCCAGGGGAGTACGTCGCAGGTCATGGCTCATCCTCCGGGAGGCCCGTCATTCGGTACGAAGGCATGACGCCCGCCGCCGCCCGTCCGCCTAGATTTGAGGTCAAGCGGCGGGTGCAGCACTCGTCCCCCGAGGTCAAGACACCCGCCGCTGCCAACGACAACTGAAACGGTCAGGAGAGGGACCATGGCCCACACGGCTCCGCGGACGTTCATCCGCACACAGGCACGCACCGCGCGCTCCCGCCGTACCGGCCGTCGCCACCCCTTGGTGGCGACCGCGATGGTCCTCCCCCTGGCGGCCCTGCTCGTGTACGCCTTCGGCGGCTGGGAAGCAGTGGTCACACAGGCGTCGTCCGTGGGCGTGATGCTGGGGCGCTGAGCGGCGACCCCAGGCCCGGAAGAGCGGTCCGGGCGGGGACATCCACCCATGAAACCCCGTGGGGACGGGGGTGCGGCGGACGGCACAAATGCCGGCGCAGCTGGGGAGCTGCGCCGGCATTGCTGTGCCCGGCCTCTGAGCCACGCCCGACCGCAGCGGCGCCCCGTAACGCCGGGCTGCGAGCCCCGCCCAGCTGCGACCCCGGCCCGCGTGGCACCCGGGCCCACCGCACCCGCGTACCCTCGCCGAAACACCCACCCGCACCCGAAGGACCCCGTGACCGCAGACACCCTGCTGCCGCAGCTGACCGCGCACGCCGGAGCCGTCGCCCACCCCGACGGGGAGCCCTGCGGATGCGGCCCCGTGTCCGGCACCCTCGCCGACCGCCCCGACGCCACCGTCGTCCGCCACGCCGGCACCGTCGCGAAGGCACACGCCCCGGACACGGACCCCGCCGAGCTGACCCTGCGCCTCGAGACGGCCGCCCGCCTCGCGGACGTACTCCTCGCGCCGATCGCAAGGTCTCCCGTCACCGTCGACGACCGGCTGGTCACCTTCTGGCCGTACGGCACCCCCGTGGACCGGGACGACCCGGACGCCGCTCCCTGGGAAGCCGCCGCCACCCTCCTCGCCCGTCTGCACCGCGCGCCCGCCCCCGCCTCCACACCCCTGATGCGCGGCCCCGCCAAGGCCGTCCGTGCGCTGACCCGGCTGCGGCGGGCCCTGGCGGGCGAGGACCACCCCGCCGCGGGCCCCGTCCTGCGCGCCTGGGCCGCCCTGCCCGCCTGGGCCCGCGCCGAGGCACCCATGCCCGGCGCCGGCACCCTCTGCCACGGCGACCTCCACCTCGGCCAGCTCGTCCGCCACCCCGCCCCGGACGGCCCCTGGCGGCTCATCGACGTCGACGACCTCGGCGTGGGCGTCCCGGCCTGGGACCTGGCCCGACCCGCCGCCTGGTACGCCTGCGGGCTCCTCCCGCCCGACGAGTGGATGCGCTTCCTCACCGCCTACCGCACGGCGGGCGGCCCGGCCGTGCCCCCGGACGGCGACCCCTGGCCCGCCCTGGACGTCCCGGCCCGCGCCCTCACCGTCCAGACCGCCGCCCTGGCGATCACCAAGGCCCGCGCCGCGGACCGCCCCCTGGACGAGGTGGAGCGGTCCGTCGTCGACGCCTGCGCGCGGATGGGTTCCGTACCGCCCGAGTTGTCGCACGGATTCCCGAAGTAAGGTGCAACCGACCAGGGCCGCACGGAGTCTGTCCTGGGGAAACGCGAAGCAGGACCGACCGGCGAGGAGTTGAGCCGACCCATGCAGTGTCCCAAGTGCCATGCGCCGATGCACACGTACAACCGCAATGGCGTCCAGATCGAGCAGTGCAGCGGCTGCCGCGGCATCTTCCTCGACTACGGCGAGCTGGAGGCCCTGACCCGCCTCGAGTCCCAGTGGTCCCAGCCCGCTCCGCCGCCCCCGGCCGCCCCGCAGGCCTACCCGGCCCCGCCGGCTCCCGCCTGGGGCGCCCCGCACGGCGGGGGTCACGGCGGCGGCCACTACGGCGGACACGGCGGTCACCACCGTCACAAGAGCTTCGGCCACATGCTGTTCTCCAGCTGAGCCCAAGGGCCCTCTGGGTCCTCTGGGCCCACCGGACGCACGACAGAGCCCCCGGCCGTACGAGACGGCCGGGGGCTCCGGTGTGCGTGGACGATACTGGGATTGAACCAGTGACCTCTTCCGTGTCAGGGAAGCGCTCTCCCGCTGAGCTAATCGTCCGGGGGGTGCTGCGTGCGCGATACTGGGATTGAACCAGTGACCTCTTCCGTGTCAGGGAAGCGCTCTCCCGCTGAGCTAATCGCGCTGGGGCGGATCTCGCCGTAGGTGCTGGAAGATCCAGTGGACGATACTGGGATTGAACCAGTGACCTCTTCCGTGTCAGGGAAGCGCTCTCCCGCTGAGCTAATCGTCCTTGGAGGTGGAGACGGGATTTGAACCCGTGTAGACGGCTTTGCAGGCCGTTGCCTCGCCTCTCGGCCACTCCACCAGGAGTGTAAGGGGACCGGGAAGACCCCTCTCCTTCGAGCGGACGACGAGGCTCGAACTCGCGACCTCAACCTTGGCAAGGTTGCGCTCTACCAACTGAGCTACGTCCGCCTGTCCTTCCGGACCGCTTCCGCGTCCCGGCGACGTGTTGAACTCTAGCGGATTCCCGGGCCAGTACAAAAACGCGTTTGCGCAGCGTGCTGCGCTGCGCCCGGCGGGTGCCGTGGTCAGGGCACCCGCGAGGACACGCCCGGGTCACCCGTACGACACCCGCCATAGACTCGGCTGCGTGCTCCACCTGCCTCCTATCGCCCGTTTCGGCGACCGTCTCGCCACCGGCCTCCTCGACGTCACCAGTGATCCGGCGGCCCTGGACTCCACCGGTTTCTGGGCCGTCTGCGCCGACTTCGAGGGCCGTCTGACCTGCGCCCGCTTCGCGGACGTACGCGAACAGCCCGTGCCGGCTCCGGTGCCGGGGAGGTGGCGGGGCCCCGCCGTGGGCGCCTGGACGTCGTCGCTCGACCGCGCCGCCTACACGGAGGCGGTACGCCGGATACGCGCGTACATCGCGGCGGGTGAGGTGTACCAGGCCAACCTCTGCCGCGTCCTCACCGCGCCCGTCGCGCCCGACGCCGACGTGGACGCCCTGACCGCCCTGCTGGCACGCGGCAACCCGGCACCGTACGCAGGAACGATTCGGCTGCCCGGGCACGGCGTCGAGATAGCCACCGCCTCGCCCGAACTGTTCCTGCGCCGCCACGGGCGGACCGTGGACTCCGGACCGATCAAGGGCACCGGGCGCACCGAGGCCGACCTCCTGGAGAAGGACTACGCCGAGAACGTGATGATCGTGGACCTGGTCCGCAACGACATCGGGCGTGTCTGCGCCACCGGCAGCGTCACCGTCCCCGACCTGTGCGCCGTGGAGAAACACCCCGGCCTGGTCCACCTCGTCTCCACGGTCCGCGGCGAGCTGCGCGACGGAGCCGGCTGGCCGGAGCTGCTCGACGCCGCCTTCCCGCCCGGCTCGGTCACCGGCGCGCCCAAGTCGAGCGCCCTGAGGATCATCGAGGCCCTGGAGACGGCACCCCGCGGCCCCTACTGCGGCGGCATCGGCTGGGTCGACGCCGACCGGGGCGTCGGGGAGCTGGCCGTGGGCATCCGCACCTTCTGGATCGACCGCGCGGAGGGTGTCCTGAGATTCGGCACCGGCGCCGGCATCACCTGGGGTTCCGACCCCGAGGGGGAGTGGCGGGAGACCGAGCTCAAGGCCTCCCGGCTGCTCGCGGTAGCGTCGGGGGCGTACGAGGAGAGTGGAGGGGCTGTTTCATGAGGATCTGGCTGGACGGCGGATTGCAGGACGTCGAGACCGCCCGGGTCTCCGTCTTCGACCACGGGCTGACCGTGGGCGACGGCATCTTCGAGACGGTGAAGGCGGTCCGCGGCGAGCCCTTCGCGCTCACCCGGCACCTCGACCGGCTGACCCGCTCGGCCCGGGGCCTGGGCCTGCCCGACCCCGACCACGACGAGATCCGCCGGGCCTGCGCGGCCGTCCTCGAGGCCAACCCGATGCCGCTCGGCAGGCTGCGCATCACCTACACCGGGGGCCACGGCCCGCTCGGCTCCGACCGCGGCGAGCACGGCCCGACCCTGGTGGTCGCCCTCGGCGAGACCGCCCGCCGCGCCGACTCCACCGCCGTGATCACCGTCCCCTGGACCCGCAACGAGCGGGGCGCCCTCACCGGCCTGAAGACCACCTCGTACGCCGAGAACGTCGTCGCCCTGGCCCGCGCCCACGAACAGGGCGCCACCGAGGCGCTGTTCGCCAACACGGTCGGCCGGCTGTGCGAGGGCACGGGCTCCAACGTCTTCGTCGTCCTGGACGGCGAGATCCACACCCCGCCGCTCGCCTCCGGCTGCCTCGCCGGCATCACCCGTGCCCTGACCGTGGAGTGGACCGGCGCGAAGGAGACCGACCTGCCGCTGGACGTCCTGGAACGGGCCGACGAGGTCTTCCTCACGTCCACGCTGCGGGACGTACAGGCCGTGCACCGGGTCGACGGCCGGGAACTGCCCGGCGCCCCCGGTCCGGTGACCGCCAAGGCGATGCGGATCTTCGAGGAGCGGGCGGGGAACGACCTCGATCCCTGACGGGCGCGAACATCCGGCTGATCCCTCGCCGTGGTCCGGGTAGAACAGGTGTGATGACCACGACCCTGCGGCCGACCGAGCCGCTCCAGCGCGCCGCCGACGGGGCGTTGTCCCGCCGCTTTCGTGTGTGCGTGAACAGCCGCCCCGTCGGCGGGCTGCGCCTGTGCACACACCCCACTTTTCCCTCGGTGGCCCAGATCCACGACCTGAGCGTCGACGAACCGGACCGCCGGCGCGGCCGGGGCACGGTGGCCGCGCTGGCCGCCGAGGAGGTGGCGCGCGGCTGGGGCTGCGGGCAGATCGAGATGACGGTGCCCGCCGACGCCGAGGCCGCGCTGCGGCTGGCCACGGTGCTCGGCTACGTCCACCGCAACCGCGGCATGGTCAAGCCGCTCGGCGACACCCCGCCGGAGCTGCCCGCGGGCAGCCGGAGCAGGCCGATGACCGAGGCCGAGTACGGGCCGTGGCACGAGCACGGCGAGGTGGGCTACATCCACGACTGGACCAGCCGCGGTGTGCCCGAGGACGAGGCCGTGGCCAAGGCGCGCGCCGACTACGCGCGACTGCTGCCGGACGGGCTCGCGACCGAGGCCATGGTGCTGAGCGTTCTGGAACACGAGGGCACCAGGGTCGGCACCCTGTGGCTGTCGGTGTCCAGGGAGACCGCCTTCGTCTGCGACGTCGAGACGGACGAGGCCGCCCGCGGCCGGGGCCACGGACGCACCCTGATGCTGCTGGCGGAACGGCAGTCGGTGGCCGCCGGCCGACGCGCCCTCGGCCTCAACGTGTTCGCCGGCAACACACCGGCCGAGCGGCTGTACGACTCGCTCGGTTACCTGCCGGTGAGCCACACGCTGTACAAGCCCCTGCTCTGAGGTCAGGCCCCGCCGGCCAGCAACCGGTCCGCGATCTCCTCGACGCGCTCGCGCAGCCCCTCCTGGCTCTTGCCGCCGTCGAGGCGCTCGCCGCCGATGACGTAGGTCGGGGTGCCCGTGACACCGATGGCCTTGCCCTCGGCCTGGTCGGCGTCGACGATCAGGATGTGCCGGCCGTCGATCAGCGCGGTGTCGAACTCCTCGGCGTCCAGCCCCAGTTCCCGGGCGACCTCGACCAGGAAGGGTTCGCCCTCACGGTCCAGCTCGGCCACCCGGCCGAGGACGGCCTCGACGTACTCCCAGCCCCGCCCCTGCTCCAGCGCCTCCTCCGCGGCCTGGGCGGCGGCGAAGGCGTGCTTGTGCTTCTCCAGCGGGAAGTGCCGCAGCCGCAGCTCCAGCCGGTCGCCGTAGCGGGCGCGCAGGGCGCGCAGGTCGTCGAGGGCGCTGCGGCAGTCCGGGCACTGGAGTTCGCACCAGACGTCCAGCACGGGCACGGCGGTGCCGACGGGGGAGGAGTCGCTCATGCCACCAGTCTCCCAGGCCGGACCCCACCGACCCAATCCTGGGCCGGACCGGCCGGACCGGCCCCAAGGAGGAGGCGACCCGGAGATGTCCCTGATGTCGGGCCGGGGCATGGCCCCGCGGGTCCGCGACGGTGCACGATAGAGGTGCAGAGGGACGTGGTGCCCCGGTGGCGCCGTGCCGCGGTGACCGGCACGTTCCCCGCGCCCGCCCCGCCCGACCCAGCCGCCTGGAGGACCGGATGATCGCCGAGACAGTCTGTTCCGCCGTGTCCGCGGCCGGCCTGGGCATCGCGGCGGTCACGGCCTACCGCAGGCGCTTCCTGGCCGCGGCCCGGATCGCCGCGTACTCGCTCGTGCCGGTGGGGCTGGTGATGACCGGCATCGTCGGCTGGCTGGCCGACACCGCGTTCAGCCCGACCGCATGGGCGGGCTTCGTGGTGCTGGGCGTGGCCTGGGCCCTGTTCGCGACGACCCGGGCCGTGGAGCGCCGGCGCGGGGGCACCCGGGCCGAGCGCAAGGCGGCCGGGGCCGCCGGCCGCGAGGCGGCGGTCGCGCCGAAGGCTTCGGAGCCCTCCCTCGGCCCAGCCACGCGTCCGGCCGCCCCTCCCGCCACGGCACCCCGCGCCGGCGGCACCGCCGACGACTTCAGCGACATCGAGGCCATCCTCAAGAAGCACGGCATATGACCCGGCACTGGAGCCCCTGAGGGAACAAAGATCGTCTCCGGCCCGCCCGAAAACGATCACCGCCCAGCCGGAAGTGAACCGGAGATCAAGGATTTCGGCGAACTCCTGTTCATTCCGGGTGTGTTGATCGCGTACGGGGCGCCCCGTGGTCCATCATCGCCGCGAGATGCTGGACACGTCAGAGAGCGAGGCCGCGCCGCCGAAGGACGAGCCGCGCGGGTGCCTCTTCGCCCTTTCCCAGCCACCGCTGATGATCTTCCTTGCGGTGATCGGGTGTCTGCTCCTCATGGCTGCGCTGCACGATCTGCTGTTGCTGTGAGCCGTACACGCCCGTCCCCGGCGTCACCCGCCGGGGGCGGCGTCGACATCGACCGCGCCGGCACCGGACCGCGCCGGCACCGGACCGCGCCGGCACCGGACCGTGCCGGAGCTCAGCCCGTCGCCTCTTTCCGCCGGGCCCGGTAGGCGGCCACATGCAGCCGGTTCCCGCAGGTACGGCTGTCGCAGTAGCGGCGCGAGCGGTTGCGGGAGAGATCGACGAAGGCCCGCCGGCAGTCGGGCGCCTCGCAGCGCCGCAGCCGCTCCTGCTCCCCGGCCACCACGAAGAAGGCGAGCGCCATCCCGCAGTCCGCGGCGAGATGGTCGGCCATGGAGGCGCCGGGGGCGAAGTAGTGCACATGCCAGTCGTAGCCGTCGTGATCGGTCAGCCGGGGAGTGGTGCCCGCGGCGGCGACCAGATCGTTGATCATCCCGGCGGCCTTGCGGGCGTCCGGTGCGGCGAAGATGCCCGCGAACCGCCCGCGGACCTTGCGTACCGCGGAGAGGTCGAACTCCGAGAGCACCCCCACATCGCTGATCTCGTGCTTCCGTACGAAATCCGCCAGAGCCGCGACGTCCGGCAGCCCGTCCGCCGCCGAGTCGTCCTCCGGCGCGGTGTTCACCAGAGCCACCACGGTGTCGAGGGCGCACCGGGTGTCGTGGGTGATCAGCACGTTTCGCTCCCTGCCTGGGGGGTCGGGCGGACGCCCGCCGATGCTGGCCGATGGTAGCGACACTGCCGAAGGAACGGCTGCGCGCCCGCAGAGGTTCCCGTCATGCCCGCGGGACGGACGAGCGCGCACACCGACACCGCCCCCGTGAACACGCACGGTGACGGCGCCGGTCATGCCGTATGCGGTTGTCCTGGCCCGAGAGCCGACCGAACCGTCTCCCCGAGTGGACGGTGCCGGCCGGCTTCGACCCGCGACCTAGCTTTCCGCCAGGATGTGCGAGAGCTCCTGATCCAGATCGAAGTGCCGGTGTTCCGTGCCGGGCGGCACGGCCGCGTCCGTCCGCTTCAGGAAGGACTCCAGGGCCCGCGCCGGGGCCTCGAGCAGGGCCTCCCCCTCCGGGGAGCTCAGGGCGATGCACACGACGCCCTGACCATGGCTCCGGGACGGCCAGACACGGACGTCGCCGGTGCCCGTGGGACGGTGAAGCCCCTCGGCGAGGAGGTCGCGGGCGAACACCCACTCGACGGTCTCCTCGGCTCCGGTGTGGAAGGTGGCGTGCACGGCGTAGGGGTCGGCCGTGTCGTACCGCAGGCCTGCGGGGACAGGCAGGGAGGACTCGCTCGACACAACGAGGCGCAGGTGCAGCTCGCAGCTGACCGTGGTGTTCATAAGCGCCAGGGCCTTTCGCTCAGTGTGCGCTCGGGGATTCGCACGTCGGCGAAATCGACATGCCACCTACGGTGCCGTTGTAAACCCCTCTGAGGGTTTTGCGTGTGTTTACGTAACTCTTCCGGCCGAGAACCGATCCGCGAGGTACGTCCATTCCGGTGACAGGTTTCACTCCGGTAGTGTTTGGTCGTATGAATACGGGGAGTAACGATCCGGGCGAAGTCGCCATGGCGACGGACAAGGCGGAGGCGATGACGGACGGGGCGCGGGACGAGCGGGGACTCGGCTCGAAGGCGCCGGACTTCATCAAGGCTCGGCGCGCACTGCACCTGAGCTGGCAGGTCGGGGTCTTCGTCATCGGGCTCGCGGTCGTGGCGGCGGGGATCGTCATGCTGCCGCTCCCCGGGCCGGGCTGGGTCGTGATCTTCGCCGGCATGGCGATCTGGGCGACCGAGTTCGTCTGGGCCCAGCTGGTCCTCCGCTGGACCAAGCGCAAGGTCACGGAGGCGGCCCAGCGGGCACTCGACCCCAGGGTGCGCCGCCGGAACATCATCCTGACCTCGGCCGGCCTGGCGGTCGTGGGCGTCCTGGCCGGGATCTACCTGTGGAAGTTCGGCCTGGTGATGCCCTGGAAGATCAAGGACCAGTGATCCGCCACGGGACCCGGCCCGACCGCCGGTCCCCGCTGCCCATGGTCGGTCGCACCCCTGACATGGGGTAATGTTCTTCCTGCACCCGGGCGATTAGCTCAGTGGGAGAGCGCTTCGTTCACACCGAAGAGGTCACTGGTTCGAACCCAGTATCGCCCACCCCCGTAACCACGGCCCACCTGCGAGAGCGCAGGTGGGCCGTGGTCGTGTGCCCTGCGGCCGGGATGCCCCACCGGGCCCCGCCCGAAGAAAATCCTGTCCGAATCATTGACGCACCCTCAGCCCCTCCGTACCTTGTGCCAGCAAGCGCTTACTTGAAACGATTCATGAGCAGGGTGCGAGGCTGCGGGGAGGCCCAACAGTGGTGATCGGCAAGAACTTCGAGAGGCGTACGATCCTGAAGGCGGCCGGGGCGGGGGCGGCCGCCCTCGGGCTGGGGGCGACGGCGGGGTGCGGGGGCGACAGCGGCTCCGGGGACGGGACGGTGACACTCCGTTACGCATGGTGGGGTGGCGAGCCGCGCACCATCGCCATCAAGAAGACGATCGCGCTCTTCGAGAAGAAGTACCCGAAGATCAAGATCAAGCCTGAATTCACCGACTACGAATCGTTCTGGGAGAAGTTCCAGACCCAGGCCTCCGGTGGGAATCCGCCGGACGTTTTCCAGAATGCGGTCGGATTCCTGCGCAAGTACGACAAGCGCGGCGTTCTGATGGATCTCAAGACGCAGGCCGACGCGGGGAATCTGAGCCTGAAGCACTTCCGTAACAGCGTTCTGACGGCCGGTCAGGCCGACGGCAAGCAGCTCGGCGTTCCCGTCGGTGCCAACACCATGGCACTCGTCATCGACCTCAAGGCCTTCAAGAAGGCGGGCGTCGCGGCGAAGTTCGGCTGGACCTGGGACGACTACTTCGACGCGCTCCAGACGATCCAGGACAAGCTGAAGATCGCCGGTGACACCGGCTACTTCGCCATCATGTACCTGTACGACCTGTACCTGCGGCAGAACGGCAAGGCCTTCTTCACCGACAGCGCTCTCGGCTTCACCGAGGACGATCTGACGCAGTGGTGGGAGGACGGCTACAAGCGCGTGAAGTCCGGGCTCGTCGCCGACCCGAAGAAGATCGAGCAGGTCAAGCCCAAGTCCGGCCTCTCCGCGGGGCTCGCCGCGTCCGAGTTCACCTGGGACAACTTCTCCATCCGCTACGAGGGCGAGGGCGACTCCGACTACGGGCTCGCGCCGATCCCCACCACGAACGGCAAGGACACCGGCCAGTACCTCGGCTCGCTGATGCTCAGTGCCTTCGCCGGGACCAAGCACCCCAAGGAAGCCGCCCAGTTCATCGACTTCATGGTCCACGACCCCGAGGTCGGCAAGATCATGGGCTACGACCGCGGCATCCTCGCCACGACCGAGCAGTACGACGCGTTCAAGCCCACTGACGCCCAGAACAAGGGTGTCGCGGCGTACGAGGACGAGGTCGCCAAGGCCGGTGTCCTCGGGAAGATCACGCCGCACCCGTCCGGTGCCGACATCGTCGAGGCGGCGTTCCTGCGGATCGGCGGCGATGTCGCCCAGGGCAAGACCAAGCCGGCCGACGCCGCCAAGACGCTGTTCAGCGAGGCCAAGGCCGCGTTCGCGGGCTGAGGGGACGTACCACCATGACGCTCGTCAAGGAAGCGCCCGCGCGCCCGGCCGGGAAGCGGTCCGCCGCTCCCGCCGCCGGGCGGCGCGGGCGGCGCCGCGAGAACATCGCCGGCTATCTCTTCATGTCGCCGTGGATCGCGGGGTTCCTGCTGCTCACGGCGGGGCCGATGATCGCGTCGCTGTACTACGCGTTCACCAGCTACAACCTGTTCACGCCGCCGAAATGGGTGGGCCTGGACAACTTCACGACGATGTTCCACGACCCGCGCTGGCAGAAGTCGGTGCAGGTCACGCTGAAGTACGTGGTCGTGGCCACCCCGCTGAAGCTGCTGCTCGCGCTCGGCGTGGCGCTGCTGCTCGCGCAGGAGCGGCGCGGTCAGGCCCTGTACCGGGCCGCGTTCTATCTGCCCTCGCTCATCGGCGCCAGCGTCTCCGTGGGCTTCGTGTGGCGGGCGCTGTTCTCGGACGACGCGATCGTGGACCGTACGCAGAAGATCTTCGGTCTCCACGTGGGCGGCTGGATCGGCAACCCGGACTACGTGATCTACGCCCTGGTGGCCCTCAGCATCTGGCAGTTCGGCGCGCCGATGGTCATCTTCCTGGCCGGCCTCAAGCAGGTCCCGCGGGAGTTGTACGAGGCGGCCGAGGTGGACGGGGCCGGTCCCTTCCGGCGGTTCTGGAACATCACGCTGCCGATGATCTCCCCGGTGCTGTTCTTCAACGTGCTGCTGGAGTCCATCCACGCGTTCCAGGTGTTCGGCTCCGCGTACGTGGTCTCCGACACGCGCTGCGGGCCCGCCGACGCCACGCTCGTCTACACCTGTTACCTCTACCAGAAGGGCTTCAAGGAGGCCCAGATGGGCTTCGCCGCCGCGATGGCCTGGACGTTGGTGGTCGCGGTCGCGCTCGTCACGGCGGTCCTGTTCTGGTCGCAGAAGAAGTGGGTGCACTACGAGGAGGCCGCCAAGTGACCACCGCCACCAGTCCTGCTGGGCGCACCACGAACGAGCGGCGGCGCCTCGGGTCGTTCACCTGGCACGTGGGCGCGCTCGTCGTCCTCGCGGTCGTGCTCTACCCCGTGATCTGGGTGCTCGGTGCCTCGTTCAAGCCGAGCAAGGACATCATCGCCAGCCTCGACCTGCTGCCCACCAAGCCGGTCTGGGCGAACTTCTCCGGGCTCGCCGACGGTATCTCCGGCCTCTCCGTCAGCGGCTTCTTCGTGAACTCGCTGATGTACGCGGGCCTCGCCGTGGTCGGTGTGGTGCTGTCCAGCTCGCTGACCGCGTACGCCTTCGCCAAGATCCGGTTCGCCGGGCGGAACCTGCTGTTCACGCTGATGATCGGCACGCTGCTGCTGCCGTACCACGTGCTGCTCATCCCGCAGTACGTGATGTTCCGCAAACTGGAACTCGTCGACACGCTGGTGCCGCTGGTGGCAGGCAAGTTCCTGGCCACGGAGGCGTTCTTCGTCTTCCTGATGGTGCAGTTCATGCGCGGCCTGCCACGCGAGCTGGACGAGGCCGCCAAGCTCGACGGCTGCGGGCACCTGAGGACCTACTGGTCCATCGTGCTGCCGCTGAGCCGCCCCGCCGTCATCACCAGCGCCATTTTCACCTTCATCAACGCGTGGAACGACTTCATGGGGCCGTTGATCTACCTCAACACACCCTCGAAGTACACCGTTTCGCTCGGCCTGATGATGTTCCGCGACCAGGAGGGCATCTCCGACTACGGCAGCATGATCGCGATGTCGCTGGTGGCGCTGGTGCCGGTCATCGTCTTCTTCATGGCCTTCCAGCGGTACCTGATCGACGGCATGGCGACCTCCGGACTGAAGGGCTGAGGGGGCGCCATGGCCGAGGCACGCGTCAAGGCACGCAAGGAGTCCGTGTTCGGTGAGCGGTTCGCGGTCTTCGCCGAGTGTCTGCTGACCGGGGTGTGGATCGCGGTCGCCTCGCTCGGGGTCGTCACCTACCCGGCCGCCTTCGCCGCCGGGGCCCGGCACCTGCGGCGCCGTACCGCCCATCGCGGCGGTGGCTGGCGGGAGTTCACCGTGGACTTCCGGACGGCGTTGCGCGGCGGCTGGGCCGTCGGGCTCGCCGGGTGGGCCGCGGCGGCCCTGGCGTGGGTGGATGTCCAGGCGGTGCGGGCCGGGCTGCCCGGTGGCCCGCTCGTCGGGGCGCTGGGGCTGTTCGCGCTGATCGGCACAACCGTCGCCGGGATGCGCGCGGCGGCCGTCTGGGCTCCGGGCGACACCTGGCGGGCCCTGCTCGCCGCGGCCGGCCGGCGTACGGTCCTCGACCCCACCGGTTCCTTCCTGCTCGTCGGCGGCATCGTCCTCGTCGCCTGTTCCGCCCTGCTCGTCGCACCGCTGGCGGTCCCCGTGCTCGGGGCCGTCGCGGCGGCGGCCGTCGCCGTGGAGGAGCGGTACCGGCGCCGCTGACCGGCGGTGCCCCCGATCAAGGCCGGCGCCCTGGGCGCCGCGCCTCTCTGTCATGCCCCTGACTATCCGCACGCATTCCAGACTTCCCGCACGGAAAGGACAGTCCGACTCTCATGTCTCCCATCCCCCGCAGATCCCTCCTCAAGGCCGCCGCGGCCGCCGGAGCCGCCGCCCAGTTCAGCTGGGCGCTGGGCGCGAACGACGCGCAGGCCGCGCCCGCAGCGGCAGCCGACGGCGCGGACCCGGTGACCCTCGACTGGCTGGAGGACGGCGGCCTCGGGGCCGCACCGGGCTCCACGGTCGGTGTGCCCTGGCCGATGGGTGCCTACCAGGAGGACCAGACCTTCGCGATCACGGACGCCGACGGCAAGGACGTCCCCGTACAGTCCTGGCCGCTCGCCCACTGGCCCGACGGCTCCCTCAAGTGGACCGCGCACGCGGTGAGTTCCGGCTCAGGCAAGCTGACCCTCAAGGCCGGTACGCCCGAGGCCCCCGCCAAGAGGATCACCGTGGACAAGAGCGGCGGCACCATCGACGTGTCGACCGGCGTCATCACCGCGAAGATCGGCAAGAACGGCTCCACGATCGTCAAGTCCGTCACCCGGGGTTCGACGGAGATCGCGAGGAACGGGCGGCTGGTGCTCATCCGCCAGCCCGAGATCGAGGACGAGGACCAGGGCAGCGTCAGGACCGAGCGCTTCGACGGCGCCATCTCGTCGGTCACCGTCGAGCAGGAGGGCCCGGTCCGCGCCGTCGTCCGCATCGACGGCAAGCACCGCAAGGGCGACCGCGGCTGGCTGCCCTTCTCCCTCCGCCTCTACTTCTACGCGGGCGCCGACTCCTTCCGCATGGTGCACACCATCACCTACGACGGCACCCTGGAGCCCGGCAAGGCGAGCGGCGACTTCATCCGCGGCCTCGGCGTCCGCTTCTCCGTGCCCATGCGGGACGCCGCCTACGACCGGCACATCCGCATCGGCGGCGAGGACACCGGCCTGCTGCGCGAGGCCGTCCAGGGCATCACCGGACTGCGCCGCGACCCGGGCGCCGCCGTGCAGGCCGCCCAGTACGAGGGGAAGAAGCTTCCCGACCCCTCCACCTGGGACCAGCGGGTCACCACCCGCCTGAAGTACATCCCGCACTGGGGCGACTACACCCTCTCCCAGCTGTCCGCCGACGGCTTCACCCTGCGCAAGCGCACCAAGAAGGGCTACGGCTGGATCGGCGCCGGCGGTGGCAAGCGGGCCTCCGGCTTCGGCTACGTCGGCGGCGCGAGCGGCGGACTCTCCTTCGGGCTGCGCGACTTCTGGGAGAAGTTCCCCGCCCAGCTCGACATCCGCGACGCCCACACCGACGAGGCCACCGTCACCCTCTGGCTCTGGTCACCCGAGGCCCAGCCCATGGACCTGCGCTTCTACCACGACGGCATGGGCCAGGACACCTACGCCGAACAGCTCGAAGGCCTCAACATCACCTACGAGGACTACGAGCCGAAGTTCGGCACCCCGTACGGCATCGCCCGCACCTCCGAGCTCCTCTTCTGGGCCAACGACTCCACCCCGAGCGCCGACACCCTCGCCGAGCAGGTGAACGCCGTACGCGTGCTGCCGCAGCTGGCCGCCCCGCCCAAGCAGCTCATCAAGGCCAAGGTCTTCGGCCCCGGCCTGTACTCCGAGCCCGACCGCTCCACCGCCGCCAAGGCGAAGATCGAGGACCACCTCGACTTCCTCTTCACCTACTACAAGGACCAGGTGGAGCAGCGCCGCTGGTACGGCTTCTGGGACTACGGCGACTTCATGCACACCTACGACGCCGCGCGGCACGTGTGGCGCTACGACATCGGCGGCTACGCCTGGGACAACTCCGAGCTCTCACCGGACCTGTGGCTCTGGTACGCGTACATCAGAAGCGGGCGCTCCGACCTCTTCCGATTCGCCGAGGCGCTCACCCGGCACACCGGCGAGGTCGACGTCTACCACCTCGGCGAATGGGCGGGCCTCGGCACCCGGCACGGTGTGCAGCACTTCGCCGACAGCGCCAAGCAGCAGCGCATCGCCAACACCACCTACCGCCGCTTCTACTACTTCCTCACCGCGGACGAACGCGTCGGCGACCTCATGCACGCCAACGTCGACTCCGACGAGACCTTCCTCGTCCTCGACCCGCAGCGCAAGGTGCGCACCGACCCCTACACGCCCGACCGGCACGCCCTGTCGATCGGCTTCGGCACCGACTGGAGCGGTCTGGTGTCGGCCTGGCTGACGGAGTGGGAGCGCAAGGGCCCCAAGTGGGAGAAGGCCAAGGCGCGCGTACTGTCCACGATGGAGGGCATCGCCGCCCAGCCCAACGGCTTCGTGCAGGGCAGCGGCCTGTACGACCTCGACACCGGCAAGTTCGCCGTGGCCGGCACACCGGTGGTCTCCGTCTCCCACCTGTCGGCCGTCTTCGGCCTGAACGAACTGTGCGCCGAGCTGATCCACCTGGTCGACATGCCGAAGTTCAAGGAGGTCTACCTCGACTACTGCCGCTACTTCAACGCCACCAAGGCCGAGCAGAAGGCCCGCTACGGCTCCGACTTCGGCTCCCTGCTGCTGTTCCAGGGCCACTCGCGCCTCGACGCGTACGCCGCCGTCCAGACCGGCGACGCGACACTCGCCCAGCGCGCCTGGACGAAGTTCTACGGCTCCGACGGCTACACCGAGTCCTCACCGTGGAAGACGGAGAAGCTGAGCGGCCCCGCCACCCTGGTGCCCGGCAGCGAGGCGAGCTGGGTGTCCAGCAACGACACCGCGCTCTACGGGCTCGCGGCCATCGAGAACCTGGCCCTGCTCGGCGACAGGATGCCGTCCTAGGGTGCGAGGGGGGAGCGCCGTCGCACGGGCGGCGGCGCTCGTTCCCCGAGTGTGGTCCGCGTCACGGTGGGCCGCATGAGTACGCGTACTCAGTTCGGCGCGCCCACCAGGGCAGACTCTGCCCATGGACTGGTCCCACTACCGCTTCCGCAGCCTGTGGCCCCTGCCCGCGCCGCCCTCCGCCGTGTACGAGGCACTGGAGCGGGCCGAGGAATACCCCCGCTGGTGGCCCCAGGTGCGGGCGGTGACCCGGCTCGACGACACCACCGGCGTCATCACCGTCCGCTCCGTCCTGCCGTACGACATGACCTTCACCGCGCGCGAGACGCGCCGCGACCCGGCGTCCGGGATCCTCGAGGTCACCCTTACCGGCGACATCGAGGGCCGGGCGTGCTGGACCGTCACCCCGCACGGCCCCGGATCCCTGGCCCGCTACGACCAGGTCGTCGACGTGCGCAAGCCGCTCCTCAGACGGCTGGCCGTGCCGGGACGGCCGCTCTTCCGCGCCAACCACCGGCTGATGATGCGGGCCGGACGGCGCGGACTGCTGCGGTACCTGGAAGCGGTTTGAAGGAAGCCCGTCCGGGCCTGTATTGTTCAGTGCGTTCCCGGGCGATTAGCTCAGTGGGAGAGCGCTTCGTTCACACCGAAGAGGTCACTGGTTCGAACCCAGTATCGCCCACCGGGAGAGGGCCGGTCCGCAACCGCGGACCGGCCTTCGTCATGCCGCCGTCGGCAGCTCCGGACGCAGCGGCCACGACGGGTCCACCACCTCCAAAGAGCCGCTGCGCACGAACCACGCCTGTAGCCCGCGCGCCTGTGCCGCGTGCCAGCCCACCTGGAGGGCGTGCAGCTCGGTCGGCGTCAGCCGCTCCAGCCGGGCCGCGAAACGGCGCCCCACGGCGCGTACGACCTCCAGCGCCGCCAGTGCGTCCGCCCCCGCGTCGTGCGCGCCGTCCAGCGCCACGCCGTAGTGCGCGCACAGGTCGGTCAGCGTGCGACGGCCCTTGCGGTAGCGGTCCAGGTGCTTGTCCAGCACCCGGGGATCCAGCACCCGCAGTGGCGGCGACGCCTCGAACCAGCGCTCCAGCGAGGACGCGCGATGGCGGCGCAACTCCCGGTCCAGCAGCGTGAGATCGAACGGCGCGTTCATCACCACCAGCGGACGGCCCAGCGACGCGTGCTCCGCCAGCTCCTCGGCTATCTCGTACATCACCGGCGCCGGCCAGCGGCCGTTGCGCTGAAGATGCTCGTCCGTCAGCCCGTGCACCGCCGTCGCCCCCTCGGGCACCGGGACACCCGGGTTCACCATCCAGCGCCGCACCCGGGGCCGGGTGCCCGGCGCGTCCTGGACGACGACGGCGGCCGACACGATCCGGTCGGTCTCGACGTCCACGCCCGTCGTCTCCGTGTCGAAGGCGGCCAGCGGCCCCTCGTACCAGCACGTCATACGACCACAACTCCTCGTTCACCCAGAGCAGCTGACGTACCGTCTTCTGCCTGTTTGGTGATACCCGGGCTGTTTGCGCCGTACGCCGGAAGGACACAACAGGAGTACGGGTCTTTGCAGTTCAGCGGCCCGGAACGGGGAAATCCTTGGCGTGGAAGGCTGTTCGTCATGGCGATAGCGCAGCCCGAGCGGGGCGGGCTGCTGCCCGAACGCACGGGCCCTCTTCGCGGCACACTCGCCACCACCGCCTGCATGGAGACACTGCAGGTCGGTTATCTGCACGCGGTCGCCGCGGCGGCGGGCTGCTCGCTGTCCCAGCCGTTCCCGGACAACGGCATCGACTGGCACGTCAGCCACAGCGCACCCGGGCACACCGTCGACGACGAGGTGACCATCAAGGTCCAGCTGAAGTGCACCTACCAGATCGCCCCCAACCCTCCGGGCCGCTTCTTCTCCTTCACGCTCGACAACGACCACCTGCGCAAACTCGCCCGCACACCCGTCTCGGTGCACAAGATCCTCGTGGTGATGCTCGTGCCGAGGTCCCAGGACGACTGGCTGCGCGCCAGCCACGACCGCCTCGACCTCAGGCACTGCTGCTACTGGATCAACCTCGCCGGCCACCCCGTCACCGGACGGCACCGGACCACCGTGCGGATACCGACCTCACGCATCTTCGACGACCGGGCGCTGTGCGAGATCATGACGCGGGTCGGGACGGGAGGCAGACCGTGACGCACCGCCCCCTCGACGAGCCCCCGCGGCAGCTCAGGCCGCACCCCGACGGCCCCGCCGCCGCCCCCTGGGACCGTCCCCCCGACCCGGCCGACGTCGACCCGGCCGTACTGAGCGCCCTGCTGCGCCGGCACGGCTGGCAGCGGCGCGGCGGAGCCGCCGGACGCTACGGCCGCTGGACCCCGCCGGGCCCGGGCGCGGGCGGCACCAGCCTGCTCGTGCCCGAGAGCCGCGCCTTCCCCGACAGCGACGACCTGCTCGGCGAGGCGCTCCTCGCCCTCACCCGCAGCGGCACGCCCTCCGCCCGCGAGGTGCTCGTCTCCCTCACCGTCCCCAGCGACGAGATCCGCTGGTGGCGGGACACGCCGAGCGGCCCCGTGGGCGCCGCCCCCTGGACCGTCGAGGAGCAGCTGCGCACCGCGGCCCGCCAGACCCTCCTCGCCGCCGCGCTCGCCACGCGCGCGCGTGCCGGCTACCACGGCGCCCGGCACCGCCGGCCGGCCGCCGCGCTGCTGGAGCACGTCCTCGTCGGCCCGGCCGCCTCGGGCCGCCCCCTCACCGCCTTCGTCCCCGTGGGCGCCGCACGCCCCCTCGCCGTACGCCTCCACCAGGCCCTGTACGCCGTCCGTGAGGCGATCGACTACCAGCGGGCCACCGGCGGCATGGACGCCTTCGACGGCGCCGTCGAGGCGGGCGTCAGCCGCGAGCTGACCGACGCCCTCATCGCCCTCGTGCGCGGGACGGAGGGCGCCCGGATCGCCGTCGAGTGGGCGCCGGCCGCCGGAGTTCCCGAGGGCTGCGCGGCCTCGGCGGAACCCGTCGAGTTCTCGCCCGGCGACCTGCCCGCCCTGCGCGAGGCCGGGGCCCGCTATCTGCGCGAGGAACCCGCGGTACCGGTGCGGATCACCGGCACGGTGGTGCGGATGCGCAGGCCGGGACCGCGCGGCGAGGGCACCGTACGGCTGCGGGTGATCGCCGGCGTCGAGGTGCCGCACGTCCGCGTCACCCTGGGTGAGGAGGACTACCGGATCGCCGGCCACGCCCACCTCGTCGGACTCCCGGTGCGGGTGCGGGGACGGCTGGAGAGCCGGGGCGGCTTCCGCAGGCTCACCGGCGCCTGCGAGGTCGTACCGGTACAGGTGGACGACGCCGAGCGGGACCAGCTGCTCAAGTCACTGCACGAGAACCTCGACTTCTTCGGGGAGGCGGGCGGGGCGGAGGACCGAGGGTGACCGTTTCGCGGTCGGCGGCCCGGGGTCGGTACGATCGCAGTCATGCGCGCGCCCCTGGTATGGCGCCGCATCCCACCTTCAGTCAGGAGAGACCGGTGTCAGACGTCCGTGTGATCATCCAACGCGATTCCGAGCGGGAAGAACGCGTGGTGACGACGGGCACTACGGCCGCCGAGCTCTTCGCCGGCGAGCGCTCGATCATCGCCGCGCGTGTCGGGACCGAGCTGCGGGACCTCGCCTACGTGGTCCGGGACGGCGAGACCGTCGAGGGCGTCGAGATCTCCTCCGAGGACGGCCTGAACATCCTGCGCCACTCCACCGCGCACGTCATGGCGCAGGCCGTGCAGGAGCTGTTCCCCGAGGCCAAGCTGGGCATCGGCCCGCCCGTCAAGGACGGCTTCTACTACGACTTCGACGTCGAGAAGCCGTTCACGCCCGAGGATCTCAAGGCCATCGAGAAGAAGATGCAGGAGATCCAGAAGCGCGGGCAGCGCTTCTCCCGCCGTGTCGTCACCGACGACGCCGCCCGCGAGGAGCTGGCGGACGAGCCGTACAAGCTGGAGCTGATCGGCCTGAAGGGCTCCGCCTCCGCCGACGACGGCGCGGACGTCGAGGTCGGCGCCGGCGAGCTGACGATCTACGACAACCTGGACGCCAAGACCGGCGACCTGTGCTGGAAGGACCTCTGCCGCGGTCCCCACCTGCCCACCACCCGGAACATCCCGGCGTTCAAGCTGATGCGCAACGCGGCCGCCTACTGGCGCGGCAGCGAGAAGAACCCCATGCTCCAGCGCATCTACGGCACCGCCTGGCCGTCCAAGGACGAGCTCAAGGCCCACCTCGACTTCCTCGCCGAGGCCGAGAAGCGCGACCACCGCAAGCTCGGCAGCGAGCTCGACCTCTTCTCGGTCCCCGAGCAGATCGGCTCCGGCCTCGCCGTCTTCCACCCCAAGGGCGGCATCGTCCGCCGCGTGATGGAGGACTACTCGCGCCGCCGTCACGAGGAGGAGGGCTACGAGTTCGTCTACACCCCGCACGCGACGAAGGGGAAGCTCTTCGAGACGTCCGGGCACCTGGACTGGTACGCCGACGGCATGTACCCGCCCATGCAGCTCGACGAGGGCGTGGACTACTACCTCAAGCCCATGAACTGCCCGATGCACAACCTGATCTTCGACGCGCGCGGCCGCTCCTACCGCGAACTGCCGCTGCGCCTCTTCGAGTTCGGCACCGTGTACCGGTACGAGAAGTCGGGCGTCGTGCACGGCCTCACCCGCGCCCGGGGCTTCACGCAGGACGACGCGCACATCTACTGCACCCGTGAGCAGATGTCCGACGAGCTCGACAAGACGCTCACCTTCGTCCTCGGCCTGCTGCGCGACTACGGCCTGACCGACTTCTACCTCGAACTGTCCACCAAGGACCCGGAGAAGTTCGTCGGCTCCGACGAGGTCTGGGAGGAGGCCACGGAGACCCTCCGCCAGGTCGCCGAGAAGCAGGGCCTGCCCCTGGTCCCGGACCCGGGTGGCGCCGCCTTCTACGGTCCGAAGATCTCCGTCCAGACCAAGGACGCCATCGGCCGCACCTGGCAGATGTCGACGATCCAGCTCGACTTCAACCTGCCGGAGCGCTTCGACCTGGAGTACACGGGCCCCGACGGCTCCAAGCAGCGCCCGGTCATGATCCACCGCGCGCTGTTCGGCTCCATCGAGCGATTCTTCGCGGTGCTCCTGGAGCACTACGCGGGCGCCTTCCCGGCGTGGCTCGCCCCGGTCCAGGCGGTCGGCATCCCGATCGGGGACGCGCACGTCGAGTACCTGGAGAAGTTCGCCGCCGAGGCCAAGAAGAAGGGGCTGCGGGTCGAGGTGGACTCCTCCTCCGACCGTATGCAGAAGAAGATCAGGACGGCCCAGAAGCAGAAGGTGCCGTTCATGATCATCGTCGGTGACGAGGACATGAACGCGGGCACGGTGTCGTTCCGCTACCGTGACGGCTCGCAGGAGAACGGCATCCCGAGTGACCAGGCGCTGGCGAAGCTCGTTGACGTGGTCGAGCGTCGCGTGCAGGTGTGATCGCTCCCCGCCGACGCGGGGGTGTTCCGATTCGCAGCGCGCAGATGCACAAGGTGTCCTGCTGCCCGCTCATGCGGGGTTTTGAAGGCCCCCGGGTTTCCCGGGGGCCTTGTCCTGCTCCCCGGCGGGACGCCATATGCTGCGTTGCATGACGAGTGAGCCGGAGCAGCAGATCGGAGTGGGGACGCAGGACGCGTTCCAGCGCCTGTGGACGCCCCACCGGATGGCCTACATCCAGGGCGAGAACAAGCCGAGCGGCCCGGGCGCCGGCGACGGCTGCCCCTTCTGCTCGATCCCGGCCAAGTCCGACGAGGACGGGCTGGTCGTCCGGCGCGGTGAGCACGTGTACGCGGTGCTCAACCTCTACCCGTACAACGGCGGTCACCTGATGACCGTGCCCTACCGGCACGTCGCGGACTACACCGAACTCACCGGTCCGGAGACCGCCGAACTGGCCGAGCTGACCAAGCAGGCGATGACGGCCCTGCGCACCGCCTCCGGCGCGCACGGGTTCAACATCGGCATGAACCAGGGCACCGTGGCGGGCGCCGGTATCGCCGCCCACCTCCACCAGCACATCGTGCCCCGCTGGGGCGGCGACACGAACTTCATGCCGGTGGTCGGCCACACGCGCGTGCTGCCGCAGCTGCTGGCCGACACCCGCAAGATGCTGGCGGAGGCCTGGCCGACGGTGTGAATGGCTGAGGGGGATCAGCCCGTCCGGCGCTTGAGGACGAGGCCGTTCAGGCCGAAGCGGGGGCCTGGGGGCGGCAGCCCCCGGAAGCCGTCACTCCCACCCACCCGCACCCGTAGGCCGCCGAACCGCCGGAGGCCTACGCCTCGTAGAGATCGGCCTTCTTGGGGGTCGGGTCCTGCACCTGTCCGCTGAGGAACGCCGACCGCGCGCCGAACTTCTCCACGTCCACGCCGTTCTCCCGCAGCACCTTGATCGCCGACGAGTGCACCACCCGCAGCACCGGCGTGGCGGCGCGCAGCGCGTCGTCGGCCATGAACCGGTGCCGCCACGGCTTGTCCGCCCAGACGTGCCGGAGTCCGAACGGCTCGGGCAGCGCGAGCGTGCCGCCGAGCCAGTTCAGCAGCGGCGGGTACCAGGTCAGCGGTGCCCGCGCGGCCAGTCGTACCACCTCGTCGGCGTCGACCAGCGGCAGCTTGATCGTGCGGGACTCCCAGGGCTTGAAGGACTTGGCGACCGATTTCGTCGGCGCCTCGGGCTTCGAGGTGAACAGCGAGTGCACCGGTCCCAGCGCGTGCCCGGTCACCTCGATGCGCAGCGTCTCGTGCAGCACGGTCACGGTGATCAGCATGGTGATGATCAACTGCCCGTCCCACAGCGTCCACTGCACCCCGAGGTAGTGCCGGTCGCCGCTGCCGAACTGCTGCTTGTTGCAGATGTCCTGTATGGCGTGCGACTTGACCTGGTACGCCTCGACGTCGGTGCCCTCCGGCCGGGAGACCGCCTTGGCGTTCTCCCCGGTCGGCGTCACGATCCAGTGCCGGATCGAGGGCTTGGGGAAGCCGCCGGTGTTCAGGGGGCCGCGCTCCAGCATGCGCAGCTGGTCGTGGATCGCGCGGATGACGTCCCAGCTGCGGAAGGGGTGGATCTCCCGGGCGGCATCGGCCGGGACCAGGTCCTCGGCGAGCTGCCAGGCACCCCAGCGGGTGCCCATGCCGAGTATGCCCTTGGGCCCGGCGTAGAAGACGGAGTTGGACTGCTGCTCGGCGCTGAGCTTGGCCAGGGACTGGCGCAGCTGCTCGGCGGCGGTCTGGGCGGGGCTGCTGGGCACCGACTCGGGGATCTTGGCGCCGACGCTGCTGCCGGCGAGCAGACCGTCCCAGCGCCCGCGCAGGTCGTGCGCGGTGCGTTCGCAGATGCGCTTGGCCCAGAACCAGCCCAGCACCGGAGCGACCACGGCCGCGCGCGCGTACCAGGCCCAGAACCCGTGGAACGGCATGCGCACCAGGAACAGCGCGGCGAGCGCGCCGAAGGCGACGAGCAGGGTGGTGCCGAGGGCGCCGGCCCGCCTGTTGGTGAGTTTGGCGATGGTGGAGCGGATCTGGAAGACGAGCAGCCACACCAGGAGCCCGGGCAGGAAGATCAGGCCGCACACCACCATGACGGCGGACAGCCGGTTGTCGCGGTCCCGGCGGATGGCGTTGGCCGCGAGGCAGTGCTCGACGACGACCTGGGGCTCGGTCCCGAAGGACTGGATGAGCGCGCCTCGGCCTGGGGCGAGCATGCGGTCGACCACGGCCCGCGAGAAGGCCTCGCCCAGATTCGGCCTGAACAGGGAGAACCTGCCGTCGTTGACGGTCGACTCGTGCCATTCGTTGTTGGCCTTGAGGATCTCCGTGACGCCGCTGTCCCGGTAGGCCGCCGAGGCCAGGGCGAAGGTCGCCGCCTGGCTCTCGTCCCCCGAGATGGGCACCTGCGGCCCGTCCCATTCCGTTCCCACCGACATTCCCGCCCCCGATCGCCGCGGCCCCGCTCCTGCGGCCTTCCCGACTTCCTTGCTCCGCACACCTCTTGATCAGGACACCTGGTGATCAGGCGCATCCGTGTTGATCACGTCATCAGCGTATCCGCAGGCACCGACATTCGTCGGCGGACGGCCGAAGCCGCCCGCCGACGGGGGAACGGCACCCGCCTACGAGCCGTCCTTGGCCTCCTGACGGATGCGTTCGGCGATCTGCGGCGGCATCGGTTCGTGCCGGGCGTACGCCCGGCTGAAGCGGGCGGTGCCGTGCGACAGGGACCGCAGGTCGACCGCGTACCGGCCGATCTCGATCTCCGGCACCTCGGCCCGTACGAGGGTGCGTCCGGTGCCCACCTGTTCGGTGCCGACCACCCGGCCGCGCCGCCCGGACAGGTCGCTCATCACGGCGCCCACGTAGTCGTCGCCGACCAGCACGGTGACCTCGGCGACCGGCTCCAGCAGGTGGATCTTCGCGTCGGCGGCGGCCTCACGCAGGGCGAGCGCGCCCGCCGTCTGGAAGGCGGCGTCGGAGGAGTCCACCGAGTGCGCCTTGCCGTCCAGCAGCGTGACCCGCACGTCGATCAGCGGATACCCGGCGGCCACCCCCTTGGCGGCCTGCGCCCGTACGCCCTTCTCGACCGACGGGATGAACTGCCGGGGCACGGCACCACCGACCACCTTGTCCACGAACTCGATGCCCGAGCCACCGGGCAGCGGCTCCACCTCGATCTCGCAGATGGCGAACTGCCCGTGCCCGCCGGACTGCTTCACGTGCCGTCCGCGTCCGGCGGCCCTGGTGCCGAAGGTCTCACGCAGGGACACCTTGTGCGGTACGACGTCGACCTGGACGCCGTACCTGCTGCGCAGCCGCTCCAGGGCCACGTCCGCGTGGGCCTCGCCCAGGCACCACAGCACCACCTGGTGGGTGTTCTGGTTCTGTTCGAGCCGCATGGTCGGGTCCTCGGCGACCAGCCGGGACAGGCCCTGGCTGAGCTTGTCCTCGTCCGGTTTGCTGTGCGCCTGGATGGCCAGCGGAAGCAGCGGGTCCGGCATCTCCCACGGCTCCATCAGCAGCGGGTCGTCCTTGGCGGACAGGGTGTCCCCGGTCTCGGCGCGGTTCAGCTTGGCCACGCACGCGAGATCGCCCGCGACGGCGTGGCTGACCGGGCGCTGCTGTTTGCCGAACGGCGTGGACAGGGCGCCGATGCGCTCGTCGACGTCGTGGTCCTCGTGGCCGCGGTCGGCCAGCCCGTGCCCGGAGACGTGCACCGTCTCGTCGGGGCGCAGGGTGCCGGAGAAGACGCGGACCAGGGAGATGCGGCCGACGTAGGGGTCGGAGGACGTCTTGACGACCTCGGCGACCAGCGGTCCACCGGGATCGCACGGCTTGAGTTCGCGCGGTGTGCCGTCGGGCGTGGTGACCCGGGGCTGCTCGCGCTCCAGCGGGGTCGGGAAGCCGCCCGTGATCAGCTCGAGCAGTTCGACCGTGCCGAGACCCTGCCGGGCGCCGTCGGCCGCGGGGGCGGCGGCCAGGACGGGGAAGAACACGCCGCGCGCGACGGCCCGCTCCAGGTCCTGGATCAGCGTCTTGACGTCGACCTGCTCACCGCCGAGGTAGCGGTCCATGAGGGTCTCGTCCTCGCTCTCGGAGATGATCCCCTCGATGAGCCGGTTGCGGGCCTCGTCGATCCGCGGCAACTGGTCCTCGCCCGGCTCGGACTCCTTGCGCGCCCCGGTGGAGTAGTCGAACAGCTTCTGCGACAGCAGTCCGGTAAGGCCGGTCACGGGCGCGTGCCCGTCGGGGCCCTCCGGGCCGTGCAGCGGCAGGTACAGCGGGAGCACGGCGTCCGGGTCGTCGGCGCCGAACGCCTCCGCGCAGACCCGGGTCATCTCCGAGAAATCCGCGCGCGCCGCCTCCAGGTGGGTGATGACGATGGCGCGCGGCATGCCGACGGCCGCGCACTCCTCCCACACCATCCGGGTCGAGCCGTCCACCCCGTCCGAGGCCGAGACGACGAAGAGGGCCGCGTCCGCCGCGCGCAGACCGGCCCTGAGCTCCCCGACGAAGTCGGCGTATCCGGGGGTGTCGAGAAGGTTGATCTTGAACCCGTCCCATTCGACGGGCACCAGGGAGAGCTGTACCGAGCGTTGCTGCCGGTGCTCGATGTCGTCGTAGTCGGAGACGGAGCCGCCGTCCTCCACGCGGCCCGCCCGGTTCACCGCTCCCGCGGTCAGCGCGAGAGCCTCCACCAGAGTCGTCTTGCCCGAACCGGAGTGGCCGACCAACACCACATTCCGTACGGACGCGGGGTGGTCGGCCGCCGTAGCCCTGCCGGCGGCCCCGGGGTGTGTGTGCGCCTTGTCGCCCATGGTCCTGCCTCCCGTGCACGGTGAGGTCACTGTGGGCGCGGACACGCGGCACCGCGTGCACTGGCGGCTCCGGCGACGCCCGCGGTCCTTCGAGCTTTCCACTCCCGTCACGTCGCGTCCATACGAGGAACTCGCGAGGTGTACCGATCGCGTCACCGGACAGCGGTTGCGAGCCATGCGCACGATCCGGTCGGCGGGTGCGGGTGCCCGGCCGTCGCCCACGCGCGCGCGTGGCTACGATGGGCCAGCCGGAGGCCAGCAGGGGCCGCGGCGCCACCGACCGTCGGGAAGGCCATGCTGAACAAGTACGCGCGTGCATTCTTCACGCGTGTCCTCACACCGTTCGCCGCGTTTCTCATCCGGCGGGGGGTCAGCCCCGACACGGTCACCCTGATCGGCACCGCCGGAGTGGTCGCGGGCGCGCTGGTCTTCTACCCCCGGGGCGAGTTCTTCTGGGGCACGGTCGTGATCACACTGTTCGTCTTCTCGGACCTGGTCGACGGCAACATGGCCCGCCAGCTGGGCCGCTCCAGCCGCTGGGGCGCCTTCCTGGACTCCACCCTCGACCGGGTCGCCGACGGCGCCATCTTCGGCGGCTTCGCCCTGTGGTACGCGGGCCAGGGCAACGACAACGTGCTGTGCGCGGTGTCGATCTTCTGCCTGGCCAGCGGCCAGGTGGTGTCGTACACCAAGGCCCGCGGCGAGTCGATCGGGCTGCCGGTCGCCGTCAACGGGCTCGTGGAGCGCGCCGAGCGGCTGGTGGTCTCGCTGGTGGCGGCCGGTTTCGCGGGCCTGCACAAGTTCGGCGTCCCGGGCATCCAGTACCTGCTGCCCGTGGCCCTGTGGATCGTCGCCGTCGGCAGCCTCGTCACGCTGATCCAGCGGGTCGTCACGGTCCGCCGGGAGTCCGCCGAGGCGGAAGCGGCGGCCGGGCCGGACAGCGCGAGCGCCTCCCAGGGGAGCGGGGCGACGCAGTGACCGCCGCGGACCGGCTGACCGACACGCTGTACGGACTCGGCTGGAGCACCGTCAAGAAGCTCCCCGAGCCGGCCGCGGTACGCCTCGGCCGCACCATCGCCGACCTCGCCTGGAAACAGCGCGGCAAGGGCGTGCGGCGGCTGGAGAGCAACTACGCGCGCGTGCTGCCGGGCGCGTCCCCGGAGCGCCTGGCCGAGCTGTCCCGGGCGGGCATGCGCTCGTACCTGCGCTACTGGATGGAGTCCTTCCGGCTGCCCGCCTGGAGCGCCGAGCGGGTCAAGGCGGGCTTCGACCCCAAGGACCTGCACTTCCTGACCGACGGCCTCGCCGCCGGGCGGGGTGTCGTCCTCGCGCTGCCCCACCTGGCGAACTGGGACCTGGCCGGGGCCTGGGTCACCACCAAGCTGGAGACCCCGTTCACCACGGTCGCCGAGCGCCTCAAGCCGGAGAGCCTGTACGACCGGTTCGTCGCCTACCGCGAGGGCCTCGGCATGGAGGTGCTGCCGCACAGCGGCGGCTCCGCGTTCGGCACGCTGGCCCGGCGGCTGCGGGACGGCGGCCTGGTGTGCCTGGTCGCCGACCGTGACCTGTCCGCGTCCGGTGTGGAGGTGACGTTCTTCGGCGAGACCGCGCGGATGCCCGCCGGTCCATCCCTCCTCGCCCAGCAGACCGGGGCGCTGCTGCTGCCGGTCACGCTCTGGTACGACGATTCGCCCGTGATGCGGGGCCGTGTCCATGCCCCCATCGAGGTACCCGCGTCAGGTACGCGGGTTGAGAAGACGTCTGTCATGACACAGGCGCTGGCCGACGCCTTCGCCACGGGGATCGCCGACCATCCGGAGGACTGGCACATGCTGCAACGGCTGTGGCTCAAGGACCTCGATCCCGCGCGTCCTCCCGCCGGGGGGACCGCGTGAGGATCGGCATCGTCTGCCCGTACTCCTGGGACGTGCCGGGCGGCGTCCAGTTCCACATCCGTGATCTGGCCGAGTACTTCATCCGGCTCGGCCACGAGGTCTCCGTGCTCGCCCCCGCCGACGACGACACCCCGCTCCCGCCGTACGTCGTCTCGGCCGGCCGCGCGGTGCCGGTGCCGTACAACGGTTCGGTGGCCCGGCTGAACTTCGGCTTCCTCTCCGCGGCCCGGGTACGGCGCTGGCTGCACGAGGGCGCCTTCGACGTGATCCACATCCACGAGCCGACGTCACCGTCGCTGGGCCTGCTGACCTGCTGGGCGGCGTCCGGCCCGATCGTGGCCACCTTCCACACCTCCAACCCCCGCTCGCGCGCGATGATCGCCGCGTACGCGATCCTCCAGGCCGCACTGGAGAAGATCAGCGCGCGGATCGCGGTCAGCGAGTACGCCCGCCGCACGCTGGTCGAGCACCTCGGCGGGGACGCGGTGGTCATCCCCAACGGCGTCGACGTCGACTTCTTCGCCCGGGCCGAGCCCAGACCCGAGTGGCAGGGCGACACGATCGGCTTCATCGGGCGCATCGACGAGCCCCGCAAGGGCCTGCCGGTGCTGATGAGGGCCCTGCCGAAGATCCTCGCCGCCCGGCCGCAGACCCGGCTGCTGGTGGCCGGCCGCGGGGACGAGGAGGAAGCCGTGGAGTCGCTGCCGGCCCAGCTGCGCGAGCGCGTGGAGTTCCTCGGCATGGTCAGCGACGAGGACAAGGCCCGCTTCCTGCGCAGCATCGACCTGTACATCGCGCCCAACACCGGAGGCGAGAGCTTCGGCATCATCCTCGTCGAGGCCATGTCGGCGGGCGCGCCCGTCCTCGCCTCCGACCTGGACGCCTTCGCCCAGGTCCTCGACCAGGGCGCGGCCGGCGAACTGTTCGCCAACGAGGACGCCGACGCCCTCGCCGAGGCGGCCGTGCGGCTGCTGAAGGACCCGAAGCGCCTGGCGGAGCTGCGCGAGCGCGGGAGCGCCCACGTGCGGCGCTTCGACTGGTCCACGGTCGGCGCGGACATCCTCTCGGTGTACGAGACGGTGACGACCGGCGCGGCGGCGGTGGCCGCGGACGAACGCACTTCGGGCCTACGGGCACGGCTGGGACTGGCGCGGGACTGATCGGCCGAAGCGGGTTAGCCTTGCCGCCCGTGACCGCAACATTGATCTGGATCCTCGTAGCGCTCGTCGCGATCGGCCTGTACCTGAGCTGGACCGCGGGCCGGCTGGACCGGCTGCACGCGCGCATCGACGCCGCGCGCGCCGCGCTCGACGCCCAGTTGCTCCGGCGGGCCTCCGTGACCCAGGAACTGGCCACCTCCGGGGTGCTGGACCCCGCCGCCTCGATAGTGCTGTACGAGGCCGCGCACGCCGCCCGGCAGGCCGAGGAGGAGCAGCGGGAGGTCGCCGAGAGCGAGCTGAGCCAGGCGCTGCGGGCGGTGTTCGCGGATCCGCAGCAGGTCGAGGCCGTCCGGGAGGCGCCTGGCGGAGAAGAGGCGGCACGCGAGCTCGCCGAGGCCGTGCGCCGGGTGCCGATGGCCCGCCGCTTCCACAACGACGCGGTCGGCGGGGCCCGCAGACTGCGGGAGCACCGCAAGGTCCGCTGGTTCCGGCTGGCCGGGCACGCCCCTTTCCCGATGGCCTTCGAGATGGACGACGAGCCGCCGGCGGCACTGGTGGAACGGGTCTCCTGAAGCTCAGGGGACCAAAAGGATCCACCGGCTTGCCATTGGCCCTTGCTGTGGCCTGGTCCACTCCCGTTTCCTCTGGGAAGCAGTAATCCTCTTCCCATCAGTGAGGTCACCCGTGTCCATCATCGAGAACCAGGCTCCCGAGACCGGCACCGCCCGTGTGAAGCGCGGCATGGCCGAGCAGCTCAAGGGCGGCGTGATCATGGACGTCGTCACGCCGGAGCAGGCGAAGATCGCGGAAGACGCGGGCGCCGTCGCCGTCATGGCACTGGAGCGGGTCCCGGCCGACATCCGCAAGGACGGCGGCGTGGCCCGCATGTCCGACCCGGACATGATCGAGGGCATCATCGAAGCGGTCTCGATCCCGGTCATGGCCAAGTCCCGCATCGGCCACTTCGTCGAGGCCCAGGTGCTCCAGTCGCTCGGTGTGGACTACATCGACGAGTCCGAGGTCCTCACCCCGGCCGACGAGGTCAACCACTCCGACAAGTGGGCCTTCACCACCCCCTTCGTCTGTGGCGCCACCAACCTGGGCGAGGCCCTGCGCCGCATCGCCGAGGGCGCCGCGATGATCCGCTCCAAGGGCGAGGCCGGCACCGGCAACGTCGTCGAGGCGGTCCGCCACCTGCGCCAGATCAAGAACGAGATCGCCAAGCTGCGCGGCTTCGACAACCACGAGCTGTACGCCGCCGCCAAGGAGCTGCGCGCCCCGTACGAGCTGGTCAAGGAGGTCGCCGAACTCGGCAAGCTCCCCGTGGTGCTGTTCTCCGCCGGTGGCGTGGCCACCCCGGCCGACGCCGCCCTGATGCGCCAGCTCGGCGCCGAGGGCGTCTTCGTCGGCTCCGGCATCTTCAAGTCCGGCGACCCGGCCAAGCGCGCCGCCGCCATCGTCAAGGCCACCACCTTCTACGACGACCCGAAGATCATCGCGGACGCTTCCCGCAACCTCGGCGAGGCCATGGTCGGCATCAACTGCGACACCCTCCCCGAGACCGAGCGCTACGCCAACCGCGGCTGGTAAGCCACCTCCCTAGGACTGCACGTACATGACTGACGCACCCGTCATAGGCGTCCTGGCCCTCCAGGGCGACGTACGGGAGCACCTCATCGCCCTGGCCGCGGCCGACGCCGTGGCCAGGCCGGTGCGGCGCCCCGAAGAACTCGCCGAGGTGGACGGCCTGGTCCTCCCCGGCGGCGAGTCCACGACCATCTCCAAGCTGGCCATCCTCTTCGGGGTGATGGACCCCCTCCGCGCGCGCGTGCGGGACGGCATGCCCGTCTACGGCACCTGCGCGGGCATGATCATGCTCGCCGACAAGATCCTCGACCCGCGCTCGGGCCAGGAGACCGTCGGCGGCATCGACATGATCGTGCGCCGTAACGCCTTCGGACGGCAGAACGAGTCCTTCGAGGCGGCGGTCGGCGTCAAGGGCGTCGAGGGCGATCCCGTGGAGGGCGTCTTCATCCGCGCCCCCTGGGTCGAGTCCGTCGGCGCCGGGGCCGAGGTGCTCGCCGAGCACGAGGGCCACATCGTCGCGGTCCGCCAGGGCAACGCGCTGGCCACGTCGTTCCACCCGGAACTGACGGGCGACCACCGCGTGCACGCGCTCTTCGTCGACATGGTGCGCGCGAACCGGACGCCGGAGTCCTAGTAGGATCTCTGGGGTTCGTAGGTAGACGGGTTACGCGAAGGAGACAGGCAGATGTCCGGCCACTCTAAATGGGCCACGACGAAGCACAAGAAGGCCGTGATCGACGCCAAGCGCGGCAAGCTCTTCGCGAAGCTCATCAAGAACATCGAGGTCGCGGCGCGGATGGGCGGCGTCGACCTCGAGGGCAACCCGACGCTCTACGACGCCGTCCAGAAGGCCAAGAAGCAGTCGGTGCCCAACAAGAACATCGACTCCGCCATCAAGCGCGGCGGCGGTCTCGAGGCCGGCGGCGCCGAGTACGAGACGATCATGTACGAGGGTTACGGCCCGAACGGCGTCGCCGTGCTCATCGAGTGCCTCACGGACAACCGCAACCGCGCCGCCTCCGAGGTCCGCGTCGCCATGACCCGCAACGGCGGCTCCATGGCCGACCCGGGCTCGGTGTCGTACCTGTTCAACCGCAAGGGCGTCGTCATCGTCCCCAAGGGCGAGCTGTCCGAGGACGACGTGCTCGGCGCCGTCCTGGACGCGGGCGCCGAGGAGGTCAACGACCTCGGTGAGAACTTCGAGGTGATCAGCGAGGCCACCGACCTGGTCGCGGTCCGCACCGCGCTCCAGGACGCCGGCATCGACTACGACTCCGCCGAGGCCAACTTCGTCCCGACCATGCAGGTCGAGCTGGACGAGGAGGGCGCCAAGAAGATCTTCAAGCTGATCGACGCCCTCGAGGACAGCGACGACGTGCAGAACGTCTTCGCCAACTTCGACGTCAGCGACGAGGTCATGGAGAAGGTCGACGCGTAACGCTGCCGCGAGCTGAGCGCTTCTCGGCGGGCCGGGGGACACATCCCACCGGCCCGCCGCTGTTGTCAGTGGCAGCGACTAACCTGGCGCCATCCGTAGATCACCGTCCGCGGACCGCAACCATCAATTGAGGCACCACGACGGTGCTCAGCCAGGTCCGCGAGAGCGGCGGCGGCTCAGCCGCGAAGAGGGGAGGGGGCGCGGTGCGCGTACTCGGGGTGGACCCCGGGCTGACCCGCTGCGGTGTCGGCGTCGTCGAGGGGGTCGCGGGGCGCCCGCTCACCATGCTCGGCGTGGGTGTCGTACGGACGCCCGCGGACGCCGAGCTGGGGCACCGCCTCGTCGCCGTCGAGCAGGGCATCGAGCAGTGGCTGGACGAGCACCGGCCCGAATACATGGCCGTGGAGCGGGTGTTCAGCCAGCACAACGTCCGGACCGTGATGGGCACCGCCCAGGCCAGCGCCGTCGCCATGCTGTGCGCCGCCCGCCGGGGCATCCCCGTCGCCCTGCACACCCCCAGCGAGGTCAAGGCCGCCGTCACCGGCAGCGGGCGCGCCGACAAGGCGCAGGTCGGTGCCATGGTCACCCGCCTGCTCCGGCTCGACGCGCCGCCCAAGCCGGCCGACGCCGCCGACGCCCTCGCACTCGCCATCTGCCACATCTGGCGCGCCCCCGCGCAGAACCGGCTCCAGCAGGCGGTCGCCCTGCACGCGGCCAAAGCACCGACACTGAAAGGCCGTACGGGATGATCGCCTTCGTGAGCGGACCGGTCGCCGCCCTCGCCCCGGACTCCGCGGTGGTCGAGGTGGGCGGCATCGGCATCGCCGTCCAGTGCACCCCGAACACCCTCTCGGGACTGCGGACGGGCCAGCAGGCCAGACTGGCCACCTCCCTGGTCGTCCGCGAGGACTCCCTGACGCTGTACGGCTTCGCCGACGACGACGAGCGCCAGGTCTTCGAGCTGCTCCAGACCGCCAGCGGAGTGGGTCCGAGACTCGCCCAGGCGATGCTCGCCGTGCACACGCCGGACGCGCTGCGCCGGGCCGTCGCCACCGCTGACGAGAAGGCCCTCGTCGCCGTCCCCGGCATCGGCAAGAAGGGCGCCCAGAAACTGCTGCTGGAGCTGAAGGACCGGCTCGGGGAGCCGATCGGCGCCGCCGCGGTGGGCACGCCCGTCACCCAGGGCTGGCGCGACCAGCTGCACGCGGCCCTCATCGGCCTCGGGTACGCCACCCGCGAGGCCGACGAGGCGGTGGCCGCCGTGGCCCCGCAGGCCGAGGCCGCGGACGGCACGCCCCAGGTGGGCCAGCTGCTGAAGGCCGCCCTCCAGACCCTCAACCGCGCCCGCTGACCGACCCCCACCACCCCGAGGCACACCACATGAACTGGGACGACACGACCGACCCCGCCGCCCCCGAGCGGCTGGTGGGCTCTGTCGCCGACCGTGAGGACCAGGCCGTCGAGGCGGCCCTGCGTCCCAAGGACCTCGGCGAGTTCATCGGTCAGGAGAAGGTCCGCGAGCAGCTCGACCTCGTGCTGCGCGCCGCACGCGCGCGCGGGGCGACCGCCGACCACGTGCTGCTCTCCGGCGCCCCCGGCCTCGGCAAGACCACCCTCTCGATGATCATCGCCGCCGAGATGGGCGCTCCGATCCGCATCACGTCCGGACCCGCCATCCAGCACGCCGGCGATCTCGCGGCGATCCTCTCCTCCCTCCAGGAGGGCGAGGTCCTCTTCCTCGACGAGATCCACCGCATGTCCCGGCCCGCCGAGGAGATGCTCTACATGGCCATGGAGGACTTCCGGGTCGACGTCATCGTCGGCAAGGGGCCCGGTGCCACCGCCATCCCGCTCGAACTGCCCCCCTTCACGCTGGTCGGCGCCACCACCCGCGCGGGCCTGCTGCCGCCCCCGCTGCGCGACCGCTTCGGCTTCACCGCGCACATGGAGTTCTACGAACCGGCCGAACTCGAGCGCGTGGTGCACCGTTCCGCGAGCCTTCTCGACGTCGAGATCGACGCCGACGGAGCGGCCGAGATCGCCGGCCGCTCCCGCGGCACCCCCCGCATCGCCAACCGCCTGCTGCGCCGGGTGCGGGACTACGCGCAGGTCAAGGCCGACGGGCGGATCGTCCGCGAGATCGCCGCGGCGGCCCTCGCCGTGTACGAGGTCGACGCGCGCGGCCTGGACCGGCTCGACCGTGCGGTCCTCCAGGCCCTCCTCAAGCTGTTCGGCGGCGGCCCGGTCGGCCTGTCCACGCTCGCCGTCGCGGTGGGGGAGGAGCGGGAGACCGTGGAAGAGGTCGCCGAGCCCTTCCTCGTACGCGAGGGTCTGCTCGCCCGCACCCCGCGCGGGCGGGTCGCCACGCCCGCCGCATGGGCGCATCTCGGCCTCACCCCGCCCGGCTCGGCAGCGGGTGGCACATCTGGTGGAACCGGACAACAGGACCTGTTCGGGGCGTGACCGCGCGGTCATCGGCGGGGGCATTGGCCGGGGGAGGAACCCAGGTGCCATGCTGAACGTTGTTGCATGTGCGCGGACTCGCTTAGACTCCGCCGATGCCGCCCTCACAGGCGGCGCCAACCACACCCCCAAAGACCAGGCCGCTCTCCGTCGCGGTCGCGCGAAGGAAATCCCGTCCCGTGAATACCTTGACCCTTCTCCCGTTCATCGTGCTCATCGCGGCCATGTTCCTGATGACGCGCTCGGCCAAGAAGAAGCAGCAGCAGGCCGCCAGCATGCGGAACGAGATGCAGCCCGGCTCCGGCGTCCGCACGATCGGGGGCATGTACGCGACGGTCAAGGAGGTCAACGACGACACGGTCCTCCTCGACGCCGGCCCGGGTGTTGAGCTCCTCTTCGCCAAGAACGCGATCGGCGCCGTCCTGACCGACGACGAGTACAACCGCATCGTCCACGGCATCGAGCACGACCTGAAGTCCGACACCGACGTCGTCCCGGACGACGCCTCCTCCCTCACCGACACCGAGACCGACGACGCCGCCGACGCTGCCGCCGCCTCCGACGACAAGGCCGTCGACCTCGGCAAGAAGGACGTGTCCGAGGAGAAGGCCGACGGGGCCGAGGCCGCCGAGGCCCGGACCGCCGAGGCACGGGACGCCGAGGCGAAGGCGGACGAAGAGCCGAAGAAGACCGACGGCGACTCCGACGCGAAGTAGTCACGTCCCGGGGAGCCCGGCGCGATAGGTTCGCGGCCGGCGCACCCCGGGCGCGTCTGTTTTCCGCACGGAATCCCGACACCATGTCATGGCCGACCGCGTCCCGAGCGGGCGCGGGGCGGCCCGAGAGGGAGTACGAGAAGGTGGCAGCACCTAAGAGGGGCCGGAGCGCGAGTGCCCAGAGCAAGCCAGGGCGCTCGCTGGCCCTCATCCTGATCGCCATCGTGGCGCTCACCGGAGGCATGTTCGCCTCCGGAAACACCACTCCGCGTCTCGGCATCGACCTCGCCGGCGGCACGAGCATCACGCTCAAGGCGAAGGCCGACCAGGGATCCGCGATCAACCAGGCCAACATGAACACCGCGGTCGACATCATGAACCGCCGTGTCAACGGTCTGGGCGTCTCCGAGGCGGAGGTGCAGACCCAGGGGAAAGACCACATCATCGTCAACATCCCCAAGGGCACCAACTCCAAGGAGGCACAGCAGCAGGTAGGCACCACCGCCAAGCTGTACTTCCGTCCGGTCCTGGCCACCGAGCCCAGCGGCGCCGCCGCCTCGCAGAGCCCGTCGCCGAGCGCGTCCCCCAGCGGCAGCGGTTCGCCGAGCCCCTCGAGCAGCGCCTCCGCCAAGGCGACGGCGTCCTCGTCCTCCTCCGCGTCCCCGACCGCCACCGCCACCTCGCAGGGCCGCGCGGTCAGCGACGCCCTGAAGGCCGACGCCACGCCGTCGTCCTCGGCCTCCGCGAAGTCCGCGGCCTCCCCGAGCCCCTCCGCCTCGTCGAGCTCCACGGGCAGCGCCACCGACAAGACGGCCGCCAAGCTCCAGGCCCAGTACACCGCCCTGGACTGCACCAAGCCCGCCGACCGGGCCAAGGCCGGCACGAGCGCCAAGCCCGGTGAGTCGACCGTGGCCTGCGGCAAGATCGACAAGGTCTGGTACAAGTACCTGCTCGGCCCGGCCGCCGTGGACGGCACCGACGTGAAGAAGGCCCAGGCGGTCTTCGACACCCAGAACGGCTCCGGCTGGCAGGTCCAGATGACGTTCACCGGCGGCGGCTCGAAGAAGTTCGCGGACGTCACCTCCCAGCTGGCCAAGAACCAGGACGTGCAGAAGGAGTTCGCCATCGTCCTCGACGGCGATGTCGTCTCCAGCCCGCGTGTGGATCAGGCCATCACCGGCGGCCAGGCGGAGATCACCGGCAGCTTCACCCAGCAGGAGGCGCAGAGCCTCGGGAACATGCTGTCGTACGGCGCCCTGCCGCTCTCCTTCAAGGAGGACACCGTCACCACGGTGACCGCCGCGCTCGGCGGTCAGCAGCTGCACGCCGGTCTGCTCGCGGGCGCCATCGGCCTCGCCCTGGTCGTGATCTACCTGGTCGCCTACTACCGCGGGCTGTCGCTCGTGGCCATGGCCTCGCTGCTGGTCTCCGCGGCCCTCACCTACGTGATCATGTCGCTGCTCGGCCCGGCCATCAACTTCGCGCTGAACCTGCCCGCCGTCTGCGGTGCCATCGTCGCCATCGGTATCACCGCGGACTCGTTCATCGTGTACTTCGAACGCATCCGCGACGAGATCCGGGAGGGCCGCAGCCTGCGTCCCGCCGTCGAGCGGGCCTGGCCGCGCGCCCGGCGCACCATCCTGGTCTCCGACTTCGTGTCGTTCCTCGCCGCCGCGGTGCTGTTCATCGTCACCGTCGGCAAGGTCCAGGGCTTCGCGTTCACACTCGGCCTGACCACCGTGCTCGACGTCGTCGTCGTCTTCTTCTTCACCAAGCCGCTGATGACACTGCTCGCCCGCCGCAAGTTCTTCGCGAACGGCCACAAGTGGTCCGGCCTCGACCCGAAGAGCCTGGGTGCCAAGCCGCCGCTGCGCCGCACCCGCCGTCCCGCCGGTCCCGCCGCCGGCTCCGTCGACCCGAAGGAGGCGTGAGCGATGTCGAAACTCGGCACCATCGGCGCGCGACTGCACCGCGGCGAGATCAGCTACGACTTCGTCGGCAAGCGCAAGATCTGGTACGGCATCTCCATCCTGATCACCATCACGGCCATCGTCGGCCTGGCGGTGCGCGGCCTGAACATGGGCATCGAGTTCAAGGGCGGCGCGGTCTTCACGACCCCGACGCACATGAGCACCTCGGTGGCCAAGACGGAGGAGTACGCGCAGAACGCCGCCGGCCACGAGGCGGTCGTGCAGAAGCTCGGCAACGGCAGCCTGCGCATCCAGATCGCCGGTATCGACACCGACAAGTCCAACCAGATCAAGCAGACGCTGGCCAAGGACCTGGGCCTCAGTCCCGACAAGCTCGCCGCCGACCTGGTCGGGCCGAGCTGGGGTGAGCAGATCGCCAACAAGGCCTGGGAAGGCCTGGGGATCTTCATGGTCCTCGTGGTGATCTACCTGGCGATCGCCTTCGAGTGGCGGATGGCGATCGCGGCCCTGGTCGCGCTGATCCACGACATCACCATCACGACCGGTATCTACGCCCTGGTCGGCTTCGAGGTCACGCCCGGTACGGTCATCGGTCTGCTGACGATCCTCGGTTACTCGCTCTACGACACGGTCGTCGTCTTCGACAGCCTCAAGGAGCAGACGAAGGACATCACCAAGCAGACCCGCTTCACCTACAGCGACATCGCCAACCAGTCGATCAACGGCACCCTGGTGCGTTCTATCAACACCACGGTGGTCGCGCTGCTGCCGGTCGCGGGCCTGCTGTTCATCGGCGGCGGCTTCCTCGGCGCGGGCACGCTCAACGACATCTCGCTGTCGCTGTTCGTGGGTCTCGCCGCCGGTGCCTACTCGTCGATCTTCATCGCCACGCCGCTCGTCGCCGACCTCAAGGAGGCGGAGCCGCAGATGAAGGCCCTCAAGAAGCGCGTCCTCGCCAAGCGGGCACAGGCCGCCACCGACGAGGAGCTCGCCGGGAACCGGGCCGCCGACGTCGACGAGCCCGACGACGACGCCGCCGCGGCCGTCGTGGGCCCGCGCAACCAGCCCGCGTCCCGCAGCCGGGGCCGGGGCCGACCCTCGGGGAAGCGCCGATGACCGACATCGAGGAACTGCTGCTCAGCCGCATCCGGGACGTCGAGGACTACCCGGAGCAGGGGGTGATGTTCAAGGACATCACCCCGCTCCTGGCGGACCCGGCGGCGTTCACCGCGCTCACCGACGCGCTGGCGGAGACCGCCGAGCGCACCGGCGCCACCAAGATCGTCGGGCTGGAGGCCCGCGGCTTCATCCTGGGCGCCCCGGTGGCCGTCCGGGCGGGGCTCGGCTTCATCCCCGTACGCAAGGCGGGAAAGCTGCCCGGGGCCACGCTCCGGCAGTCGTACGACCTCGAGTACGGGTCGGCCGAGATCGAGGTGCACGCGGAGGACCTGGTCTCCGGTGACCGCGTCCTCATCGTGGACGACGTCCTCGCCACGGGCGGTACCGCCGAGGCCGCCATCCAGCTCATCCACCGCGCGGGCGCCGAGGTCGTGGGCGTGGCGGTGCTGATGGAGCTGTGCTTCCTCGAGGGGCGTCCGCGGCTGGAGGCGGCGCTGCGGGGGGCTCCGCTGGAGGCGCTGCTGCGGGTCTGAGTCACGCCCGTCACCGAGGCCGCCCCGGAGGTTCCGGGGCGGCCTCGGCTGCGCCTTCGGCCGGTTCCGTTTCCACCCGCACCACCCGGGCGGGTAGTGGGCGGGTGCGGGTGGCCCTCGTGGTCCGTTCTCGCCGTCGGCGGCTTGCGGGTGGGCATTACGTGGCGCCCGTGGTACATCCTCGCCGTTGGCTGCTGCCGGCGGGCGGGCGGCTGGGGGACGGGGGACACTTGTGAGACACCCTGGGGCCCGAGGGACACTCCTGTGACACCCGGCCGCCGTCCAGGCGGAATCCCGTGGGGGCGGTCCGTGTTTCATCGGTAGACCGTCCTCACATCGGTCTGAAGGCGAAGCCGGAGCGCAGGATCGCTACCATGGGGGCTCCGGAGCCTGACCGGGGGACCCGGATCGCGCACGAGGAGCCCTCTTGCCAGACGAGGCCCAGCCACTGACCGCCGCCAAGCCCGAGTCCGCCTCGGCGTCCGCGGCCAAGCCCGCGCCGAACGCGCCCCACGCGAAGAACGACACCCGCGGGCCGGTCGAGCACGCCCAGTCCGCGCCCGTGGAGAAGTCGGCCGACACCGTGCGTCCCAAGCCGGCCCCGCCCGAGCGTGCCGCGCACTCCCCGGCGGCCCGTCAGCCCACCGGCCAGCCCGCGCGCTCCGGCTCCTCCAACCGCGTCCGCGCCCGCCTCGCCCGGCTGGGCGTCCAGCGCGCCAACCCCTACAACCCGGTCCTGGAACCCTTGCTGCGCATAGTCCGCAGCAACGACCCCAAGATCGAGAACGCCACCCTGCGCCAGATCGAGCGCGCCTACCAGGTCGCCGAGCGCTGGCACCGCGGCCAGAAGCGCAAGAGCGGCGACCCGTACATCACGCACCCGCTGGCGGTCACCACCATCCTGGCCGAGCTGGGCATGGACCCGGCCACCCTGATGGCCGGCCTGCTGCACGACACCGTCGAGGACACCGAGTACGGCCTCGACCAGCTGCGCCGCGACTTCGGCGACACCGTCGCGCTCCTCGTCGACGGCGTCACCAAGCTGGACAAGGTCAAGTTCGGCGAGGCCGCGCAGGCCGAGACCGTGCGCAAGATGGTCGTCGCCATGGCCAAGGACCCGCGCGTCCTGGTCATCAAGCTCGCCGACCGCCTGCACAACATGCGCACCATGCGCTACCTCAAGCGCGAGAAGCAGGAGAAGAAGGCGCGCGAGACGCTGGAGATCTACGCGCCGCTCGCCCACCGGCTGGGCATGAACACCATCAAGTGGGAGCTGGAGGACCTCGCGTTCGCGATCCTCTACCCCAAGATGTACGACGAGATCGTGCGGCTGGTGGCCGAGCGGGCGCCCAAGCGCGACGAGTACCTGGCGATAGTGACCGACGAGGTCCAGGCGGACCTGCGCGCCGCCCGGATCAAGGCGACCGTCACCGGCCGCCCGAAGCACTACTACAGCGTCTACCAGAAGATGATCGTGCGAGGCCGCGACTTCGCCGAGATCTACGACCTGGTGGGCATCCGTGTCCTCGTCGACACCGTGCGCGACTGCTACGCGGCCCTGGGCACGGTGCACGCGCGGTGGAACCCGGTCCCCGGCCGGTTCAAGGACTACATCGCGATGCCCAAGTTCAACATGTACCAGTCGCTGCACACGACGGTCATCGGGCCCAACGGCAAGCCGGTCGAACTCCAGATCCGGACGTTCGACATGCACCGCCGCGCCGAGTACGGCATCGCCGCGCACTGGAAGTACAAGCAGGAGGCCGTCGCCGGTGCCTCCAAGGTCCGCACCGACGTGCCCAAGGCCGGCAAGAAGGACGACCACCTCAACGACATGGCGTGGCTGCGCCAGCTGCTGGACTGGCAGAAGGAGACGGAGGACCCGGGCGAGTTCCTGGAGTCGCTGCGCTTCGACCTGTCCCGCAACGAGGTCTTCGTCTTCACCCCCAAGGGCGACGTCATCGCGCTCCCGGCCGGGGCCACCCCGGTCGACTTCGCGTACGCGGTGCACACCGAGGTCGGCCACCGCACCATAGGGGCGCGGGTCAACGGCCGCCTCGTACCGCTGGAGTCCACCCTGGACAACGGCGACCTGGTCGAGGTCTTCACCTCCAAGGCACCCGGCGCGGGCCCCTCCCGCGACTGGCTCGGCTTCGTGAAGTCGCCGCGCGCCCGCAACAAGATCCGGGCCTGGTTCTCCAAGGAGCGGCGCGACGAGGCGATCGAGCAGGGCAAGGACGCCATCGTCCGCGCCATGCGCAAGCAGAACCTGCCGATCCAGCGCATCCTCACCGGTGACTCGCTGGTCACCCTCGCGCACGAGATGCGTTACCCGGACATCTCCGCGCTGTACGCGGCGATCGGCGAGGGCCATGTCTCCGCGCAGAACGTGGTGCAGAAGCTCGTCTCCGCCCTCGGCGGCGAGGAGGCGGCCACCGAGGAGATCGACGAGGCGGTCCCGCCGTCCCGCGGACGCGGCCGCAAGCGGCGCTCCAGTGCCGACCCGGGCGTCGTCGTCAAGGGCGTCGAGGACGTGTGGGTCAAGCTGGCCCGCTGTTGTACGCCGGTCCCCGGCGACCCGATCATCGGCTTCGTGACGCGCGGTAGCGGCGTATCGGTTCACCGCAGCGACTGCGTCAACGTGGAGTCACTGTCCCGGGAGCCGGAGCGCATCCTCGACGTCGAGTGGGCGCCCACCCAGTCCTCGGTGTTCCTGGTCGCCATCCAGGTCGAGGCCCTGGACCGCTCCCGCCTGCTGTCGGACGTCACCCGCGTCCTGTCCGACCAGCACGTCAACATCCTCTCCGCGGCCGTCCAGACCTCCCGCGACCGTGTGGCCACCTCCCGCTTCACCTTCGAGATGGGCGACCCCAAGCACCTCGGGCACGTGCTGAAGGCGGTACGGGGCGTGGAGGGCGTGTACGACGTGTACCGCGTGACCTCGGCACGCAACCGGTCCTGACGCGCGGACAGCCTCCGGGCAGGACGAGAGGGCCCCGTACATCGTCGTACGGGGCCCTCACACGCGCGTGGGAGGCTCGTCAGCCGCCGAACTCCTGAAGACCCTTCAGCGCCTGGTCCAGGAGCGCCTGGCGGCCCTCCAGCTCCTTCTCGAGCTTGTCCGCCTTGGCGGTGTTGCCCTGGGCGCGGGCCTGCTCGATCTGGCCCCTCAGCTTGTCCACGGCGGCCTGGAGCTGGCCGGTGAGACCCTCGGCACGCGCGCGTGCCTCCGGGTTCGTCCGGCGCCACTCGGCCTCCTCGGCCTCCTGGATCGCCCGGTCGACGGCGTGCATCCGGCCCTCGACCTTGGGCCGCGCGTCGCGCGGCACATGGCCGATGGCCTCCCAGCGCTCGTTGACCGAGCGGAAGGCGGCCCGGGCGGCCTTGAGGTCCGTGATCGGCAGGAGCTTCTCGGCCTCCTCGGCCAGCTCCTCCTTCAGCTTCAGGTTCTCCGACTGCTCCGCGTCCCGCTCGGCGAACACCGAGCTGCGGGCGGCGAAGAACACGTCCTGGGCACCGCGGAAGCGGTTCCACAGGTCGTCCTCGTGCTCGCGCTGGGCGCGGCCCGCGGCCTTCCAGTCCGCCATCAGCTCGCGGTAGCGGGCCGCCGTCGGCCCCCAGTCCGTCGAACCGGACAGCGCCTCGGCCTCGGCGACCAGCTTCTCCTTGGTCTTGCGGGCCTCCTCGCGCTGCGCGTCCAGCTGCGCGAAGTGCGCCTTGCGCCGCTTGGAGAACGCCGAGCGGGCGTGCGAGAAGCGGTGCCACAGGTCGTCGTCCGACTTGCGGTCCAGACGCGGCAGACCCTTCCAGGTGTCCACCAGGGCACGCAGCCGCTCGCCGGCCGCCCGCCACTGGTCGGACTGCGCGAGCTGCTCCGCCTCGGCGACCAGGTCCTCCTTGGCCTTGCGGGCCTCGTCGGACTGCTTGGCCCGCTGCGCCTTGCGCTCCTCGCGCCGCGCCTCGACCGTCTCCACGAGCTTGTCGAGGCGGCCCCGCAGAGCATCCAGGTCGCCGACCGCGTGGTGTGCCTCGACCTGCTCCCGGAGGTGGTCGATGGCGGTCTGCGCGTCCTTCGCCGACAGGTCGGTGGTCTGCACTCGCTTCTCGAGGAGGCCGATCTCGACAACCAGGCCCTCGTACTTGCGCTCGAAGTAGGCAAGCGCCTCCTCGGGGGAGCCGGCCGCCCAGGAACCGACGACCTGCTCGCCGTCGGCCGTACGCACGTACACGGTCCCCGTCTCGTCGACGCGGCCCCACGGGTCGCTGCTCACAGCGCCTCCTCCACATGATGCCTGCGGGGGGCCTCAGCTCCCCCGGGCATCGTCCACAGTTTCGTCACGGCCAACATAGGCGACCAGCGGGTGGCCTGTCCGCATCCAGCGCGACCGAAATTCCGCTGGCCGCCGCCCTGGCCGTCAGGACTTCGTGACCGTCGCCTTGTTGATCACGACCGTCGCGTTCGGAGCGCCGTCGCCCTGGCCCGTGCTCTCACCCGCGGCGGCGATCTTCTTCAGCACCTTCATGCCCGCGGCGTCGACGGTACCGAACGGTGTGTAGCTGGGCGGCAACTGGCTGTCCTGGTAGACCAGGAAGAACTGGCTGCCACCGGTGTGCTTCTGCCCGGTGTTCGCCATCGCGATCGTGCCCGCCGGGTACACGTTGCCCTTCAGGCTTTTGTCCTTGAGGTTCTCGTCGGGAATCGTGTACCCGGGACCGCCGCTGCCCGTGCCCGTCGGGTCGCCGCACTGGAGCACGTAGATGCCGTTGGTGGTGAGCCGGTGGCACTTGGTGTGGTCGAAGTAGCCCTTGCCCGCGAGGAAGTCGAACGAGTTCACGGTGTGCGGGGCCGCCGACGTCTTGAGCGCGACGTCGATGTCGCCGCACGTCGTCGCCAGCTTCATCGTGTACTTGGCCGACGTGTCGATGGTCATCGCCGGCTCCTTCTTCCAGCTCAGCTTCTGCACGGAACCCTTGGCGGCCTTCTCGCACGGGTCCGGAGCCTTGCTGGGGGCGGCCGAGGCACTGGGCGTGACGTCCGAACTGGCGTTGCTCGCCTTGTCGTCGTCGCCCTTCATCACCCCGGTCGTGTACAGCGCGACACTGCCGATCACGATCACGCCGAGCACCGACGCGATCACGGAGTTGCGCATGCGTGCCTTGCGCCGCGCGCTGGTGCGCCGCTGCTGCTGCCGCAAGAACTTCTCCCGGGCGAGCTGACGCCGCCGCTGCTCCTGGCTGACCACCGGGTTCTCTCCTCATGCGTGTCGTGTTGTCGACCGGTACGCGTGCGTCCTGCGAGCCGACGGGTGCGTGTAGCCCCGTACCGTATATGGGTTCGCTGAGGAAACGGCAGCGCCGGTAGGCTTCGACAGCAGCTGTAGCCGCCTGTAGCCGACACAACGAAGGACGATCGTGCTCATTGCCGGGTTCCCCGCCGGGGCCTGGGGGACGAACTGTTATCTCGTCGCCCCCGCCGCCGGTGAGGAGTGCGTGATCATCGACCCGGGCCACCAGGCCGCCGCCGGAGTCGAGGAAGCGCTGAAGAAGCATCGACTCAAGCCCGTCGCCGTCGTCCTCACCCACGGCCACATCGACCACGTGGCCTCGGTGGTCCCCGTGTGCGGCGCGCACGACGTACCGGCATGGATCCACCCCGAGGACCGGTTCATGATGAGCGACCCGGAGAAGGCGCTCGGCCGTACCATCGGCATGCCGCTCATGGGCGAGCTGACGGTGGGGGAGCCGGACGACGTCAAGGAGCTGGCCGACGGCGTGAAGCTGGAACTGGCGGGTCTGGAGCTCTCCGTGGCGCACGCGCCGGGCCATACCAAGGGGTCGGTGACCTTCGGCCTGCCCGAGGCGGCGGACATCCCGCCCATCTTCTTCTCGGGCGACCTGCTGTTCGCCGGCTCCATCGGACGCACCGACTTCCCCGGTGGCTCCATGGACGACATGCTCGAGTCCCTGGCCCGCGTGGTCCTGCCGCTCGACGACTCCACCGTGGTGCTCCCCGGTCACAACGACTACACGACCATCGGCCAGGAGCGCGCCACCAATCCGTATCTGCGGCAGGTGGCCGCCGGCCCGGGAGCGGTCCAAGGACCCTCCGCTCCCCGACGAGGAATGTGACGAGAGACTTCCCGTGAGCACCTTCAAGGCCCCCAAGGGCACGTACGACCTCATTCCGCCGGACTCCGCGAAGTACCTGGCGGTCCGCGAGGCCATCGCCGCGCCGCTGCGCAACTCCGGCTACGGCTACATCGAGACGCCCGGCTTCGAGAACGTCGAACTCTTCGCGCGCGGTGTCGGTGAGTCGACCGACATCGTGACCAAGGAGATGTACGCCTTCGAGACCAAGGGCGGCGACCGGCTGGCCCTGCGTCCCGAGGGCACGGCCTCCGTACTGCGGGCGGCGCTGGAAGCCAACCTGCACAAGGCGGGCAACCTGCCGGTCAAGCTGTGGTACTCCGGCTCCTACTACCGCTACGAGCGCCCGCAGAAGGGCCGCTACAGGCACTTCTCGCAGGTCGGCGCGGAGGCCATCGGGGCCGAGGACCCGGCCCTGGACGCCGAACTGATCATCCTGGCCGACCAGGCGTACCGCTCGCTGGGGCTCAGGAACTTCCGGATCCTGCTGAACTCGCTCGGCGACAAGGAGTGCCGGCCGGTGTACCGGGCCGCGCTCCAGGAGTTCCTGCGCGGCCTGGACCTCGACGAGGACACCCTGCGCCGCTCCGAGATCAACCCGCTGCGCGTCCTGGACGACAAGCGGGAGTCGGTCCAGAAGCAGCTCGGGGACGCGCCGCTGCTGCGTGACTACCTGTGCGACGCGTGCAAGGCGTACCACGAGGAGGTGCGCGAGCTGATCAGCGCGGCGGGCGTCGCCTTCGAGGACGACCCGAAGCTGGTGCGCGGCCTGGACTACTACACCCGCACCACCTTCGAGTTCGTGCACGACGGTCTGGGCTCCCAGTCCGCGGTGGGCGGCGGCGGCCGCTACGACGGGCTGTCCGAGATGATCGGCGGGCCCGCGCTGCCGTCGGTGGGCTGGGCCCTCGGCGTCGACCGTACGGTGCTGGCCCTCGAGGCGGAGGGCGTCGAGCTCGACCTTCCCTCGGCGACCAGCGTCTTCGCGGTGCCGCTCGGGGAGGAGGCCCGGCGGGTGCTGTTCGCCAAGGTCACCGAGCTGCGCAAGGTCGGTATCGCGGCGGACTTCTCCTACGGCGCGAAGGGGCTGAAGGGGGCCATGAAGAACGCCAACCGCAGCGGGGCGCGGTACACGATCGTGGCCGGTGAGCGTGACCTCGCCGACGGTGTCGTCCAGCTCAAGGACATGGAGTCCGGCGAGCAGACGGCGATCGGCGTCAACGAGATCGTGGCCGAACTGGAGTCACGGCTGAGCTGAGCCCACGGGGGCGGCGGGGACTTTTCCTCGCCCCCGCCGCCCCTACCCTTCCCGTCCCCAGGGGCTCCGCCCCTTCAACCCCACCGGGGCTCCGCCCCCTGGGCCCCTGCCTCAACCCGCTTGGCGCTCGGCGGTGTTGTTCCTGCGGGAGTTCCGGCCCTCGGGTTTCCTGGCTTGCGCCGTCTTGGGACTCCGCCCTGTTGATCCTGCCGAGGCATTGGCCCGGGTGTTCTGGTCGTTCGCCTGCCTTGGGGCTCCGCCGTGTTGTTCCTGCAGAGGTGTTGGCCCCGGGTTTTCTGGTGTTCGCCTGCCTTGGAGCTCCGCCGTGTTGTTCCCGCTGAGGCTCTGCCCCCGGGACTCCTGACGTTCGTTCATGCCGGGGCTCCGCCCTCGCAACTCCGCCGGGGGCTCTGCCTCTTGGGCCCGGCGTTCGTCGGCCCTGGGGCTCCGGCCTTTCGGCCCCGCCCGGGGTCTCCTGGCTTTCGCTGTCTTGGGGCTCGGTCCTGTTGATCCTGCTGGGGTCTGCCCCCTGAACCTCTGACGTTCGTGCACCCTGGGGCTCCCCCCCGCAACTCTGCCGAGGCCTCTGCCGCTTGGGCACCGGCACTCGTTCGCCTCGGGATCCGTCGTTTCGGCCCTGCCTGGGCCCCCGGCCATTGCACACGACCCTGGGGGGCGGGTCGGTGGGGCTCAGGCCCCCTTGCCTGTCGTGCGGGGCCGCCACCGTGGGTCCCGGGCGCTTTGCCGGCCTGGGCGTTGGCCGGCCCCCAGCGTTGTGTCGCCTCGGCAGTGGCAGTGGCGGAGCCACCGGTGGGGTCACTCGAGCAGGCCGTGGCGCATGGCCGAGGTGACCGCTGCGGTTCGGTCGTCCACGCCCAGCTTGCCGAAGACGCGCAGCAGGTGGGTCTTGACCGTGGACTCGCCGATGAACAGCCGGCGGCCTATCTCGGCGTTGGTGCAGCCCTCGGCCACCAGGCGCAGTACCGCCGTCTCCCGGGAGGACAGGTGCGGGCGCTCCGGCTTGGCGCGGAGCTGGTCCACGAGGCGGGCCGCCACCGATGGGGCCAGCACCGTTTCGCCGCGGGCGGCGGCCCGTACCGCGTCGGCCAGTTGTCCCCGGGGCAGGTCCTTGAGGAGATAGCCCGCGGCCCCGGCCTCGACCGCGCGCAGGATGTCGCGGTCCGTCTCGTACGTCGTCAGGACGATCACCCGGCAGGGCAGCCCGGCCGCGCTCATCCGCTCGATCGAGTCGACCCCGTCGCCGCCCGGCATCCGCAGGTCCATCAGCACGATGTCGGGCCGCAGCTCGGCCGCCAGCGCCTCCGCCTGCGGCCCGCTGGTGGCGTCGGCGACGACCTCCAGGTCGGGCTCGGCACTGAGCATCGCGCGCAGGCCCTCCCGGACGACGGGGTGGTCGTCGGCCAGAACGATCCGGATCACGGGGTGTCACTCCTCACGGGGGCGGGGGCGGGGGCGGGGGCGGGGGCGGGGACGGGCAGGCGTACGGTCACCGTCGTGCCTTCACCGGGCGCGCTGTGGACCGAGGCGGTCCCGCCCGCCTCGGCGGCCCGGGCCCGCAGCCCCGCCAGCCCGTATCCGGCGCGGACGGCGGCCGGATCGAAGCCGAGTCCGTCGTCGTGGACGCAGACGGTGAGCGCCACGTCCGCGTATGTCAGTGCGATGGTGACCGCCGCCGACGCTCCCGCATGCCGGCGGGCGTTCGTCAGGGCCTCCTGGCAGGAGCGCAGGGCGACCACCTCGGGGCCGGCGGGGAGCGGTCGTACCGGACCGGTCACCTCCACCCCCGCCCCGTGCCGGGCCGCCAGCCGGCGCAGCGCGTCGGGCAGCGAGGCGCCGTCCAGGTCGGCCGGTGCGCCCCCGGCCACGAGGGCCCGGGCCTCGGCGAGGTTCTGGCGGGCGGTGGCGTCCATCAGGGCCAGATGGCGCCGCGCCTGCGGGAGGTCGTCGTCCAGCTCGGCCTCGACCGCCTGGACGAGCATCAGCAGGCTGGTGAAGCCCTGCGCGAGGGTGTCGTGGATCTCCCGTGCCATCCGCTCCCGCTCGGCCAGCGCGCCGTGCGCCGCCGACAGCCGGGCGATCTCGTGCCGGCTGGCGTCCAGCTCGGCGATCAGCTCGGCCCGCTCCCCGCTCTGCTCGATGATCCGGATGATCCAGCCGCCGATCACCACGGAGAACACGAGGGTGACCCCGGCGAACACCGCGTTGGCGAACAGGTCCTGGCCGTCCGGCCGCCACAGCAGCGCCCAGCCCGCCACCGGCACCAGGTTGATGACGGTCACCGCCACCAGCGCCCGCCGCGTCCTGAGCGTCATGAAGCACTGGGGGACGAGCGCGAACGCCATCAGCCGCGTCTCGCCGACCAGGACCGCGGACGGCAGGAACAGGGCGATGGCCACCCCGAGGTAGCGCACGGTCCGCCGTTCCTCCGGCGGATCCTCCTGGACCAGCGCGCGGCCCACCGCGGCGTACCAGGGCACCAGCGGGACGAGCAGTCCGGCGGCGACCGCGCGGACGGGCCACCCGGGATGTCTCGCGGCGAGCACGAAGGCGAGGGTGGCCATCCAGGCGACGGCGAAGTACAGGTCCCAGACCCGGATCGAGCGGTCCCAGGCGTGCGCGTCCCGGGCCGAGCCCGGATCCGTCATCCCGTGCGCCGGTCCCGCCAGCGGAAGGTCAGCAGACACAGCGCCAATCCTGCGGCGCACCAGGCGGCGAGCACCAGGGCGATCCGCCCGAACTCCCAGCTGCCCGCCTGCTCCAGGACCCGCGCGGAGTCCGGCAGGAACACCCCGCGCAGCCCCTGGCACAGCCACTTCAGCGGGAACAGGGCGCCGACGTCCAGCATCCAGCCGGGGATCGTGGCGACGGAGATGTACACCCCGGAGACGAACTGGAGCACCAGGAACGGCAGCACGACGACCGAGCCGGCGCTCTGCGCGGACCGGGGCACCGAGCTGATCGCGATGCCGAGCAGCGCGCACGCGGTCAGCCCGAGCACGAAGATCCACCCGAAGTCGAACCAGCGGCCCGGGTCCGACGGGAGGTCGACGCCGTACAGGGTGGTGCCGACGAGCAGCAGGATCACCGTCTCCACCACGCCGGTGAACAGAACGAGCCAGATCTTCCCCAGGAAGTACGCCGCCGGCGGCATCGGCGTGCCGCGCAGCCGGCGCAGCGCCTTCTGGTCCCGCTCCACCGCGATCGAGATACCCAGTGACTGGAAGCTCGTCGACATGATCCCGGAGGCCATCATCGCGGGGACGTACAGCTGGGAGGCGGTGACGCCGCTGCCGCGCACGTCGTCGTGGAAGATCGACGCGAAGAGGAACAGGAAGACGACCGGGAAGGCGAAGGTGAACACCACCTGGTCGCGCTGACGGAAGAACTGCTTGATCTCCAGTGCGCCGCGGCTGAGGCCGAGGGTCCAGGCCGTCATCGGGTGGCCTCCTGCCCGGTCAGCCGGAGGTAGACGTCCTCCAGCGTGGGACGGCTCACCGCCAGGCCCGGGATCTCGCCGTCGAAGCGCTCCATGAGCGCCGCGACCGTCTTCGTGGGCGTGTCGGTGTGCTCCGCGCGCGCGGAGCCGTCGGGATCCGTCCAGGTCACCGTGGCGCCGGTGCCGTACCGACCGCGCAGCTCGCCGGGCTCGCCCTCGGCGACGACCCGGCCCCGGGCGACCACCGCGAGCCGGTCCGCGAGGGCCTCGGCCTCCTCCAGGTAGTGCGTGGTGAGCACGATCGTCGTGCCCTCGTCGGCCAGCAGCCGGATCAGGTCCCAGAACTGGCGGCGGGCCGCCGGGTCGAAGCCGGTCGTCGGCTCGTCCAGGAGCAGCAGCTCGGGGCCGCCGATCACGCCGAGCGCCACGTCGAGGCGGCGGCGCTGACCGCCCGAGAGGCCCTTGATCCGGCTGTCGGCCTTGGCCGCCAGCCCGACCATGTCGATGACCTGCTCCGGGTCGCGCGGGCGGGGGTAGTAGCGGGCGAAGTGCCGTACCGTCTCGCGGACCGTCAACTCGGCGGGTGCGGATTCGTCCTGCCAGACGATTCCTACACGGGATCGCCACGCGCGCGTGGCGGTCGCCGGATCCGCTCCCAGGACGGAGACCTCGCCCGCGTCCCGGGTGCGGTTGCCCTGGAGGATCTCCACCGTGGTGCTCTTGCCGGCGCCGTTCGGCCCGAGCAGGCCGAACACCTCCCCGCGCCGGATGCCCAGATCGATGCCGTCCACCGCGGTCACGTCCCTGTACTGCTTGCGCAGCCCCCGTACGTGCACCGCGAATTCGTTCGCGTGTGCTGTCATGCCCTCGAGCTTCGGCCGGAACCGAACGCTCCGGGACGACCGTGCGTACCTCCTTATGTCCACCGAACGGTGGACACAGGCCTGCGTGCGGCACAATGACCGTGCCCGAAGAAGGTCCCACCCCTTAGTGACGGATCGGCGTGATGAGCAAGACGACAGTCAAGGACGTCTCCACGGAGCCCGGGCCGGACGAGGCCGACGCCGTGCCGCGCACGGTGGGCGGCAGCCGCGCCTTCGCCCTGCTGCTGGTGATCACCGGCGCGGCCGGACTGCTCGCCGCGTGGGTCATCACGATCGACAAGTTCAAGATCCTCGAAGCCAAGGTCGCGGGCAAGACCTTCACCCCCGGGTGCAGCCTCAACCCGGTCGTCTCCTGCGGCAGCGTCATGGAGAGCAAGCAGGCCGCCGCCTTCGGTTTCCCCAACCCGATGCTCGGCCTGGTCTGCTACGGCATCGTCATCTGCGTCGGCATGAGCCTGCTCGCCCGGGCCCGCTTCCCGCGCTGGTACTGGCTCACCTTCAACTTCGGCACGCTCTTCGGCGTGGCCTTCTGCACCTGGCTCCAGTTCCAGTCGCTGTACCGGATCAACGCGCTGTGCCTGTGGTGCTCGCTGGCCTGGGTCGCCACGATCACGATGTTCTGGTACGTCACGTCGTTCAACATCCGCAACGACTTCCTGCCCGCGCCGCGCTGGCTGAAGGGCTTCTTCGACGAGTTCACCTGGGTGATGCCGGTGCTGCACGTCGGCATCATCGGCATGCTGGTCCTGACCCGCTGGTGGGACTTCTGGACCAGCTGACAGCCCTGCGGGGATTGTCAGTGGGGTGACTTAGGGTTTCTTGCGTGGAACCCGACCTGTTCACCGCCGCAGCAGAAGAACGCCAGGAGAAGGACCCCGCCGCGAGTCCCCTGGCGGTGCGCATGCGCCCGCGCACCCTCGACGAGGTGGTGGGCCAGCAGCACCTGCTCAAGCCCGGCTCGCCCCTGCGCCGCCTGGTCGGCGAGGGCGCGGGCGGCCCCGCCGGGCCGTCCTCGGTGATCCTCTGGGGGCCGCCCGGCACCGGCAAGACGACCCTGGCGTACGTCGTCTCCAAGGCCACCGACAAGCGCTTCGTGGAGCTGTCGGCCATCACCGCGGGCGTCAAGGAGGTCCGCGCGGTCATCGACGGCGCGCGCCGGGCCACCGGCGGGTTCGGCAAGGAGACCGTCCTCTTCCTGGACGAGATCCACCGCTTCAGCAAGGCCCAGCAGGACTCCCTGCTCCCCGCGGTCGAGAACCGCTGGGTGACCCTGATCGCGGCCACCACCGAGAACCCGTACTTCTCGGTGATCTCCCCGCTGCTGTCCCGCTCCCTGCTGCTCACCCTCGAACCCCTCACCGACGACGACCTGCGCGGTCTCCTCCAGCGGGCCCTGACCGACGAGCGCGGCCTGGGGGGCGCCGTCACCCTCCCCGAGGACACCGAGGACCACCTGCTGCGCATCGCCGGCGGCGACGCCCGGCGCGCCCTGACCGCCCTGGAGGCCGCCGCGGGGGCCGCGCTCGACAAGGGCGAGACGGAGATCGCCCTGGCGACGCTGGAGGAGACGGTCGACCGGGCGGCGGTGAAGTACGACCGGGACGGCGACCAGCACTACGACGTCGCCAGCGCGCTCATCAAGTCCATCCGGGGATCGGACGTCGACGCCGCGCTGCACTACCTGGCCCGGATGATCGAGGCCGGCGAGGACCCCCGCTTCATCGCCCGCCGCCTGATGATCTCCGCCAGCGAGGACATCGGCCTGGCCGATCCGAACGCCCTGCCGATCGCGGTCGCCGCCGCCCAGGCCGTCGCCATGATCGGCTTCCCCGAGGCCGCCCTCACCCTCAGCCACGCCACCATCGCCCTCGCCCTGGCCCCCAAGTCCAACGCCGCGACCACCGCGATAGGCGCCGCCCTGGACGACGTACGGGGGGGCCTGGCCGGCCCGGTGCCGGCGCACCTGCGGGACGGGCACTACAAGGGCGCGGCCAAGCTCGGGCACGCGCAGGGGTACGTGTACCCGCACGACCTGCCCGAGGGCATCGCCCAGCAGCAGTACGCGCCGGACGCCATCAAGGAACGCGAGTACTACACGCCGAGCAGGCACGGAGCCGAGGCGAGGTACGCCGACGCCGTGGAGTGGACCCGCAAGCACCTCGGTCGCAAGCGGTCCTGAGCGCCCTGTAGACTGCCTCGAAGTGCTTCAGTCCCGTGCCGTCAGAGCGGGACAGCCAGCCGGAGACCCGGTCCCTCGCGGACCGGCTCCAGGAGCGTCGCGCACCGTCGAACGGTGTCGCGGGCAGCCCACCACCATCCGGAATCCCGGGAACGGTCGGTGGGCCACTCGCGTGCTGCACGTATGTGCCCAGACCAGGGGAGCGGCTGCCCACCCCGTCCGTGAGGACGAGGAGGGTTTCCCCGGCTGCGGATGCGACCTCCCTCGACACTGACAAGCCGGAAATTCAGAAAAGAGACAGAGACAGTGGCGAACCAGTCCCGCCCCAAGGTCAAGAAGTCGCGTGCGCTCGGCATCGCGCTGACCCCGAAGGCCGTCAAGTACTTCGAGGCCCGCCCCTACCCGCCGGGTGAGCACGGCCGTGGCCGCAAGCAGAACTCGGACTACAAGGTCCGTCTGCTCGAGAAGCAGCGTCTGCGCGCTCAGTACGACATCTCCGAGCGCCAGCTGGTCCGCGCCTACGAGCGTGCCTCCAAGGTTCAGGGCAAGACCGGTGAGGCCCTGATCGTCGAGCTCGAGCGCCGTCTCGACGCGCTGGTCCTGCGTTCGGGCATCGCCCGCACCATCTACCAGGCCCGTCAGATGGTCGTCCACGGCCACATCCAGGTCAACGGCCAGAAGGTCGACAAGCCGTCCTTCCGCGTGCGCCCGGACGACGTCATCCAGGTCCGCGACCGCTCCAAGGACAAGACGCTCTTCCAGATCGCCCGTGAGGGTGGCTTCGCCCCCGACGGCGAGACCCCCCGCTACCTCCAGGTGAACCTCCGCGCCCTGGCCTTCCGCCTGGACCGCGAGCCGAACCGCAAGGAAGTCCCGGTCATCTGCGACGAGCAGCTCGTCGTCGAGTACTACGCCCGCTGATCACCAGCCGGGTGTAGCACCTCAGCGTCAGCCCGCCGTCTCCCCGCCCTTCCGGGCGGGCGAGGCGGCGGGCTTTCGTGATTGCCCCGCTCCCGGGAGGTAATCCGGTACGGAGCGCCACCCTCGGCGCGATAGGCTCGGTGCACGACTTTCTCGATGTCCAGAGCATGTTTCAGGGAGCGGGTGCGCACAGTGTCCGGTGGAGAAGTGGCCGGAATCCTGGTGGCCGTCTTCTGGGCGATCCTGGTCTCCTTCCTCGCCGTCGCGCTGGCGAGGCTGGCCCAGACGCTCAAGGCGACCACCAAGCTCGTGGCGGACGTGACCGACCAGGCCGTCCCGCTGCTGGCCGACGCCTCCGCGGCGGTGCGTTCCGCGCAGACCCAGATCGACCGGGTCGACGCGATCGCCTCCGACGTCCAGGAGGTCACGTCGAACGCCTCCGCGCTCTCGACCACCGTCGCCTCCACCTTCGGCGGCCCCCTGGTGAAGGTCGCGGCCTTCGGCTACGGCGTGCGCCGGGCCCTGGGCGGCCGCAAGGAGGACGTGCCCGCGAAGTCGCCCCGGCGTACCGTGATCGTGGGCCGCACGGTTCCCGCCGCACGACGCAAGCGGAAGTAAGGACTGAGACCGAGCGATGTTCCGCCGTACGTTCTGGTTCAGCACGGGTGTCGCCGCCGGTGTGTGGGCCACCACCAAGGTCAATCGCAAGCTGAGGCAGCTGACCCCGGAGAGCCTCGCCGCCACCGCGGCGAACAAGGCCCTCGAGACCGGCCAGCGTCTGAAGGACCGCGCGGTCGGCTTCGCGCTCGACGTCCGCGACAACATGGCGCAGCGGGAGGCCGAGCTGGGAGACGCGCTGGGCATCGGCGCGGATCCCGAACTCCCCGCGCCCCGGCGGCACACCGCCATCGAGAACAACCGCAGCAACCCGAAGTACATCGAGAACCCGAAGTACATCGAGAACACGACGTACTCGTACAACCGGAATGAGGACCACTGATGGAGTCGGCTGAGATTCGCCGCCGCTGGTTGAGCTTCTTCGAGGAGCGCGGTCACACCGTCGTCCCTTCGGCGTCGCTCATCGCGGACGACCCGACTCTGCTCCTCGTCCCGGCCGGCATGGTGCCCTTCAAGCCCTACTTCCTCGGCGAGGTCAAGCCGCCCTTCGCCCGCGCCACCAGCGTGCAGAAGTGCGTGCGCACCCCCGACATCGAAGAGGTCGGCAAGACCACCCGCCACGGCACGTTCTTCCAGATGTGCGGCAACTTCTCCTTCGGCGACTACTTCAAGGAAGGCGCCATCAAGTACGCCTGGGAGCTGCTCACCAGCCCCCAGGACAAGGGCGGTTACGGCCTGGAGCCGGAGAAGCTCTGGATCACCGTCTACAAGGACGACGACGAGGCCGAGCGCATCTGGCACGACGTCGTCGGCGTGCCCAAGGAGCGCATCCAGCGCCTGGGTATGAAGGACAACTACTGGTCCATGGGCGTCCCGGGCCCCTGCGGCCCCTGCTCCGAGATCAACTACGACCGCGGCCCCGAGTTCGGCGTCGAGGGCGGCCCCGCCGTCAACGACGAGCGGTACGTGGAGATCTGGAACCTCGTCTTCATGCAGTACGAGCGCGGCGAGGGCATCGGCAAGGACAACTTCGAGATCCTCGGCGAGCTGCCGAGCAAGAACATCGACACCGGCCTCGGCCTGGAGCGCCTCGCCATGATTCTGCAGGGCGTGCAGAACATGTACGAGATCGACACCTCCATGGCCGTCATCAAGAAGGCCACCGAGCTGACCGGCGTGGCCTACGGCGACGCCCACCACTCGGACGTCTCCCTGCGCGTGGTCACCGACCACATGCGCACCTCCGTGATGCTCATCGGCGACGGCGTCACCCCCGGCAACGAGGGCCGCGGTTACGTCCTGCGCCGCATCATGCGCCGCGCCATCCGCAACATGCGGCTGCTCGGCGCCACCGGTCCGGTCGTCAAGGACCTGATCGACACCGTGATCGGCATGATGGGCCAGCAGTACCCCGAGCTCGTCACCGACCGCGAGCGCATCGAGAAGGTCGCCCTCGCCGAGGAGAACGCCTTCCTCAAGACGCTCAAGGCCGGCACCAACATCCTCGACACCGCCGTCACCGAGACCAAGGCCTCCGGTGGCACGGTCCTGGCCGGCGACAAGGCCTTCCTGCTCCACGACACCTGGGGCTTCCCGATCGACCTCACCCTCGAGATGGCCGCCGAACAGGGCCTCTCGGTGGACGAGGAGGGCTTCCGCCGCCTGATGAAGGAGCAGCGGGAGCGCGCCAAGGCCGACGCCCAGGCCAAGAAGACCGGCCATGCCGGTGCCGGTGCCTACCGCGAGATCGCCGACAAGACCGGCGAGACCGACTTCATCGGCTACACGGACACCGAGGGCGAGACCACCATCGTCGGCATCCTCGTCGACGGCGTCTCCTCCCCGGCCGCGGCCGAGGGCGACGAGGTCGAGATCGTCCTGGACCGCACCCCGTTCTACGCCGAGGGCGGCGGCCAGATCGGCGACACCGGCCGGATCAAGGTGGACTCCGGTGCCGTCATCGAGATCCGCGACTGCCAGAAGCCGGTCCCGGGCGTCTACGTCCACAAGGGCGTCGTCCAGGTCGGCGAGATCACCGTCGGCGCCAAGGCCCACGCCTCGATCGACGCCCGCCGCCGCACGGCCATCGCCCGTGCCCACTCGGCCACGCACCTCACCCACCAGGCGCTGCGCGACGCCCTCGGCCCGACGGCCGCCCAGGCCGGTTCCGAGAACCAGCCCGGCCGCTTCCGCTTCGACTTCGGCTCGCCGTCCGCCGTACCGACGGCCGTGATGACCGACGTCGAGCAGAAGATCAACGAGGTGCTCGCCCGCGACCTCGACGTCCGCGCCGACGTCATGGGCATCGACGAGGCCAAGAAGCAGGGGGCCATCGCCGAGTTCGGCGAGAAGTACGGCGAGCGCGTCCGCGTGGTGACCATCGGCGACTTCTCCAAGGAGCTGTGCGGCGGCACGCACGTGCACAACACCGCCCAGCTGGGCCTGGTGAAGCTGCTCGGCGAGTCCTCGATCGGCTCCGGTGTGCGCCGTATCGAGGCCCTGGTCGGCGTGGACGCCTACAACTTCCTCGCCCGTGAGCACACGGTCGTCGCCCAGCTCCAGGAGCTGATCAAGGGCCGTCCGGAGGAGCTGCCGGAAAAGGTCTCCGCCATGCTCGGCAAGCTGAAGGACGCCGAGAAGGAGATCGAGAAGTTCCGCGCCGAGAAGGTGCTCCAGGCCGCGGCCGGTCTGGTCGACTCCGCCAAGGACATCCGCGGCGTCGCCGTCGTCACCGGGCAGGTCCCGGACGGCACGACCCCCGACGACCTGCGCAAGCTGGTCCTCGACGTGCGCGGCCGCATCCAGGGCGGGCGGGCCGCCGTGGTCGCCCTGTTCACCGTGAACAACGGCAAGCCGCTCACGGTCATCGCCACCAACGAGGCCGCCCGCGAACGCGGCCTCAAGGCCGGTGACCTGGTCCGTACGGCCGCCAAGACCCTCGGCGGCGGCGGTGGCGGCAAGCCGGACGTCGCCCAGGGCGGCGGTCAGAACCCGGCCGCCGTCGGCGAGGCCGTCGACGCCGTCGAGCGGCTCGTGGCGGAAACGGCCAAGTGATGCGCCGAGGACGCCGACTCGCGATCGACGTCGGGGACGCCCGCATCGGGGTCGCCTCGTGCGACCCCGACGGGATCCTCGCCACACCGGTGGAGACCGTCCCCGGGCGGGACATCCCGGCCGCTCACCGACGGCTGAGGCAGCTGGTCGAGGAGTACGAGCCGATCGAGGTCGTCGTCGGTCTCCCTCGCTCCCTCAAGGGGGGCGAGGGCCCGGCCGCCGCCAAGGTCCGCCGCTTCGCCCAGGAACTGGCGCGCATGATTCAGCCGGTCGGGGTGAGACTCGTCGACGAGCGGATGACGACCGTGACGGCCACTCAGGGGCTGCGCGCCTCCGGCGTGACGTCCAAGAAGGGCCGTTCCGTCATCGATCAGGCGGCCGCCGTGATCATCTTGCAACAGGCCTTGGAATCCGAACGGGTGTCAGGTAATGCACCCGGCGAGGGCGTCGAAGTGGTCATCTGATCGCGATACGGTAACGTTCCGCGCGATGCGACGGTTTTCGAACAGCCGCCGCACAAGAAGAGGCGGAACGTCAGCGTGCCCCACGAGCCGCGTGACCGCCCGCCTCGCGGCTCTAGGGGATCGATGACTGAGTATGGCCGGGGCCAAGGCTCCGAACCGTGGCATCCGGAGGACCCGTTGTTCGGGGACGGCGGATGGGAAGGGCAGCAGGCCCATGTGGGCCAGCAGTCTGCCTACGGCGGCCAGCCGCAGCAGCACCCGCAGGAGCCGCAGTACGGCGACTGGGGCCAGCAGCACGGCGGGTACGACCAACAGCAGTACCACTACCACGACGGACAGGGGCAGCAGCAGTACGGCGCGCAGGGACAGCAGCAGTACGACCAGCAGTATGCCGGTCATGCCCAGGAGCAGTACCACCAGGGCGGCTGGGACGCCACCGGCACCCACGGACACGTGCCCTACGCCGCGGATCCGGGCGACCCCTACGGCCAGCAGCCGGTGGCGTACGGCGCGGAGCAGCCCGACTTCTACGGCACGCAGGACGCCTACCCCCCGCCGGAGCCCCCCGGCCAGCGGCGCCCCGCACCGGAACCGGAACCGGAATCCGAGGCGGAGACCGGCTGGGACCCCGGTCCCGACCAGGGTGAACACGCCTTCTTCGCGGGCGACGAGCAGGACGACGAGGAAGACGACGCCTCCCAGAGCCGCCGCTCGCGCGACGCGGGCGGAAAGGGCCCCAAGAAGAAGAAGGGGCGCAACGGCTTCGCCTGCCTGGTGGTGTGCCTGGTGTTCGGCGGTGGCCTGGCCGGTGTCGGCTACTTCGGCTATCACTTCTACAAGGATCGTTTCGGCGCGGCGCCGGACTACGCGGGCGACGGGAACGGCGAGCAGGTCACGGTCGTCATCCCCAAGGGCGCCGGCGGCTACACGATCGGGCAGAAGCTGAAGGAGGCAGGCGTCGTCGAGAGCGTCGACGCGCTCGTCTCCGCGCTGGGCGCGAACCCCGACGGCAAGGGCATCCAGGACGGCGTCTACACGCTTCAGAAGCACATGTCGGCCGCGAGCGCGGTCGAACTCATGCTGAGCCCGAAGAGCCGCAGCAACCTGATCATCGCCGAGGGCTCGCGCAACGTGGCGGTCTACGCGATGATCGACAAGCGCCTCGAGGTGCCGAAGGGCACCACCGCGAAGGTGGCGAAGAACGACTACCGCAAACTGGGCCTCCCCGACTGGGCGCTGAGCCACTCCAACCTCAAGGACCCGCTGGAAGGATTCCTCTATCCGTCCAGCTACGCGGCCGCGAAGGGGCAGAAGCCCGAAGCCGTCCTCAAGAGCATGGTCTCCCAGGCCAACCAGACGTACCAGGAGCTCGGCCTCGTGAAGAAGGCCAAGTCCCTGGGACTCGACACCCCCTGGCAGTTGCTGACGGTGGCGAGCCTCGTCCAGGCCGAGGGCACCAGCCATGACGACTTCCGCAAGATGGCCGAGGTCGTCTACAACCGCCTCGAACCCGGCAACCCCCAGACCAACGGCAGACTCGAGTTCGACTCCACGTACAACTACGTGAAGAACCAGAGCAAGATCGACCTGTCGATCGCGGAGTTGCGCAACTACAACAATCCCTACAACACGTACTTCGTCAGGGGCCTGCCACCGGGCCCCATCGACAACCCGGGCGAGGAAGCGCTCAGGGGCGCGCTCGACCCGACGCACGACGGCTGGTACTACTTCATCTCGATGGACGGCAAGACCAGCGAATTCACCAAGACGCTCGCGGAACACCAGAAGCTGGTCGACCAGTGGAACGCGTCGAGGAAGAAGGGTTGACGGGACGTCCCGCCGATCATGATGCACAACGTTGACGCCCGCCGGGCCGCCGTGCTCGGCAAGCCCATCGCCCACTCGCTCTCCCCGGTGCTGCACCGGGCCGCGTACGACGAACTCGGCCTGGCCGACTGGTCGTACGACCGGTTCGAGGTCGACGAGGCCGGGCTGCCCGGGTTCTTCGACGGGCTCGGGCCCGAGTGGGCGGGGCTGTCGCTGACCATGCCGCTGAAGCGGGCGGTCATCCCGCTGCTCGACGAGATCAGCGAGACGGCGGCCTCCGTGGACGCGGTCAACACCGTCGTCCTCACCCAGGACGGCCGCCGCCTCGGCGACAACACCGACATCCCGGGCATGGTCGCCGCCCTGCGCGAACACGGCATCGAACAGGTCGACTCCGCGGCCGTCCTCGGCGCCGGAGCCACCGCCTCCTCCGCCCTGGCCGCCCTGTCCCGGGTCTGCACCGGCGAGGTCGTCGCCTACGTCCGCAGCGAGGCCCGCGCCGCCGAGATGCGCCACTGGGGCGAGCGGCTCGACGTCGAGGTCCGCACCGCCGACTGGGCGGACGCGGCCGAGGCGCTGCACGCCCCGCTGGTGATCGCCACCACCCCCGCGGGCACCACCGACGCGCTCGCCGCCGCCGTACCGGAGCGGCCCACGACCCTGTTCGACGTGCTCTACGACCCCTGGCCCACCGAGCTCGCGGCACGCTGGTCCATGTTCGGCGGCGCCGTCGTCAGCGGCCTCGACCTGCTGGTGCACCAGGCGGTGCTCCAGGTGGAGCAGATGACCGGCCGCGCCCCGGCCCCGCTGGAGGCCATGCGCCGGGCCGGTGAGAAGGCGCTCGCCGCGCACTGACGTCCACCGTCACGTCCGCCTTCTGGACCGGGAGCCGGGTACGGCCCCGGACGTGGGAGGATCGGACGTGGCGGGCCGGCGCCGCGCACCCGGCCGCGCCGCCCCGTACGAGAGGACGCGCGTACGCGCGTACGCGCGTACGCAGGGCAGTACCCGGGCGCGAGCACTGAGGAGCACCGTTGAGCAGGTTGCGCTGGCTGACCGCGGGGGAGTCCCACGGTCCCGCACTAGTCGCCACGCTGGAGGGCCTTCCCGCCGGCGTGCCGGTCACCACGGAGATGGTGGCGGACCACCTCGCGCGGCGGCGCCTCGGCTATGGACGCGGTGCGCGCATGAAGTTCGAGCGGGACGAGGTCACCTTCCTGGGCGGCGTCCGGCACGGCCTCACCCTCGGCTCGCCGGTCGCGATCATGGTGGGCAACACCGAGTGGCCCAAGTGGGAGCAGGTCATGGCGGCCGACCCGGTCGACCCCGAGGTGCTTGCGGGCCTGGCCCGCAACGCTCCGCTGACCCGCCCCCGGCCCGGCCACGCCGACCTCGCCGGCATGCAGAAGTACGGCTTCGACGAGGCCCGCCCGATCCTGGAGCGTGCCTCGGCCCGTGAGACGGCGGCCCGGGTGGCGCTGGGCGCGGTGGCCCGGTCGTACCTGAAGGAGACGGCCGGCATCGAGATCGTCTCCCACGTCGTCGAGCTGTGCTCCGTGAAGGCTCCGCAGGGCGTGTACCCCACCCCGGCCGACGTCGAGAAGCTGGACGCCGACCCGCTGCGCTGCCTCGACGCGGACACCTCGAAGGCGATGGTCGCGGAGGTCGACCAGGCCCACAAGGACGGCGACACCCTCGGCGGTGTGGTCGAGGTGCTCGCCTACGGCGTCCCGGTCGGACTGGGCTCGCACGTGCACTGGGACCGCAAGCTGGACGCCCGGCTGGCCGGCGCCCTCATGGGCATCCAGGCGATCAAGGGCGTCGAGATCGGCGACGGCTTCGAGCTGGCCCGGGTGCCCGGCTCCAAGGCGCACGACGAGATCGTGGGCACGCCCGAGGGCATCCGGCGCGTCTCCGGCCGGGCCGGCGGCACGGAGGGCGGCCTGAGCACCGGCGAGCTGCTGCGCGTGCGGGCCGCGATGAAGCCGATCGCGACCGTGCCGCGCGCTCTGCGGACCGTGGACGTCACCACCGGCGAGGCGACCCAGGCGCATCACCAGCGGTCCGACGTGTCCGCGGTCCCGGCGGCCGGCATCGTCGCCGAGGCGATGGTCGCGCTCGTCCTCGCGGACGCGGTGGCGGAGAAGTTCGGCGGCGACAGCGTGGCCGAGACCCGCCGCAACGTGCGGTCGTACCTCGACAACCTCGCGATCCGATGACCGGACCGTCGATCGTGCTGGTCGGTCCGATGGGCGTCGGCAAGTCCACGGTCGGACTGCTGCTGGCCGAGCGGCTGGGCGTCGCCTACCGGGACACCGACGACGACATCGTGGCCGCCGAGGGCCGGACCATCGCCGAGATCTTCGTGGACGAGGGCGAGCCGGTCTTCCGCGCCGTCGAGAAGCGGGCCGTGCGCACGGCACTCGCCGAGCACGAGGGCGTCCTCGCGCTCGGCGGCGGCGCGATCCTCGACGAGGACACCCGTGGCCTGCTCGCCGGGCACCGCGTGGTCTACCTCTCGATGGACGTCGAGGAGGCGGTCAAGCGCACCGGTCTCAACGCGGCCCGTCCGCTGCTCGCCGTCAACCCGCGCAAGCAGTGGCGCGAGCTGATGGAGGCGCGGCGGCACCTGTACGAGGAGGTCGCCACCGCCGTCGTACCGACGGACGGCCGTACGCCCGAAGAGGTCACCCAAGCCACCCTGGACGCTTTGGAGTTGAAGGAAGCATGAGTGAGGCAGTGACGCGGATCCAGGTCGCCGGCACCGCGGGCACCGACCCCTACGAGGTGCTGGTGGGCCGTCAGCTCCTCGGGGAGCTGGCCGGGTTGATCGGCGACCGGGTCAAGCGTGTCGCGGTGATCCACCCCGAGGCCCTCGCCGAGACCGGTGACGCACTGCGCGCCGACCTCGCCGAGCAGGGCTACGAGGCCGTCGCGATCCAGGTGCCGAACGCCGAGGAGGCCAAGACCGCCGAGGTCGCCGCCTACTGCTGGAAGGCGCTCGGCCAGTCCGGGTTCACCCGCTCCGACGTCGTCGTGGGCGTCGGCGGCGGTGCGACCACCGACCTGGCCGGGTTCGTGGCCGCGACCTGGCTGCGCGGCGTGCGCTGGATCGCCGTCCCGACGACCGTGCTGGCCATGGTGGACGCGGCGGTCGGCGGCAAGACCGGCATCAACACGGCCGAGGGCAAGAACCTGGTGGGTGCCTTCCACCCGTCGGCCGGTGTGCTGTGCGACCTGGCCGCGCTGGACTCGCTGCCCGTCAACGACTACGTCTCCGGGCTCGCCGAGATCATCAAGGCCGGCTTCATCGCCGACCCGGCGATCCTGGATCTCATCGAGTCCGACCCCGAGGCCGCGCGCTCCCCGGCCGGGCCGCACACGGCCGAGCTGATCGAGCGGTCGATCCGGGTGAAGGCGGAGGTCGTCTCCTCCGACCTGAAGGAGTCCGGCCTGAGGGAGATCCTCAACTACGGCCACACGCTCGCCCACGCCATCGAGAAGAACGAGCGCTACAAGTGGCGGCACGGCGCCGCGGTCTCGGTCGGCATGCACTTCGCCGCCGAACTCGGCCGTCTCGCGGGCCGGTTGGACGACGCGACCGCCGACCGCCACCGCACGGTCCTGGAGTCGGTCGGGCTGCCGCTGCACTACCGCTACGACCAGTGGCCCAAGCTGCTGGAGACGATGAAGGTCGACAAGAAGTCCCGAGGCGACCTGCTGCGCTTCATCGTGCTCGACGGCCTCGGCAAGCCGACCGTCCTGGAGGGACCGGACCCGGCGGTGCTGCTGGCCGCCTACGGCGAAGTGGGGCAGTGAGCGAGGGCGCGGTACGTCCTCACCTGCTCCTTCCGCCCGATTCACCTCGCGGGACGGGCACTTCGCGGCGTCCCCGGCCGTTTCACCGAACGACGGCCGGGGACGGTACCGTTCGGTAGGGAGCGGGGACGGCCCCGCTGCCGGCGTCAATTGCCTGTACGGACGAGACGGAGTGGCACCGGATGCAGCACGCAGTGGGGTCCGAGCTGCCGCCGCCCCACCAGCCGGGGCAGGGACCGGCGGCCGGCTGGGCGCCGGCCGCACACCACCCGGGTGCACACCACCCGGGATCCCACCAGGGCCCCGCGCCCGTGCCCCCGCCGCCCCCGGCTCCGGGCTTCACCGGCACCTCCGTGGGACCGGTGCCGCCCGCGCCCGCCCAGCCCCCGGCTCCGCAGCCCCCGGCTCCGCAGCCCCCGGCCCCACAGCACCCGCCCGTGCCGCCGGTCCCCGACACCACCGGCCATGTGCCGCTGCCGCCCGGCGGCCCGGTCGCCGTGCCCAGCCCGCCACCCGCCGCGGCCCCGGACCCGTCCGCCACGACCCTGGCCGTGCTGCTGATCGGCCCCGCCGGTGCCGGGAAGACGAGCGTCGCCAAGTACTGGGCGGACCACCGCCGGGTCCCCACCGCCCACATCAGCCTCGACGACGTCCGCGAATGGGTCCGCTCGGGCTTCGCCGACCCGCAGTCCGGCTGGAACGACCACTCCGAGGCCCAGTACCGCCTGGCCCGCCGCACCTGCGGTTTCGCCGCGCGGAACTTCCTGGCCAACGGCATCTCCTGCGTCCTCGACGACGCGGTGTTCCCGGACCGGCCGGTCGTCGGTCTCGGCGGCTGGAAGCGGCACGTCGGTCCCGGTCTGCTGCCCGTGGTCCTCCTCCCGGGCCTGGACATCGTTCTGGAGCGCAACGCCGAACGCACGGGCAACCGCCGCCTCACCGACGAGGAGGTGGCCCGCATCCACGGCCGCATGGCCGGCTGGTACGGCTCGGGGCTGCCGATCATCGACAACTCCCAGCTGGACGTGCCGAGCACGGCCCGGGTCCTCGACGAGGTGCTCGCGCGGGCCATCACCAGCCCACCGAACTGGTGATCACGGGCTGAGGGAGCTCTGACGGAGCTCTGGCGGAGCCCCACTCGGCCCCCACAAACAGCGCGAATCGGGCAAAACTTCTACGCTCGTCTCATGTCAGAGGTGTACGCGACCCGCCGATCCCGGCTGAGGGAACGCTGCAACGCGGCCGGTACCGCGGCAGCGCTCATCTCCCGCCCCGCCAATGTGCGCTACCTGGCGGGCGCCGCCCCCCAGGACGCAGTTCTGATCCTCGGCAAGCGCGAGGACCTCCTCGTCTGCGCCGCCCCGCCCGACGACCGCCCCGGCGAGGGGCGGCCGGACGAGAACCTGCGGCTACAGATCCTGCCCTCACCCGGTGGCGACACCGCGGTCGCGGCGGCCGACCTCGCCGCGGCCCAGGGAGCCGAAGCCCTCGCCGTGGAGGAGCACCATCTGACCGTCACCCGGTACAGAGCCGTCTCCTCCGTCGCGCCCCGCCTCCGCCTCGCCGACCTCGGCGTGGCCGTGGAGCAGCTCAGGGTGGTGAAGGACGAGGAGGAGATCTCCTGCCTCCGTATCGGCGCCGAGATCGCCGACCAGGCCCTCGGTGAGCTGCTGGAGTCCATCCTGGTCGGCCGCACCGAACGGCACCTCGCCCTGGAACTGGAGCGGCGCCTGGTCGACCACGGCGCGGACGGGCCCGCCTTCGCGACCTCGGTCGCCACCGGCCCGAACGCCGGCCGGCGCGGGCACCGGCCCACCGACCGGCGGGTCGAGGAAGGCGACTTCCTGTCCGTCTGCCTCGGGGCCACCTATCGCGGATACCGCTGTGAGATCGGCCGGACGTTCGTCATCGGCACCTCGCCGGCCGACTGGCAGATCGAGCTCTACGACCTCGTCTTCGCAGCGCAGCGCGCCGGACGCGAGGCCCTGGCGCCCGGCGCGGCCTACCGCGACGTGGACCGCGCCGCACGCCAGGTGCTGGACTCCGCCGGGTACGCGCAGGGCCTGCCGCCGCTCGTCGGACACGGGGTGGGACTCGAAATCGACGAGGACCCGCAGTTGGCTCCCTCGGCCATGGGTAAACTGGACGCTTGCGTGCCGGTCACCGTCGAACCGGGGGTCCACCTCCCGGGCCGGGGCGGCGTCCGGATCGATGACACGCTCGTCGTACGCCCCGAGGCGGACGGCGGACCCGAGCTACTCACCATCACGACCAAGGAGCTGCTCGCGCTCTAGCCTCGCGCTGTGCGCCTGCCCCGGGGTCGTACGTCAGTCCAGGAGATTCCGCAACCGTGGCTTCCACGAACGACCTCAAGAACGGCATGGTGCTCAAGCTCGAAGGCGGCCAGCTCTGGTCCGTCGTCGAGTTCCAGCACGTCAAGCCCGGCAAGGGCCCGGCCTTCGTGCGCACCAAGCTCAAGAACGTGCTCTCCGGCAAGGTCGTCGACAAGACCTTCAACGCCGGCGTCAAGGTCGAGACGGCCACTGTCGACAAGCGCGACATGCAGTTCTCGTACATGGACGGCGACTACTTCGTCTTCATGGACATGGAGACCTACGACCAGCTCATGGTCGACCGCAAGGCCGTCGGCGACGCCGCCAACTTCCTCATCGAGGGCTTCACGGCCACCGTCGCGCAGCACGAGGGCGAGGTGCTCTTCGTCGAGCTGCCGGCCGCCGTCGAGCTCGTGATCCAGGAGACCGAGCCGGGCGTCCAGGGCGACCGCTCCACCGGCGGCACCAAGCCCGCGACCCTGGAGACCGGCCACCAGATCCAGGTCCCGCTCTTCATCACCACCGGTGAGAAGATCAAGGTCGACACCCGTACGAGCGACTACCTCGGCCGGGTGAACAGCTAACCGTGGCTGCCCGCAACACGGCCCGCAAGCGCGCCTTCCAGATCCTCTTCGAGGGCGACCAGCGAGGCGCCGACGTCCTGACGGTCCTCGCGGACTGGATCCGGCTCTCCCGGGACGACACCCGGCAGCCGCCGGTGAGCGAGTACACGATGCAGCTGGTCGAGGGCTACGCCGAGCAGGCGAAGCGCATCGACGAGCTGCTCGCCCAGTACTCGGTCGGCTGGACGCTCGACCGGATGCCGGTGGTCGACCGGAACATCCTGCGCCTGGGCGCCTACGAGCTGATCTGGGTGGACGAGACCCCGGACGCCGTCGTCCTGGACGAGATGGTGCAGCTCGCGAAGGAGTTCTCCACGGACGAGTCGCCCTCGTTCGTCAACGGCCTGCTCGGCCGGCTCAAGGAGCTGAAGTCCTCGTTGCGCCGCGACGAGGCCTGACGCGACGCGGCCCGAGAGGCACCGCGACACGAACGCCGGAGGGCCCGCAGCACTCGTGCTGCGGGCCCTCCGGCGTTCCGCCTTGTGGACGTGCGCACCTACGGGCGGCACGTTTCTGCTGAGGCGCTGAGAGGCTCAGCTCTCCTCGTGGGTCGCCACGGCACGGCGCGCGTCCGCGTCCAGCACGCCCCAGCTGATCAGCTGCTCGGTGAGGACCGAGGGCGACTGGTCGTAGATGACGGCGAGTGTGCGCAGGTCGTCCTGCCGGATCGACAGCACCTTGCCGTTGTAGTCGCCGCGCTGCGACTGGATGGTCGCGGCGTACCGCTGAAGGGGGCCCGCCTTCTCGGCCGGCACGGTGGCCAGCCGCTCAAGGTCCAGGACCAGCTTCGGCGGCGGCTCGGCGGCGCCGCCCGGCGTGGTGCCCGGCAGCAGCTCCTGCACAGGAACGCCATAGAAATCGGCCAGCTCGGCAAGACGCTGCACGGTCACGGCGCGGTCGCCGCGCTCGTACGAACCGACCACCACGGCCTTCCAGCGACCCTGGGACTTCTCCTCGACACCGTGGAGGGAAAGGCCCTGCTGGGTGCGGATGGCCCGGAGCTTGGCCCCGAGCTGTTTGGCGTATTCGCTGGACATATAGCTCCCCGGACACTGTGTCGACGCGGCCTGGCTTTGTTTCCGTGCCGCGCGGCTGGTAACTCACTGTGAGGTTACGCAGCGTTACTCTCTTGCGTCAAGCCGAATGGTCCGCAGCGACTCTTCCGTGGTAGCGGCGACGCATTGCGCCAAGGGGGTGATCAGGGGCGTACGAGGGACCTGCTACGGTGGATGGCGCAATTCCGACGTCCTTTAAGATCCGTCCCGTGAGGCGGAGAAGGGGGTCCGTTTCGTATGGACAAGCAAGACTCGCAAGACAGGCGTGACAAGCCGGACGCCCAGACGTCCGATGCGCGGCCCGTTCTCGAAGGCCCCGACATCGCGCGCGTCGTGACCCGCATCGCCCACGAGATCGTCGAGCGCGCCAAGGGCGCCGACGACGTGGTGCTCCTCGGCATCCCGACCCGGGGCGTCTTCCTCGCCCAGCGGCTGGCCGCCAAGCTCGAGCAGATCACCGACCGCAAGGTGCCCGTGGGGTCGCTCGACATCACCATGTACCGCGACGACCTGCGCATGCACCCCCCGCGCGCGCTGGCCCGCACCGAGATCCCCGGTGACGGCATCGACGGCCGTCTGGTCGTCCTGATCGACGACGTGCTCTTCTCCGGCCGCACCATCCGTGCCGCCCTGGACGCCCTGAACGACATCGGGCGCCCGCGCGCGGTGCAGCTCGCGGTCCTCGTCGACCGCGGTCACCGCGAACTGCCCATCCGCGCCGACTACGTCGGCAAGAACCTCCCCACGTCGCTGCGGGAGACGGTCAAGGTCCAGCTCGCCGAGGAGGACGGTCGCGACACCGTGCTGCTCGGTGTGAAGCCGACCGCCCAGCAGTAGCACGCGCGCGTGCGGCCTCCGGGCCGTGCGTCCCCTCGCCGTGCCCCTGTCTGCCCGGAATCTCCCGAATTCGAACTGCCTTACGGAGCCTGACAGATGCAGCGTCATCTCATCTCGGCCGCCGACCTCACCCGCGACGACGCCGTCCTGATCCTCGACACCGCCGAGGAGATGGCCCGGGTCGCCGACCGGCCCATCAAGAAACTGCCGACCCTGCGCGGCCGCACGATCGTCAACCTCTTCTTCGAGGACTCCACCCGGACCCGGATCTCCTTCGAGGCCGCGGAGAAGCGCCTCTCCGCGGACGTGATCAACTTCTCCGCCAAGGGGTCGTCGGTGTCGAAGGGCGAGTCCCTGAAGGACACCGCCCAGACCCTGGAGGCCATGGGCGTCGACGCCGTCGTCATCCGCCACGGCGCCTCCGGAGCCCCCTACCGCCTGGCCACCTCCGGCTGGATCGACGCCGCCGTCATCAACGCCGGCGACGGCACCCACCAGCACCCCACCCAGGCCCTGCTGGACGCCTTCACCATGCGCCGCCGGCTGGTCGGCCGGGACGCCGGGATCGGCCAGGACCTGTCCGGCAAGCGCATCACGATCGTCGGCGACGTCCTGCACAGCCGGGTCGCCCGCTCCAACGTCGACCTGCTGCACACCCTCGGCGCCGAGGTCACCCTGGTCGCGCCGCCCACGCTGGTGCCGGTCGGCGTCGAGACCTGGCCGTGCGAGGTGTCGTACGACCTCGACAGCACCCTGCCGAAGTCCGACGCGGTGATGATGCTCCGCGTCCAGCGTGAGCGCATGAACGCGGCCTTCTTCCCCACCGAGCGCGAGTACTCACGGCGCTACGGCCTCGACGGCGACCGCATGGCGCGGATGCCCGAGCACGCCATCGTGATGCACCCCGGCCCGATGGTCCGCGGTATGGAGATCACCGCCGAGGTCGCCGACTCCGAGCGCTGCACCGTCGTCGAGCAGGTCGCCAACGGCGTCTCCATCCGGATGGCCGTCATGTACCTGCTGCTCGGCGGCAACGAACCCGCCGTCACCCAAGCCCGCACCAACGAGGAGAAGTAAGTCCCATGAGCAAGATCCTGATCCGTGGTGCGAAGGTGCTCGGCGGCGAGCCGCAGGACGTGCTGATCGACGGCGAGCTCATCGAGGCGGTCGGTACCGGGCTGTCCGCCGAGGGGGCGGAGGTCGTCGAGGCCGGCGGCAAGGTGCTGCTGCCGGGCCTGGTCGACCTGCACACCCACCTGCGCGAGCCCGGCCGCGAGGACTCCGAGACCGTCCTCACCGGCACCCGCGCGGCCGCCTCCGGCGGCTACACTGCCGTGTTCGCCATGGCCAACACCTTCCCGGTCGCCGACACCGCCGGCGTGGTCGAGCAGGTCTACCGGCTGGGGCAGGAGCACGGCTACTGCGACGTGCAGCCCATCGGCGCCGTCACCGTCGGCCTGGAGGGCAAGAAGCTCGCCGAGCTGGGCGCGATGCACGAGTCGGCCGCCGGGGTCACCGTCTTCTCCGACGACGGCAAGTGCGTCGACGACGCCGTGATCATGCGCCGGGCGCTCGAGTACGTGAAGGCCTTCGGCGGCGTCGTCGCCCAGCACGCGCAGGAGCCGAGGCTCACCGAGGGCGCCCAGATGAACGAGGGCGTCGTCTCCGCCGAGCTGGGGCTCGGGGGCTGGCCGGCCGTCGCCGAGGAGTCGGTCATCGCCCGGGACGTGCTGCTCGCCGAGCACGTCGGCTCCCGCGTCCACATCTGCCACCTGTCGACCGCCGGAAGCGTCGAGATCGTCCGCTGGGCCAAGTCCCGCGGCATCCAGGTCACCGCCGAGGTCACCCCGCACCACCTGCTCCTCACCGACGAGCTGGTGCGCAGCTACAACCCCGTCTACAAGGTGAACCCGCCGCTGCGCACCGAGCGGGACGTGCACGCCCTGCGCGAGGCGCTCGCCGACGGCACGATCGACATCGTCGCCACCGACCACGCCCCGCACCCGCACGAGGACAAGGACTGCGAGTGGGCCGCGGCGGCCATGGGCATGGTCGGCCTGGAGACCGCGTTGTCGGTGGTGCAGGAGACCATGGTGGACACGGGCCTGCTGGACTGGGCCGGCGTCGCCGACCGGATGTCCGTCAAGCCCGCGCGGATCGGACGGGCCACGGGCCACGGCCGGCCCGTCTCGGCAGGTGAGCCCGCCAACCTCACCCTCGTCGACACGGCCTACCGTGGCCTGGTGGACCCCGCGGGCTTCGCCTCGCGCAGCCGCAACACCCCGTACGAGGGACGCGAGCTGCCGGGCCGTGTCACCCACACGTGGCTGCGGGGCAAGGCCACGCTCGTCGACGGGAAGCTCACGTGACACCTGCAACTTGGCTCGCGGCCGGACTCGCGACCGGACTGGCGGCCGACAAGAAGTCGGCCGAGGTGACCGACTGGACCGCCCGCATCGGCTGGCTCGTCGGACTCGCCCTCTTCGTCGCGCTCGTCTACTGGCTGATGCGCGAGGGCTGGAAGTGGCGCAGCACGCTCCAGGGCGACCTCCCGGAGCTGCCCGCCCGCCCGTCTCCCACCACCACCCTCAACGGAGGCGGCAAGCCGCCGCAGCCTGGAATGCCGAGTGACCCCGGCCCGGCGAAACTGAGCATGACCGGCCGCTACCACGGCTCCACCACGGCCGGACAGTGGCTGGACCGCATCGTGGCGCACGGCCTGGGCACCCGCAGCCGGGCCGAGCTCACCCTGACGGACGCGGGCCTGGACGTCGTACGCCCCGGGGCGGCCGACTTCTTCGTCCCCGCCGCCGCGCTGCGCGAGGCCCGGCTCGACAAGGGCATCGCCGGCAAGGTCCTCACCGAGGGCGGGCTGCTGATCGTCACCTGGCAGCACGGCGACCGGCTGATCGACTCGGGGTTCCGCTCCGACCGGGCCGCCGAGCACCACGAATGGGTCACCGCCCTCAATTCCATGATCAAGACAACCAGCACGGAAGGCGCCGAACGATGACGACCTCCACCAGGGGAGCTGGCAAGACTCCCGCCGTACTCGTCCTGGAGGACGGCCGGATCTTCCGCGGCCGCGCCTACGGGGCCGTGGGGTCGACCTTCGGCGAGGCCGTGTTCTCCACCGGCATGACCGGCTACCAGGAGACCCTCACCGACCCCTCCTACCACCGCCAGGTCGTGGTGATGACCGCCCCGCACGTCGGCAACACAGGCGTCAACGACGAGGACCCCGAGTCCAAGCGCATCTGGGTGGCCGGTTACGTCGTGCGCGACCCCGCGCGCGTGCCGTCCAACTGGCGTTCCAGGCGCTCCCTGGACGAGGAGCTCGCCGCGCAGGGCGTCGTCGGCATCTCCGGCATCGACACCCGCGCCCTCACCCGCCACCTGCGCGAGCGCGGCGCCATGCGCGTCGGCATCTTCTCCGGCAACGCCCTGCCCGACGAGGGCACCATGCTCGCCGAGGTCCGCCAGGCCCCCGAGATGAAGGGCGCCGACCTCTCCGCCGAGGTAGCGACCCAGGAGGCGTACGTCGTCCCCGCGGTCGGAGAGAAGAAGTTCACCGTCGCCGCCGTCGACCTCGGCATCAAGGGCATGACCCCGCACCGTATGGCCGAGCGCGGCATCGAGGTGCACGTGCTGCCGGCGACCGCGACCGTCGAGGACGTCTACGCCGTGAACCCGGACGGCGTGTTCTTCTCCAACGGCCCCGGCGACCCGGCCACCGCCGACCGCCCGGTCTCCGTCATGCAGGGTGTCCTGGAGCGCGGCACCCCGCTGTTCGGCATCTGCTTCGGCAACCAGATCCTCGGCCGCGCCCTGGGCTTCGGCACCTACAAGCTGAAGTACGGCCACCGCGGCATCAACCAGCCCGTGCAGGACCGTACGACCGGCAAGGTCGAGGTCACCGCGCACAACCACGGCTTCGCCGTCGACGCCCCGCTCGACGAGGCGACCGTGACCCCCTACGGCCGCGTCGAGGTCTCCCACGTGTGCCTGAATGACAACGTGGTGGAGGGCCTCCAGCTCCTGGACCGCCCGGCCTTCAGCGTCCAGTACCACCCGGAAGCGGCAGCGGGCCCGCACGACGCCGCCTACCTGTTCGACCGCTTCGTATCCCTGATGGAGGGCCAGCGTGCCTAAGCGCACCGATATCCAGTCCGTCCTGGTCATCGGCTCCGGCCCGATCGTCATCGGCCAGGCCGCCGAGTTCGACTACTCCGGCACCCAGGCGTGCCGGGTCCTGAAGGCCGAAGGGTTGAGAGTCGTACTCGTCAACTCCAACCCGGCGACGATCATGACGGACCCGGAGATCGCCGACGCCACCTACGTCGAGCCGATCACCCCGGAGTTCGTCGAGAAGATCATCGCCAAGGAGCGGCCCGACGCGCTGCTGCCCACCCTCGGCGGCCAGACGGCCCTGAACACCGCGATCTCGCTGGACGAGAACGGCGTCCTGGACAAGTACGGCGTCGAGCTGATCGGCGCCAACGTCGAGGCCATCCACAAGGGCGAGGACCGCGACCAGTTCAAGGAGGTCGTGGAGGAGGTCCGCAGGAAGATCGGGCACGGTGAGTCCGCCCGGTCCGTGATCTGCCACACCATGGACGAGGTGCTCGCCGGTGTCGAGGAGCTCGGCGGCTACCCGGTCGTCGTCCGCCCCTCCTTCACCATGGGCGGCGCCGGCTCCGGCTTCGCCCACGACGAGGACGAGCTGCGCCGCATCGCCGGCCAGGGCCTCACGCTCTCCCCGACCACCGAGGTGCTCCTGGAGGAGTCCATCCTCGGCTGGAAGGAGTACGAGCTGGAGCTGATGCGCGACAAGCACGACAACGTCGTGGTCGTCTGCTCCATCGAGAACTTCGACCCGATGGGCGTGCACACCGGCGACTCGATCACCGTCGCCCCGGCGATGACGCTGACCGACCGCGAGTACCAGATCCTGCGCGACATCGGCATCGCCGTCATCCGCGAGGTCGGCGTCGACACCGGCGGCTGCAACATCCAGTTCGCGGTGAACCCCGAGGACGGCCGCGTGATCGTCATCGAGATGAACCCGCGCGTGTCCCGCTCCTCGGCCCTGGCCTCCAAGGCGACCGGCTTCCCGATCGCCAAGATCGCCGCCAAGCTCGCCGTGGGCTACACCCTCGACGAGATCCCGAACGACATCACGCAGGAGACCCCGGCCTCCTTCGAGCCCACCCTCGACTACGTGGTCGTCAAGGCCCCGCGGTTCGCCTTCGAGAAGTTCCCGCAGGCCGACTCCACGCTGACCACCACCATGAAGTCGGTCGGCGAGGCCATGGCCATCGGCCGCAACTTCACCGAGGCCTTCCAGAAGGCGCTGCGCTCGCTGGAGAAGAAGGGCAGCCAGTTCACGTTCGTCGGCGAGACCGGCGACAAGGCCGCCCTGCTCGCTCAGGCCGTGCGCCCCACCGACGGCCGCATCAACACCGTCATGCAGGCCATCCGCGCGGGCGCCACGCCCGAGGAGGTCTTCGAGTACACGAAGATCGACCCGTGGTTCGTCGACCAGCTCTTCCTGCTCAAGGAGGTCGCGGACGAGCTGGCCGAGGCGCCCGAGCTCACCGCCGACCTGCTCGCCGAGGCCAAGCGGCACGGCTTCTCCGACCAGCAGATCGGCGAGATCCGCGGGCTGCGCGAGGACGTCGTGCGCGAGGTCCGGCACGCGCTGGGCATCCGCCCGGTCTACAAGACCGTCGACACCTGCGCCGCCGAGTTCGCCGCGAAGACGCCGTACTTCTACTCCTCCTACGACGAGGAGACCGAGGTCGCGCCCCGGGAGAAGGCCGCCGTCATCATCCTGGGCTCCGGCCCGAACCGCATCGGCCAGGGCATCGAGTTCGACTACTCCTGCGTGCACGCCTCCTTCGCGCTGCACGACGCCGGGTACGAGACCGTGATGGTCAACTGCAACCCGGAGACCGTCTCCACGGACTACGACACCTCCGACCGCCTGTACTTCGAGCCGCTGACGCTCGAGGACGTGCTGGAGATCGTGCACGCCGAGCAGCAGGCCGGTCCGGTCGCGGGCGTCGTCGTGCAGTTGGGCGGCCAGACCCCGCTCGGGCTGTCGCAGGCCCTGAAGGACAACGGCGTGCCGATCGTGGGCACCTCCCCGGAGGCCATCCACGCCGCCGAGGACCGCGGCGCCTTCGGCCGGGTCCTCGCCGAGGCCGGCCTGCCCGCCCCCAAGCACGGCACGGCCACCACCTTCGAAGAGGCCAAGGCCATCGCCGACGAGATCGGCTACCCGGTCCTGGTCCGGCCCTCGTACGTGCTCGGCGGGCGCGGCATGGAGATCGTCTACGACGAGACCCGGCTGGCCACCTACATCGCCGAGTCGACCGAGATCAGCCCCTCCCGGCCGGTGCTGGTCGACCGGTTCCTCGACGACGCCATCGAGATCGACGTCGACGCCCTGTACGACGGCGAGGAGCTGTACCTCGGCGGCGTCATGGAGCACATCGAGGAGGCCGGCATCCACTCCGGCGACTCGGCGTGCGCCCTGCCCCCGATCACGCTGGGCGGCTTCGACATCAAGCGGCTGCGCGCCTCGACCGAGGCCATCGCGCGCGGGGTGGGCGTCCGCGGCCTGATCAACATCCAGTTCGCGATGGCGGGCGACATCCTCTACGTCCTGGAGGCCAACCCGCGCGCGTCCCGCACGGTCCCCTTCACCTCGAAGGCGACCGCGGTGCCGCTGGCCAAGGCCGCCGCCCGGATCTCGCTGGGCGCGACCATCGCCGAACTGCGCGAGGAGGGCCTGCTGCCGAGGCACAGCGACGGCGGCGAGCTGCCCCTGGACGCGCCGATCTCCGTCAAGGAGGCGGTCATGCCGTGGTCCCGCTTCCGCGACATCCAGGGCCGGGGCGTCGACACGGTCCTCGGCCCGGAGATGCGCTCCACCGGCGAGGTCATGGGCATCGACTCCGTCTTCGGCACCGCGTACGCCAAGTCGCAGGCCGGGGCGTACGGCCCGCTGCCCACCAAGGGCCGCGCCTTCATCTCGGTCGCCAACCGCGACAAGCGCTCGATGATCTTCCCGGCGCGCGAGCTGGTCGCCCACGGCTTCGAACTGCTCGCCACCTCCGGTACGGCCGAGGTCCTCAAGCGCAACGGCATCAACGCCACGATCGTGCGCAAGCAGTCCGAGGGCACCGGCCCGAACGGCGAGCGGACCATCGTCCAGCTCATCCACGACGGCGAGGTCGACCTCATCGTCAACACCCCGTACGGCACCGGTGGCCGCCTCGACGGCTACGAGATCCGCACGGCGGCCGTGGCCCGGTCCGTGCCCTGCCTGACGACGGTCCAGGCGCTCGCCGCGGCGGTCCAGGGCATCGACGCCCTGAACCGCGGTGACGTGGGCGTCCGTTCGCTCCAGGAACACGCGGAACATCTGACCGCGGCCCGCGACTAGCAGCCGAAGAGGGGGACACCGGGAACGGTGTCCCCCTCTTCATGAGGCCTCACGAGGACATCTGGACATGTACAAGCAATTCTTCCGTCTGGTTTTCAAACGGATGGATCCCGAGAAGGCCCACCACCTCGCCTTCCGGTGGATCCGGCTCGCCGCCCGCATCCCGGTGCTGCGCACCTTCGTCGCCGCGGCCCTCGCGCCCCGCTACAAGGAACTGCGCACCGAGGCCTTCGGGCTGCGCATGCACGGCCCCTTCGGTCTCGCCGCCGGCTTCGACAAGAACGCGGTCGCCATCGACGGCATGTCGATGCTGGGCTTCGACCACGTCGAGATCGGGACCGTCACCGGCGAGCCGCAGCCCGGCAACCCCAGGAAGCGGCTGTTCCGGCTCGTCGCGGACCGCGCGCTGATCAACCGCATGGGCTTCAACAACGACGGCTCGCTGGCCGTCGCGGCCCGCCTGGCCACGCGCGAGCCCGTCTTCAGGACGGTCGTGGGCGTGAACATCGGCAAGACCAAGGTGGTCCCCGAGGCCGAGGCGGTCGGCGACTACGTGAAGTCGGCCGAGCGACTGGCCCCGTACGCGGACTACCTGGTTGTCAACGTCTCCTCCCCGAACACGCCCGGGCTGCGCAACCTCCAGGCCACCGAGGCGCTGCGGCCGCTGCTGAGCGCCGTGCGCGAGGCCGCCGACCGGGTCGTGCCGGGACGCCGCGTGCCGCTGCTGGTGAAGATCGCGCCGGACCTCGCCGACGAGGACGTCGACGCGGTCGCCGACCTGGCCGTCGACCTCGGCCTGGACGGGATCATCGCCACGAACACCACCATCGCGCGCGAGGGGCTCGGTCTGACATCCGAACCCTCTCTGGTGAAGGAGGCCGGCGGGCTGTCGGGCGCGCCGCTGAAGGCGCGCTCCCTGGAGGTGCTGCGCCGCCTGTACGCACGCGTGGGCGACCGCATCACCCTGGTGGGCGTCGGCGGCGTCGAGAACGCCGAGGACGCCTGGCAGCGCATCCTGGCGGGCGCCACGCTGGTCCAGGGCTACAGCGCCTTCATCTACGAGGGGCCCCTCTGGGGCCGCGCCATCCACAAGGGGCTGGCGGCCCGCCTGCGCACCAGCCCGTACGCCACCCTCGCCGACGCGGTCGGCGCCGACGTGAGGAAGCCCGCATGACGTCCCACGAGCCCTTCGGCGCACGCCTGCGCCGCGCGATGGACGAGCGCGGCCCGCTGTGTGTCGGGATCGACCCGCACGCCTCCCTGCTCGCCGAGTGGGGCCTGAACGACGACGTCGCCGGGCTCGAGCGGTTCAGCCGCACGGTCGTCGAGGCGGTGGCCGGCCGGGTCGCCGTCCTGAAGCCGCAGAGTGCCTTCTTCGAGCGCTTCGGCTCGCGGGGCATCGCCGTCCTGGAGGCGACCGTGCGGGAGGCGCGCGAGGCCGGTGCCCTGGTGGTGATGGACGCCAAGCGCGGCGACATCGGCTCGACCATGGCCGGGTACGCCGAGGCGTTCCTGCACAAGGACGCCCCGCTGTTCTCGGACGCCCTGACCGTCTCGCCCTACCTCGGCTACGGCTCCCTGAGCCCGGCCGTGGCGCTGGCCCGGGAGAGCGGCACGGGCCTGTTCGTGCTGGCGCTCACCTCCAACCCCGAGGGCCACGAGGTGCAGCACGCGGTCCGCGCGGACGGACGCGACGTCGGCGCGACGGTGCTGGGCCACCTGGCGGCGGAGAACGCGGGGGAGGAGCCGCTGGGGTCCTTCGGCGCGGTCGTGGGCGCCACGCTGGGCGACCTGTCGTCGTACGACCTCGCCATCAACGGCCCGCTGCTCGCCCCCGGCGTCGGGGCCCAGGGGGCGACACCGGCCGATCTTCCCCGGGTGTTCGGACCGGCGGTGCGCAATGTCGTGCCGAACGTCAGCCGGGGTGTTCTGCGTCACGGTCCCGAGGTCGGCGCGCTGCGCGCGGCCGCGGAGCGGTTCGCGGACGAGGTCCGGGCCGCCGTGACGGGTGCCTGAGCCCGTGCCGGGTGCACACCGAGTCCCTGCCGAGTCCTCCGATGAGTGCCCCGGCGGGGGGCTCGGGGGCGACTTGAGTGTGAATACATCCTCAAATCGAGGGCATTATGTCTGAAATGTCCGGCCTGGCGGAGGCTGACCAGGACTTTTCCGCTGTTCTCGCTGACTCTGGCGCACTTGACCGCTAGTCTCCGAGCAGAGAACGGGCAAGCGTGTTGCTCGTGGCTCCCCAGGTGTGGGGCGACTAGGTTCCTCACCGGTCCGTATCCGACAGTTCGACATCCGAGGTGACGTAGGCGTGGCTCTTCCGCCCCTTACCCCTGAACAGCGCGCAGCCGCGCTCGAAAAGGCCGCCGCGGCTCGCCGGGAGCGGGCCGAGGTCAAGAATCGACTCAAGCACTCCGGCGCCTCTCTTCACGAGGTCATCAAGCAGGGCCAGGAGAACGACGTCATCGGCAAGATGAAGGTCTCCGCCCTGCTCGAGTCCCTCCCGGGCGTGGGCAAGGTCCGCGCCAAGCAGATCATGGAGCGACTCGGGATCTCCGAGAGCCGCCGCGTGCGTGGCCTCGGTTCCAACCAGATCGCCTCCCTGGAGCGCGAGTTCGGGAGCACCGGCTCCTGAGTACCGGGCAGTCCGGGACCGGCGTCCCGGGCAACCCGGGATTGCTGGAATAATCGCTGCATGGCTGCAACATTCCGGGGGACGACCCCCGAGCCCCCGGACGTACGTCCGCGGCTGACCGTGCTCTCCGGCCCCTCCGGGGTCGGCAAGAGCACGGTCGTCGCCCATATGCGCAAGGAACACCCCGAGGTCTGGCTCTCGGTGTCGGCGACCACCCGCAAGCCGCGCCCCGGCGAGAAGCACGGTGTCCACTACTTCTTCGTCACGGACGACGAGATGGACAAGCTGATCGCCAACGGCGAGCTGCTGGAGTGGGCCGAATTCGCCGGCAACCGCTACGGCACCCCCCGCCAGGCCGTGCTGGAGCACCTGGAGGACGGTGTGCCGGTCCTCCTGGAGATCGATCTCCAGGGTGCCCGGCAGGTCCGGGAGTCCATGCCCGAGGCGCAGCTGGTGTTCCTGGCTCCCCCCTCCTGGGAGGAGCTCGTGCGCAGGCTCACCGGCCGGGGCACCGAGCCGCCCGAGGTGATCGAGCGTCGCCTGGAGGCGGCCAAGGTCGAATTGGCGGCCGAGCCGGAGTTCGACGAGACCCTGGTCAACACCTCCGTCGAGGACGTGGCGCGCGAGCTGCTAGCCTTGATGGACGTTGTGTGATCGTGAAGATCACCCTCAACTGATTCTTTCCCATCCATCGGAAGGTAGAGCGTGTCCTCTTCCATCACCGCGCCCGAGGGCATCATCAACCCGCCGATCGACGAGCTCCTCGAGGCCACCGACTCGAAGTACAGCCTCGTGATCTACGCGGCCAAGCGGGCCCGCCAGATCAACGCGTACTACTCGCAGCTCGGCGAGGGCCTCCTGGAGTACGTCGGTCCGCTCGTGGACACCCACGTCCACGAGAAGCCGCTCTCCATCGCCCTGCGCGAGATCAACGCGGGTCTGCTGACCTCCGAGGCCATCGAGGGCCCGGCGCAGTAGTACCTTCACATTGCAGGTGACTTTTCCACAGGCCCGGCAGGTCGACTGCCGGGCCTGTGGTGTGTCATTGAGTCGTACGTGACTCGTACGTTTCCGAGGTCCGGGGAGAAACGGTGGACAAGCCGAAGGTCGTTCTGGGGGTCAGTGGCGGCATCGCCGCGTACAAGGCGTGCGAGCTGCTGCGCAGGCTGACCGAGTCCGGGCATGACGTCCGCGTGGTTCCCACGGCCTCCGCGCTGCACTTCGTCGGCGCAGCCACCTGGTCCGCCCTCTCCGGCAACCCCGTCTCGACCGAGGTCTGGGACGACGTCCACGAGGTGCCGCACGTCCGCATCGGCCAGCAGGCCGACCTGGTGGTCGTCGCCCCCGCCACGGCCGACATGCTCGCCAAGGCCGCCCACGGCCTCGCCGACGACCTGCTGACGAACACGTTGCTCACCGCCCGCTGTCCGGTCGTCTTCGCCCCCGCCATGCACACCGAGATGTGGGAGCACCCGGCGACCCAGGAGAACGTGGCGACGCTGCGCCGCCGGGGCGCCGTCGTCATCGAACCGGCGGTCGGCCGCCTGACCGGCGTCGACACGGGCAAGGGACGGCTGCCCGACCCGGCCGAGATGTTCGAGGTCTGCCGCCGGGTCCTCGCCCGGGGGGTGAGGGAGCCGGATCTCGCCGGCCGGCACGTCGTCGTCAGCGCCGGCGGCACCCGTGAGCCCCTCGACCCGGTCCGCTTCCTCGGCAACCGCTCCTCCGGCAAGCAGGGCTACGCCCTGGCCCGCACGGCCGCCGCGCGGGGCGCCCGGGTGACGCTGGTCGCGGCGAACACCGGTCTGCCGGACCCGGCCGGCGTGGACGTCGTCCCCGTCGGCACGGCCGTCCAGCTGCGTGAGGCGGTACTGAAGGCGGCCTCCGACGCCGATGCCGTGGTCATGGCCGCCGCCGTGGCCGATTTCCGTCCCGCGGCCTACGCGGCCGGGAAGATCAAGAAGAAGGACGACCAGGACCCCGAGCCGATCACCCTCGTGCGGAATCCGGACATCCTCGCGGAGATCTCGGCCGAACGGCCCCGGCCCGGACAGGTGGTCGTCGGCTTCGCCGCCGAGACGGACGACGTCCTCGCGAACGGCCGGAAGAAGCTGGTGCGCAAGGGCTGCGACTTCCTCGTGGTGAACGAGGTGGGGGAGCGCAAGACCTTCGGTTCCGAAGAGAACGAGGCGGTCGTGCTGGGTGCCGACGGCAGCGAGACTCCCGTGTCGCACGGGCCCAAGGAAGCCCTCGCCGAGATCGTCTGGGACCTCGTGAGCGGACGGCTGGGCTGATCGTCAAGGGCTTCGTCTCCGCCGTTCGGCGGCATCGTCAAAGATGACATTGTCGCGTGGCGCCCCTGGCCAAGGCCGCCGCGCATTGGGCAGAATGCCCGTGTCGCAGGTCACAGGGCTCCCGAGAGGCGAGACAGGTGGTCCGTCGGCAGAGTGCGACCGATAAACTGTCCTCGGACGATGCCGGGCGCAGCTCCCGCGTCGTCCGCCAATGATCAGCCAGCAGCCGCTGCAACCCCAGGGAGCGTTGTGTCCCGTCGCCTGTTCACTTCGGAGTCCGTGACCGAAGGTCACCCCGACAAGATCGCTGACCAGATCAGCGACACCATTCTCGACGCGCTTCTGCGTGAGGACCCGACCTCCCGGGTCGCCGTGGAGACGCTGATCACGACCGGTCTGGTGCACGTGGCCGGCGAGGTCACCACCAAGACCTACGCGGACATCGCGACCCTCGTCCGCAACAAGATCCTCGAGATCGGTTACGACTCCTCGAAGAAGGGCTTCGACGGCGCCTCCTGCGGCGTGTCCGTCTCGATCGGCGCGCAGTCCCCGGACATCGCGCAGGGCGTGGACACGGCCTACGAGTCCCGGGTCGAGGGCGACGACGACGAGCTCGACAAGCAGGGTGCCGGCGACCAGGGCCTCATGTTCGGCTACGCGGCCGACGAGACGCCCACCCTGATGCCGCTGCCGATCTTCCTGGCGCACCGTCTGTCGAAGCGCCTGTCGGAGGTCCGCAAGAACGGCACCATCCCCTACCTGCGCCCGGACGGCAAGACGCAGGTCACCATCGAGTACGACGGCGACAAGGCCGTCCGCCTCGACACGGTCGTCGTCTCCTCTCAGCACGCGAGCGACATCGACCTGGAGTCGCTGCTCGCGCCCGACATCCGTGAGTTCGTCGTCGAGCCCGAGCTGAAGGCGCTCCTCGACGAGGGCATCAAGCTCGACACCGAGGGCTACCGCCTGCTGGTCAACCCCACCGGCCGCTTCGAGATCGGCGGTCCGATGGGCGACGCCGGCCTGACCGGCCGCAAGATCATCATCGACACCTACGGCGGCATGGCCCGCCACGGCGGCGGTGCCTTCTCCGGCAAGGACCCGTCCAAGGTGGACCGCTCGGCGGCCTACGCGATGCGCTGGGTCGCCAAGAACGTCGTCGCCGCGGGCCTGGCCTCCCGCTGCGAGGTCCAGGTGGCCTACGCCATCGGCAAGGCCGAGCCGGTCGGTCTGTTCGTCGAGACCTTCGGCACCCACAAGGTAGAGACCGAGAAGATCGAGAAGGCGATCGACGAGGTCTTCGACCTCCGTCCGGCCGCCATCATCCGCGACCTCGACCTGCTCCGCCCGATCTACGCCCAGACCGCGGCGTACGGCCACTTCGGCCGCGAGCTCCCCGACTTCACCTGGGAGCGCACGGACCGCGTGGACGCGCTGCGCAAGGCCGTGGGCCTGTAGGTCTCGCACGGCTTCCCGCCGAGGCCCGGCTTCCCTCTGGGGGGCCGGGCCCCGGCATTTCACCGTGGTGATCACGGTCCGCGCCGGTTGTCAGTGGAGTTTGGTAAGAATGCAAGCGTGAGCAGCGAGAACGGGCAGGGGGACGGCGGGACCGAAGGGGCCCCGGCGGCGGAGCAGCTCGCGCTCATCCGGGAGGGTGTCCGGCAGGGGAAGGCGAAGGCGCCGCGCGCCAAGCCGAGGACCTGGCGGGGGGCCGCGCTGGCCAGGGAACTGCCGGTGGCACGGGTGCTGGTCGACAAGGGCGTGCTCCACCTCGACCGGTACTTCGACTACGCCGTGCCCGAGGAACTGGACGAGCAGGCGCGGCCCGGGGTGCGGGTCCGGGTGCGGTTCGGGGCCGGGCGGGGCCGGGTCCGGGAAGGGCGCCGCGAGGGCGGGGGGCTCATCGACGGGTTCCTCGTCGAGCGGCTGGCCGAGTCGGACTACTCCGGGCCGCTGGCGGCGCTGGCCCAGGTCGTCTCGCCCGAACCCGTACTGAGCGAGGAACTGCTGGGGCTCGCGCGGGCCGTCGCCGACCGGTACGCGGGCAGCCTCGCCGACGTACTCCAGCTGGCCGTGCCCCCGCGCAGCGCGCGTGCCGAGCAGCGGCCGTCACCGGCGCCGCTGCCGCCGCCCGCGGTGCCCGACGCCGGATCGTGGGCCAGGTACGAGCACGGGGCCGCCTTCGTCGAGTCGCTGGCCTCCGGGGGCGCGCCGCGCGCCGTGTGGAACGCGCTGCCCGGGCCCGGGTGGAGCGAGGAGCTGGCACGGGCGGTGGCCGCGACGCTCGCCTCGGGGCGCGGCGCACTCGTCGTCGTACCGGACGGGCGGGCCGCCGCCCGGGTCGACGCCGCGCTCACCGCACTGCTCGGCGAGGGGCGGCACGCGCTGCTCACCGCCGACGCCGGGCCCGAGAAGCGGTACGCGCAGTGGCTCGCCGTGCGGCGCGGGTCGGTGCGGGCCGTGGTCGGGACGCGGGCCGCCATGTTCGCGCCGGTCCGGGATCTCGGGCTCGTCGCCGTCTGGGACGACGGGGACGACAGCCACAGCGAGCAGCACGCCCCGCAGCCGCACACCCGTGATGTGCTGCTGCTGCGCGCCGCGCTGGACAAGTGCGGCTTTCTGCTGGGCAGTTGGAGCTGCACCGTGGAGGCGGCGCAACTCGTGGAGAGCGGCTGGGCCCGGCCCCTGGTCGCGGGGCGGGAGCAGGTGCGGCGGACCGCGCCCCTGGTGCGCACCGTCGGGGACGGAGAGCTGGGGCGCGACGAGGCCGCCCGCGCCGCCCGACTGCCGTCGCTCGCCTGGCAGGCCGCCCGGGAGGGACTGCGGCACGGGCCGGTCCTGGTGCAGGTGCCCCGGCGGGGATACGTGCCCCGCATGGCCTGTGCCCAGTGCCGGGCGCCCGCGCGCTGCCGGCACTGCTCCGGGCCGCTGGAGGCTGAGGACGCCGGGGCTCTGCGCTGCGGCTGGTGCGGACGCGAGGAGGGCGCCTGGCACTGCCCGGAGTGCGGGGGCTTCCGGCTGCGCGCCCAGGTGGTCGGGGCGCGGCGGACCGCCGAGGAACTGGGCCGGGCCTTCCCCGCCGTCCCCGTGCGGACGTCCGGCCGTGAGCACGTGCTGGACACGGTGCCGTCCGCGCCGGCGCTGGTGGTGAGCACCCCCGGAGCCGAGCCGGTCGCCGAGGGCGGCTACGCGGCGGCCCTGCTGCTGGACGGCTGGGCCATGCTCGGCCGGCCCGACCTGCGCGCGGGCGAGGACGCGCTGCGGCGCTGGATCGGGGCCTCGGCACTGGTGCGGCCGCAGGGCGAGGGCGGGACCGTGGTCGTCGTCGCCGAGCCCACGCTGCGGCCCGTGCAGGCGCTGGTGCGCTGGGATCCCGTCGGACACGCGGTGCGGGAGCTGGCCGAGCGGGCCGAGCTGGGGTTCCCGCCGGTGTCGCGGATGGCGGCGGTGACGGGGACGGCACAGGCCGTCGCGGAGTTCCTCGGCACGGTCGAACTCCCGCCGGACGCCGAGGTGCTGGGCCCCGTGCCGGTGCCGGACACGCTTCCCGGGCGGCCCCGGCGGCCGGGAGCACCGCCTCCCGGAGAGCACTGGGAGCGGGCCCTGGTCCGGGTGCCGCCGGGCAGCGGGGCCGCTCTCGCGTCCGCGCTGAAGGCGGCGCAGGCCGCGCGGATGGCGCGGGGGAGCGGGGAGGCGCCGGTTCGGGTGCGGATCGACCCGCCGGACATCGGGTGAGTCGGTCACCGGGTGAGTGAGCGGGCGGGTGCGGGCGAGGTGGGCCCGGACACACGGCCGCCCTCCCGGATGCGTGTGCCGGGAGGGCAGGGCGAGGAGGGACCGGAGCGCCGGGCGTCAGCCGTTGCGCGGTCCCGGGAAGGCCGTGGTCCTGGCCTCTTCGCGGAGCGTGGGGCTGCCCGCGGTCGGCTGGGTCGGCATCGAACGGGCCGCCGGGACCGTCGGCATCGCGGGCAGACCGGTGTTCACGTTGAGCGTGCGGGTGCCCGACGGCTCCGTCGAGCGCTCGGCGTCCGCGGCCGCCTGGGCCGCGGCTCGGCGGGCGCCGTAACGGCGGTGGACGGCCTGCTTGGTGACCCCGAGCGCGGAGCCCACCGCGTCCCAGGAGAAGCCGAGCGAGCGGTCGAAGTCCACGGCGGCCGTGACCAGGGTCTCGACACTGTCCCGGAGTTCCTGGGCGAGACGGACCGTCGGGGCGGGGGCGCGTCCGTAGACGACGAAGCCCGTGGAGGGGCCGGAGCGGCGCGGGCGGTAGACGTTGCCCAGCTGGGCGGTGAGCGTGCGCAGCGCGTCCACCTGCCGGCGGACCCGCTCGATGTCCCGCACCAGCAAGTGCAGGCTGGCCCGGGCCTGGGCGTCGTGGGTTGCGTGGTCGGCCATGAACAAGCCTCTCGAACCGGCGTTGAAAGGAATTGGGCCGCGAAAGCGGCCCGATGTGGTCAACTCTGTCTTGACCAACGCGTGTGCGCTCCGCTGGTAACGGGGTGGGGGCGTGTGGGCTTGCCTGTACGCCGTTCTCCCACCCGCGCGCCACCTGTTTCCAGTTGGCCGGGAGGCTCGGTCTCCCGTGGGGGTGCTCGCCGTCGGCGGCTTGCCGTTCGTGGTCGATGATCACGGCATAGACTTGTGCGTTGCCCGTCAATCGCCGCCCGAGAGGCCCGTTGCCACCCATGAAGCTCGTCTTCGCCGGTACCCCCGAGGTCGCCGTTCCCGCTCTGGACGCTCTCCTCGCCTCCGGGCGGCACGAGGTGGCCGCCGTCGTCACGCGCCCCGACGCGCCGGCCGGCCGGGGACGCAGGCTGGTCGCCTCTCCCGTGGCCGAACGCGCGGCGGAGGCCGGGATCGAGGTGCTCAAGCCCGGCAAGCCGCGGGACCCGGAGTTCCTGGAGCGGCTCAGGGAGATCGCGCCCGACTGCTGCCCCGTCGTCGCCTACGGCGCCCTGCTGCCCAGGGTGGCCCTCGACGTGCCCGCGCACGGCTGGGTCAACCTGCACTTCTCGCTGCTGCCGGCCTGGCGCGGGGCGGCTCCCGTGCAGCACGCCGTCATGGCGGGGGACGAGATCACCGGGGCCTCCACCTTCCTCATCGAGGAGGGGCTGGACTCGGGCCCGGTGTACGGGACGGTCACCGAGGAGATCCGGCCCACCGACACCAGCGGTGATCTGCTCACCCGGCTGGCCTTCGCGGGCGCCGGGCTGCTCGCCGCCACCATGGACGGCATCGAGGACGGCACGCTGAAGGCCGTACCGCAGCCCGCCGACGGGATCACCCTCGCCCCCAAGATCACCGTGGAGGACGCCCAGGTCGACTGGTCGGCCCCCGCGCTCCGGGTGGACCGGGTCGTGCGCGGCTGCACCCCGGCGCCCGGTGCCTGGACCGCTTTCCGTGGCGAGCGGCTCAAGCTCATCCAGGTCACGCCCGTGCAGGAGCGGACGGACCTCGCGCCGGGGCGGCTGGCGGTCGGCAAGAACAGCGTGCACGTCGGTACCGGTTCGTACGCCGTCGAGCTGCTGTGGGTGCAGGCCCAGGGCAAGAAGCCGATGCGTGCGGCGGACTGGGCCCGGGGTGTGCGCATCGCGGACGGGGAGTCGCTGGGCTGACGCGCCCGGCCCGTCTTCGCCGGTGCCGGCCGGACGTACGCTGGACACCGCACCCCATCCCACACCCGGAGCACCTTTTTCGTGAGCGACCAGCCCCGTCGGCCCCGTAAGCCCGCCAAGCCCTACCGCCGTCCCCAGAAGGACCCCGTCCGCTTCCTCGCCTTCGAGGCGCTGCGTGCCGTGGACGAGCGGGACGCGTACGCCAACCTCGTACTGCCGCCGCTGCTGCGGAAGGCGCGGGAGAAGGGCGACTTCGACGCCCGGGACGCGGCCCTGGCCACGGAGCTGGTGTACGGGACGCTGCGCCGGCAGGGCACGTACGACGCCGTCATCGCCGCCTGTGTCGACCGGCCGCTCAGGGAGGTCGACCCGCCCGTCCTCGACGTGCTCAGCCTCGGCGCGCACCAGCTGCTCGGGACGCGGATCCCGACGCACGCCGCCGTGTCCGCCTCCGTCGAGCTGGCCCGGGTCGTGCTCGGCGACGGCCGGGCGAAGTTCGTCAACGCGGTGCTGCGCAAGGTGGCGCAGGACGACCTCGACGGCTGGCTGGCGAAGATCGCGCCGCCCTACGACGAGGATCCCGAGGACCACCTCGCCGTCGTGCACTCCCACCCCCGCTGGGTCGTCTCCGCGCTGTGGGACTCGCTCGGCGGCGGCCGCGCCGGGATCGAGGAGCTGCTGGCGGCCGACAACGAGCGGCCCGAGGTCACCCTCGTCGCCCGGCCCGGGAGGGCCACGACCGAGGAGCTGCTCCGCGAGGAGGCCGCCGTGCCCGGCCGCTGGTCGCCGTACGCGGTGCGGCTCACCGAGGGCGGGGAGCCGGGTGCGGTCGAGGCGGTGCGGGAGGGCCGGGCCGGGGTGCAGGACGAGGGCAGCCAGCTCGTCGCCCTCGCGCTGGCGAACGCGCCGCTGGAGGGGCCGGACGAGAAGTGGCTCGACGGCTGCGCCGGGCCCGGCGGCAAGGCCGCGCTGCTCGGTGCGCTCGCCGCCGGACGCGGGGCGACGCTGCTCGCCTCCGAGAAGCAGCCGCACCGCGCCGGGCTGGTGGCCAGGGCGCTGGCCGGCAACCCCGGGCCGTACCAGGTGATCGCCGCCGACGGGACCCGGCCGCCGTGGCGGCCCGCCAGCTTCGACCGGGTGCTGGTGGACGTGCCGTGCACCGGTCTGGGCGCCCTGCGCCGGCGGCCCGAGGCCCGCTGGCGGCGACGCCCGGAGGATCTGGAGACCTTCGCGCCGCTCCAGCGCGCCCTGCTGCGCGGCGCGCTGGACTCGGTGCGGGTCGGCGGCGTCGTCGGCTACGCCACCTGCTCGCCGCACCTCGCCGAGACCCGGGCCGTCGTCGAGGACGTCCTCAAGCAGCACCCGGACACCGAACTCCTCGACGCCCGCCCCCTCCTGCCGGGCCTCCCGGCACTCGGCGAGGGCCCCGACGTACAACTGTGGCCCCATCTGCACGGCACGGACGCGATGTACCTGGCCCTCATCCGCCGAACCGGCTGACCGCCGTACGGGGGCGGACCGCGGGATGTGATGTCCGTGGTCCGCGCATAGCCTCGGGGTGTCCCGGCATCTGGGAGTCGCCGTGCTGCTCGACCTGCTGCTGATCGCTCTGGCGATCACGCTCGACCCCCTGCCCCTCATGGCGTTCGTCCTGCTGGTCGCGTCGGCGCGGGGGGTGTGGAAGGGACTGGTCTTCATCCTGAGCTGGCTCGCCTGCCTGGTCACGGTGCTGGCGATCGTCCTCACCCTGACCGGCGGGCAGCCCCCGCCGCCCCGGTCCCCACCCTCCGTCGCGGCTCTCGCGGCCAAGCTTCTCATCGGCGTGGTCCTCGTCCTCTACGGCGAGCACCGGCGCCGGCGGATGGTGGCCGGTCCCGCGCGGGACCGGGCGCCCGCCGCCGCGAGCCTGACGTCCGAGACGGACCGCACCGGCATGTGGTCGGCCGCGGGGCTCGCGGTGCTCCTGCAACCGTGGGGTCTGGTGGCCGCGGGGGCCACGACGGTGGTGTCGGCGGACCTGTCCCGCCTGTCGTCCTGGCTCGCCCTGTTCGCCTTCTGCGTGCTCGCCACCGCGAGCCTGCTCTCCACCGAGCTGTACGTCGTCTTCTCCCCGGCGGTCGCGAAGGCCCGTCTGCTGAGACTGCGCTCCTGGGTGGAGGACCACCAGGAGCAGGCGATCGTGCTCGGGTGCCTGGTGCTGGGCTTCTGGCTCACCGGGAAGAGCATCCACCAGCTCACCGGATGACGCGTGGCGGCCCGGCGAGTGTTCCAGGTCCGTACCGGCGCGAACAACCGTGCAAGAACATGGCAGGCTTGGGTCATGGCCGTGCAGATCAACCCCAGTATCCTGTCCGCCGACTTCGCCCGCCTCGCGGACGAGGCGAAGGCGGTCCAGGGAGCCGACTGGCTCCACGTCGACGTCATGGACAACCATTTCGTCCCGAACCTCACGCTCGGCGTGCCGGTCGTAGAGTCCCTGGCCCGTGCGACGGACACGCCGCTGGACTGCCATCTGATGATCGCGGACGCGGATCGCTGGGCGCCGCAGTACGTGGAAGCGGGTGCCTCGTCCGTCACCTTCCACGTCGAGGCGGCCGCCGCGCCCGTCCGGCTCGCCCGCGAGATCCGGGCCAAGGGCGCCCGTGCCTCCATGGCGCTCAAGCCCGCGACGCCCATCGAGCCGTACGAGGACCTGCTGCCCGAGCTCGACATGCTGCTGATCATGACGGTTGAGCCGGGATTCGGCGGGCAGGCGTTCCTGGACATCATGCTTCCCAAGATCCGCCGCACCCGCGAGCTGATCGACAAGCACGGGCTCGAGCTGTGGTTGCAGGTCGACGGGGGCGTCTCGACGTCGACGATCGAGCGGTGCGCGGACGCCGGAGCGGACGTCTTCGTCGCCGGTTCGGCCGTCTACGGGGCGAAGGACCCGGCAGAAGCGGTACGTGCACTACGCACCCAGGCGGAGGCGGCGACCGCCAAGGCGTCCTGGGCCTGCGACCACTAGGCGGCTCTTGGGCCACAGCTACGTGAACGGCCCCCATCAGGGCAGATCAAGCGCGCCGAATCTGCAAGGATGAACGGCGAATCCAGAGTGTGAACAGCAGTGAGGAGATCGCCGTGTCGGGTATGTCGGCGGGCCGGTCAGCCATGCGGATGGGACCCGCTGAGCTGGTGCAGGCGGCGGCCATGGCCCGCCGCTTCTACCTCGAGGGCAAGTCCAAGATCCAGATCGCGGAGGAGTTCGGCGTCAGCCGCTTCAAAGTGGCCCGGGTACTTGAGACTGCCCTCGAAAGGGACCTCGTACGCATCGAGATCCGAGTCCCGGCCGAACTGGACGCCGAGCGCTCGGACGCGCTCCGCGCCCGCTACGGCCTCAGGCACGCCGTCGTGGTCGAGTCCCCGGCCGAGGCCGAGGAGACCCCCGACCCCGAGAACCTGGGGGAGGTCGCCGCCGACCTGCTCGGCGAGCTCGTCAACGAGGGGGACGTGCTGGGACTGGCCTGGGGCCGTTCCACCATCCACATGGCGGCGGCGCTCGACCGGCTGCCACCTTGCACGGTGGTCCAGCTGACGGGCGTGTACGACGCGGGGACCGCCGAACGCGGCTCGGTCGAGGCGGTCCGCCGTGCCGCCCAGGTCTCCGGAGGCGACGCGCACCCCATCTACGCGCCGATGCTGCTGCCGGACGCGGCCACCGCGGCGGCGCTGCGCCACCAGACCGGGATCGCCCGCGCCTTCGAGTACTTCGACAAGGTCACGGTCGCCTGCGTCTCCATCGGTTCCTGGGAGCCGGGCATCTCGACGGTCCACGACATGCTCAGCGACGAGGAGCGGGCGCACTACGCCTCGCTCGGTGTCGCCGCCGAGATGTCCGCGCACCTCTTCGACGCCGACGGCCGCCGGGTCGGCCGGGACCTCGGGGAGCGGTGCATCACGGTCAAGGCCGACCAGCTCCGCCGCATCCCCGAGGTCGTGGCGATCGCGGGCGGGCAGCGCAAGGCGGCGGCGATCGACGCGGTGCTGCGCTCGGGGCTCGTCACCAGCCTGGTGACGGACACCTCCGCGGCGGACTACCTGATGACCGCGGGCCCGACGCCGAAGTCCGCCCTGAACCGGTCGGACCCCGACGGCTCCTGACGGCCGCGATCACTACGACAGGGGCGGTGCCGCGATGACGGAACGCGTGGTCACACTCGACCTCGCCGGGGTCACGGACAAAGCGGGCCTGATGGACCGCTGCGTCCGCGCCCTGGACCTGCCCGACTGGTTCGGCCGCAACTGGGACGCGCTCGCCGACAGCCTCTCCGACCACACGGTCTGGCCCGGGGACGCCGGCGAGCGCGGCCTGCTGATCGTCGTACGCGACTGGCAGACGTACGCCCGGGCCCGCCCCGAGGAGTGGAAGATCGTCCAGGCCCTCTTCACCGAGGCCGCGGACCGGACCCCGGCGCTCGCCGTGGCACTGACCCTTGGAGGTTCCTCCTAGAGGCCTCTGACCAGCCTGGACGTTCTGTCGGGGGATGAGACGGCGGACGCCATGGGAGAATGAAGTACGTGCTCTTTCCCCCTGGCTGACCTGTCCGGGGGCCGCCTCCGAACGACTGGGATGTGCAGCACGTGCGTTTCCTCAATGACATCCGGCCCGCGTACGACCTGACGTACGACGACGTGTTCATGGTGCCGAGCCGCTCCGCGGTGGGATCCCGTCAGGGCGTGGACCTCAGCGCCCCGGACGGCACGGGCACCACCATTCCGCTCGTCGTCGCCAACATGACCGCCATCGCCGGCCGTCGCATGGCGGAGACCGTGGCCCGCCGCGGCGGTCTGGTGGTCGTCCCGCAGGACATCCCGATCGAGGTCGTCGCCGACGTCATCTCCTGGGTGAAGAGCCGGCACCTGGTCCTCGACACCCCGATCGTGCTGGCCCCGCACCAGACCGTCGCCGACGCGCTGTCCCTGCTGCCCAAGCGGGCGCACAACGCGGGCGTCGTCGTCGACGACGAGCACCGGCCCATCGGTGTCGTCACCGACCGGGACCTGACCGGCGTGGACCGCTTCACCCAGCTCGAAGTGGTCATGTCCAAGGACCTGCTGCTGCTCGACGCCGACATCGACCCCACCGAGGCCTTCAACCGGCTCGACGGGGCCAACCGGCGCTACGCCCCGGCCGTCGACAAGGACGGCAGGCTGGCCGGCATCCTCACCCGCAAGGGCGCCCTGCGCGCGACCCTGTACACCCCCGCGACCGACGCGCGGGGCAGGCTGCGCGTCGCCGCCGCCGTCGGCATCAACGGCGACGTGGCGGGCAAGGCCAAGCAGCTGCTGGACGCGGGCGTGGACACGCTCGTCATCGACACCGCACACGGCCACCAGGAATCGATGATCAGCGCGATCAAGCTGGTCCGCGCCCTCGACCCGCAGGTGCCGATCGTGGCCGGCAACATCGTGGCCGCCGAGGGTGTGCGCGACCTCGTCGAGGCGGGCGCCGACATCGTCAAGGTCGGCGTCGGCCCCGGCGCCATGTGCACCACCCGCATGATGACCGGTGTGGGCCGGCCGCAGTTCTCCGCCGTCCTGGAGTGCGCGGCGGAGGCGAAGAAGTACGGCAAGCACGTCTGGGCCGACGGCGGCGTCCGGCACCCGCGGGACGTGGCGATGGCCCTCGCGGCCGGCGCGTCGAACGTGATGATCGGCTCGTGGTTCGCGGGGACCTACGAGTCGCCGGGCGACCTCCAGCACGACGCGAACGGCCGCCCGTACAAGGAGTCGTTCGGCATGGCCTCCGCGCGCGCGGTGCGCAACCGCACCTCCGAGGAGTCGGCGTACGACCGCGCCCGCAAGGCGCTGTTCGAGGAGGGCATCTCGACCTCCCGCATGTTCCTCGACCCGGCCCGCCCGGGCGTCGAGGACCTGATCGACTCGATCATCGCGGGCGTCCGCTCCTCCTGCACCTACGCCGGCGCCGCCTCCCTGGAGGAGTTCGCCGAGAAGGCCGTCGTCGGCATCCAGAGCGCCGCGGGCTACGCCGAAGGCAAGCCGCTGCACAACAGCTGGAGCTGACCGACCTCCTCCCGTACGACCGCTCGCGGCAGCCGTGCAACGGTCGGCAGCCCGCGCGCAACGAATGGGCACCCCGTTGCGATGAACGCAATGATCTTGCGGGGATGCGCAAGGTCGCTGCATTACGCCCGTGAAGGGTCGGCTCATAGGGTGCTCACCTGTACGTGGTGTGGCGGGGACCCCGCTCGTCGGGTCCCTGCCCCCGCAGGGATGCCGCCGGTCCCCGCCGCCCTGACCGGCAGCGATAAAGGAGCCCACGCGTGCTCGACCAAGGCGCACCCCCGCACGACAGCAGAGCCACCGCCCCCGCGTCCCCGGGCTTCGCCGCGCGTCTGATGCGTCGCAAACCCGTGGAACGCCTGGTCGCGGAGGGTGGACAGGGCGAGGGGGGCACCCTCAGGCGCTCCCTCGGACTGTGGCAGCTGACCATGATCAGCATCGGTGCCACGCTCGGCACCGGCATCTTCGTCGTCCTCGGCCAGGCCGTCCCCAAGGCCGGTCCGGCCGTCACGCTGTCCTTCGTGATCGCCGGCCTCACGGCACTCTTCTCGGCCCTGTCCTACGCCGAGCTGGCCGGCACCATCCCGGTCTCCGGCTCCTCGTACTCGTACGCATACGCAACGATGGGCGAGCTGATCGCCTGGGTCTGCGGCTGGTGCCTGGTCCTGGAGTACGGCGTGTCGGTCGCCGCCGTGGCCGTCGGCTGGGGCGAGTACCTCAACGAGCTGCTCGACGGCACCATAGGCGTCACCATCCCGGACGCCCTGTCGGCCCCGCCCGGCGACGGGGGCGTCTTCAACCTGCCCGCGCTGATCGTCGTACTCCTCGCCATGGCGTTCCTGCTCGGCGGCGCCAAGGAGTCCGCACGCGCCAACACCGTCATGGTGTGCGTGAAGATCGCCGCGCTGGTGCTGTTCTGCGCCATCGGCGTCCAGGGCTTCCGCTCGGGCAACTACGAGAACTTCATGCCGCTGGGCATGACCGGCGTGAGCGCGGCCGGAGCGACACTGTTCTTCTCGTACATCGGCTTCGACGCCGCCTCCACCGCCGGCGAGGAGGCGAAGGACGCGCAGCGCGACCTGCCGCGCGCCATCATGCTGTCGCTGGCCATCGTGACCGCGCTGTACGTCTTGGTGGCGGCCGTCGCCGTCGGCGCCAAGCCCTGGCGGCGGTTCAACGACTCCGAGGCCGCGCTCGCCCAGATCATGCGCGAGGTGACCGGGCAGACCTTCTGGGGCACCCTGCTCGCCGCCTGCGCGGTCATCGCCATCGCGAGCGTCGTGCTGACCGTGCTGTACGGCCAGACCCGCATCCTCTTCGCGATGTCCCGCGACGGCCTCGTGCCCAAGGTCTTCGCCAGGGTCCACCCGAAGACCGGCGCGCCCCGCGCCAACACGGTGATCGTCTCCCTGTTCTGCGGCGTCCTGGCCGCCGCCATCCCGCTGGGCCAGCTCGCCGACGCCACCAGCATCGGCACGCTGTTCGCCTTCGCGCTGGTCAACATCGCCGTCGTGGTGCTGCGCCGGACCCGTCCGCAGATGCCCCGCACCTTCCGGGTGCCGCTCTCGCCGGTGCTGCCGATGGTGGGCCTGGCCCTCTGCGTGTGGATGATGGGCAGCCTGTCGGCCGTCACCTGGGTGGTGTTCGGTGTCTGGATGGTGGTGGGGCTCGTGTTCTACTTCGGGTACGGCTACCGCCGCTCCCGGCTCGCCACACCCGCATCATCCGAGAAGTGATCGACCCACTGTGCTGAATCAGCTCGACGAACGCATCGTGCACGCCCTCGCCGAGGACGCCCGCCGCTCCTACGCGGACATCGGGCAGATGGTCGGCCTGTCCGCGCCCGCCGTGAAGCGGCGCGTGGACCGGCTGCGCGCCACCGGAGCCATCACCGGCTTCACCGTCCGGGTGGACCCGGCGGCGCTCGGCTGGGAGACGGAAGGGTTCATCGAGATCTACTGCCGGCGCAACACCTCGCCGGAGACGATCCAGCGGGGCCTGGAGCGCTACCAGGAGGTCGTGGCCGCGTCCACCGTCACCGGAGACGCGGACGCGATCGTCCAGGTCTTCGCCGCCGACATGCGCCACTTCGAGCGGGTGCTGGAGCGGATCGCGGGCGAGCCGTTCGTGGAACGGACCAAGTCGGTACTGGTGCTGTCGCCGCTGCTGAGACGCTTCTCGTCGGGGTCACCGACCTGATCGCCGACAGCAGGCGCCGCGTCCCGACCGCGTGCCCGGCGGCTGACCAGGGGTTACCGCAGGTCACCCTTGCGGGCCCCCGGAAGATCCCCTAGGTTGTGCCGGACTTTCTACCGACTGGTAACACCGGCAGGTAACCATGCGCTGGCCCCTGGGCCGTCCCTCCACCGTCCGCGCCCGGATCGTGTCGCTCGCGCTCGCGCCGGTCCTCGCGCTGATGACCCTGTGGAGCTTCGCCATGGTGTCGGTCACGGGTGACCTGCGCGCCCTGATCCGGCTCCAGGGGGTGTACGAGGATTTCGGCACCCCCGTCGACACGGCCGTCGGCCAGATCCAGATCGAGCGGCGACTGTCGGCCGCGTACCTGGGCGCCGCCCGCGACCCGGCCGCCGCCGGCGATCTCCTGGCCCAGCAGCGCCGCACCGACCGCGCGGTGGACGCCATGCGCGAGGCGATCCGGAACGGCGACCGGGACCGGCTCACCGACCGGCAGCGTCAGGTCCTCGACGCGATGGCGCACGCCACCGACGGGCTGGAGAGGCTGCGCGAGCGGGTGCTGTCCCGCTCGGTCACCTGGGACCGGGCCGTCGCCGAGTACGACGCCCTCGTGGAGCCCGGCTCCGACGTCCAGTCCACCCTCACCGCGCTCCAGGCCGGCCGGCTGGCCAGGGAGGCGCAGGTCGTCATCGAGCTGGTGCGGGTGCGGGAGTTCGTCTCGCGCGAGGACGCCCTGGTCGCCGGGGCCCGCGCGGCCGGAACCCTGACCGACCGGCAGTACGACACGCTCACGGCGACGATCGAGGACCGGCGCGTCTTCGAGCGGACGTACGTGCCGGACCTGCCGTCCGACTCGCGGGCACTGTTCGAGGAGTTCGAGCGCGGCGATCTGCACCAGGACCTGGTACGCGGCGAGGACGCGCTGCTGCGGGCCGATGCGGCGCACGCCGGGAAGGCGGTCGCCGCCGGTACCTGGCGGACCACCACCGACCGGGCGGTCAAGCGGTACATGCTCCTGTGCACCCGCGCGGCCGAGAACTCCGCCGCGCGTGGCCGGGCCTTCGCCTACGGGGAGCTGGCCAGGGCGGCGGTGGTGGGACTCGTCGGTCTGGCCGCCGTGGGACTGTCGCTGTGGTTCGCGGTGCGCGGGGCCCGGCGCGTCTCACGCCGGCTGGAGACGCTGCGTGACGCCGCCGATCTGCTGACCACCCGGCAACTGCCCGACGTGATGCGGCGGCTGAGCGCGGGCGAGGAGGTCGACGCGGTGACGGAGGCGCCGCCGCTGGCCGCCGACGAGGTAGGGGCCGACGAGATCGGCCAGGTCGGCCGGTCCTTCAACACCGCGCGCCTGGCGGCCGTCGAGGCCGCCGTCGAGCAGGCCGCCCTGCGGCGCGGGCTGTCCGCGGTGCTGCTCAACATCGCGCGCCGCAGCCAGGCGCTCGTGCACCGGCAGCTGAAACTCGTCGACACGCTGGAGCGGCGCACCGAGGACCCCGACATCCTGCGCGAGCTGTTCCGCATCGACCACCTCACCACCCGTATGCGCCGGCACGCGGAGAGCCTGATCATCCTCTCCGGAGCGGCTCCCGGCCGCCGGTGGCGCCGGCCCGTGCCCGTCGCGGACGTCGTGTCGTCGGCGGTGGGCGAGATCGAGGACTACACGCGGGTCGTGGTCCCGCCGATGCCCGACACCGGCGTGGCGGCGGACGCAGTCGCTGATGTCGTCCATCTCCTGGCCGAGCTCCTGGAGAACGCCACGGTGTTCTCCCCGCCGCACACCCTGGTGACGATGCGCACCGGCCGGGCGCGGGGCGGCTTCGTCCTGGAGATCGACGACCGGGGCCTCGGCCTCGACCCGGACCGGCGCGACGAGGCCCACCGCACCCTCACCGACCCCGACGCCTTCGACCCGACCCGGCACGACCGGCTCGGCCTGTACGTCGTGGGACGCCTCGCGGGCCGGCACGGCATCGAGGTCACGCTGCGGGACTCGCCGTACGGCGGGACGACGGCCATGGTCTGGTTGCCGCCGGGGGTGCTGGCCGCAGCGGAACCGGGCGCGGCACCAGCAGTGGAACCAGTAGCGGAGGCGGAGGGACGGAGGCCGGCCGCGAGCCCGGACGGACCGACGGCCCCCGGCGGCCCCACCCCGCACGCTCCCACCCCGCACGCTCCCCACCCCGGTATCCCGACCCCGAGCGCTCCCGCCCTCCCCACCCGCGTCCGCCAGGCCTCCCTGGCCGCCGCCCTGCGTGAGGACGCCCCGCCCCGTGAGGCCCCCTCGCCGCGGGAGGCCGACGCCGAAGAGATGCGGGCCGTGTTCGGCGCCTTCCAGCGCGGCCTGGACCGGGGCCGCAGAGGACTGCCCGTGACCACCGACCCCGACGAAGGGACGCATGCCGACGATGCCCGGTGACCAGCAGAACCCCGAGTCTCCCGGCCCGGCCCCCGGTCAGGCGCCCGGCACGGACCTCGGCTGGCTGCTCGACGACCTCGTGGCCCGGACCGAGCACGTGCGCCAGGCCGTGCTGCTCACCGCCGACGGGCTGCCGCTGAGCTGTTCGGAGGGCATGCGCCGACGGGACGTCGAGCACCTCGCCGCCGTCTGCTCCGGCTTCCACGGCCTGGCCCGTTCGGCGGGGGACCGGTTCGCGGCGGGTGAGGTACGGCAGACCATGGTGATGCTGGACGACGCCTACCTCTTCATCACCCCCGCGGGGCACGGCAGCCGGCTGGCCGTGCTCAGCGAGGCGCAGAGCGACGTCGGACAGCTCGCCCACGAGATGGCGCTGCTGGTCCGCCGCCTCGGCCGCCACCTGGACGCCGCGGCACGGTCGGCCCCCTGACCCGCGGTGACCGACGAGCACTGGTACGAGGACGAGACCGGGTCGATGGTGCGCCCCTACACCGTGACCCGGGGCCGCACCCGGCCCTCGGACCGGCATGCCATCGACCTGATGTCCCAGGTCACCGCCGTGCCCGCGGACGTCGCGCAGCCAGCCGTCGACCATGCCCGCACCGCCCTGCTCGACCTGGTGCGCCGCGGCCCGCGCCCGGTCGTCGAACTGGCCGCGGACGCCGACCTGCCCCTGACCGTCGTCCGCGTGCTCCTCGGCGACCTGGCCGAGGCGGGACTGGTCCGCATCGACGAGCCGCGCCGCCTCTCCCCGACGGGCCCGGCCGCCGATCCCGCACTGCTCCGGGAGATCGTCGAGCGGCTCCGGGAGCTGTAGCCCCGCGGGGGCCGTCGCCACACGCAACGAATCGCCGCCCGACCCCTGGTGCGCGCAACGAACCGCTCACCGGCGCGCAACGGCTTCTTCTTGTCCGGCCGAGCCCGGCGACCGTACCGTCTAACTGACCCCAGGACCCCCTCCGCCCCGGTGAGGACCACGCATGCGCACCGCCCTGCTCCAGAGCTCCGGCCGCCCCGGCTTCCCCGCCGAGAACCTCAAGGTCCTCGACGCCGCCGCGGGCCGTGCCGCCGCCGCGGGTGCCGCGCTGCTGACCGCGCCGGAGATGTTCCTCACCGGGTACGCGATCGGCGACGACATCGCCCGCCTCGCCGAGCCCGCCGACGGAGACTCCGCCCGCGCGATCGGCGAGATCGCCACCCGGAACGGTCTGGCGATCGCCTACGGCTACCCCGAACGGGACGGCGACACGGTCTACAACTCCGCCCAGCTGATCTCCGCCGACGGCACCCGCCTCGCGAACTACCGCAAGACGCACCTCTTCGGCTGTGCCGAGCGCGACCACTTCACCCCGGGCGAGAAGTCGCTCGTCCAGGCCCGGCTGGGCGGTCTGACCGTCGGCATCATGATCTGCTACGACGTCGAGTTCCCGGAGAACGCGCGCGCCCACGCCCTGGCCGGCACCGACCTGCTCGTGGTGCCGACGGCGAACATGCACCCGTTCCAGTTCGTCGCCGAGGCCATGGTGCCGGTGCGTGCCTGGGAGAACCAGATGTACGTGGCGTACGTGAACCGGGTCGGTCACGAGGGCGAGTTCGAGTTCTTCGGGCTCTCCGCCCTCGCCGGCCCCGACGGCATCGCCCGCACCCGCGCCGGCCGCGGCGAGGAGCTGGTGGTCGCCGACGTCGACCCCGCCTTCCTGGCCGCCTCCCGTGAGGCGAACCCGTACCTGAAGGACCGGCGCCCCGGCCTGTACGGGTCCCTTGTCTGAACCCCCGAGCCCTTCCCCGAGTCACCCCCCCCCCGCGCAAGGAGTCCGTACCCCATGACGTCCACGGTGCCCAACGCCGTCGAGCACGCAGACGAGCAGCAGCCGCCGATCACCATGTTCGGTCCGGACTTCCCCTACGCCTACGACGACTTCCTCGCCCACCCGGCGGGCCTCGGCCAGATCCCGGCGACCGAGCACGGCGCCGAGGTGGCGGTCATCGGCGGCGGCCTGTCCGGCATCGTCGCCGCCTACGAGCTGATGAAGATGGGCCTCAAGCCCGTCGTCTACGAGGCCGACCAGCTCGGCGGCCGGCTGCGGACGGTCGGGTTCGAGGGCTGCGACCCGTCGCTGACCGCCGAGATGGGCGCGATGCGCTTCCCGCCGTCCTCCACCGCCCTCCAGCACTACATCGACCTGGTGGGCCTGGAGACCCGGCCCTTCCCCAACCCCCTCGCGGAGACGACGCCTTCGACCGTCGTCGACCTCAAGGGCGAGTCGCACTACGCCGAGACGATCGACGACCTGCCGCAGGTCTACCGCGACGTCGCCGACGCCTGGAACAAGTGCCTGGAGGAGGGCGCCGACTTCTCCGACATGAACCGCGCCCTGCGCGAGCGGGACGTGCCGCGCATCCGCGAGATCTGGGCGAAGCTCGTCGAGAAGCTGGACAACCAGACCTTCTACGGCTTCCTCTGCGACTCCGAGGCCTTCAAGTCCTTCCGCCACCGCGAGATCTTCGGCCAGGTCGGCTTCGGCACCGGCGGCTGGGACACCGACTTCCCCAACTCCATCCTGGAGATCCTGCGGGTCGTCTACACCGAGGCCGACGACCACCACCGCGGCATCGTCGGCGGCTCCCAGCAGCTGCCGCTGCGGCTGTGGCGGCGCGAGCCGGAGAAGATCGTCCACTGGCCGTACGGCACCTCGCTGGCGTCCCTGCACGTGGACGGCGAGCCCCGCCCGGCCGTGACCCGGCTGCACCGCACCGCGGGCAACCAGATCACGGTGACGGACGCGAACGGTGACATCCGCACGTACAAGGCGGCGGTCTTCACCGCCCAGTCCTGGATGCTGCTGTCGAAGATCGCCTGCGACGACTCGCTCTTCCCGATCGACCACTGGACGGCGATCGAGCGCACGCACTACATGGAGTCCAGCAAGCTCTTCGTCCCGGTCGACCGGCCGTTCTGGCTCGACAAGGACGAGGTCACGGGCCGGGACGTCATGTCGATGACGCTCACCGACCGCATGACCCGTGGCACCTACCTCCTCGACGACGGCCCGGACAAGCCCGCCGTCATCTGCCTCTCCTACACGTGGTGCGACGACAGCCTCAAGTGGCTGCCGCTGTCCGCGAACGAGCGGATGGAGGTCATGCTGAAGTCGCTCGGCGAGATCTACCCGAAGGTCGACATCCGGAAGCACATCATCGGCAACCCGGTGACCGTCTCCTGGGAGAACGAGCCCTACTTCATGGGCGCGTTCAAGGCCAACCTGCCGGGCCACTACCGCTACCAGCGGCGCCTGTTCACCCACTTCATGCAGGACCGGCTGCCCGAGGACAAGCGGGGCATCTTCCTCGCCGGCGACGACATCTCCTGGACGGCCGGCTGGGCCGAGGGCGCCATCCAGACCGCGCTGAACGCGGTGTGGGGCGTCATGCACCACCTCGGCGGTGCCACCGACCCGGGCAACCCCGGTCCCGGTGACGTCTACGACGACATCGCCCCGGTCGAACTCCCGGAGGACTGACCGGCGTTCACACCCCGGCCGCGCGCGCCTTCGCGTAGACCTCCGCGGCGAGGTCCTTGAGCTCCTCGGCGTCCCGTGCGCCGTGCTGGAGGTCGATGAAGATCTCGTCGAGACCGACCTCGGCGTGCGCGGCCAGGTCCTCCACGATCTGGTCGACGCTGCCCTGGAACGGCCGCCGGTCCGCGCCGCCGTAACCCTGCGCCCGGTAGTCCGCGTTGGTGCGCAGCACCGTCCGGATCGGTTCGGTGCGCCCGCGTTCGGCGGCCAGTTCCTTCAGGTCGCGCCACTGTGCCGCGAGGGTGTCGGCGCCCATGCCCGCCGGCATCCAGCCGTCGGCGTGGTCGACGAGGCGGCGCTTGGCCTTCCCCGTGCCGGCCGCCAGCAGGATCGGGATGGGCCGGACCGGCTTGGGACCGACCACGGCCGGGGCGATCTTCGTGACCCGCCCGTCGTACGACACCGGGTCCGGGCCCCAGACCGCGCGGCACACCTCGATCAGCTCGTCCAGGACCTGCCCGCGCTCCTCGAAGGGCCGTACCGACGCGGCCGCGTACTCGTCGAACGACCAGCCGGTGCCGAGGCCCGCCACCACCCGGCCGCCGCTCGCCGCGTCCAGGGTGGCGAGGGCCTTGGCGAGCTGGAACGGCACGTGCAGCGGGGCGACCAGCACGCTGGTGCCCAGCCGCGCCCGCTCGGTCGCCGCGGCGGCGAGGGTGAGGGTGACCAGCGGCTCGGCGACACCGCGGTAGCCGTCCGGCCAGGGGAGGCCCTCGATGCCGTACAGGCCCTGCGTGGCGGGGTCGGGGACGAGAAGCCGCTCGTACACCCACAGGCTCTCGTAGCCGATCCGCTCGGCGGTGCGCGCCACGTCGGGCACATCCCGGCCGAGGTCGTACTGCTTGTTCTGGGGAAGGGCGAGTCCGAGCCGCGTCGCCATGCCGTGCGCTCCTTTGCAGAAGGTCGGTTGGTGTCGAACGTACAGCGTTCACACAGGAGTTGAGGGGACGAAGCCCTCGGGTGGCCGGATCAGTCCGGTAGCGGCGTGAGCAGCATGCGGCCCGCGAAGCCGACGGCCGCGTCCAGGCGGTCGGTGAACTCCTCGGCCAGGTCCTCGAACCGGCGCAGCGCCCACAGCGCCCGCGCCGCCGACCAGGTGGCGTCCCGGGCGCGCTCCAGGCTCCAGGAGCCCAGCAGATGGGTGAGCGGGTCGGCGATCTGGAGCAGGTCGGGGCCCGGCATCAGATCCTCGCGGATGCGCTCCTCCAGCGCCACGAGGAGGTCGCCCACGCGGTCGAACTCGTCCTCGAGATCGGCCGGTTCGCAGCGGAGGGCACGACAGGTGTCCACGACGGCCAGCGCCAGGTCGTGCCCGATGTGCGCGTTGATGCCCGCGAGGGCGAACTGGAGCGGTCGTACGCCGGGGTGGCGGCGGAGCTGGAACAGCGGCCGCCAGCAGGCCGGCGGGCGGCGGTCGTCCGCGGCCGCGTCGACCGCGGCGAGATACCGCTCGGCGAACCGCACGTCCAGCGCGGTCGCGGCCCGCGCGTCCGCGAACGCCCCGGCGTACAGGCGTCGTTCGACCTCGCCGGTGACGGCCAGGTAGACGCGGTTGAACACCGCGATCCCGTCGCGCGCGGGCAGCGTGTCGTCCAGGGCGCGCATGCGGGAGACGACGGTCTCGACGGAGGGGGTGAGGTGTTTCAACTGCGCCATGGAGGAAGCGTCCCAGCCCCGGACCGACGGGGGAGCCGACGGGCCCGGAGCTTCCCCGGAACGGGGGAACGCGGACGCCTCCGGGTGAGGCGGGACCAGCACCCTGCCAGGCTCCCGCGCCCCGCGCCGCGATGGCGGCGGCGGACTGGGCTCCGTGGTCACCGTGGGCACGGTGACGAGGATGAGCGCGGCACTCACCGACGGGCACAGCACCATCGGCGTCTGGCGGGCTCTTGAGGACGGGCACCGCGCCGCCGATGCCGGACCGGGCGTTGACGCGGGCTCCGAGCCGGCCGGAGCGGTCCGTCGGCGCGCTCGTCAGTCCCGCGCCGACGCCGTCGCCCGCAGGCCGGCTCGGTGGCTGTGCCCCGGCGGTCGTCGAGACGCGCGTCGGGCGCGGCGAAGCCTTCCCGGGCGGTCGCCTCCCCGCGTGCGGCAAATAGACCGACGCCGCCCGCAAAGCCCAGGCCCCGCCTCGTCACGCCCCCGGTCGGGTGTGGGGCGCCGTTTCCTCGTCGTAGGAGGACGTGCCCTCGTCCAGCAGTGGCTCCTGTGGCTTGAGGTGGGCGGGGGCGAAGGCGCGCAGGGTGTGGTAGCCGGTGATGGTGACCAGCGTGCCGAGGGCGATGCCGCTGAGCGAGAAGGTGTCGGTGAACTTCATCGTCACGTTGCCGACGCCGATGATGATGCCCGCGGCGGCCGGGACGAGGTTGAGCGGATTGCGCAGGTCGACCCCGGCGTTGGTCCAGATCTGGGCGCCGAGCAGGCCGATCATGCCGTACAGGATGACGGTGATGCCGCCGAGCACACCGCCCGGGACGGCGGCGACGACCGCGCCGAACTTCGGGCAGACGCCGAAGAGCACCGCGAAGCCCGCGGCGGCCCAGTACGCGGCCGTCGAGTAGACCCGGGTCGCGGCCATCACGCCGATGTTCTCGGAGTACGTGGTGTTGGGCGGGCCGCCCACGGCGGTGGACAGCATCGAGGCGACGCCGTCGGCGGAGATCGCCGTGCCCAGCTTGTCGTCCAGCCGGTGGCCGGTCATCTCCCCGACCGCCTTGACGTGCCCGGCGTTCTCCGCGACCAGGGCGATGACGACCGGCAGGGCGACGAGGATGGCCGACCACTGGAAGGCCGGGCCGTGGAACGAGGGCAGCCCGATCCAGTCGGCCTTGCCGACGCCGGAGAGGTCGAGGCGCCAGTGGTCGGTGACCTTGCCGCTCGCGTCCACCGAGTGGATCTTGCCGAAGATCCGGTCGTCGGCCCAGGACAGGCCGTATCCGAAGACCAGGCCCAGGAAGATCGCGACCCGGGACCAGAAGCCGCGCAGACCGACGACGGCCAGGCCGGTGAAGAGCATGACCAGCAGGGCGGTCCACTGGTCCTGCGGCCAGTAGGTGGAGGCGGTCACCGGGGCGAGGTTGAAGCCGATCAGCATGACGACCGCGCCGGTGACGATCGGCGGCATCGTGGCGTGGATGATCCGCGCCCCGAAGCGCTGCACAGCCAGCCCCGCCAGGAACAGCACCGCGCCGACGACGAAGACCGCGCCGGTCACGGTCGCGCTCGTGCCCCCCTGCGCCCGGATCACCGCGGCCACGCCCACGAAGGACAGCGAGCATCCGAGGTAGCTCGGCACCCGGCCGCGCGTGGCGAGCAGGAAGATCACGGTCGCCACGCCGGACATCATGATCGCCAGGTTGGGGTCGAGGCCCATCAGAACGGGGGCGACGAAGGACGCCCCGAACATCGCGACCACATGCTGGGCGCCGAGGCCCACCGTGCGCGGCCAGGACAGCCGTTCGTCGGGGCGTACGACCGCTCCGGGCCCGGGTGTGCGCCCGTCCCCGTGCAGCTTCCAGCGGACGCCGAGGTCCATGGTGAGGCTTCGCTTTCCTAGTACGTGAAGTCGGTCCGGACCATTGTCACGGGTAGCTGGCGGTTCTACGCTCGCACGGTCCCACTCATGAACTGCGTTCACATTTCTGATTGGAGTGCCTTGATGAGTGGAAGATCCGGATCCCGCGCGGCTGTGCTCCTGGCGGCCGCGGCGACCTTCGCCGCCGTGCTCGTGCCCGTGGCCCACGCCGCACCCGAGGCGCCCCGGACGGTGGTCCTCGACGGCACGCGCCTCCAGCAGACCCGCGCCCGCCTGGAGCATGGCGACCCGCGGCTCGGGCGCGCGCTCGAGTCCCTGACCGCCCGCGCCGACGCCTGGCTCGGCCAGGGGCCCTGGACGGTCGTCGACAAACCGAAGCCGGCGCCCGGCGGCGACGTCCACGACTACCTGAGCCAGGCCCCGTACTGGTGGCCCACCACGGCCCCCACCGCCGACAACCCCTGGGGCTGCCCCTACGTCCAGCGCGACGGGCAGCGGAACCCGGAGGTCGACAGCGGCACGGACCGGCAGGACGTCGAGAAGGTCTTCGACTCCACGTACGACCTCTCCCTCGCCTGGTACTACACCGGCAGGCGGAGCTACGCCGAGAAGGCCGGGCAGATCCTGCGCACCTGGTTCCTCGACCCGGCCACGCGGATGAACCCGAACCTGAACCACGCCCAGTTCATCCCGTGCAAGTACGACGGCCGGGCCATCGGCATCATCGACTTCTCGCAGTCCTACACCAGCGTCCTCGACGCGCAGGCGATCCTCGCCACGGGCGCCCCCGGCTGGAGTGCGAAGGACCGCAGCGCGATGGGGAAATGGAACTCCGACTTCCGTGACTGGCTGAAGAACAGCGACTTCGGCGCGCAGGAGGGGGCCGCCGCCAACAATCACGGCACCTTCTACGACATGCAGCTCGCCGCCCTCGCCTGCGCGACCGGAGACAAGGCCCTGGCGCGCCGGACCGTCCTCGACGCGCGCGCCAGGCGGATCGACCCGCAGATCGCCGCCGACGGCAGCCAGCCGCAGGAGCTCGCGCGCACCCGGAGCTGGCACTACTCGACCTTCGACCTGGTCGCGTACACCCGGCTCGCGGCCATCGGACGTCACCTCGGCGTGAATCTGTGGACCTACCGGGGCCCCGAGGGGCAGAGCCTGTTCAAGGCGGTCGACTACCTCCTCCCCGCCGCCACCGGGGCCGCCGCCTGGGCACACCCCGAACTCGAGTTCCACCGCTACGCGGCGAGTGACGTCGTGCACGCCGCCGCCGACGCGGGGGACAAGGCGGCCCGGAAGGCCGTCCCCCAGCTCCAGACCCCGCCCGGCGGGGACCTCTGGGCGCTGCGGCCCGCCGCCGAGCAACTGGACTCGATAGCGGGCTGACCCACCCCGGAAGGGGCTACTGAGCGCTCGCTTAGGATGGGGGTCCAAGTGTCCCCAGGGGTCCGGCCTTCCGCCCCGCCCCGTCCAGCCACGCTCAGGAGCCCCACCCGTGACCGCCGAAGCCCCGCCCGTCCCCGCCCTGTCGTACGGCCGGCTGATCCACGTCACCGTCCACTTCGACGACCTGGACGCGCTCGGGCTGCTGCACAACGCCCGGTACCCGCTGCTGGCCGAGCGCGCCTGGACCGAGCTGTGGCAGGCCCACGGCGTCCGCTTCGACGGGGACTGGGCGGCCGCCGGGGACGCCTGCAACGCCGTCAAGGAACTGAGGATCACCTACGAGGCGCCGGTGACCAGCCCGGGCACCTACGCCGTCCACCTCTGGCTGGAACGGCTCGGCACCACCGGGCTGACCTACGGCTTCCGCTTCTGCTCGGCCGACGGGACGGTCACCTACGCGCACGGCACCCGGGTCCTGGTCCGGCTGGACGCGGCCACGCTGCGCCCCACCGCCTGGACCGACGGATTCAGGGCTGTCGGTCGGGAACTGCTGCGACCCGCGGACTGACCGCCGAGGAGGTCCGCCGGCCGCCGCCCAGGACCCCCGCGAAGACGGCGAGGCCGCAGGCCAGTGCCGTCACCAGGCAGAACGACACCACCAGGCTGGTCGCCTGCGCCACCCCGCCGATCAGGCTGGGCGCGATCAGGCCCGAGGTGTACGTGATGGTCGCCACGCCCGCGATCGCCTGACTGGGGTTCGGGCCGCTGTGGCCGGCCGCGGCGAAGCACAGCGGGACGACGACCGCGATGCCGAGCCCCATCAGCGCGAACCCGGTCATCGCCACCGCCGGATGCCGCGCTATGACGATCAGCATTCCGCCGAGCACGGCGAGGACGCCACCGGCGCGGACCGTGCGGACCGCCCCGAAGCGGTTCACCACAGAGTCCCCGGCGATCCGGGCCACCGCCATGGTCAGCATGAACCCGGTCGTCGAGGCAGCCGCCAGACCGGCCGAGCTGTCCAGCCGGTCGCGCAGGAAGACCGCCGACCAGTCGAGGCTCGCGCCCTCCGCGAACACCGCGCAGAAGCCCACCGCGCCGATCAGCAGCGCCGACCTGGGCGGCAGCGCGAACCGCGGCGGGGGCTCCTCGTCCTCGGCGGGCTGTACGTCCAGCACCCAGCCGCACGCCAGCACGCCGAGCAGCGTGAGCGTGGCCGAAGCGAGCGCGAAGTGCAGGCGGGCGTCCGAGCCGAGGTGCGCCGCAAGAGTGCCGGCCGCCGAGCCGATCAGGGCGCCCGCGCTCCACATGCCGTGCAGCCCCGACATGATCGACTTGTCCAGCCGGTGCTCCACCTCGACACCGAGGGCGTTCATCGCGACATCGGCCGTGCCGGCGGTCGCTCCGTAGACGAACATCGCCAGGCACAGCGTGTACAGGTTGGGGGCGAGGGACGGCAGTACCAGGGCCAGCGTCCACAGGGCGATCAGGCCGCGCAGCGCCGTACGGCTGCCGAAGCGGTGGCTGATCCGGCCGGCCAGCGGCATCGCGCAGGAGGCGCCGAACGCCGTGAAGGCCAGCGCGAACCCGAGCTGCCCCGTGCCCAGCGAGGTGTGGTCCTGGATCCAGGGCACGCGGGTCGCGAAGGAACCGGTGACGGCGCCGTGCACGGCGAAGACGGCCGCCACGGCGTACCGGGCGCGCCTGACCGTTCGCCGGTCCTCCTGCTCGGTGACAGCGCTGGTCACGTGACTCATCTTCCGGTCCCTCCCTGGTCGGGCGCACCCCGCCATTGCACCGGCGTAAACTATCAGGGTCCCTGCCTGATAGATAGCGGCTTTCCACGCCATCCGGTCCCGCGGATCTGGGAGGATTCCGGTCATGCCCGCATCACCGAGCACCGCCCGGGAGATCAACGACCGGCTCGCCCTGCGGCTGCTTCAGCAGGAAGGCCCGCTGACGGCGGGGCAGTTGAAGCAGCTGACCGGACTGTCCCGGCCGACGGTCGCCGACCTCGTCGAACGTCTCGCGGCCTCCGGTCTGATCACCGTGGTCGGGGAGTCGGGTGAACAGCGCCGGGGCCCCAACGCCCGGCTGTACGGCATCGTCGCCGACCGGGCCCACCTGGCGGCGCTCGACGTCCGCACCGAGAGCGTCTCCGTACTGGTGTCCGACCTGCTCGGCCGGGTGCTCGCCGAGGCCTCCGTGCCGATCTGCGCGGACACCGGGGCCGGAGCGGCCGAAGAGCAGGCGGTGGCGCTGGTGGAGCGGGCGGTGAAGGAGGCCCAGGCCGACCGGCTGCACACCGTCGGCATCGGCGCGCCCGGTCTGATCGACCCCGGTACGGGTGAACTGCGGAAGTCGGCGGGCCTGCCCGGCTGGCACCGCAGCCTGGTCGCCGCACTCCAGGAGCGCTTCCCGGAGGCCCGCGTCAGCGTCGAGAACGAGACCAACCTCGCCGCCCTGGCCGAGCAGCAGGAGGGCGCCGCCCGGGACCGGGACACCTTCGTCCTGCTCTGGCTCGGCCACAGCCCCGGCGCGGCCGTCGTCCTCGACGGCACCCTCCGCCGGGGCGCCTCCGGCGGCACGGGCGAGATCGGCTTCATGCCGGTCCCGGGCTCGGCCGTGCTGCCCTCGGCGACCGACTGCTCGGGCGGCTTCCACTCCCTGGTCGGGGCGGCGGCCGTCGCTCAACTGGCGGCGGACCACGGGTTGTCGGTAACCGGCGAGGACGAGGCCGACGCGGCCCGCGCGGTGCGGGAGGCGGCGGCCGTCGGCCGTGACGGGCCGGTGGCGCCCGGCGCCTTCCTCGACGCCCTCGCCGGCCGTATCGCCCTCGGCATTGCCTCCGTGGTCGCCATCCTGGACCCGGGGTGCGTGGTCCTCGGCGGCGAGGTCGGCCAGGCCGGGGGTGAGGCGCTGGCCGCGCGTGTGGCGGAACACATCAGCCGGATGTCACCCCTGCCCACCGAGGTACGCGCGAGCGGCCTGGGCGGCACGGCGGTACTCCGCGGCGCCCTGCTGACGGCCCGGGAACGCGCCCAGGACGACCTGTTCGCACCACCGGGGCGGTAACCCACCGGGCCGAGCCCGCCCACCTGCCACCGCGCACCGCCACCGACGTGCGCCCTAACCCGCCGAGCCGCTCCCGAACCGCCGCCCCATGTACTCCTCGAACGTGCCCTTGCCCACCGCCCGCTCCGGTGTGAGGTGGCCGCCCTCGCGGAGGGCGTGGAAGGTCCTGCCGGGGACGGGGATGTTCACGCTGGGGCGGCGCCGGCCCGTCGCCTTCAGGTAGGCGCGGGCCAGCGACTGGAAGGAGCGCACTTCGGGGCCGCCCATGTCGGGCACCCGCCCCGCGGGTGCCCCGGCCGCCAACTCGGCCAGGCGCGCGGCGACTTCCGCCACCTCGATCGGCTGGTCGCAGACCCCGGAGGGGAGAAGCAGCACGGGCGGCTTGGCCAGCGCCTCGAGCATCTGGACCACCAGGTCGTGGAACTGTGTCGTCCGCAGCACGGTCCAGCCCAGACCCGACTCCTCGACCAGCCGTTCGACGGCGAGCTTCGCCTTGTAGTAGCCGAGCGGCACCCGGTCGACGCCCACGATGGAGATGTAGACCAGATGGCGCGCCCCTGCCGAGCGGGCCGCCGCGATCAGGTTCGCCGCCGCCCGCTCGTCACCCCCGCGCGGCGTGCTCGCGCAGTGCACGACGGTGTCGGCGCCCGCCACGGCCGCGTCCAGTCCCGGACCGCCCTCGCGCAGGTCGACGGCGTACGGCTCGGCGTGGCGGCTGAGCACCCGCACCTCGTGCCCGTCCGCCCGCAGCCGCTCCGTGACGAGCCGGCCGAGGGTGCCGGTACCGCCGGTCACCAGGATCGTGGTCATGCTGTCTTCCGTCCCTCCGGACACCGGACGCCCCCGGACGGGGCGCCCCTCACCAGCTCAGACCACGCGGCCCCCGTACGATGTGACAGCCCTCGGCGGCTTTCTTCACGAGCTTTGCGAGCGCGCCAGCTGACGCCGCACGAAGCCCAGCTTGTCCGGGTTCAGAACGGACCGCGCCTGCGTGATGAGTCCGTCGTGGAACTCGAAGGAGACCGTGCCGATCAGCAGGTCGCCCGCCCAGACGGCCAGCGCGCTGTCGCCGTTGACCTCGGCCACCGTGAGCTCGACGCCCGCGAGGGACCGCCGGGCGATGCCGGCCAGGAAGCGGAGGACCTTCTCCCGTCCCTCGATCGGCCGCAGGGCGGCCCTGACCTTGCCGCCCCCGTCGCTCCACCAGGTCACATCGGTCGCGAGCAGTTTCTCCAGCCCGGCCAGATCACCGTCGCGGGCCGCGGCGACGAACGAGGAGAGGAGTTCCTCCCGGCGCTCGGGCGAGGGCTGGAAGCGGCCCTCCGGCACGGCCACCCGGTGCGCCGCCCGCCGGTAGAGCTGGCGGCAGTTGGCCTCGCTCAGGTCCAGCACGCCGGCGATCTCCCGGTGTCCGTACCCGAACGCCTCCCGCAGCACGTACACCGCCCGCTCGGTCGGCGTCAGCCGCTCCAGCAGGATCATCAGCGCCATCGACAGGTCGTCCCGCCGCTCCGCGGACTCCAGCGGGCCCGGCGTGCCGTCGCAGGTGGCCACCGGCTCCGGCAGCCACGGGCCGACGTACTGCTCGCGCCGGGCCCGGGCCGAAGTGAGCCGGGTGAGGCAGAGGTTGGTGACGACCTTGGCCAGCCAGGCAGCGGGGTGCTCGATGTCCGCGCGGTCGGCACGGCTGTAGCGCAGATAGGCGTCCTGGACGGTGTCCTCGGCCTCCTCGGCAGAGCCGAGCATCCGGTAGGCCAGGCCGAACAGTCGCGGGCGGTGGGCTTCGAACACGTCGGTGAACGATGCGGTCATGCGCTCACCCTGCCAGAGCGCGACCCGGCGGCGGGCAAGGGCCGTCGTCACCACCGCCGGGCCCGACCGCACCCTAAAAGGACTAGACCAGAGCGTCAATAGTATGGACCAAGTGGCGGACCGAGAGTGAGTCCGTATGGCCTGTGAGCCACTCCACATCGATCACTCGCATGGGTGACGGCCGGGCGTGGCAAACTGGCCCTGTACCAGAAGCAGCGCACTCCGGGGTCGGTGAAAGTCCGAACCGGCGGTTACAGTCCGCGACCCGGTCGCTTCCAGCGGCCGGTTGACCAGGTGAAATTCCTGGACCGACGGTTAAAGTCCGGATGGGAGGCAGTGCGCGGCGGGCGGGCATGCACGTGTGCGCGCCGCCGTCTGGACTCGTCCGACCAGGGCGGGTCCCGTCCGGCGTAGGCGTTCCCGGTGTGTTCGACCGTTCATCTGTCGTCATCGACAGCCCCGGAGTCCGTGCCCGAATGAGGCAGGAGGACCCGGGAAGTGTTCACCGGAATCGTCGAAGAGCTGGGTGAGGTCACCGCCGTCGAGAACCTCGGCGACGCCTCCCGCTTCCGGCTGCGCGGCCCCGTCGTCACCGAGGGTGCGAAGCACGGCGACTCCATCGCCGTGAACGGAGTATGTCTCACGGTCGTCGACCACGAGGGCGACGAGTTCACCGCCGACGTCATGGCCGAGACCCTCGACCGGTCCAGCCTCGGCGCCCTTTCCGCCGGTTCCCGGGTGAACCTGGAGCGCCCCACCGCGGTCGGCGCCCGCCTCGGCGGCCACATCGTGCAGGGACACGTCGACGGCACCGGGCAGGTCCTGGAGCGCAAGCCCTCCGACAACTGGGAGATCATCAAGATCTCGCTCCCCGCGGACCTTTCGCGCTACGTCGTGGAGAAGGGCTCCATCACCGTCGACGGCATCAGCCTCACCGTCGTCGACGCCGGCCCCGACTACTTCACCGTCAGTCTCATCCCCACCACCCTCGCCCTGACCACGCTCGGCCTCAAGCAGCCCGGCGACCCGGTCAACCTCGAGGTCGACATCGTCGCCAAGTACGTGGAGCGGCTGCTGGCGGCGGGTCAGGGGGCCGCGAAGTGAACGGCCTGAACTCCGAGGCGTTCACCCTCCTCGGCCAGCACATCCTCTGGTCGGACATGATCGGCAACATCCTCGGCCTGATCACCCTGGCCCTCGGCTGGCGACGCTCGCTGTGGACCTGGCCGGTCCAGTTCCTGTCCGGGCTAGTCCTCTTCGGAGCCTTCTTCGGCCACCTGACGGGCAGCGCCGGCAAGCAGGCCGTCGTCATGGTGGTCGCCCTGTACGGCTGGTGGCAGTGGAACCGCGACAGGGGCCGGGCCGAGGACGGCGGCGACGGCCACATCACCCCGCGCTTCGCCACCTGGACCGAGCGCGCCGCCATGCTCGGCGCCGCCGCCGTCGGCACCATCGCCGTCGCCCTGCTCTTCAAGGCCTACCCGTCCCTGTCCTGGGACCCCTGGCCGGACGCCTACATCTTCGTCGGCACCATCGTCGCCATGTACGCCCAGGCGCGCGCCATGGTCGAGTTCTGGATCGCCTGGCTCCTCGTCGACCTCGTCGGCGTCCCCCTGAACTTCGCCAACGGCTACGCCTTCTCCGGCTTCGTCTACGTCATCTACGGCGCGCTCGTCCTGTGGGGCATGCGCGACTGGTGGCTGCGCTCCCGCCAGGGCTCGCGGCCCGCTCTGGAAGGAGCACCCGCATGACCGCGGCACCGATCCTGTACAGCACCGACGGCTTCGAGGACTTCGCGCTCGACCCCGTCGAACAGGCCATCGCCGACATCGCGGCCGGGCGTCCGGTCGTGGTCGTCGACGACGAGGACCGGGAGAACGAGGGCGACCTCGTCATCGCCGCCGAGAAGGCGACGCCCGAGATCGTCGCCTTCATGATGAGCGAGTGCCGCGGACTGATCTGCGCCCCCATGGAGGGCGAGGAGCTGGACCGGTTGCGGCTGCCCCAGATGGTTGAGGACAACACCGAGTCCATGAAGACGGCGTTCACCGTCTCCGTGGACGCCTCCGCCGCGCACGGCGTGACCACCGGCATCTCCGCCTCCGACCGGGCGACCACACTCCAGTTGCTGGCGAGCGGCGACGCGGAGCCCACCGACTTCGTCCGTCCCGGCCACGTCTTCCCGCTGCGCGCCAAGCCCGGCGGCGTGCTGGTCCGCGACGGCCACACCGAGGCCGCCGTCGACCTCGCCCGGCTCGCGGGGCTCCGCCCGGCCGGCGCCATCGTCGAGATCGCCGGCGAGGACGGCCGTATGCTCCGGCTGCCCGAGCTGATCCCGTTCGCCCGCAAGCACGGTCTGACGATCATCTCCATCGAGGACCTGATCACCTACCGCCGCACCTCCGAGCCCACCGTCCGGCGCGAGGCCGAGACCCGGCTGCCCACCGCCCACGGCACCTTCACCGCGTACGGCTACCGCTCCACCGTCGACGGCGTCGAGCACGTCGCCCTGGTCCACGGCGACCTCGGCGACGGCGAGGACGTCCTGGTCCGGATCCACTCCGAATGCCTCACCGGCGACGTGTTCGGCTCCCTGCGCTGCGACTGCGGCCCCCAGCTGGACACCTCGCTCGAACGGATCCAGGCCGAGGGCCGGGGAGTCGTGGTCTACCTGCGCGGACACGAGGGCCGCGGCATCGGGCTGCTGTCCAAGCTGCGGGCGTACGAGCTCCAGGAGCAGGGGCACGACACCCTCGACGCCAACCTCGAACTCGGCCTGCCCGCCGACGCCCGCGACTACGGCGCCGGCGCGCAGATCCTGACGGACCTCGGCGTGCGCAGCCTGCGCCTGATGACCAACAACCCCGAGAAGACCGAGGCGCTGCTGCGCCACGGCCTCAACGTCACCGGCCGCGAGCCGATGCCCGTACAGGCGGGCGAACACAACCTCCGCTACCTGCGCACCAAGCGGGACCGGATGGGACACGACCTGCCCTGGCTGGACACGCCCGCCGTGCCGGCCTCCTGCGGCAACCAGTAAGAGAAAGCACTTAGGAGAGACGTGAGCGGCAAGGGTGCACCGGAACTGTCCGTACGCAACGCGAGCGACCTCAGGGTCGCGGTCGTCGCGGCGCAGTGGCACGACAAGGTGATGGACGGTCTGGTCGACGGCGCCCTGCGCGCCCTGCGTGAGCTGGGGATCGACGAGCCCACGCTGATCCGGGTCCCCGGCAGCTTCGAGCTCCCGGTGGCCGCGAAGGTCCTGGCCGGACGCGGCTACGACGCGGTCGTCGCCCTCGGTGTCGTCATCCGTGGCGGCACCCCCCACTTCGACTATGTGTGCCAGGGCGTCACCCAGGGCCTCACCCAGGTCTCCATCGAGACCGGCGTCCCCGTCGGCTTCGGCGTGCTGACCTGCGACACCGAGGAGCAGGCCCTGGACCGGGCCGGTCTGGAAGGGTCGAACGAGGACAAGGGACACGAGGCCGTGACCGCCGCGGTGGCGACCGCGGTCACGCTTCGCTCAGTATCTGAACCGTGGCACTAGGTCGTGCGGCACACCGCGTAGAGTGGGCGCCACCATGTCCAAGAAGACGTTCGAGGAGCTCTTCACCGAGCTCCAGCACAAGGCCGCCAACGGCGACCCCGCCACCTCCCGCACCGCAGAGCTGGTCGACAAGGGCGTCCATGCCATCGGCAAGAAGGTCGTCGAGGAGGCCGCCGAGGTCTGGATGGCCGCCGAGTACGAGGGCAAGGAGGCGGCCGCCGAGGAGATCTCGCAGCTGCTCTACCACGTCCAGGTGATGATGGTCGCCCGCGGGATCTCCCTGGACGACGTCTACGCCCACCTCTGACCCGTACCCGCACACATTTCAGAACTACAACGAGCAAAGGAAGCCGACCTCATGCTGCGCATCGCCGTCCCCAACAAGGGTTCACTGTCCGGCCCTGCGGCGGAGATGCTGCATGAGGCCGGCTACCAGCAGCGCCGCGAGTCCAAGGAACTGCGCATCGTCGACCCGGAGAACGAGGTCGAGTTCTTCTACCTCCGCCCCCGCGACATCGCGATCTACGTCTCCTCCGGCCGCCTCGACATCGGCATCACCGGCCGCGACCTGCTGATCGACTCCGGCGCCAACGCCGAGGAGATCCTCCCGCTCGGCTTCGCCCGCTCCACCTTCCGCTTCGCCGCCAAGCCGGGCACCGCGAACGGCATCGAGGACCTGACGGGCAGGACGGTCGCCACCTCCTACGAGGGCATCGTCGCCAAGCACCTCGCGGACAGCGGCGTCGACGCCTCCGTCGTCCACCTCGACGGTGCCGTGGAGACCGCGATCGAACTCGGCGTGGCCGAGGTCATCGCGGACGTCGTCGAGACGGGCACCAGCCTGCGCAACGCGGGCCTCGAGGTCTTCGGCGAGCCGATCATGAAGTCCGAGGCGATCGTCATCCGCCGGGCCGGCGCCGACGCCGAAGAGCCCAAGGTGCAGCAGTTCCTGCGCCGCCTCCAGGGCGTCCTGGTGGCCCGGACCTACGTGATGATGGACTACGACTGCCGCGTCGAGCAGCTCGAGAAGGCCGTCGCGCTCACGCCGGGCCTGGAGTCCCCGACCGTCTCCCCGCTGCACAACGAGGGCTGGGTCGCCGTCCGCGCCATGGTCCCGGCCAAGGAGGCCCAGCGGATCATGGACGACCTGTACGAGATCGGCGCCCGGGCCATCCTGACCACCGCGATCCACGCCTGCCGCCTCTGACCGGCGGGCGAGGCAAGCAGGGGTAACAAGCAGGGGATAAGCAGAGATGTCCGACCTTCCCGACCTTCCCGTCACCTTCCGGCCGGGTCACACCCGCGTGATCCTGCTCACCGCGGGATTGGCGATCTTCGTGGTGATCTCGGGGATCGCGATGCTGCTGGAGCACCTCGGTCCGGGGGAGCGGCTCAGCTTCTTCCTCACCGGCGCGCTCATCTTCGGCGTGCTGGCCCAGCTCGCCCGGGTGAAGGTCGTCGCCGACGACACCGGCGTCACCGTGGTCAACATCGCGAGCAAACGGCGCCTGGACTGGGCGGAAATCGTTCAGGTCAACCTCCGTCCGGGCGATCCCTGGGTGTTCCTCAACCTCAGCGACGGCACCAGCCTGCCCGCACTCGGCATTCAGCCGGGCATCGCCAAGCAGCGCGCCATCGCCGACGCGCGCACCCTCCGGGCGCTCGCCGAGGCCCGCTCGACGGCCCACGTCACGGAAGATCAGGGCTGACTCGGCGAGCCCGACCCTGCCGTATCGGCCCGTGTCTTGATTAATCTGGTGACGGAGGCGTTTTTCGCTGCGCCTCCACCCCTGCGTGCCGCCCGGCGCACAGGGGTTCCTGCTACCCGAGGAGTGACTCCCTCCGGCGATGGACGGATCGTCCTGTAGTACCTGCGCCGCCCCCTCCCGACATACCGGGGAGGCGGCGGCATCATGACCACCCCCCTGCTGCTCCTCGGAGCGGCGTTCCTGCTGATTCTCGCCAACGGGTTCTTCGTCGCGGCCGAGTTCGGTCTGGTGACGGTCGAGCGGCCCGAGGCCGAGAAGGCAGCCGCCGACGGCGACAAGCGCGCCCGTACGGTCGTCGAGTCGCTCAAGGAGCTGTCCTTCCAGCTCTCCGGCACCCAGCTCGGCATCACCATCACCTCCCTCGTCGTCGGCATGCTCGCCGAACCGGCCCTGGCCCGGCTGCTGCACGGCCCGTTCGCGGCGGCCGGCATCCCCCGGGGCGCCGTCTCCGGTGTCGCCGTGGTCGTCGGCATGCTGCTCGCCTCGGCGATCCAGATGGTGATCGGCGAACTCGTGCCCAAGAACTGGGCGGTGTCCAAGCCGTTGCAGGTCGCACGGTTCGTGGCCGGCCCGCAACACCGCTTCGCCCGCCTGTTCCGCCCGGTGATCGCCGCGCTCAACACGGTCGCCAACCGGCTCGTACGGGCCCTGGGTGTCGAGCCCGCCGAGGAGCTGGCCTCCGCCCGCACCCCCGGCGAACTCGTCTCCCTCGCCCGCCACTCCGCGCAGGCCGGCGCCCTGGAGCAGGACACCGCCGATCTGTTCGTCCGCACCCTGTCGCTGGGCGAGCTGACCGCGCAGCACGTCATGACCCCGCGCGTGAAGGTCAGCGCCCTCCAGTCCTCGGCCACCGCCGAGGACGTGGTCAACCTCACCCGCGCCACTGGCCTGTCCCGCTTCCCCGTCTACCGGGAGAAGATCGACGAGATCGTCGGCATGGCCCACCTCAAGGACGCGCTGGCCGTCCCCGTGCACGACCGGCTGCGCACCCCCGTCGGCGGCATCGCCCGCCGGGCCCTGCTCGTCCCCGAGACGCTGCCCGTCCAGCCCCTGCTGGCCCGGCTGCGCAGCGAGCAGCCCATCGCGGTCGTCGTCGACGAGTACGGCGGCACCGCGGGCGTCGTGACCCTGGAGGACATCGTCGAGGAACTGGTCGGCGAGGTCCGCGACGAGCATGACGGCCAGTTGGTGCCGCAGCTCGCCGCCGCCCCGCCCGAGGACGGCAAACCCGCCTGGGACGTCGACGGCAGCTGCCGCGTGGACATCCTCCAGCGCATAGGCCTCGACGTGCCCGAGGGGCCGTACGAGACCGTCGCGGGCCTGGTCGCCGACCTGCTCGGCCGCATCCCGGCCCCCGGCGACAAGGCGGAACTGCCCGGCTGGCGGCTCTCCGTGCGCCGGGTCGGCCACTACCGCGCCGAGCGGGTCCGCCTGGTGCGCACGGCCCCCGCGGTGAACGCCATGGAGGCCGTCCGATGAGCGTCCTGCAACTGGTCTTCGCCGGGCTGCTCGTGCTCGCCAACGGTTTCTTCGTCGGCGCCGAGTTCGCCCTCGTCTCCGTCCGCCGCAGCCAGATCGAGCCGCTCGGCACCGCCCGGGCCCGGCAGGTGCTGTACGGCCTGGAGCGGCTGCCGCAGATGATGGCCGCCGCGCAGTTCGGCATCACCGTCTGCTCGCTGACCCTGGGCGCGGTCGCCGAACCGACGGTGGCGCACCTGCTGGAGCCGGTGTTCGAGTGGATCCACCTGCCGGAGGGGATGATCCACCCGCTCGGGTACGTCATCGCCCTGGCCGCCGTCGTCTTCTTCCACCTCGTCGTCGGCGAGATGGTCCCGAAGAACCTCGCGATGGCCGCCCCGGAGAAGGCCGCGCTGTGGCTCAGCCCCGGCCTGGTCGCCTTCGCCCGCCTGTGCCGGCCCATCACGGTGGCCCTCGGCGCCTGCGCCCAGGGCATCCTGCGGCTCTTCCGGGTCGAGCCCAAGGACGAGGTCGAGGCCGTCGTCACCAGCGAGCAGCTCAACCGCCTGCTGGAGGACTCCGGCCAGGCCGGCCTCCTCGACCCCGAGGAGCAGGAGCGCCTGGAGGACGCGCTGGAACTGGGCTCGCGCCCGGTCACCGACGTGCTCCTGGGGCGCGAGTCGCTGGTGACGGTGACTCCTTCGGTCACTCCCGGACAGATCGTGGAGCTGACCGCGCGCACCGGGTACTCCCGCTTCCCGGTCGCGGCGGGGACCGGCGCCTTCATGGGCTACCTGCACGTGAAGGACGTACTCGACCTGGAGGAGTCGGACCGGGCCGTGCCGCAGCACATCTGGCACCCGATGACGACCCTGCGGGCCGAGCTGCCGCTCGACGACGCGCTCACGGTGATGCGGCGCGCGGCCACCCACCTGGCCCAGGTCGCGGACGGCTCCGGCAAGGTGCTCGGCCTGGTCACGCTGGAGGACGTGCTGGAGCTGCTGGTCGGCGAGGTACGCGACCCGGCCCACCGGCAAGCCCCACGGCCCAGGGTGACCGAGCCGAGGGTGAACGGGGAGCCGGAGGAGGCGCTGGCCGGCTGAACACGTGCGTAGCCTGCGGGCAGGCGTGCCTCCCCCCAGTGCCTCAAGGGAGCCTCAAGGGCCTGGGGGGACCCCCGGGCGGCACGGGTGGGCGCAGCGGCAGCGTGCGGCACCTACATGGCCGACGGATCCTGCGGCCCCCGCCCCGACAGCACCTCTCCGTACGCCTGCATCAAATCGGGAAGCCGCAACGTGGCCAGGTCGTCCCGGGTCAGCAACCCCGGATACACCGACAACCGAAGATCCCGGTACGCACAGCTCTTCTCGTACAGCGTCCGCAGGAACCGCCCGTTCCCCAGTTCGTCGATCCAGCCCTGCTCGACGACGTGCCCGGCGATCGACCGCAGCTCGTCCAGCGCCTCCTCGTCCCACACGTCGCCGTTCTCCGTGGCGAGCACCTCGCCGATCGAGGTGAGTTCGAGGGGCCGGTAGGAGGGGAAGTCCACGCGGGTGGTGAAGCGGGAGGACAACCCGGGGTTGGCGGCCAGCAGCCGGTCCATGCCCTCCGGATAGCCGGCCAGGATCACCACCAGGTGGTCGCGGTTGTCCTCGGCCCGCTTGAGCAGCACCTGAAGGGCCTCGTCGCCGTACGCGTCGCCCTTGCCGTATCCCGAGTTGGACAGCGAGTACGCCTCGTCGACGAACAGCACCCCGCCGATCGCGGAGTCGATCAGCTCGTTGGCCTTCACCGCTGTCTGGCCCAGGTACTCCCCGACCAGGTCGGCCCGCTGCGCCTCCACGAGGTGGTCGCCGCCGAGCAGGCCGAGGGCGTAGAAGACCCGGCCGAGGATGCGGGCGACGGTGGTCTTGCCGGTGCCCGAGGGGCCGGAGAAGACGAAGTGCCGTTTCGGCGGCTGGACCGGCAGCCCCTGCCCAGCCCGCAGCCGGGCCATGTTCAGCTGCGCCGACAACGCCTTGACCTGGCGCTTCACGGGCTCCAGTCCCACCATGCGCTCCAGCTCGGTGAGCGCCTCCTCCAGCAGCACGGGGTCGGTGGGCCCGGCGGGCAGCGGCGAGGACGGCATGACGGTCTTGGCGCGTACCGCCGGATCGGTCACCGACGGCATCGCACCGGCCGGCGGCAGGTCGGCGTCCGTCAGCCGCAGGTCGCGGCCCTCGGTCCCGAAGAGCGGGTCGAGCACGTCGGGGCCGTCGACGGTGTCCTGGCCGACTCCGGTGAGGGTGATCGCCGCGAGGTCGACCGCGTCGTCGTACCCGTCGCCCTCGGCGATGGCGGCGAGCCGGGCGGCGGTGTCCATGAAGGCCGGGTCCACGCGGTGCACCGCCCGGTACAGGGGGAGTGCGGCGGCGCTGCGGCCGGTGCCCTCGTGCGCCCGGGCCAGCCAGTACCTGAGCTCCTTGCGCTGCGGCTGTTCGCTGCGGCAGCGCATGAGCGCCGCCGACAGCAGCGGCTCGGCCTGTCCGTACATCTCCAGACGGACCCGGGCCATACCGCCGAACAGACCCGCCTCGATGCCGAGCAGGGGGTCGTCGAGCAGCGGGTCGGTGTGCCGGACCAGCTGTTCCCAGTCCTTGACCAGGTAGGCGCGGCAGGCGTGCAGGAAGCGGACCTGCGGGTCGGTGTCCACCGGCGGCAGCCCGGCGAGGGCCCGGTCCAGCTCCGGGACGTGGCGGCCGTCCAGCCAGTGCGAGGCGTGCGCGAGCAGCAGGTCGCGCGGGCTCTCGAGCACCGGCTGCACCCACCAGCCCAGCCAGTACCAGGAGTTGAGGGTGCGGCGGTGCCGGGCGCGCTGCTCCCCGAAGCGGTCCCGGTGCCGGTACATCCTGAGCAGGGCGGTCGTCGTGTCGACGCGCAGCGCGTGCAGCCCGAGCCAGCCGTCGGCCATCCCGGGATCCATCCGCACCGCGGTGCGGAACTCCTCCTCCGCCTGCGGATAGGCCCCCATGGTGTAGGCGTCCACACCTCGCAGCCAGGCGAGGTCGGCCGGGGCCTCGGGGCCCCGCGTGCCGAAGTCCATCACGTCCCCCACAAACCGTGCCCCCGTAGGTTCACCACCGGACCCTCGCCCGGCGGCAGCCTTGGTCGAACCGCTGTACCGCGGACCGGAGTTGCAGGTGCGCGAAGCAGCAGTTCGATGGTCGCACCGAGGGCATCGTACCCGCGTGGCGTCCCCCCGCCGAAGGGTGCGGCACGAGCCGTTCGTCGAGGTGGGAGCAGACGGGGCGCACACGAAATGGTGACCCTGGGTGAGCGAACGGCGGCGCATGGCGCCCGGAGAACCGGCCGCGGGCAGAACGAAGCCCCCGATCACGGGGGAACAACCGGGGGCTTCGCGTAGGTGGGCGGCTCCGAATGGCCGCACATTGAGAACGTAAGACCTGTACGGCCCCCCGGTCAAGCCGAGTTGAGGCAGTCGAACAAGTTCCCAGAGGAGGGCCTTCACAACTTCAGCACACCGCGGACGGTCCATCACCCTGGGTGACATCTTGGTCCGGTCCAGGAGACACGCCGGGCCCCGGCAGCACCTCGTACCCCTCCGGTGACTGCCGTACCAGCAGATCGGCGTACGGCCGCGAGGGGTCGGCGGCGAAGTGCGCCCGTTCCGCCGCGACCCATCCGGCCCAGAAGTCCCGCTGCTCCGCCCCGTCCCGCAGTCGCCCTCTGGTCCAGGAGTCCTCACGAGGCAGTTCCATCCACAACAGCCGTGCGAGGTGCGGACGCAGGGCGCGGCGGCCGGCGCCGACCCCTTCGACGAGGAGCACGGGCGCGGGTGGCAGCGCGCGGGGCGGACCGAAGCGCCGGGCCCGCCAGTCGTACGGCGTGTAGCGCGCGGTCTCGCCACGGCCGAGCGGCTCGATCACCTGGGCGAGCAGGCGCCCGGTCCAGTCGAAGAGTTCCTCGTGGGTGGCGATGTCGTCCAGGTGCAGTACCGGCGCCCCGCCCAGCGCGGCGGCCAGTCGTCCGGCGAACGTGGACTTGCCGGAACCGGCGTGCCCGTCGACGCCGACGATACGGACCGGCCCGCAGGAGGGAGGCAGCGCGCGCAGCCGGGAGGCGAGGTCGTGAATGGCGATTCCTGAGGTGTGGTGCGGTGTGGGGGGTTTTCCGGAAACATTCTAGTAGCGGCCCATAGTTGCCGTGCCGATGGCGCGTAAAAAGGTCGCACCTTGAACCATCGGCTGGCAGCCAGTCAATCTCCGCGATTAATACCCAATCCGCTGACCGATATGTCGAATTCGGCGTTCCGGCTGCGCCCGCCGCTGAGTAAGGTGCCTCCTGCGCAACTGCGATGCGTCGTACGGGGACGGACAGGGGTAGATGGCCGCGGAGTTATTCGAGGGGCAGTATGTGTGGCATCCGGCGGCCGACGACCGCGTGCTCGCGAGCGTATGCGTCGACGTGCGCGCCGGACGTTATCGCAGCGCCCACGAAGCCCTGGCCGAGACGGGCGCGGACTTCGGTCTGCGGGCCCACCGCTCCCTCGTCCTGGCCTCCGAGGCCGCCGGCACCGACCTGGTGGAGCGCTGGCTGGCCGAGGAGCCGACACCCGAAGCCGCACTGATGTGGGCGCGGGTGGCCGTGCAGCGGGCGCTCAGGGCCGCCGACGCCCGGGACGAGCGGGCCGAGGCCCTGGAGCGGATCGCGCTGACCGCCTGCGACCGGGCCACCGCCCTGGCCCCGGCCGACCCCACACCCTGGGTCGCCAAGCTGGCCATGACCCGGCTGCACCGGCTGCGTGACCCCGCGCCGCACGGGCTGCTCACCGCCCCGCCCGGCCCCTGGCGGCTGTTCGCGCACGTGCTGTCCCTCGACCCGTGGCACCGCGAGGCCCACCACCGCTTCCTGTCCTTCTTCTTCACGCGCCACGGCGGCTCGGTCAACGCCGCCTGGGACGTGGCCGCCTTCCTCAGCCAGCGGGCGCCCGCGGACTCCCCGCTGCGGCTGCTGCCCCTGGTCGCCCTGGTGGAGAGCTACAACCCGACCCAGTTGCTCGCCGACCGCGTGTGGGAGCAGCCCCAGTGGCGCTCCACGGCCCTCGCGATCTACCACAACTGGCTGCCCACGGTGGCCGGTTACCGCCACACCCCGGTGCTCGACCTGGCCTACCTCGCACACGCGCTGGTCATGGCTCAGCGCGAGTTCGAGGCCCGGGCGGTCTTCGCGGCGATGGGCCCCTTCGCCTCCCGCATGCCCTGGAGCGCCTTCGGTGACCCCGAGGAGCAGCTCTCCCGGGCCCGGCGTGCCTGCGGCCTGCCGGTGCCGGGGCCCGCCTGACCGTCCGACTTCCTGCTCGTCCCCTACCCAGAGAAAGGTCGATCTGTGTCAGAACGGATATCGACTCCACGGGCGACAGCCCGCGGGGGAGAGGACCCGGTCGCGCTCGACGACGACGCGACCCTGCACGCGATGGGTTATCCGCGGAAACTCACCCGCCGTTTCCAGGCGTTCGACAATTTCGCGATCTCTTTCACCATCATCAATATCATCTCGGGTATTTTCTCGTCCTTCGGCTATGGAATGGGTGCGGGCGGTCCCCGCATTCTGGTGTTCGGCTGGATCGGCGTCTCGGTAATGGTGCTCTTCATCGGCGCGGCCATGGCCGAGGTGGCCTCGGCCTATCCGACGAGCGGGGCGCTGTATTTCTCCGCCGGTAAACTCGCCAAACGCCACAAGGGCGCCTGGTCCTGGTTCACGGGCTGGCTGAACTTCGTGGGACAGATCGGTGGCACCGCCGCCACGGGCTATGCGGCGGCGACCTTCATCCAGGCCTTCGTCGCCCTCCAGTGGGACTCCTACGAGCCCACCGTCCACCAGACGGTCCTGATCACGGCCGTGATCATCGTGCTCCAGGGGCTGGCCAACACCTACACCGTCCAACTGGTCGCCGTCCTCAACCGGATTTCGGTGTGGTGGCTGCTGATCGGACTCGTGGTGATCGTGACCACACTGATCGTGATGCCGGACCACCACCAGTCGGCGTCCTTCGTGACGCATTTCGTGAACAACACCGGCTTCACCAACGGCCTTTACGGCGGGATGCTCGGGCTGCTGGTGACCAGTTGGACCTTCACCGGCTTCGACGGCAGCTTCCACATGTCCGAGGAAACCGTCCAGGCGACGGTGAACGCGCCCAAGGGGATCACCCGTTCGATCGGGTATTCGGCGATCACCGGGCTGATCCTGATGTTGGCATTGGTCTACAGCATCGGCAACTACGCCAAGGTGGCGAGTTCGTCCGCGCCGCCCGTCCAGATCCTCATCGACGGTCTCGGCATGGGCTGGGCCAAGGCGCTGCTGCTGATCGTGATCGGCTCGATGCTGTTCTGCGGCCTCGCCAACCTCACCAGCAACACCCGGCAGATCTTCGCCTTCTCCCGGGACGGCGCCATGCCCGGCTCCCGCTGGTGGCACTCGGTCTCGCCGCGCACCCGTACCCCGGTCAAGGCGGTGTGGCTGGCGGTGGGCTGCTCGCTCGTGCTGGTGCTGCCCGGCTGGTGGTCGCACACGGCGTTCACGGCGATCGTCAGCGTCAACGTCGTCGGGCTGTTCCTCGCCTACGCCGTGCCCATCTTCCTTCGGCTGCGGCTCGGCGACGAGTTCCAGCCCGGGCCCTGGCATCTGGGCCGGTGGGGCCGCCCGATCGGCTGGCTGGCCGTGGTCTGGATCCTGCTCAGCAGCGTGCTGTTCATGCTGCCGCAGGCCTCCCCGATCACCGCCGACTCCTTCAACTACGCGCCGATCGCGCTGGCCGTCGTCCTGCTGGTGGCCACGGTGTGGTGGTTCGCCACCGCCCGCCGCCGCTTCCAGGGCCCGGTCAGCTACGGCCGCCCGGACGAGGTCGCCGCGATGGACCTCGTCTGACCCCCGCACCACCGGCCTCGGCGCACGCACCTCACAGGCGTACGCCGGGGCCGTCCCCGTACCGCGCCGACCGCCAGTGGCGGAGACCAATATTCATGGGCGTGGCGCGGGCCGAAGTGCTGGCAGGGGCATGCCGCCTGCTTCATAGTTGGCGCACAGCCGTGCATCGGACCGCCCGAAACCAGCTGCCTGGGGGTGTTGCGCCCATGAGCACAGCCGAACAGCCGTCCCGCAGAACCGTCCTGGCCGCCGCGGTCGCCGCCGCGGTGGTCTCCGGAACCGGCCCCGCGGCCGCCGCGCCGGGGGAGGACGTCGTGGACTCCGGCCACATCCGGGGCGACCGCACCCCGGCCCGCCCCGTCGACTACCACGCCTGGACCTCGTACTCCGACTGGCGCGGCGGCGCGCCGGACGGCACCCGCGCCGTACCGGGCCGCCGCCCCGGGCTCGTGATCGGCACCCCCGCCGGCAGTACCGACTACACGGACCCGCACACCGGCACGACGGCCGCCTGGGAGTACGCCACCTGGACCTCGCCGGTGCACCGGCTCTCCGTCCCCGCCACCGAGACGATCGCCTCCTGGAACGCCCACACCCCGGTCGGCACCTGGCTCCAGGTCGAACTGGAGGGCACGTACTCCGACGGCACCGCCACCCCCTGGTACGTGATGGGCCGCTGGGCGGCCGGCGACCAGGACATCAAGCGGACCTCGGTGGACGACCAGACCGACGGCAGGAGCACGATCTGGACCGACACCTTCGCCATCGACGACGCCACCACCGGCCTGCGCCTGGTGGCCTACCGGCTGCGGCTGACCCTCTACCGCAAGCCCGGCACCGACCTCACCCCCGTCGTCCGCCGGCTCGGTGCGATGGGCTCCGACATCCCCGACCGCTTCACCGTCCCGGCCTCCACGCCGGGCCTCGCCCGGGAACTGATCGTCCCGCGCTACTCGCAGGAGATCCACAAGGGCCAGTACCCGGAGTACGACAACGGCGGCGAGGCCTGGTGCAGCCCGACCTCCTCGCAGATGATCATCGAGTACTGGGGCGGCCGGCTCACCCCCGAGCAGCTGTCCTGGGTGGACCCGTCCTACGCCGACCCGCAGGTGTGCCACGCGGCCCGTTCCACCTACGACTACCAGTACGCCGGCTGCGGCAACTGGCCCTTCAACGCCGCCTACGCGGCCACCTTCCGCGGCCTCCAGGGCGTGGTCACCCGGCTCGGTTCGCTCACCGACCTCGAAACGCTGATCGCGGCCGGCATCCCGGCCATAACGTCCCAGTCCTTCCTCAAGACCGAGCTGACAGGCGCGGGTTACGGCACCGCGGGCCACCTGATGACCGTGACCGGCTTCACCGCCGAGGGGGACGTGATCGCGGGCGACCCGGCCTCGCCCGGCGACGCGGCGGTACGGCGTGTGTACCTGCGGCGGGAGTTCGAGAACATCTGGCTCAGGACCAAGCGGTACAACGCGAGCGGCAAGGTCGTCTCCGGCACGGGCGGTGTCTGCTACCTGTACTTCCCGTACCGTCCGACCCACCGCCAGCGCAGGGCGCTCGCGGAGGTGGGGGTGCGCTGAGCGGCGGGCTGTGACCAACGTCTCCGCCACGAAAGCCGTCATAGGTGGCAAGGTGGACAGAACGGTGGGGGGGAGTCCACCCGGCACGACAGACCTCAGCGAGACACCATGACCGCACACACAGCCACCGCCGCCCGTTCCCGGACCCGTACGGGCGGTCCGCAGGACGACGGCCCCAAGATCCTCGAGCACGTCATGGGCTGGGTCCTGGTCGCGGTGATCGCCATGCTCGTGACCCGACTCGGCCTGCTGTGACCCGAAGCCCCGGTGGCCGCCGTGGCCCGAAGTCCCGGCGGGTGAAGGGCTGTTCGTCGAGGCGCGAGATGTTGTTCTGACATACTGCCGATGTCCCGCAGCCCGCCCGAGACCAGGGTCCGAATTGAATATGAGGCAACAGGGTGCCGTCGTCCGCCCCCGGACGCGCGGTACCGAGCGTTCCGCGGCTCGTCGTGCCGAACTCATCGCCATCGGGCGGAAGTTGTTCGCCGACACGTCCTACGACGCGCTGTCCATGGACGACATCGCCCGGCAGGCGCATGTCGCCAAGGGCTTGATCTACTACTACTTCCGGTCCAAGCGGGGCTACTACCTGGCGATCATCCAGGACTCCGTCGCCGGCCTGGTCACCCACGCCGCGAGCGGCCTCGACATCCCGGCCGTGGACCGCGTCCACCGCACCATCGACAGCTATCTGCGCTACGCCGAGCACCACCAGGCCGCCTACCGCACCATCGTCAGCGGCGGAGTCGGCTTCGACACCGAGGTGCACGCCATCCGGGACGGCGTGCGCGAGGCGATCGTGACCACCATCGCCGAGGGGGCGTACGGCCGCAGCGACATCGCGCCGCTGGCCCGCATGGGCCTGCTCGCCTGGGTGTGCAGCGTCGAGGGCGCCACCCTGGACTGGATCGACCGCCCCGGCCTGTCCCGCGAGACCATGCGCACGCTCCTGGTGAAGACCCTGGGCGGCGCCCTGCGCGCCATCGAGGAAATGGACCCCGCCTACCCGGCCCCCGCACCGGCCCGCCGCGACGCCTGACGCCCATGAGGACGGACCACGGGGACGGGATCACCGCCCCCTGGTTCGAGCCAATTTCGCCGGACCGGGAACTCTGGGGTGGCTTCTTGAAGTGAGCGGTCGTTAACTGGTGACGAGAGGTCGCTGATCGGGCATACTCACAGCGCACAGCCGCTGGTCAGCGGCTTCCGAGACCCGGGAGCGCGCGCATCGGCCGGACCTGACACACCAGGCGGCGCCGCCCCACCCAAGGCGCACGTCCGCCGATGCGCCCGACAGGGAGGAGAGCGTCGCCATGCCCGACCGCGCCCCGCAGCCGGTGGACCGGCAACTGCCCACGGACGAGGCCCGGGACCTGATCTCGCTCGTCCGCGACATCGCGCAGCGCGAGATCGCGCCGAAGGCGGCCGAGGAGGAGGACGCCGGACGCTTCCCGCGCGAGGCATTCACCCTGTTGTCGCAATCGGGCCTGCTGGGTCTGCCGTACGACTCCGAGTACGGCGGCGGTGACCAGCCGTACGAGGTCTACCTCCAGGTCCTGGAGGAGCTCGCGTCGGCCCGCCTCACCGTGGGACTCGGCATCAGCGTGCACACCCTGGCCTCCTACGCCCTCGCCGCCCATGGCACCAAGCAGCAGCAGGTCGAGCACCTGCCCGCGATGCTCGGCGGCGGGCTGCTCGGCGCGTACTGCCTCTCCGAGCCCTCGTCGGGCTCGGACGCGGCCTCGCTGCGGACGAAGGCGGTCCGGGACGGCGACGAGTGGGTGATCACCGGCACCAAGGCGTGGATCACGCACGGCGGCATCGCCGACTTCTACACGGTCATGGCCCGCACCGGCGAGGAGGGCCCCCGCGGGATCACCGCGTTCCTGGTGCCCGGCGACGCGGAGGGCCTGAGCGCCGCGGCGCCCGAGAAGAAGATGGGCATGAAGGGCTCGCCCACCGCCCAGGTCCACTTCGACGGCGTCAGGGTCTCCGACGAGCGCCGCATCGGCGAGGAGGGCCAGGGCTTCGCCATCGCCCTGTCCGCGCTCGACTCCGGCCGGCTGGGCATCGCGGCCTGCGCGATCGGTGTCGCCCAGGCGGCGCTGGACGAGGCGGTCGCCTATGCCACCGACCGCCGGCAGTTCGGCCGCCCGATCGCCGACTTCCAGGGCCTGCGCTTCATGCTCGCCGACATGGCCACCCAGGTCGAGGCGGGCCGCGCCCTGTATCTGGCGGCGGCCCGGCTGCGGGACGCCGGCCGGCCGTTCGCCAAGCAGGCGGCCATGGCCAAGCTGCACTGCACCGACACCGCCATGCGCGTGACCACCGACGCCGTGCAGATCCTCGGCGGATACGGCTACACCGCGGACTTCCCGACCGAGCGCTACATGCGCGAGGCCAAGGTCCTCCAGATAGTCGAGGGCACCAACCAGATCCAGCGGATGGTCATCGCCCGTCACGTAGCGGGGCCGGAAGGCCGCTGAACTGCCCGAGGGTGACCGGCGGAGCCGCCAGCCTGACCCACTCCGGGTCGTGGCGGCCCGGCAGGGTGCGGCCCCGGTCGGCCCAGGCGCGCATCAGATCGCGGTAGATGGGCGGGTCCTGCGGCAAGGGCGGCGGAACCGATCCCGCGGGCGGGGGAACGAACACGCGGTACTGACGCCCGGTCGCCGATTGTGTGGGGGTCATACCAGGCCAACGCCCGCACCCGCGGACTGGTCACCGCCCCGGGGAATCGGGAGTGCGTTCGCGGCCGTACCACCCCGGGAATGCCGCGCGGCACACTGACCTGCACCACGGCAGCCTGCGGGCCATGGTGCAGGGCAGCTACTGGGATGCGGCGGGGTGATGTTCAGGCGGCCCGGCGCATCGCCGGCACGCGCATCGGGCGGGAACCCGGGCCGCCGACGTGCGAGAAGGGCTGCGTCCGCCAGTCCAGGCCCTGCGGCAGGGTCAGCAGGAGCGCGGTGTCCTGCTCCTGGGGCCGGAAGGACTCGTCCGCGGGGCGGGCGTCGGCGGCCCGACGGCCCGTACCGGCACACACCGTGAGACCGAACGGGTTCCACGGCGAGGCGCACAGCGCGTGCTCCGGCAGGACCTCCTCGTCCGCCAGCAGGGCGATGGGCTGCGCGCAGTCCGGGCAGATCACCCGGTACATCTCGAAGGTGTCGTAGGCGTCGAGTTCCTCGACGTCCGCGTCGTCGAAGGCGTCGGGTTCGACACCCTCCGGCGCGGGCTCGACGACCGGCTGCTGCCGCTTGGGCACGCCGCGACCAGGGCGCTTAAGACTCTGCATGGGATTCTCCCCCTAAGGCTGGGCCGTGAAGGCACTGCGGCCTCGACCACAGCAAGCACTTCCCGTCCGCTCTCGGCGGTAATCACGAGAACATCACGGAGCCCGTTCGGTGGCTGTGGCGTTCGTCACATGCCGCCCGCAGGTGCCCGGTGCGGTGCGTTTGTCCCCCAGCCGGCTCACAGCGGACTGCCGGGGACATCACGAACCGGGTATGACCTGGGCTGCTCAGGTATCCGAGGAGTTCAGGCGCACTGTAGGTTTTGGCGCCATGGAGGAGCTGGACCGTCAGATCGTGCAGCTGCTCGTCAAGGACGGGCGGATGAGCTACACAGACCTGGGCAAGGCCACGGGCCTGTCCACGTCGGCCGTGCACCAGCGGGTGCGCCGGCTGGAACAGCGTGGCGTCATCCGCGGCTATGCCGCGGTCGTCGACCCCGAGGCCGTCGGGCTGCCCATGACCGCCTTCATCTCGGTGAAACCGTTCGACCCCAGCGCCCCCGACGACATCGCGGACCGGCTCGCCGGCGTCCCGGAGATCGAGGCCTGCCACAGCGTCGCGGGCGACGAGAACTACATCCTCAAGGTCCGCGTGGCCACCCCGCACGAGCTGGAGGAACTGCTCGCCCGGCTGCGGTCCCTGGCCGGGGTGTCCACCCGCACGACGGTGGTGCTGTCGACGCCGTACGAGGCCCGGCCGCCGAAGATCTGAGACGGCGGCGGCCGTCCGCCGGTGCCTCAGATCTTCGGCGGCCGGCCGCTGGTCCGGGCTCACGCCGCGCCCCGGCCCAGCGGCCATGTCCGCGCCGGAGCGGCGCGACCCGGTCCGGTGGTGGCCCGCGCCGACCTGCCCCGCCGGCGCACCGCTCACGGCGTCGGCGCACCGCGGCCGGTGCGGCGGCCCCGCCTGCGACCTGCCGGGTCCCGCGCGAGAGACTGTCGGTCATGAGTGAACGACCCGCTGCCGACCCCAAGACCGTCCTCCTGCGCCGCGGAGAGGTGCACAGCCCCGCCGACCCCTTCGCCACCGCGATGGTCGTGGAGCGCGGCCAGGTCGCCTGGGTCGGCTCGGAGGGCGCCGCCGACGCCTTCGCGGACGGGGTCGACGAAGTGATCGACCTCGACGGCGCCCTGGTCACGCCGGCGTTCACCGACGCGCATGTGCACACCACCGCCACCGGGCTCGCGCTGACCGGCCTGGACCTGTCCGGCGCGCCCTCACTGGAGGCGGCCCTCGCCCGAGTGCGGGAGTTCGCCGCCGCCCGCCCGGACGACCGCGTGCTGCTCGGCCACGGCTGGGACGCGGCCCGCTGGCCCGGCGGCCGCCCCCCGACGCGCGCGGAGCTCGACGCGGCCACCGGCGGGCGCCCGCTGTACCTCTCCCGCATCGACGTCCACTCGGCGGTCGTCACAAGTGCGATGCTCGACCTGGTCGCGGGCGAGGTGTCCCGCGCCGACGCCCCGCTCACCCGCGACGACCACCACGCCGTCCGCTCCGCCGCGTTCGCCGCCGTCACCCCGGCCCAGCGAGCCGAGGCCCAGCGGGCCGCCCTCGCGCACGCCGCCTCCCTCGGTATCGGGTCCGTGCACGAGTGCGGCGGGCCGCGGATCTCCTCCGAGGACGACTTCGCCGGCCTGCTGCGGCTCGCCGCCGAGCAGCCGGGCCCTCGGGTCACCGGCTACTGGGCGGAACGCGACGCCGAGGGCATCACCAAGGCGCGTGAGCTGGGCGCGCGCGGTGCCGCGGGCGACCTGTTCGTCGACGGCGCGCTCGGCTCGCACACCGCCTGCCTGCACCAGCCGTACACCGACGCGGACCACACCGGCACCGCCTACTTCGACGCGGCCGCTGTCGCCGAGCACGTCGCCGCCTGCACCGACGCCGGCCTCCAGGCGGGCTTCCACGCCATCGGGGACGCCGCCGTCACCACCGTGGTCGAGGGCGTCCGTGCCGCCGCCGAGAAGATCGGCCTCGCCCGCGTCCGCGCCGCCCGGCACCGGGTCGAGCACGCCGAGATGCTCATCCCCGAGACCATCGCGGCCTTCGCCGAACTGGGCCTGACCGCGTCCGTCCAGCCCGCCTTCGACGCGCTGTGGGGCGGCGAGGACGGCATGTACGCCCGGCGCCTCGGCGCGCAGCGGGCCCGGACCCTGAACCCGTTCGCCGCCCTGCTGCGCGCGGGCGTCCCCCTCGCGTTCGGCTCCGACAGCCCGGTCACCCCCCTCGACCCCTGGGGCACCGTCCGCGCGGCCGCCTTCCACCGCACGCCCGAACACCGGATCTCCGTGCGCGCCGCGTTCACCGCGCACACGCGCGGCGGCTGGCGGGCGGTCGGCCGGGACGACGCGGGCGTCCTGGTACCCGGCGCGCCCGCCGACTACGCCGTCTGGCGGACCGACGCCCTCGTCGTCCAGGCCCCCGACGACCGGGTGGCACGCTGGTCGACCGACCCCCGCTCCGGCACCCCGGGCCTGCCCGACCTGACCCCCGGCCACGACCTGCCCGTCTGTCTGAGGACCGTCGTGGGCGGACGGACGGTGTTCGTACGGCCGGGCGAGTGATCTACCGGGGTGGCGGGGCGGCGATCGGCCGCCGCGGCCCCGTCGCGCGACCTGCGCATCCTCGCCTCTGACCAGGGGGTTGATCCTTTTCCCGCAGGTCAGGCGACTGTTGACAGTCAGCGGCGGCGGGCCGATAGGTTCGGCCGAGTCCACCACCGGACGCCCGACCGGGAAGCATTTCGCGCACGCGTCGCAGCGCCGCTGGGTCAGGGACGGTGTGCCGCACCGGGGCACCGTCGCTGGGAGCCAGGCTCAGCGCCCGCGCCGACGCGGGAACGCTTCCGACCGGGTCGGGAAGGTGTGACCCGGGTGGGGCCCGGACGCTCAGTAGACAACGGCTTTCGGTCGATCCGCAGCCAGCGGGTCCCAGGTCGGCCCGAAGGGCGCCGGGCCCCCATCCGCAGCCGGACGCGGAACGAAAAAAATCATTCTTACCCCGTTCTTGGGGAATCGACACCGCCTTACGCACGAGCCGTCGCTTCGGCGCAGGCCGCGGCCACTATGGTGGACCCTGCGTACGACATGTGAAGGGGCAGCAGTGAACGACGGCGACGGGACCCTCGCGGCACAGGACCGGGGAAGGCAGTACGGCCCGCTCGGCACGGCCTTGGTGATCATCCCGACCTACAACGAGGCGGAGAACGTCAAGTCCATCGTCGGCCGGGTGCGCAAGGCCGTCCCCGAGGCGCACGTGCTGGTGGCCGACGACAACAGCCCCGACGGCACGGGCAAGCTCGCCGACGAACTCGCCGCCGAGGACGACCACGTCCAGGTGCTGCACCGCAAGGGCAAGGAGGGCCTCGGCGCCGCCTACCTCGCCGGCTTCCGCTGGGGCCTGGACAACGGCTACGGCGTGCTGGTCGAGATGGACGCCGACGGTTCCCACCAGCCCGAGGAACTGCCCCGCCTGCTGACCGCCCTCAAGGGTGCCGACCTCGTGCTCGGCTCCCGCTGGGTGCCCGGCGGCCGGGTGGTGAACTGGCCGAAGTCCCGCGAGTTCCTCTCGCGCGGTGGCTCCACCTATTCGCGGCTCATGCTCGACGTGCCGATCCGCGACGTGACCGGCGGCTTCCGCGCCTTCCGCCGCGAGACCCTGGAGGGCCTCGGCCTCGACGAGGTGGCCTCGCAGGGCTACTGCTTCCAGGTCGACCTGGCCCGGCGCGCGGTCAAGGCCGGCTACCACGTGGTCGAGGTGCCCATCACGTTCGTGGAGCGGGAGCTCGGCGACTCCAAGATGAGCCGCAACATCGTGGTGGAGGCACTGTGGCGGGTCACGGCGTGGGGCGTGGGGGAAAGGCTGGGCAAGGTCACGGGCAAGGGCAAGCGGGTCTGACCCCCTGACCCCTTATCCCGAGCTGAGCCGGGCCCGGGCACACTGGTGGCATGACGACTGGCGTTCCGACCTCGCAGCAGCCCACCATGCGGCCCCGGCGCTCCCGGCTGCGTACCTTTCTGCCGCTGGGGATCGCCGCCTGGCTGGTGCTGGAGATCTGGCTGCTGACGGTGGTCGCGGGCGCGGCGAGCGGCTTCACGGTGTTCCTGTTGCTGGTGGCGGGCTTCGTCGCCGGTTCCGTGGTGATCAAGCGGGCCGGCCGCCGTGCCTTCCAGGACCTCAACGAGGCGTTGCAACGGGGCGGCTCGCCCTCGAAGGGCTCCGGCAACGGCATGATGATGCTCGGCGGCCTGCTGCTGATCATCCCTGGCCTGATCTCGGACGCCATGGGCCTGCTGCTGTTGATCCCGCCCGTCCAGAAGGCCCTGAGCGGCTACGCCGAGCGCACCTTCGACCGCAAACTCCGTGCGGCAGCGCCCGGCAGCCTGGGTGACGCCTTCCAGCAGGCGCGGATGCACCGGCCCGACGGGAAGGTGGTCCAGGGCGAGGTCATCAGACAGGAGCCGGGCGACGCGCCGTGGGAGCAGCGTCCGCCGCTGACCGGCTGAGGGCTCGCAGCGCGGCGTTTGAGCAGCAGAAAACCGCGGGCGCCGTACGTGACTGACGTACGGCGCCCGCGGTGATGACGCTCCTTGTTGTCTGCCGCGCTACGCGCTCTTGCGGCTGTCCCGGGGGTGAACCGCGATGTTCATCGCCCCGGAGCGCAGTACCGCCAGCCGCTCCTCGAGGACCTCTTCGAGCTCCTCGCGGGTGCGTCGCTCCATCAGCATGTCCCAGTGCGTACGCGCGGGCTTGGCCTTCTTCTCCTCTGGGCCGTCGCCGTCCACCAGGAGCGCAGGGGCTCCGCAGACCTTGCACTCCCACTCCGGCGGGATCTCCGCCTCCACCGAGAAGGGCATCTCGAAGCGGTGCCCCTTCTCGCATGCGTACTCCACGGCCTGGCGGGGGGCCAGGTCGATGCCGCGGTCCGTCTCGTAGCTGGTCACCACGAGGCGCGTACCGCGAAGAGCTCGCTCACTCATGAATCGTGCCTCCCGGGCTTGTCGCCCACAGGACAGGTGTCGCTGTCGTCGTCATCCGGTCAACGTCCGGTCGGCGGTAAAGATTCCCGTTCCGTGTCCCGTTCCGGGTCATGCATCGCCGTCGTAGCCGCCCCTTGTTGTACCCACCAGCGCCCGGTTTGTCACATCTGAAAGCAGATGTCACCTAGCGTTTCGGCTTCTTTGACGCGCAGTAACGGTACGCCTGGCAGGCCAAACGCGTACACTACCTCCCTTTCGTGTTGAGCGCTAAATCTTCTCCGGAACCGGATTGCCCGCCTCTCCGATCGCCCGCTGTACCGGGACCCGCGCCAGCAGCGCGAACCCGATGACGAAGAAGGCCACGAGCGAGATGATCGCCGAGCGGTAGCTGCCGGTCAGCTGGTAGGTGACGCCGAACAGCAGCGGTCCGAGCCAGCTCATCCCGCGGTCGCTCATCTCGTACGCCGCGAAGTACTCGGCCTCCTTGCCGGGCGGGACCAGATGGGAGAACAGCGACCGGGAGAGCGCCTGGCTGCCGCCGAGGACCAGCCCGATGCCCGCGGCGAGCACGAAGAACCACCCCGGCGCCCCGGCGGGCAGGAAGTACCCGGCACCCAGTGTGAACGTCCAGGCGACGAGTGACCCGAGGATCGTCCGCTTCGCCCCGTAGGTCCGGGCCAGCCGCCCCATCGCCAGGGCGCCGGCGACGGCCAGCACCTGCACCAGGAGCACGGCCCCGATGAGAGTCGACTGCCCGAGCCCCAGCTCCTCGGAGCCGTAGACCGAGGCCTGGGAGATCACCGTCTGGATGCCGTCGTTGTAGACGAGGTAGGCCAGCAGGAAGGCGAGCGTCAGCGGATGGCGGCGCATGTCCCGGACGGTGGCCGCCAGCTGCCGCAGCCCGGGAGCGGTGGCCTCCCGTGCCGCCCCGGCGCCGCGGTCGCGCAGCCGCCGCAGCGGTACGAGCGTGAAGGCGCCCCACCACAGACCGGCCGACGCCAGACAGATTCGGACCGCCGCCGTCTCCGAGAGCCCGAAGGAGTCGTGCGCGGAGTACAGCACCAGGTCGCCGATCAGCACCAGGGAGCCCGCCGCGTACCCGAAGGCCCAGCCCCGGGAGGAGACCGTGTCGCGTTCCTCGGGCGGGGCGATCTGCGGCAGGTAGGAGTTGTAGAGCATCATCGCCACGGACTGTGCCGCGTTCGCGACGATCAGCAGGACGCCGCCCAGGAGATAGCGGTCGCCGTCGAGGAAGAACATCCCGGTCGTCGCCGTCGCGCCCACGTACGCCGCCGCCCCCAGGAGCGGCTTCCGGCGGCCGGTGCGGTCGGCCGCGCTGCCCACGACGGGCATCACCACGACCGCCAGGACCACCGACAGGGACACCGAGTAGGCGAAGAAGGACCCGGCCCGGACCGGCACCCCCAACGGGTGGACGAAGCCGTCGGCATCCGCCGCCGACTCGGCGACCGACGTCAGGTAGGGGCCGAGGAACACGGTCAGCACGCTCGTCGAGTAGACCGAGCACGCCCAGTCGTAGAAGTACCAGCCGCGCTGCTCGCGGCGCCGCCCGGCGGCCTCACCGGCCCCCTGGGCCTGCACGGTGTCGGTGCCCACCCGTGCCCTCGCTTCCCCGCTGAAGTGCCGTGCGAAGGGCCCTGCTCCGGGGGGGTCCCGGCACCGGGGACCCCGGACCGCTCAGGCCCAGACGCCCCGGTCCTCCATGACCTTGCGCAACGTGTCGATGTGATCGGTCATGATGCCATCGACCCCGAGGTCGAGGAGCCGGTGCATCCGCTCCGGTTCGTTGATCGTCCACACGTGCACCTGGAGCCCGTGCGCGTGGGCGACGCGCACGAAGCGGTGGTCGACCACCGGGACGCCCGACTGGGACTCCGGCACCTGCGCGGCGACCGCGGACCGGCGCACCGCGGCGGGCAGCCCCCAGGAGCGCAGCCGGAGGTTGAGCACCCCGCGCGTACCGAACGACGTGGCCAGGCGCGGCCCGGCCAGCCGCTGGGCGCGCAGCACCCGCGCCTCCGAGAAGGAGCCGACGCAGACGCGGTCCCAGGCGTCTCTCCGCTCGATCAGCGCCAGCAGCGGCCGCAGGGCCGGCTCCGCCTTGCAGTCGACGTTCCAGCGGACGTCCGGGAAGTTGTCCAGCAGCTCCTCGAAGAGCGGCACCGGTTCGCGGCCCGCCACGCGCGCGTGCCGGACGTCCTCCCAGGGCAGGTCGGCGATCCGCCCCGCGCCGTCCGTGACCCGGTCCAGGGTCGCGTCGTGGAAGGCGACCAGCTTCCCGTCCGCCGTGGCGTGCACATCGGTCTCGATGTACCGGTAGCCGAGGTCGACCGCGCGGTGGAACTGCGCCACGGTGTTCTCCAGGCCGTCGGCGGCCCCGCCCCGGTGCGCGAAGGCGATGGGGCCGGGGTGGTCCAGGTACGGGTGGCGGATGAGCGTCGTCACCTGCGCAGTATCACCCTCTCGGGTGACCCGGTGGCAACCACCGTGCTGCCGGCGGATGCCGACGGGACGGCGAAAAGCCGCAGGAACAGCTGGGCCAGCGGGCCGATCGACAGCGCGTACAGCACGGTGCCCACCCCGACGGTGCCGCCCAGGGCGAACCCGGTGGCCACGACCGTGAGCTCGACGGCGGTGCGGATCAGCCGGATCGAGCGGCCCGTGCGCCGGTGCAGCCCGGTCATCAGACCGTCGCGCGGGCCCGGGCCGAAGTCGGCGGCGATGTAGAGGCCGGTCGCCGCGCCGTTGAGCACGATGCCGGCCAGCAGCAGCGGGATCCGTACGGTCAGGGCGTGCGCGTCGGGCAGCGCGGAGAGCGTGGCGTCCATCGCGGCGCCGATCACCAGGACGTTGGAGACGGTGCCGAGGCCGGGGCGCTGGCGCAGCGGGACCCAGAGCAGCAGCACCGCCGCGCCCACGATCGTGAGCACGACGCCCATGCTGAGGCCCGTGAGCTCCGCGAGGCCCTGGTGCAGGACGTTCCACGGCTCGAGACCGAGACCGGCCTTCACCAGTAGCGCGGAACTCGCGCCGTACAGCGCGAGCCCCCCGTACAGCTGGATCAACCGCCTCGCCATCTGGTGCTTCGCGAACGACTTCGCGGACAAAGTGTCCCCCCTGGGTGGTGGTAGTGGCCTGACGCGTGTCACTCTGTGGCTTGGAAAGGCAAGCCATCCATGGCCAATCCGGGGAAGGTGGACTTATCTTCATGGCTCAGTGGACCTCAGCGGTGGGTGCCGCGCAGCTCGCCCGGCTCCTCAACTCCCAGCAGGACCGCCCGGCCGGCCCCGGTACGCGCCGTCCGCCCGCCTACCGGGCGCTCGCCGACGGCATCCGGTTGCTGGTCCTGGAGGGCAGGGTGCCGGTCGCCGCCCGCCTGCCCGCCGAGCGGGAACTGGCGCTCGCCCTCTCGGTCAGCCGCACCACGGTCGCCGCGGCCTACGAGGCGCTGCGTGCCGAGGGTTTCCTGGAGTCCCGGCGCGGCGCGGGCAGCTGGACGGCGGTCCCGGCGGGCAACCCGCTGCCCGCCCGCGGTCTCGAGCCGCTGCCGCCCGAGGCGCTCGGCTCGATCATCGACCTGGGCTGCGCGGCCCTGCCCGCCCCCGAGCCATGGCTCACCCGGGCCGTGCAGGGCGCTCTGGAGGAATTGCCGCCCTACGCCCACACGCACGGGGACTACCCGGCCGGCCTGCCCGCGCTGCGCTCGGTGATCGCCGAGCGGTACACCGCGCGCGGGATCCCGACCATGCCCGAGCAGATCATGGTGACGACCGGCGCGATGGGTGCCATCGACGCGATCTGCCACCTGTTCGCGGGGCGCGGCGAGCGCATCGCCGTGGAGTCGCCGTCGTACGCCAACATCCTCCAGCTGATGCGGGAGGCGGGCGCCCGGCTCGTACCGGTCGCGATGGGCGAGGGGCTCAGCGGCTGGGACATGGACCGCTGGCGCCAGGTCCTGCGGGACGCCGCGCCCCGGCTCGCGTACGTCGTCGCCGACTTCCACAACCCCACCGGCGCCCTCGCCGGCGAGGACCAGCGGCGCCGGCTGGTGGACGCGGCCCGCTCGGCGGGCACGGTGCTCGTCGCGGACGAGACGATGAGCGACCTGTGGCTCGACGAGGACCTCGACGGCTCGGTGATGCCGCGCCCGGTGTGCGGCTTCGACCCGGCCGGCTCCACGGTGATCACGGTCGGCTCGGCGAGCAAGGCCTTCTGGGCCGGGATGCGCATCGGCTGGGTACGGGCGGCACCGGACGTGATCCGCAGCCTGGTCGCCGCGCGCGCCTACGCCGACCTGGGCACGCCCGTCCTGGAACAGCTCGCCGTCAACTGGCTGTTCACCACCGGTGGTTGGGAACAGGCGGTGGACCTCCGCCGCACCCAGGCCCGCGAGAACCGCGACGCTCTCGTCACCGCGATCCGGCGCGAGCTGCCCACCTGGGAGTTCGAGGTCCCCAAGGGCGGCCTGACCCTGTGGGTGCGCGCGGGAGGCCTGTCGGGCTCGCGGCTCGCGGAGGCGGGGGAGCGGGTCGGCGTACGGGTCCCGTCGGGCCCGCGCTTCGGGGTCGACGGTGCCTTCGAGGGCTACGTACGGCTCCCCTTCACGGTCGGCGGAGCGGTGGCGGAGGAGGCGGCGGCCCGACTGGCCGCGGCCGCACGCCTGGTGGAGACGGGCGTGAGCAACGGAACGGAGTCACCGCGCACGTTCGTGGCCTAGCGGATTTGTCCCCTCACGAACTCTCGGCCGCCACGGCCTCCGCGGGCACCGGCTCGGCCTCCACCGCCGCCGCGTCCGCCGGGGTGGTCCGCGGCGGCAGCAACGCCAGCACCGTCCGCCGGTCGGCCTCATCGGTGTCGTCGTCGTACGGGTCGGGCGTCGAGGGCACCTGCAGCCGGTGCACCGGGCCATGGCCCAGCCGTGCGTACCCCCGCCCCGGCGGCACCTCGGCCGGCGGTGTGGTGTGCGGCGGCACGCCCAGCACGTCGACCAGTTGCTCCCGCGTCGCGGGGCCGAGCACGACACGCGCGCGCGTGTGCTGCCGTACCGCCTCGCTCAACGCGTCGGCGCTGTCGAACTGGTCGGCCACCGCCACCGTCACATTGGCCGCCCGGCCGTGCCGCAGCGGCACCTGGAGCAGCGCCTGCGGATCCTTGCGTCCGTCCGCCGCGGCCACATGGGTGAGCGCGCTCGGCCGGTCCAGCAGGATCCACAGCGGCCGCCTGGTGTCGTCCGGCGGCGGATGACCCGCCTGCCGCGCCCGGCTGAGGGCGATGAGCCGCCGTTCCGTCTCGTGCGCGGCCCACTCCAGGCTCGCCAGCGCCCCGGCCGGCCCGCACTCCACCGCGAGCACCCCGTCGCGCCCGGTCAGGCACGCGTACTCGCCGGTGCCGCCCCCGTCGACGACGAGCACGTCACCGTGCTGGAGGGCCTGGAGCGCGACGGACCGCAGCAGGGTCGAGGTGCCGCTGCCCGGCCGGCCCATGGCCAGCAGGTGCGGCTCGGTGGAGCGCAGGCCGGTGCGCCACACGACGGGGGGAACGTCGCGCCGCTCCTCGCCGAAGGAGAGGGGCAGGGTGCGCTGCACCTCGGTGGGGTCGGTGAAACCGAGGACCGTCTCGCCGGGCGCGGTGACGAACCGCTGGGCGGCGATGCCGGCGGGCAGCGGGGCGAGGGCGGTGACGGTGAGTTCGTTGCCCTCCTGGTCCCACGTGAAGTGGTACTCGCGGCCTCGCCCGGCCTTCGCGGCGAGCAGCGCCTCGACCCGGGCGCGGGCCTCGCTCTCGCCGTCCGGGAAGTACGCCGGGTACCGGATCAGCAGGTGCCCGACGCGGCCCACGTCGTCGAACTCGTGCACGGCGAAGGCCTTCTCCCAGTCCCCGCCGTGTGCGTACAGCGGAGCCGGGTCGTCGGCGGTGGAGAAGTGGGGGACGAGAGCCTCGTACAGCGTCTGGAGGCGCTGGGTCTGGGCCTCGTCGGGGCCGGCCGGCCCGGGCGGTGTGCGGTCCCGGCCGTGCCAGGCCGCGGCCGCCATCAGCGTGATGGCGGCCAGCAGCGGGCCGTACGGCACCAGGGCCACGACCATGACCGCCGAGGCCGCCAGGAACAGCAGTGGCCCGCGCCTGTCCTTGGGCGTGTCCGCCCATCTGCGTCGGCCGGCCGAGGCCAGCCGGCGCAACCCGCGTGTGACGGTGATCAGCGGGTGGAGGACGTCGGTGGCGCTGTCGGCCGCCGTCCGGGCCAGCTCCCGGCTCCTGGCGATGTGCGCGCCGCCGGTGCTCAGAATGCGGGGGAGGGGGCGCCGGGCCACTGCTGTCTCCTGAGGGTGCGTACGGGCGGAACGGTCGGCGTGGGGTCGCTCAGAACTTGATGCCGCCCAGTAGCCCCGCCAGGCTTTCGCCGCCGGCCTTGATGCTCGGGGCGATACCCGTGCTCGCCAGGTAGAAGCCGAACAGCGCCGAGGTGCACGCGTGCGAGCCCTTGAGCCCGTCCTTCCTGAAGAAGAGGAAGACGATGACGCCGAGCAGCATGACGCCTGAGATGGAGAGGATCATTTGAGGTCTCCTGGTGTCGAGGGGGACAGTCACCCTGAGTTCTTCCAGGATCACAGCATGTATCCATACGATAAAAGGTGCAACTGGGTGAATTGCGGCTGATTTCGCCCCAGTGGTCCAGTGGTGGGGGTCCGGTTGGCCGGGATTCCTGAGCCTGACGGGGTGCCCGGTGTCGTCGGGGTGATCTTTACCTCGGGCAGATCGGGTCATGTTCCCCCGGAACCAGTACGCTGGCGATTCACTCGTACGGCGGCGGGTCGCACCGCTGCCGTACGCTCCCCCCGTCACCGGAAGCCCCCCGGGGCCCCGGAGTTCCCAAGTTCCAAGGAGAGGCGGTCAGGCCGATGAGTGAAGCCCCCGACCCCGAGGTCGTGGAGCTGGCGACCAAGATCTTCGATCTGGCCCGCAAGGGGCGGACCGAGGCACTCGTGGCGTACGTCGACGCGGGGGTTCCGGCCGACCTCACCAATGACCGCGGTGACTCGCTGGTCATGCTCGCCGCCTACCACGGCCATGCCGAGGCGGTGCGGGCGCTCCTCGCCCGCGGCGCCACGCCCGACCAGGTGAACGACCGGGGCCAGACCCCGCTCGCGGGAGCCGTCTTCAAGGGTGAGACGGACGTGATCGAAGCACTTCTGGAAGGCGGCGCGGACCCCGGGGCGGGGACCCCGTCGGCCGTCGACACCGCCCGGATGTTCGGTAAGACGGAACTCCTGGAATTGTTCGGCGCACACTGATCCGAACGTCCTGACCAGGCACGACACGAAAAACGGGGGAGGCGGTAAAGGGCCGCCGGAAATACGGTCGCGGCAGGAGAAACCCGCGGGTCATCATGACGTCGTGATTCACGGACGCGATGGCTGGGCAGGTGTTGCCGCACCACGCGGGCCGTGATGCGGTCCGCATGGGCCACAGACGAGAGGCAGAGAGATGGTCTACAGCAAGCAAGAGACGGCGGGCGCCCCGACGTTGTGTCACGCGGCCAGGTAGTGCGTGTTCCCCGGTTGCGTCGACGCTTGATGTGAGGCTGTTTCCCATGTTCGATCCGGTCATAGCGCCCAGCGGTACGCTGCTCGGCCTGCTCCAGCGGGGCCGTGGCGACGGCACGCTGCACGCGCTCACCGCCCCGCGCGCCGAGGCGCTCGCGGCCCTGGACCACTGCGTGCTGCGCGATCCCCGCCACGACTGGCAGGTGGAGAACCGCTCCCTGTACTACGCCCGCCTGTACCTCGACCTGAACGGTGAACTCGACGCCATCGAGGCGCACCTGTTCGACCCCGAGGACGTCCTGGACACCGAGGAGTCCCGTACCGGACTGGCGCTCGCGGTCCTCGGCCACCTCGCCTCGTACGGCAGGCGGGACGCGCTCGAACTGCTGCGCAGGTACGCCGCGCACGGCTCCAACTGGGCCTGGGCCCTCGACGAGCTGGCGCTCCGCGACGACGACGCGGCCCTGCGCGCCCTCGCCGCTCCCGTCCTGGCGCGTTTCCCCACCGACCCCGACGGCGAGGCCGAGCTGGCCGCCGCCGTCCGCGACGCCTTCGAGCCCCGGCCGTGGCGGTTGTGGGCCGAGGATCCGCGCGAATCGATCGCCACGCGCGTGCGTGCCGCCCAGGAGGCGGGCTGCTTCGACCGCTGGCAGCGGCAGATGCGGCCCGGCGGCCCCCGCCCGGACTGGAGCGTGCGGGCCGTCCTCGAATGGGCCCAGCAGGGCGTCGAGCGCGGTGCGGCCCTGCACGTCCCGGCCGCCCGCTGCCTGGTCGCCGTAGCGGGCCCCGAGGACCGGCCGGAGATCGTGCAGGCCGCCAAGGACGGCACCGAGGGAGCCCGGTGCACCGCCCTGCGCTACCTCGCCGACAGCAACGACCCCGTCGCCCTCGACCTCGTCGAGGCCGCCGTCGCCGACGGCACCACGCCCGTCGTCGAGGCCGCCGTGGACGCCTTCGAACGGATGCGCAGCATCGCCGCCGTCGACCGCGCGCGCGGCTGGGCCCACCGGCCCGACGCCCTCGGCGCCGCCGCCGGACGCATGCTCGCCTGCCGCGGCGGTGCCCAGGACAGCGACCTCGTACTGGGTGCCCTCCGCGAGGCCGTACGGGGCGAGGGCCCCGACGCACCGACCCTGTGGACCCTCGTCGACGGCGCCGGACGCCTCGGCATCGCCTGCGCCGCGCCCGTCCTGCGCCACATCTACCGCGAGACCGCCTCCTCCCATCTCCGCGGCCGCGCCGCCCGCGCGCTCGCCGCCACCGATCCCTCCTTCCCCGCCGGATTCGCCGTCGAATGCCTCTGGGACTGCGAGGAGACCACCCGCGAAATCGCCGCCCGGCACGCCGAGACCGGCGACGCCCGCGTGGTCGATCAACTACGCCGGCTCGCCGCCGACCCGGCCGAGGAGGCCGAGGTCCAGACCGCCGTACGCAGCCGGATCGGACCGGAAGGGCTCACCGCGTGAACACCGGATGACCCGCGGGTCAGGAGGGCATGGACACGGCCTGACCTGCTCGGGTGTGCAGTGCAACGCTCACAGGACGTTCCTCGTCCGGAAAGATCCACGTTGACGCGGCCACGTCCAGCGCGGCGACAACACCCTTATGCGTGTCGTCATCGTGACCGAATCCTTTCCCCCCGATGTGAACGGCGTGGCCCACTGCGCGCTCCAGACCGCCCGGCACCTCGTAGATCGCGGTCACCTTCCGCTCGTCGTCGCGCCGGCGCCCGCGCCCGGTGTCAAGGCCGACGCCCTCGCGGCGCCGTGCCCCGTCGTCCATGTCCCTTCTCTCCCGCTCCCCGGCTACCCCCAGGTCCGCGTCGCCCTCCCCAGTCGGCGCCTCGCCGCGGCCGTCACCGAGCACCGCGCCGACCTGGTCCACCTCGCCAGCCCCTTCGTCCTCGGCGTCCGCGGCATGGCCGCCGCCGCCCGGCTGGGCGTCCCGGCCGTCGCCGTCTACCAGACCGACCTGGCCGGATACGCCCGCACCTACATGGGCGCCGGCGAGGCGGCCGCCTGGCGCCGCATCCGCTCCGTGCACTCCGCCGCCGACCGCACCCTCGCCCCCTCCAGCGCCGCCCTGCACGACCTGGAGGCGCACGGCGTGCCCCGGGTACGGCTCTGGCCGCGCGGCGTGGACACCGTCCGCTTCCGCCCCGACCGGCGCGACGAGGCGCTGCGCCGCGAACTCGCCCCGAACGGCGAACTGATCGTCGGCTACGTCGGGCGGCTCGCCCCCGAGAAGCAGGTCGAGCTCCTGGCCGGGGTCTGCGGCCTGGACGGCGTCCGGGTCGTCGTCGTGGGCGACGGCCCCAGCCAGGACCACCTGGCCGAGGTACTGCCAGGCGCGGTCTTCCTGGGCCGCCGCACCGGCGACGAACTCGCCCGGATCTTCGCCTCGCTGGACGTCTTCGCGCACACGGGCCCCTTCGAGACCTTCTGCCAGACCGTCCAGGAGGCCATGGCCAGCGGCGTGCCGGTCGTGGCGCCCGCCGCCGGCGGACCGCTCGACCTGGTGGCCCACGGCCGCACCGGGCTGCTGGTGCCGCCGTGCGACGCCGATGCCGTACGGGACGCGGTGGCCGCCCTGGCCGCCGACGCGGCACCGCGGACCGCCTTCGGCGCCGCGGGCCGGGCCATGGTCGAGGGACGGACCTGGGCGGCGGTCGGCGACCAGCTGATCGCGCACTACGAGGACGTGCTCGGCGCGCGGCAGACGGTGGTGGCGGCATGACCGGCGAAGCCGGCACCCGGCCCCTGCGGATCGTGCGGCTCGCCAACTTCGTCGCCCCCGCCTCGGGCGGCCTGCGCACCGCCCTGCGTGAACTCGGCAGGGGTTTCCGGGCGGCGGGCCACGAACCCGTCCTCGTCGTCCCCGGCGAGCGCCACACCGACCGCGAGACCGAGCAGGGCCGCGTGATCACCCTGCCCGGCCCGCTGCTGCCCGGCACCGGCGGTTACCGCGTGCTCACCGACAAACGGCGCGTCGCCGCCCTCCTGGAGGACCTCGCCCCGGACCGCCTGGAGGTGTCCGACCGTACGACGCTGCGGTGGACCGGCAGGTGGGCACGGCGGGCCCGGGTCCCCGCCGTGATGGTCTCCCACGAGACCGCCGACGGCGTGCTGCGCACCTGGGGCCTGCCGGAGAACCTCTCCCGGCGCGCCGCCGACGCCCTCAACCTGCGCACCGCTCACGTGTACTCGCGGGTCGTGTGCACCACCGAGTTCGCCGAGCGGGAGTTCGTCCGGATCGGCGCGCGCAACGTCGTACGCGCCCCGCTCGGTGTCGACCTGATGGAACGTCACCCCTCCCTGCGCGACGCGGAGCTGCGTGCGCGGCACGCGCGCGTGGACGAGGCACTGCTGGTGATGTGCTCCCGGCTGTCCGTGGAGAAGCGGCCCGGTACGGCGCTCGACGCCCTGGACGCGCTGCTGCGGCGCGGGCGGTGCGCGGTGCTCGTGGTGGCCGGGGACGGGCCGCTGCGGGGACGGCTGGAGCAGCGGGCGCGGGAGCGCGGGCTGCCGGTGACCTTCCTCGGGCACGTCGCGGACCGGGGTCTGCTGGGGGCGCTCCAGGCCGCCGCGGACGTTTGCCTGGCGCCCGGGCCCGCCGAGACCTTCGGACTCGCCGCCCTGGAGGCCATGGCGTGCGGTACGCCCGTGGTGGCCAGCGCGTCGTCGGCGCTGCCCGAGGTGATCGGTGCCGCCGGGGCCACGGCGGCCGACCGCGGGGCGGCCTTCGCGGACGCGGTGGAGCTGCTCCTGGCACGCTCCGAGCCGGAACGGCGGGAGGCGGCACGCGCGCGTGCGGAGTGCTTCGGCTGGGGCGCGGCGGTGGAGGCGTTCCTGGCGGCGCACGACGCCGCGGTGCTGTGCCGTCCCTCCGAGGACGGCGGGACGGCACAGCAGCGTCCCCACGCGGGCGATGAGACGGCATCCTCCCGTCGTGGCGTCGCGGAGGGCGTCGCATGAGACCGGTCCGCTTCGTGGCCCTGGGGGACTCGCTCACCGAGGGCGTGGGCGACCCCGTCGGCGACGGCCGGCGCGGCTGGGCCGCGCTGCTGGCCGACGGGCTGGCCGAGGGGCACGTGGAGTTCACCAACCTCGCCCTCAGCGGGGCGCAGACGCGTGACGTGCTGGAGCGGCAGACCCCGGCCGGACTCCAACTGCGCCCGGACCTGGTGTCGGTCGTCATCGGCGTCAACGACACCCTGCGGTGCACCTTCGACATCCACGCGGTGGCCGCCCGGCTGGACGAGGTCTACGCCGCCTTCACCGGCCAGGGCGCCGTTCTGCTCACGGCCTGCCTGCCCGACCCCGGCACGATGCTGGGACTGCCGAGCGCGCTGGCCCGTCCGCTCGCCCGGCGGCAGCGCGCGGTCAACGCGGTCGTGCACGCGCTCTCCGAGCGGTACGGCGCCGTCCACCTGCACGCCTCGGAAGGCGCCTGGCTCACCGACCGCGCGCTGTGGAGCGCGGATCGGCTGCACCCCGGCGAGCGCGGCCACCGCCAGCTCGCCGTGCGCTTCCACGCCCTCCTCACGGAGGCGGGCGCCGCGCGCGGGCCCGCGCCCTCGGCGGAACCGGAGTCCCCCGCGCCCACCCGGTCGGCGAGCCTGTGGTGGCTGGCCACGGCCGGGACGGGCTGGGTGGCCCGCCGGTGCACCGACCTGCTGCCGCAGCTGCTGGGGCTGGCCGCCGACGAGATGCGCCACCGCGCCCGCGGCACCAGCGCCCGCCTCGACCTGCGCACCGCGCACGCCGTGTCCGCCGCGCTGGCCTCGCTGTCGGTCGTGGAGAGCCCGGACGCCGCCTGAGGGTCAACGGCGGCGGACGGCCACGAAGCGGACCGGTGTGCCCGGCAGCGCCTGCCCCGCCGCCGGCAGGTCGGCGGCGCGCACCACCGCGATCACCGGGTAGCCCCCGGTGGTCGGGTGGTCGGCCAGGAACACCACGGGCCGGCCGTTCGGGGGGACCTGGACCGCGCCCAGGACCATGCCCTCGCTGGGCAGTTCGCCGGGGCGGGCCCGCTCCAGGGCGGGTCCCTCCGTACGCAGCCCGATGCGGTTGCTCGCCGACGACACGCGGAACGTCCGCGCGGTGAGGTCGCGGACGGCCCCGGGTGTGAACCAGTCGTCGCGCGGGCCGAGCGTCACCCGCAGCACGAGATCGGCGGGCGGGCCGGGCTGTGGGGCGACGTCCACGCGCGCGTGCGGGGCGGAGGGCCGCCCCAGGGGCAGCACCGCCCCGTCCGCGAGCGGCGCCGGCCCCAGACCGGACAGCAGGTCCGCGGAACGGCTGCCGAGGACGGGCTCGACGGCGATGCCGCCACCGACGCCCACGTAGGCGCGCACTCCCCGCTCGGCCGCCCCGACCTCCAGCACCTCACCGGCGGGCACCACCACCGGCGCGCCCCAGGCGGCCGCCCGCCCACCCACCCGCACGGGGCACGGCGCACCCGCGACCGCCACCGTGACCGTCGAACGCGGGCGCAGTGCGCAGCCGGTGAGCGTCGTCTCCAGGACGGCCGCGCCGGGCGCGTTGCCGACCAGCCGGTTGACGAGTGCCGCCGCGGGCGGGTCGAGCGCCCCCGAACGGGGCACACCGAGGTGGGCGTACCCGGGCCGCCCCCGGTCCTGCACGGTGGTCAGCGCTCCGGCGCGTACCACCACGAGCGCCCGGTCGGTCATGCCTCCCCCACCGGTACGAAGCGGACGCGGGTGCCCGGTGACAGCAGCGCGGCCGGCACGCGCGCGTGGTCCCACAGGACCGCGTCGGTCGTGCCGATCAGCTGCCAGCCGCCCGGCGACGACCGCGGGTACACACCGGTGTACGGGCCGGCCAGCCCGACGGCGCCGGCCGGGACGGAGGTGCGCGGGGTGGCCCGGCGCGGCACGTCGTGGTGCGGCGCGAGGCCGGTGAGGTAGCCGAATCCGGGGGCGAACCCGCAGAAGGCGACGGTGAACTCGGTGGCCGCGTGGATACGGGCCACCTCGTGTGCCGGAACGCCCCAGTGGGCGGCGACGTCGGCGAGGTCCGGGCCGTCGTAGCGGACCGGGAGTTCGACGGTCTCACGCGCGCGCGGGGCCGCGGGCGGCACCTCGGCGGCGGTCAGCTCGGCGGCCAGGAGCTCCGGGGCGTCGAGGCCGTCGAGGAGGACCGTGCGGGCGGCGGGCACGATCTCACGGACGGACAGCAGCCCTTCCGCACGGCGCCGCAGCAGTTCCGCGTGCAGTGCCTGGGCCTCCTCGCCCGAGGCCAGCTCGACCAGCAGCCCGCGGTCGCCGACGGGCAGCGTCCTCATGCGAAGGCCTCCACGGTCACGCCCGAGGCGACCAGCCGCTCGCGCACCCGACGGGCCAGCTCGACCGCGCCGGGCGTGTCCCCGTGCAGGCACAGGGAGCGGGCGCGCACCTCGATGCGCTCGCCGGAGTGCGCGGCGACCGTGCCCGAGCGCGCGAGCTCCGCCGAGCGCTCCACGACCGCCTCCGGATCGCTGACCACCGCCCCGTCCCGGCCGCGCGGCACGAGCGTGCCCTCCTCGGTGTACGCACGGTCCGCGAAAGCCTCCGTGACGGCCGGCAGCCCCGCCTTGCGGGCCAGCTCCAGCAGGCGCGAGCCGGGCAGGCCGAGGACCGGCAGCGACCCGTCCGCCAGAAGCGTGCCCTCGATCACCGCCCCGGCCTGTTCCTCGTCGTGCACCACCCGGTTGTAGAGGGCACCGTGCGGCTTCACGTACGCCACGCGCGCGCCCGCCGCGCGTGCGAACACCTCCAGGGCGCCGATCTGGTAGGCGACCTCGGCCGCCAGTTCGGCGGGCGGCACGTCCATCGCGCGCCGCCCGAACCCCGCCAGGTCCCGGTACGAGACCTGCGCGCCGATCGTGACGCCGCGCTCGGCCGCCAGCTCGCACACCCGGCGCATGGTGGCCGCGTCCCCGGCGTGGAAGCCGCAGGCCACGTTGGCGCTGGTGACGACGGACAGCAGCCGTTCGTCGTCGGTGAGCCGCCAGCGGCCGAAGCCCTCGCCGAGGTCGGCGTTCAGATCGATCGAGGTCATGGATCTTCTTCCGTGTCAGTGCGGTCAGAGCACGCGGTACTGCTCGTCGCGGGCGTCGGTGAGGAACATCTGGCCCGGCGCGTGCGTGATGGCGAACGGCGGGCGCGAGGCCATCACCGCCGCCTGCGGGGTCACCCCGCAGGCCCAGAACACCGGGATGTCGTCCGGCTCGGCCTCCACCGGGTCGCCGAAGTCGGGCCGGCCGAGGTCGTCGATGCCGAGCGCCGCCGGATCGCCGCAGTGCACGGGGCTGCCGTGCACCGCCGGGAGCAGACTGCTCTCCCGGATCGCGGCTGTCAGATGCTCCGGCGGCACCGGCCGCATGGAGACCACCATCGGGCCGCGCAGCCGCCCCGCCGGACGGCACTGGCGGCTGGTGACGTACATCGGCACGTTGCGGCCCTGCTCGACGTGGCGGATCGGCACACCGGCCCCGGTCAGCGCCCATTCGAAGGTGAAGCTGCACCCGAGCAGGAACGAGACCAGGTCGTCCCGCCAGTGCGCACGCACGTCCGTCGGCTCGTCGACCAGTTCGCCGTCCACCCACACCCGGTAGCGCGGCAGGTCGGTGCGCAGGTCCGCGCCCTCGGCGAGGACGGTGGTCCACGAACCGGCGTCCGTGACGTCGAGCACCGGACAGGGCTTGGGGTTGCGCTGGCAGAACAGCAGCATCTCGTAGGCCCAGTCGGCGGGCACCGAGATCAGGTTGGCCTGTGTGTGACCGGCCGCCACCCCGGCCGTGGGGCCCGCCAGGCCTTCCCGGAAGCGCTCCCGCGCGGCTCCCGGGCTCCACGCGTGCGCGTGCTCCTCGACCGCGGTCAGGGGGCGGTCCCCGGTGCGGTTCGCCGTGGTCACCGCAGCTCCGTTCCGCGCGTCTCCGGCAGCCCCAGCAGGGCCAGCGCCGCGATGCCGTACCCGATCGCGCCGAAGACCAGCGCGCCGCCCACGCCCCAGCTGTCGGCCAGGAAGCCCACCAGGGTCGGGAAGACCGCGCCCACCGCACGGCCGGTGTTGTACGTGAAGCCCTGCCCGGTGCCGCGCACCGCCGTCGGGTACAGCTCGCTCAGGTAGGAGCCGAATCCGCTGAAGATGGCCGACATGCAGAAGCCGAGCGGGAAACCGAGCACCAGCAGCAGGGTGTCGGCGCCGCTGGGGATGTTCGCGTACGCCAGGATGCAGACGGCCGACAGCAGGGCGAAGAGCCAGATGTTGCGGCGCCGGCCGAGCCGGTCGGTGAGGTAGCCGCCGGTGAGGTAGCCGAGGAAGGCACCGGAGATCAGGAACGTCAGGTAGCCGCCGGTGCCGACGACCGAGAGGCCGCGCTCGCTCTTCAGGTACGTCGGCACCCAGGTCGCCAGTGTGTAGTAGCCGCCCTGCACACCCGTGGACAGCAGACCCGCGAAGACCGTCGTGCGCAGCAGTCCCGGCGCTTCGGCCGTGCCCGGCCGGAAGATGGCCGCGAACGACCCGCGCTGCGGGCTCTGTTCGCGGGCGGCGCTCGCCTGCGGGGCGTCGTGCACGCGGCGGCGCAGCCACACCACGAGCAGCGCGGGCAGCGCGCCGGTCCAGAACATCACGCGCCAGGCCAGGTCGTCGCCCGCGAAGGAGAACACCAGCGTGTAGACGATCGCCGCCAGCGCCCAGCCGACGGCCCATGAGCTCTGGATCGCGCCCAGCGTGCGTCCCCGGTGCCGGGCGCTCGCGTACTCGGCGACCAGGATCGCGCCGACCGCCCACTCACCGCCGAAGCCGAGGCCCTGGAGGGCCCGGAAGACCAGCAGGGTCTCGTAGGTGGGCGCGAAACCGCAGGCCACGGTGAACACCGCGTAGGTGATGACCGTGATCATCAGCGCCCGGACCCGGCCGACGCGGTCCGCCACCACGCCCGCCACGGCACCGCCGATCGCGGAGACCACCAGTGTGACGGTGGTGAACAGTCCGGTCTGGCCGCTGTCGAGGCCGAAGTACGCCGCCAGCGCCACCATGCTCAGCGGCAGCGTGAAGTAGTCGTAGGAATCCAGGGCATATCCGCCGAAAGCACCGGCGAAGGCGCGGCGGCCGCGCGGTCCGAGAGCGTGCAGCCAGCCCAAGGGGCCGTCCGCGGCGCTGTGTTCGCCTTGCGCCGACGGCGCGCCTGGTGTCACGGACTGTGGCGGAGGGGTCGTGCTCATGGGCACCTCGCAGAGGGAGGACGGAGGGTGCGGAGACGTGAGCCGTGCCGAGCACCGTAGAGGATCGTTCAACGATCCTTCAATACCCGTGTTGTATCGTCCTTGTGTCTGCGGTTGAATTCCGGGCATGGCAGAGCAGCTGACGGGACTGGCCGACGACCGCGCGCTCCTGGGGCGCACCAGCACCGCCGAGCGGGTCTCGGACATCCTCAGAGGCCGCATCGCCGAGGGTTACTTCCCGCCCGGCACCCGGCTGTCGGAGGACAGCATCGGCGGGGCGCTCGGCGTCTCCCGCAACACCCTGCGCGAGGCGTTCCGGCTGCTCACCCATGAGCGCCTGCTCGTCCACGAGCTCAACCGGGGCGTGTTCGTCCGGGTCCTGACCGTCGAGGACGTCGAGGACATCTACCGCATCCGCGCCCTCGTCGAGTGCGCCGTCGTCCGGGAGCTCGGCGAGCCGCCGTACGCCGTGGACGGACTCGCCGGAGCGATCGCGGAGGGGCAGCAGGCGGCCGTCGCGCATGACTGGAAAGGACTGGGGACGGCCAACTTCCACTTCCACCGGGAACTGGTGGCCCTGGCCGGCAGCGAACGCACCGACGAACTGATGCGCAGCGTCTTCGCCGAACTGCGCCTCGCCTTCCATGTCGTCGACGACCCGCGGGCGCTGCACGAGCCGTACCTCGCCCGCAACAGTCAGATCCTCCAGGCGTTGCAGGCCGGGGACCGCGCGGAGGCGGAAAAGCTGCTCCACACGTACTTCGCCGACTCGCTGGAGCGGATCGTGGAGGTCTACCGCCGCCGGGTCGGCCAGGACGGACGGGATGGACAGGACGGGCAGGACGGACGGGACGCACGGGACGCACGGGACGACGACTGAGGCCGCCTCGCGTCTGTGTGACGGCCGTCGCTTCTGCGTCGTTTGGGTCGTTGTCAGACCGAGGACCTAGTCTGTGCACCGTGACTTCGCCTGCATCGACGGACAGCGTTCCGCCCCAGTTCACCGCGGGGCCGCGCCCGGCGCCGGGCCCGGCCGCCGACGAGGGGCTGGCCCGGCGGCTGCGGGCGCTCGCCTGCACCGCGCCGCTGCACGACCTCGACGCGCGCAAGGCCAACCTGGCGGGCGAGTACTCGGTGTACGGCATGGCCGAGGTGGCCCTCGCGGCCATCGATCTCGTCACGCTGAACATGGACTTCGACACGGGCGCCGACCACGAGCAGATCGTGGCCAGGCTCATCCCGCGCATCGCCGCCCAGGCCCCCGAGCGGCCCGTCGCCGAGCACGAGCGCGTGGCCCGCTGGGTCCTGGAGAACCTGATCAACGTCGGCAGCGTCGACCGCGGCTTCCGCGCGGTGTACGGCACGTTCGCGCCGGACGGCACCTATGTGCGCCGCGACTACGACTTCAAGCTGATCGAGGAGGTCCCGGGCCCCGGCGGCACGATCTACCTCCGGACCACCGACGAAGCCGTCAACGTCCTCGTCGGCGCCCTCGACACCGATGTCACCAGCGCCCAGATCGCCGCCGAGGTCAAGCTCGAGGTGCTCATCAGCCGCGGCCGCCTCGCCGACGCCCAGCTCGCCGCCGAGCAGGCACGGTACCGGACCGTCCAGTACTCGGAGACCCTGCGCCGAGCCCTGGACGCGACCCGGCGCAACGTCCGCGCGGTGGACTGGCTCACCGCCGTGCCCGACATGATCACCGAGGCGTTGGACCACGTGGCCGACCGGTACCGCCACGAGAACGCGATCCTCACCAACATCCGCAAGGCACGCGACGAGACCGAGGACCCCGAGCACAAGCGGCGGGCCGCCGAACTGGTCGACATCGTCAAGGACTGCATCCGGCGGCACACCCAGCTCCAGTCGCGCCTGCTGGAGGCCGGACCCCTCTTCCGCGCCGAACAGGACCGGCAGGCCTTCGCCACTCCGCTGACCACCTCGGGCATCGACCTGTACGGACACCTCGTCGCGCCCGTCCTCCCGCTGCCCCTGGAGCAGGCCATCCGGGTCACGGACGCCTTCTTCGCGCGCGGGACGGGCCTCCGCACGCCGGTGTCGGTCCGGGTCGTCGATCTCGTCGACATACTGCTCACGCCGCCGATGGAGCGCGAACACCTGGGCGCCGAGATGCCCGAGCCGGACCTGATCGCCACCCCGGACGACAGCCGGTTCAGCGAGGAGCAGCTGGCCGCGGCGACGGAACTGCTGGACCTCCCGGCGGACGCGCCCCGACGGCTGTCCGGGCTGCTGGCCGAAGCCCGACTGCAGGACCCCGATTTGCCCTACCTGGTGGCGCTGCTCGCCGTGCACGCGGCCAGCCCGCCGGTGGGGACCGCCTACCGGCAGGGCGAGGAGAAGCTGCTGTTCGCCGTGGACGACGGGACCGAGCTGGACGACCCCGAGTTCGGCGGGGCCGATCTCATCGTCGGCACCGCCCTGCTGGACGCGGCGGGGATGGCCGCGGACCGGACGGAAGCAGCATGAGTGATGAGTGACCGAGCGAGCGACAAGGAGCCGAAGCCGTGACCGAGCACGTCGACTGGAGTGAGCCCGAGCCTGCCGCCGCGCCGGCGAGCTCCGCCGTCACCCCCGCCGACGCCGCCGACGCGGCCCGGCTCGTCGCCTTCGGGCTCCAGCCCAAGCTCCAGCCCGCCCGCGACCAGGAGTACACCGAACTGCTGCGCCGCTACCGCGAGGACCCGCCCTTCGCGCGGCTCGCGGACGCCGTCGCCGCCGGACTCGGGCTCGTGGTGCTGGAGGTGTCCCCGCGCGCGGGGATGGCCGTGACGGCCGCCGAGGACTCGGTGTTCGCCGTCCGCATGGGTGACTACGCGCGTCGCACGTCCGCCGACTCCGGGGACCGGTTCCTGCACGGGCTGGCCCATCTCGCCGTCGCCGCGCTTGCGTTCCCGAGGCCGGAGGACCTGGCCGACGACGGCTACATCGGGCGCGTCAGCGTCAACGGCGTCGACGCCTTCGTCCGGCAGGCCTGCCGGCGTCTGGAGGAGCGCGCCGACGAGCTCGGCGAGAACACCGACCCGGCCACCGACGCGCCCGGACTTGAGGCCGCCTGGCGGATCTGGGCCAGGCGCAGCGCGACCGGAGCCACCAAGGACGCACGCCGGCCGGCCGCCTCGACCACGGGCATCGTGGCGAAGGCCGTCGGATTCCTCACCGACTCCGGGTTCCTCCAGCGCACGGGCGACGACAACGGCGGTACCTACCGCACGACCGCCCGCTACCAGCTCCAGGTACGCGACCTGGCCGGCGGCGCCGCCATGGCCGAGCTCCTGGAGCTGGGCGTCGTCCCGGTCACCGACGGCACGGCCAGCCTGCTGCCCGCCGAGGACACCGACGACCTGGATCTGGTGGCCGACGCCGGGCTGCCGTTCCACTCCTGAACCTTCCGACCTGCCGAAGACTTAACGCGAGAGTCCGCCATGTACGAGCTGTCCCGGGTCCGCCTCTACTCCATCGGACCCGCCGGTGCGCGCTACGCCGACACCGTGCTTGACCTGCGAGGCGTGGGTGAGCCGGTGCCCGAACCCGCGCCCACCCAGGCGGAGTTCTTCGAGGAGGAGCCGGTCGGCCCGCCTCGCCGGCCCGCGCCCGCCGGTGTGCTCTTCCTGGAGAACGGCGGCGGCAAGTCCGTCCTGCTCAAGCTGATCTTCTCCGTGATGCTGCCGGGTCACCGCAACACCCTCGGCGGCGCCAGCTCCGGCGTGCTGCGCAAGTTCCTGCTCGCCGACGACTGCGGGCACGTGGCCCTGGAGTGGCAGCACGTGCTGACCGGCGAGTGCGTCGTGGTCGGCAAGGCCAGCGAGTGGCGCGGCCGTCAAGTGTCCAACGACCCGCGCAAGTTCGCCGAGGCCTGGTACTCCTTCCGGCCCGGACCCGGGCTGAGCCTCGACAACCTGCCCGTCGCCGAGTCCACCGCCGTACGGCCGCCCGTGGAGGGCCAGTCGGGCGCGCAGGGCCGCCGCCGCACCATGAAGGGCTTCCGGGACGCCCTCACCGAGGCGGGCAAGGCGTACCCGCACCTGGAGGTGCACTGGGAGGAGATCCACGACCGCTGGATCGAGCACCTCGGCGAGCTCGGCCTCGACCCCGAACTCTTCCGCTACCAGCGGGAGATGAACGCGGACGAGGGCGAGGCGGCCGGCCTCTTCGCGGTGAAGAAGGACTCCGACTTCACCGACCTGCTGCTGCGCGCCGTCACCGACACCCGCGACACCGACGGACTCGCCGACCTGGTCAGCGGCTTCGGCAACAAACTGGGCCGGCGCGCCGAACTGATCGCCGAACGGGACTTCACCGCCGGGTCCGTCGACCTGCTCGGGCGGATCGTCGAGGCCGCCGAGGCCCGCTCACGCGCGCGTGACATCCACGCCGGTGCCGAGCGCCGCACCCGCACCCTGGCCCGGCGGCTCTCCGCGCGGGGCGTGCAGGAGCGGGTGCGCGCCGCGGATCTCGCCCAGCGGGTCACGGCCGCCGCCTACGCCGTCACGCATTCCGAGGGCGCGCGGGAGCGCAGCGCGCTGATCGCCGCCGAACTCGCCTACCGGCACGCCTCGTTGGCGCTCGCCGCCGCGGAGAAGTCCGCCGCGGCGCAGAAGCGCGAGCTCGCCGACGCGCGCACCCTGCACTCCGCCTGGCAGGCCGCCGAGGCCGTGCTGCGCCACCGCGCCGCCGCCGACCGCGTCGCGCGCGTGGCCGCCGCCATCCAGGAGGCCGAACGGGACGCGGCCCCCGCGCTCGCCGCCCGCGCCAAGGCCGCCGTCGACCTCGTACGGGCCCTGCACTCCGCCGCCGAGAGCGCCGAGAACCTCGCCAACGAGGAGGAGGAGCGCTCGGCCGCGCTCCAGCAGGTCAACGACTCCGCGTACCGCGACTCGACCGCCGCCGCCACCGAGGCACAGCGCGCCCGCAGCGAGGCCGGCCACCTGCGCCAGCGGCTCAGCGAGGTCGAGCAGGAGACCGCCGAGGCGGTCCGCGCGGGCTGGCTCGACGACAGCGCGCCCGACGCCGACCCCGCGCGCGCGGCGCTCGCCGCCAGCGACGCCGAGAAGACCGCCGTGGCCGCCTGGGACGTGGCCCGCGAGGCCTCCCGCAAGGCCACCGAACACGCGCGTGAGGCGGCCTCCGCCGAGTCCCGCGCGGAGCTGACGGCGGCCCGCGCGGCCGACGCGGCGACGGCGGCCGAACGGTCGTACGAGGCCGAGCGCCGGCTCGCCGAGTCCCTGGCGGCGGAGCAGCGGCTCGCGGAGCTGCTCAGCCTCACCAGCGAGGACGTACGACCCGGCATTCCCCAGCCCCGGCACGACAGCGACACCCGCCCGGTACCGGCGGCCAGGCCGGGTGACGCCTCCACCGGCTCTCCCGGCTCCCCCACTCCTCTCACGCCGGAGGAACTCGACCGCTTCGCCGACGAGTTGCGCGAACTCCTCGACGACGCCGTCGGCACCGCCGAACGCCACCTCTTCGAACTGCGCACCGCCGCCGCCGACGACTCCCGGATCCTCGGTGCGCTGGGCGACGGCGGACTGCTGCCGCCCGGCCCCGACGTCCTGGCCACCGTCGAGTACCTGGGCGAGCACGGCATCCCCGCGCTGCCCGGCTGGCGCTACCTCGCCCAGGCCGTCGACCCCGCCGACCACGCGCGTGTGCTCGCCGCCCGCCCGGAGCTGGTCGACGGTGTGATCATCACCGACCCGGACACGCACGCCCGGGCCCGCGAGGTGCTCGGCGAGGCCGCCCTGCTGCCCCGGTCCGCCGTGGCCGTCGGCACCGCCGCCGCGCTGCTCGCCCCCACCCCGGCCGAGGACACCACCCCGGGGGGCGCTGCCCAGGTCTTCCTCGTCCCACCGAACCCGGCCATGCACGACGAGCACGCCGCGGACGAGGAGCGGCAGACGCTGCGCGCGCGGGCCACCGAGCGGGACGAGGAGATCCGGGCGCTCGCCGTCCGGCTCGGCAAGGACCGGGAGCTGGCCGCACGGCTCGCCTCCTGGCGCACCGGCTGCCCGGCCGGACGCCTCACCGAGCTGGCGCGGACCGCACAGGAGACGCGTGCGTTCGCCGAGGAGTCCGAGACCGAGCTCGCCGAAACCCGGACCGTGCGCGCGGAGGCCGACGAGGCCGCCGCCGAGGCCGCGCAGGTGCGCGACGAGCGGCAGGAGACCGCGCAGAAGGCCCGGCGCGCCGCCGATGCCCTCGCCGGGCTCGCCTTCCGGCTGCGCGAGCGCGCGGGCTGGCAGGTCAAGGTGCGGGAACTCGCCGACGAGGCAGCCGAGTCGGAGGCCCGCGCCCAGGCCTGCCTGGAGCGCGCCCGCGCCGCCGACGAGGACCGCCGTGCCGCCCAGCGGGCCGCCGACGACGCCCGCCGCACCGCCCGCGCACTGCGCGCCGAACGCGCCGAGATCGCGGGCGCGCCCGACGACGTACCGGACACCGACGCGGACGCGCCCAAGGCGTCGCTGCCCGCGCTGCGTGAGGCCTACCGGGCCGCCTCCCAGGTGTACGAGAAGGTCGGCGTCGGCGCCGACCTGCGCGCCGAGCAGGCCCGCGCGGAGAGCGACGAAAGCGCGGCCCGCGCCGAACTGGACCGGCTCAGCAACAAGGTCCGCACGCGCGCGGAACAGCTGCTCGAGTCGCCCGACGGCTCCGACGGCCCCTCTCGGCAGGCCGCCGTCGCGCGCGCGGAGGAGCTGGTGCAGCTCCTGGAGACCCGTATGTCCAGCGCCAGCGAGCAGCTCGGCCGGCTGCGCGGCGAAGCCGAGCGGCACGCCCCCGAGGACGGCGAGGCGCACACCGAACTGCCCGAGGAACTCGTCCCGCGCGACGCCGAGCACGCCCAGGCCCTGCTGCGCACGGCGACCGCCGAACTGGCCTCCCGCACCGAGGCGTTGGCCCAGGCCCGCGAGGCGCACGCCGAGCTGCTCGAGGCCCACCGGGCCGCCGAGGAGGCGGCGAGCGGCTTCGACGAGATCGCCGCCATGCTCCGCGACCTGCTCCGTGAACACGTGACCGACGAGGAGCCGGAGGAGCCGGAGCCCTACCCCGGCAGCCTGGAGGACGCCCGGCAGACAGCCGCCGAGGCCCGCCGCTCGCTGCGCGGCTGCGCCGCCGACCTGTCAACCGCCGAGGCCGCCGTGCGCGAGGCCGGTGACGTCCTGGTCCGGCACGCCAACTCCACCCGCTACGAACAGGTCCGCACCCCCGCCCGGCAACAGATCCGCGAGCTGCCCGCCTCCGCGCTGCCCGAGCACGCCCAGAAGTGGGCGGACGCCTTCGCACCCCGACTGCGCGTCCTCACCGACGAGCTGGAGCAGCTGGAACGCAACCGCGACTCGATCGTGGACCGGCTGCGCGGGCTCGTGGAGTCGGCCCTCGCCACCCTCCGGTCCGCCCAGCGGCTGTCGCGCCTGCCCGAGGGGCTCGGCGAGTGGTCCGGACAGGAGTTCCTGCGTATCCGCTTCGAGGAACCCGACCAGGCCACGCTCACCGAGCGGCTCGGCGAGGTCATCGACGAGGCGACCCGGGCCGCCGTGCGGAAGAACTCCGACCTGCGCCGCGACGGCATGTCCCTGCTGTTGCGCGGAGTCGCCGCCGCGCTCCAGCCCAAGGGCGTGGCCGTCGAGATCCTCAAGCCCGACGCCGTGCTGCGCGCCGAACGCGTCCCCGTCGGGCAGATGGGCGACGTGTTCTCCGGCGGCCAGCTGCTCACTGCGGCCATCGCCCTTTACTGCACGATGGCGGCGCTGCGGTCGAACGACCGGGGGCGGGACAAGCACCGCCACGCGGGCACGCTGTTCCTGGACAACCCGATCGGCCGCGCCAACGCCACGTACCTGCTGGAACTCCAGCGCGCCGTGTCCGACGCGCTCGGCGTCCAGCTCCTCTACACCACCGGCCTGTTCGACACGACCGCGCTCGCCGAGTTCCCGCTGGTCATCCGGCTGCGCAACGACGCCGACCTCAGGGCGGGCCTGAAGTACATCAGCGTGGAGGAACACCTCCGCCCAGGCCTTCCCCAGCAGCCGCAGGCGGGGGAGGCGGTGCACAGCGAGATCACGGCGACACGGATGTTCAAGCGGCCGGCCTCCGCCACCCCCTGATGGTCAGGAGTGGGACAACTGCCCTGCCCCGCCCCGCCGCCGTATCCGCGCCTGGGCCCGCTCCGCGGCCCGCTCCTCCCGCCGGGCGGTGCGCCGCTCACGCCGCAGTGAGCGGGCCGTGCTGCTCGGCTCCGACACCACGCCGTTGCGCTGGTTCCACACCTGGTGGGTCACCCATACGTCGACCGCGCCCCAGGTGGCCACGACCGTGCTCGCCACGCTGCTGATCACCATGGGGAACGCCAGCCAGGACCCGGCCATCGTGCACAGGAAGGCCACCATCGCCTGAATGAGCGTCACGGCGATGAGCAACACCGCCCTGACAGCCGCCGTCCGCACCGGGTCGGGCAGCCGTCGCCGCCGCGCCGGCTCCTCCACCCACAACGGCTGGTAGGAGGGCTGTTCCTGCGCCCGCGCCGACCCCGCGTCACTTGCGTCCGGTTTCCCACGCCCGTGCGGCCGAATGCCGCTGACCGGCGCCTGAGGGCCGCTCAGCTCCTCCGCACGTACCGCCCCGCCGCCCTCGGGCGCCTTGCTCCGCTCCGCCGTGCCCATCACCGTGTCACTCCCCACCGCCGGCACACCGCTCTCGCTCCGGCGTCCGAAGACACCAACTCCCCAGCGACTGCCCGGCTTGCGCTGTTTTACGCCGCCCAGGTGCGGGATGCGACTCCTGTGGCCGATTCCGCACTCATCTCCCGTATGAAGGACGAACGAAGCGTCACGAAGATTCCCAACGGCCGAAAAATTCCGGCCAACCGGTCCGCCTAACCGGTCCCGCCGTTCTCCCCTTCACCACGTCGATCACGGTGGCAATCTCCCGCAATGCCCGGACAACTCGCCATGTCTCGACGTGGGCGCGGAAGTTCACCTTCCGGACGCGTCTTCGAGTTAACGGTGCGACGGTAGTAGGCTCGCGCCGTTTGTTGACGCACATGAGCACCCCCGACCGGCGGGGGTCGAGCTGGGGGAGGCCATGCGCTTTCGCGGGAAGTCCATCCGCCGGAAGATCGTGGCGCTGCTTCTCGTGCCGCTGGTGTCCCTGACCGCGATCTGGGGCTTCGCGACCGTGCTCACGGGTCGCGAAGTGGCACAGCTGTTCCACGTCACGGACGTCGTGGAGCACATCGGCTACCCCACCGAGGACACCGCCCGTGTCCTCCAGCAGGAACGCCGCCAGACCCTCGTCTACCTCGCCGACCCCCGTGCCTCCGACGCGCTCACCGCCCTGCGCCGCACCCGGGCCGCAACCGACGAGACCGTCCGCAAGCTCCGTAAGAACGCCAAGGACTCCGACACCGTCGACGCAATGGACGCGGACGACCGCGAGCGTCTCACCGCGGCCCTGGACGGCCTGGACGGCATCGACTCCCTGCGCCGCAGTGTCGAGGAGGGCACGGTCGACCGCGCCCAGGCCCTCGACCGCTACAACCACCTCGTCGACCCCTGCTACACCCTGCTGGCCTCGCTCGACGGCATCGACGACGTGGAATCGGACAAGCAGGCCCGCGCCCTCGTCAACGTCACCCGCGCCCGCGAGCTGCTCTCCCGCGAGGACGCCCTGGTCGGCTCCGCCCTGGTGGTCGGAAAACTCTCCGCCGACGAGACCCGGGAAGTCTCCGACCTCGTCGCCCAGCGCAACCTCCTGTACGACATCAGCCTGCCGCTGCTGCCGTCGTCGGAACGCGAACGCTACGACCGCTTCTGGAAGAACGCCACCACCGCGTCGCTGCGCAGCGCGGAACAGGACGTCATCGCCATCCGCTCCGGAACGCCCCACGGCGTCACCGCCAGGACCTGGGACACCGCCGCGGGTGACGTGCTCGACGAACTCCGCACCCTGGACGACCAGGTGGGCGACCGCTACCAGGACCGCGTCCGCCCGGTGGCCGTCTCAGTGATCGTCCAGGCGGCAGTCGCCGGCGCCCTCGGACTCGTCGCCCTGCTGCTCTCCGTGGTCCTGTCCGTACGCGTCGGCCGCAGCCTCATCCGCGATCTGCGGCAACTGCGCCTCGAGGCGCACGAGGCGTCCGGCGTCCGGCTGCCCAGTGTGATGCGCCGGCTGTCCGCGGGCGAGCACGTCGACGTGGAGACCGAGGCCCCGCGCCTGGAATACGACAAGAACGAGATCGGCGAGGTCGGCCAGGCGCTCAACACCCTGCAGCGCGCCGCCGTGGAGGCCGCTGTCAAGCAGGCCGAACTGCGCGCGGGCGTCTCCGAGGTCTTCGTCAACCTCGCCCGCCGCAGCCAGGTGCTGCTGCACAAGCAGCTCACGCTCCTCGACACCATGGAGCGCAGGACCGAGGACACCGACGAGCTCGCCGACCTCTTCCGTCTGGACCACCTCACCACCCGTATGCGCCGGCACGCCGAGGGCCTGGTGATCCTCTCCGGCGCCGCTCCCTCGCGGCAGTGGCGCAAGCCCGTGCAGCTCATGGATGTCGTCCGGGCGGCCGTGGCCGAGGTCGAGGACTACGAACGCATCGAGGTCCGCCGACTGCCGCGCGTCGCCGTCACCGGCCCGGCCGTCGCCGACCTCACCCACCTGGTGGCCGAGCTGCTGGAGAACGCCACGGTCTTCTCTCCGCCGCACACCGCCGTGCAGGTCCTCGGCGAGCGGGTCGCCAACGGCTTCACGCTGGAGATCCACGACCGGGGTCTCGGCATGGCCGCCGAAGCGCTGCTGGAAGCCAACCTGCGGCTCGCCGAGACACCCGAGTTCGAGCTCTCCGACACCGACCGGCTCGGCCTGTTCGTGGTCAGCCGGCTCGCTCAGCGCCAGAACGCCCGGGTCTCGTTGCAGCCGTCGCCCTACGGCGGCACCACCGCCGTCGTCTTCATCCCCGACGTCCTGCTCACGGACGACGTCCCGGACACCAACGGCATCGGCTTCCGCCTCGACCGGGACCGGCCCACGAAGGCGGCCACCCGCGAGGAGAGCCGTGCGTCGGCCCTCAGCCAGGCGCCCGCGCAGCTGCCCGGCCTGCCGCCGGGTCTCCTGGACGGACCGGTCGAGCTCGAGGCACCCGTCGACCTGGACGCCCTCGACGGCTTCCCGGGAGCCCTCACCGACGGGGAAAGCGAACGGGGCAGCCTGTTCCGCCCCCGCCGCTCTCTCGCCGACGCCGACGACGAGGCCCCGGCCCGGATGGGTGAGCTCCATCAGCACTCCTCCGGCGCCGGGAACCCGCCGAACGCCGACGACCGCCCGAACGCACCCGTGCCGCTGCCCCGGCGCCGTACGCCCAAGCTGGTCACCTCGCACGGGCGGCCCGTCACCGAACAGCGGCCCCCGCGCGACGAGGCGGACGACAGGTCCCGATCGGACTCCGGCCGCCTCCGGTTGGAAGCGGACGCGGGCCCGGCTCCGCTGCCGAACCGCCGGCGCGGCGAGGCGGCAACGCGCCGCGCCACCGGACTGGCCGACCGCGTCGACGCACGAGCCCAGTCCCCGGCCGCCGACGCGGCCAAGCCCACGGAAGCCCCGGCGCTGCCCCGGCGGATCCGTCGCCCCGCGATCAGTTCCGGCGGCGGCCCCGGCGAGTCCGGCCCGCCCGCCGCAGGCACCCCCCAGGACACCGGGGCCGGCACCGGAGAGCTCCCGAGGCGCGTCCGGCAGGCCAGCCTGGCCCCACAATTGAGGCAAGACCCAAAACGGCGGGCCCAGCGCCAGGCGGAGCCCGTCGAGCGCGACGCCGACGAGGTACGCAGCCGCATGGCCTCGCTCCAGCGTGGCTGGCAGCGCGGCCGAGAGGAGAACGCCACGGGCGACGGGGCCCGGAACGGCACAGCACAAGGAACGACAAAGGGGGACGGTCGATGACCGCACCGAAGGCGACCGGCCACAGCGCGACGAACAACGGGGAGCTGAACTGGCTCCTCGACGACCTCGTCGACCGGGTTGCCAGCATCCGCAAAGCCGTCGTCCTCTCCGGCGACGGCCTTCCCACGGGGGTGTCCAAGGACCTCACCAGGGAGGACAGCGAGCACCTGGCCGCCGTCGCCTCCGGCTTCCACAGCCTTGCCAAGGGCGTCGGCCGCCACTTCGAGGCGGGCAGTGTCCGGCAGACGGTCGTGGAGCTCGACGACGCCTTCCTGTTCGTGACCGCCGCGGGCGACGGCAGCTGCCTCGCCGTCCTCTCGGACGCCGACTCCGACGTCGGACAGGTCGCGTACGAGATGACACTCCTGGTCAAGCGGGTGGGCGTGCATCTGGGCACCGCCCCGCGCACCGATCTGCCCGCCGGCGGGTAGTGGGATGACATGAGCGGAGACGGTCAGGGAAGAAGCCACTGGTTCGACGACGAAGCCGGACCGGTCGTCCGCCCCTACGCCATGACGCGCGGCCGCACCACGAGCGCGGCCCAGCACCGCCTCGACCTGATCGCGGTCGTCGTCACGGAACCACACGCGGACGACCCGGAAGCGGACCAGACGCTGTCCCCGGAGCACGTGGACATCGTCGAGCTGTGCCGCGAGGTCCCGCAGTCGGTCGCGGAGCTCGCGGCCGAGCTCGACCTGCCCGTCGGGGTGGTGCGGGTCCTCATCGGCGACCTCGTGCACGAGGAACTCGTCCACGTCAACCGTCCGGTACCCCCGGCGGAGCTGCCGGACGAGAGTATTCTGCGCGACGTGATCAACGGCCTCCGGGCGCTGTGAGCGGCGCGGAAGCGGGGTGGTGACGTGACTGGCTGGCAGTTCTGGGTCGACCGAGGCGGCACCTTCACCGACATCGTCGCGAGGCGCCCGGACGGCCGGCTGCTCACGCACAAACTGCTCTCCGACAATCCCGCCCGGTACACCGACGCGGCCGTCGCCGGAGTGCGCGCCCTTCTCGACGGCTCCCGGGAGCCCGTCGAGGCGGTCCGTATGGGCACGACCGTCGCCACCAACGCACTGCTGGAACGCAGGGGCGCGCGCACCCTCCTGCTCGTCACCCGGGGCTTCCGCGACGCCCTGCGCATCGCCTACCAGAACCGTCCCCACATCTTCGCCCGCCGCATCGAACTGCCGGAGCTGCTGTACGAACGGGTCGTCGAGGTCGACGAGCGCGTCACGGCCGACGGCACCGTCCTGAGCGCACCCGACCCGGACGCGCTCGCGGGCCCGCTCCAGGAGGCGTACGACGACGGGATCCGCGCCGTCGCCGTCGTCTTCATGCACAGCCACCTCCACCCCGCTCACGAACGAGCCGTCGGCGAGCTGGCCGCCGCCACCGGCTTCCCGCAGATCTCGCTGTCCAGCGAGGTCAGCCCACTGATGAAACTCGTCCCGCGCGGGGACACCGCCGTCGTCGACGCCTACCTCTCGCCCGTGCTGCGCCGCTACGTCCAGCACGTCGCCGGAGAACTCGAGGGCGTGCCGCTGATGTTCATGCAGTCCAACGGCGGACTCGCGGAGGCCGGGAAGTTCCGCGGCAAGGACGCCATCCTGTCCGGACCGGCCGGCGGCATCGTCGGCATGGCCCGCATGTCCCAGCTGGCCGGGTTCGACCGCGTCATCGGATTCGACATGGGCGGCACCTCCACCGACGTCTCCCACTTCGCCGGCGCGTACGAACGCGTCTTCACCACACAGCTCGCGGGCGTCCGGCTGCGCGCCCCCATGCTGGACATCCACACCGTCGCCGCCGGCGGCGGCTCGGTCCTGCACTTCGACGGTTCCCGCTACCGCGTGGGACCGGACTCGGCGGGCGCGGATCCGGGACCCGCCTGCTACCGCGGCGGCGGCCCGCTCGCCGTCACCGACGCCAACGTCATGCTCGGCCGCATCCAGCCCGCGTACTTCCCCCAGGTCTTCGGCCCCGACGGGGACCGGCCCCTCGACGCGGAAGTCGTCCGGGACCGCTTCACCGCCCTCGCGCACGAGATCCGCGAGCGGACCGGCGACGACCGCACCCCGGAGCAGGTCGCCGAGGGCTACCTCCAGATCGCCGTCGCCAACATCGCCAACGCCGTGAAGCGGATCTCGGTGCAGAAGGGCCACGACGTCACCCGCTACGCCCTCACCACCTTCGGCGGAGCGGGCGGCCAGCACGCCTGCATGGTCGCCGACTCGCTCGGCATCCGTACCGTGCTGGTGCCGCCCATGGCGGGCGTCCTCTCGGCGCTGGGCATCGGCCTGGCGGACACCACCGCGATGCGCGAGCAGTCCGTCGAGGCACCCCTGGAAGCCGCCTCTGTGCCCGGTGTGCGCAAGACGGCCGGCGAACTGGAGGCCGCGGCCCGAGGCGAACTCCTCGCCGAGGACATCCCCGAGGACCGCATCCGGATCACGCGCCGCGCCCAGCTCCGCTACGACGGCACGGACACCACCCTCACCGTCGAGCTGACCGAGCCCGACACCATGCGGCACGCCTTCGAAGAACGTCATCGCGCCACGTACTCCTTCACCCTCGACCGCCCGGTCGTCGTCGAAGCCCTCTCCGTGGAAGCCACCGGCATCACCGAACCCCCCGATCTCTCCGCCCTCGCCCCCTACGAGGGTCACGCCACCGCCCCCGAGACCGTCCGCCTGCACACCGGCGGCGCCTGGCGCGACGTACCCCTCCACCGCCGCGAGGGACTGCCCCCCGGCGACACGGTCACCGGCCCCGCGATCATCACCGAGGCCGGCGCGACGACCGTCGTCGACGACGGCTGGCGGGCCACGGCGACCGATGACGGGCATCTGGTCATGGAACGCACGGCGGTCACGCAGAGTTCCGATCTCGACACGAAAGCCGACCCGGTTCTCCTCGAGGTCTTCAACAACCTCTTCATGTCGATCGCCGAGCAAATGGGCGCCCGGCTGGAATCGACGGCCCAGTCCGTCAACATCAAGGAACGCCTGGACTTCTCCTGCGCCCTGTTCGACCCCGACGGCAACCTGGTGGCCAACGCCCCCCACATCCCCGTCCACCTGGGTTCGATGGGCACCAGCGTCAAGGAGGTCATCCGGCGCCGCGGCGAGGCGATGCGGCCCGGCGACACCTACGCCGTCAACGACCCCTACCACGGCGGCACCCACCTGCCCGACGTCACCGTGATCACCCCCGTCTTCGACACGAACGGCACGGCGGACACGGACGGTGACCGCAAGATCCTTTTCTACGTCGCCTCACGCGGCCACCACGCGGAGATCGGCGGCATCGCCCCGGGCTCCATGCCGGCCGACAGCCACACCATCGAGGAGGAGGGCGTCCTCTTCGACAACTGGCTGCTCGCCGAGAACGGCCGACTCCGTGAGGAGGAGACCCTGCGCCTGCTCACCGAGGCGCCCCACCCCTCCCGCAACCCACGGACCAACCTCGCCGACCTGCGCGCCCAGATCGCCGCGAACCAGAAGGGCGTCGACGAGGTCGGCCGCATGATCGAGGACTTCGGTCTCGACGTCGTCCAGGCCTATATGCGGCACGTCCAGGACAACGCCGAGGAGGCCGTCCGCCGCGTCATCGACGCCCTGGACGACGGCGAGTACGCCTATGAGACCGACTCGGGCGCCGTCATCCGTGTCCGGGTCCGCGTGGACCGCGCCGACCGCCGCGCCACCATCGACTTCACCGGTACGTCCGCCCAGCTCGCCACCAACTTCAACGCCCCGTTCTCCGTGGTCAACGCGGCCGTGCTCTACGTCTTCCGCACCCTGGTGGCCGACGACATCCCGCTCAACGACGGCTGTCTGCGCCCCCTGGACATCATCGTGCCGCCCGGCTCGATGCTCGCCCCCGAGCCGCCGGCCGCCGTCGTCGCGGGCAACGTCGAGACCTCCCAGGCCATCACCGGCGCCCTCTACGCGGCGCTGGCCGTGCAGGCCGAGGGGTCCGGGACCATGAACAACGTCACCTTCGGCAACGACCGCCACCAGTACTACGAAACCATCGCCTCCGGATCGGGCGCCGGCGAGGGCTTCCCGGGGGCGAGTGTCGTCCAGACACACATGACCAACTCGCGCCTGACCGATCCGGAAGTCCTGGAGTGGCGACTGCCCGTGCTGCTCGAGGAGTTCGCGGTCAGGCGGGGGAGCGGCGGCGCCGGTCGCCGGCGGGGTGGCGACGGAGCGGTGCGCCGCATCCGGTTCTGCGAGGCCATGACGGTCTCCACCCTGTCCCAGCACCGCCGGGTCCCGCCGTACGGCATGGCGGGCGGCTGCCCGGGAGCCCTGGGCGCCAACCGCGTGGAACGGGCCGACGGCACGGTGACCGCTCTCGGCGGAAGCGACTCGGCCGACGTCGGCCCCGGCGACGTACTCGTCATCGAAACCCCTGGTGGCGGAGGCTACGGCCGGCCGTCACCCGACCACCATCAAGCAGGAGAAGAGATCGATGATCTTCGGGCGTTCTGAGCGCGGCAAGCCCCCGGTCGAGCCCGTCACGCTCAAGATCCTCGTGGCCGGCGGCTTCGGCGTGGGCAAGACGACCCTCGTCGGCGCGGTCAGCGAGATCAGACCGCTGCGCACCGAGGAACTGCTCACCGAGGCGGGCCGCCCGGTCGACGACACCAGCGGCGTCGAGGGCAAGCGCACCACCACGGTGGCCATGGACTTCGGCCGGATCACGCTGCGCGAGGACCTCGTGCTGTACCTGTTCGGAACACCCGGGCAGGAGCGGTTCTGGTTCATGTGGGACGAGCTCTCCGAGGGCGCGCTCGGCGCCGTCGTCCTGGCGGACACCCGCCGCCTCGAGGACTGCTTCGCCGCGGTCGACTACTTCGAACGGCGCTCGATCCCCTTCCTCGTCGGCGTCAACTGCTTCGAGGGATCCGCTCGTTATCCGGCCGGGGACGTACGCCAGGCCCTCGACCTCGACGACGACGTACCGCTCGTGCTGTGCGACGCCCGCGACCGGGAGTCGGTCAAGGAGGTACTCATCGGGGTCGTCCAGCACGCGATGGCGTACGCGGCCGGCCGCCGCCAGGCCGTCAGCATGTGACGTCCCGTTCCGCCCAGAGGCACGGCCCGTACCCCCGCCGACCGGGGTACGAGCCGTGGTTCCGTGGGGCTAGTCGTCACCCTCTTCCAGCCAGCCGAAACTCTTCTCCACGGACTTGCGCCAGTTGCGGTACTCGCGGTCCCGCACCGACGCCTCCATGGCCGGCGTCCACTCCGCGTCCTGCTGCCAGTGCGACTTGAGCTCGTCGAGGTCGTTCCACACGCCCGTGGCGAGGCCGGCCGCGTACGCGGCGCCCAGGCAGGTCGTCTCGGAGACCCTGGGCCGGATCACCGGCACCCCGAGGACATCGGCCTGGTGCTGCATGAGCAGGTTGTTCCTCGTCATGCCGCCGTCCACCTTCAGGGTCGTGATCTGCACCCCGGAGTCCTGGAACATGGCGTCCACGACCTCCCGCGTCTGCCAGCTCGTCGCCTCCAGCACCGCGCGCGCGAGGTGCGCCTTCGTGACGTAACGGGTCAGCCCCGTGACGACCCCGCGCGCGTCGGCGCGCCAGTAGGGGGCGAACAGACCCGAGAACGCGGGCACGATGTACGCGCCGCCGTTGTCCGCCACGCTCGCCGCGAGCGTCTCGATCTCATCCGCGGTTCGAATGATGCCGAGTTGGTCACGGAACCACTGCACCAGTGCGCCCGTGATCGCGATCGACCCCTCCAGGCAGTAGACCGGCGCCTCGCCCCCGATCTTGTAGCCCATGGTGGTCAACAGCCCGTTCTTGGAGGGGACCGGCCGGTCGCCGGTGTTGAGCAGCAGGAAACTGCCCGTGCCGTAGGTGTTCTTCGCCGTCCCGATGTCGTAGCACGCCTGCCCGAACACAGCTGCCTGCTGGTCGCCGAGAGCCGACGCGACGGGCACCCCGGCGAGTTGACCGACGGCCGTGCCGTAGACCTCCGCGGAGGACCTGATCTCGGGGAGGACCGCTTCGGGAACGTTCATGGCGGACAGGATGGACGTGTCCCACTGGAGGGTCTCCAGGTTCATCAGCATCGTGCGCCCGGCGTTGGTCACGTCGGTGACGTGCCGTCCTCCGTCCGTGCCTCCCGTGAGGTTCCAGATCAGCCAGGAGTCGATGGTCCCGAAGGCGATCTCGCCGCGCTCGGCACGGTCCCTGAGCCCTGGCACGGTGTCCAGCAGCCAGGCCGCCTTGGGACCGGAGAAGTAGCTGGCCAGAGGCAGTCCGGTCCGCTCACGGAACCGGTCCTGCCCGTCCGCGCCGCCCAGCTCGGCGCACAGCGCCGCGGTGCGGGTGTCCTGCCAGACGATCGCGTTGTGCACGGGTTTGCCGGTGGCGCGGTCCCACAGGACCGTGGTCTCGCGCTGGTTGGTGATGCCGAGCGCGCTGAGCTGGTCGGCGCGCAGCCCGGCCTTGGCGATGGCCCCGGCGACCACCGCCTGCACCTTGGACCAGATCTCGGTGGCGTCGTGTTCCACCCAGCCCGGCTTGGGGAAGATCTGCCGGTGTTCTCGCTGGTCGATCGCGACGATCGCCCCGCTGTGGTCGAAGACGATGCAGCGGCTCGAGGTGGTGCCCTGGTCGATCGCGGCGACGTACTTCTCGGCGTTGTCCGTCATGGCTGCCCCTTGGTCGCTGGTCAGAAGGCTGCTTTGTAGATGAGGCCCGCGAGCACCCCTCCGATCAGCGGGCCGATGACCGGGACCCAGGCGTAACCCCAGTCGGAGCTGCCCTTGTTCGGGATCGGCAGGAAGGTGTGCACGATGCGCGGGCCCAGGTCACGTGCGGGGTTGATCGCATAGCCGGTCGGCCCGCCCAGAGAGAGCCCGATGCCGACCACGAGCAGCGAGACGATCAGTACGGTGGTGCCGGACTCGCCCAGTCCTTTGGTCAGTCCGAAGGCGAGGATCGGCAGGACGAGAGAGATCGTCGCGATGATCTCCGTGATCAGGTTGGCGACCGGATTACGGATCTCCGGGATGGTCGAGAAGATGCCCAGGGTGGGCACCGGTTCGTCGGCGGTCCCCTCGGTGGTGCCTCCCGTACGGGTGTTGGCCTGGAACTGGGCGAGGTACACCAGGTAGGCCAGGAGGGCGCCGAGCATCGCGCCCACCATCTGGCCCAGCAGGTAGAGCCAGACCTTGCCCCACTTGCCGGTGTCGATGGCGATACCGATCGTGACGGCCGGGTTGAGCTGGCCGCCGGAGAGCGGGGCGGCGGTGTACGCGCCCGCCAGCACACCGAATCCCCAGCCGAACGCGATCACCACCCATCCGGAAGCCCGTGCCTTGGAGTATCTGAGGGTGACGGCGGCGCAGACGCCGGCACCGAAGAGGATCAGGATCGCGGTGCCGATGACCTCGCCGACGAATATGTCTCCGTTGCTCATGGCGGCTCCTAGGCGCTGGTCCGGGGAGGGCCGGCCCTGTGGCCGCCCCGAGTGCAGGGACGTTTCCCTTGGCGACTTCAGCCGAAGGCAGGGAGGGTCCCGCGCCCCGCCCGGCGTCCGTGACGAGCGTGCCGTGACAGCCGAATCGCATGTGGAGGAACGGGCCGTGGCCCAGGGAGAATCCGCGCGGCGCAGTACCTGAATACGCCGAGAACGTGCGGCGATGCCGACCGACACGGGAAGTGTTCACCGGCGCTCCGGGAGCGTCAAGGTTGCCGACACCAACGGTGACAGCCCCTTGTGCGGCAGCGGAGAGGACCTCAGCCCAGTGGCTCCGCGGCCGCGTACCCGGCCTGGGTGGGCGTCGCTCCACAACCGCGCCGGATCTCGTGCCCCGGCAGCCCCGCACGCCCCACTACCCAGCTCGCCCCGCTCAGCGACTTCGCCGCCGTCTTCAGCGGTGCCAGACACGCTGCTGCCTGCCGGTGGTCGGTCACGCTGCCCGGCGCGCACACGACGGTGGCCAGGGACAGGGTGACCGGACGGCCGCCCGCGGACCAGGCCGCGTCGAGCACCGCGCTGACGAACTGCTCCAGCCCTTCCTCCTCGGCGAGCACCAGGAAGTCGTCCCCGCCGATGTGTCCCACGCGCGCGTGCCCGGTGACCGCCTGCTGGAGCGCCCGCCCCACCGACCGGATCAGCTCGTCGCCCGCCGCGAATCCGGCTCCGTCGTTGACCTGCTTGAAGTGGTCGATGTCCAGCCAGCTCAGCGCGAACGCCCGCCCCTCCGTGATCCGCCGGTCCACCTCCCCGGTGATCGCGTCCGAACCGGGCAGCCGGGTCAGCGGATTGAGCCCGGCCGCCTCCTCGACCCTGGTCTCGGCCAGGGCCCGTACGAGGTCCGCGAGCCGTACGACGCCCACGCACCGCCCGTAGTGGTCCACGACCGCCACGTCGTCCGAGGTACGGTCCCGCCCGCCGACCGCCACCACGTCCAGGACCTCCCAGGCCGTGGCGTCGGCGCCCACCATGCGTGGAGGGTCGCCGAGTTTGACGGCGGGCCGGTCGGCGTACAGGGCGTGCCCGTAGCGGCCCGACAACGTGAGCAGGAAGCGGGAGCGGTGCACCGACCGGACCGGTACCCCGGCCTGGTCGACGAGCAGCACCCCGGACACGTCCGGCGAGCAGGTCAGCAGAGCGCGCACCTGGCCCGCGGACGCCGTGACCGGCAGCAGTGCCGCGGGCCGCACGAACTCCCGTACCGACGGGCCCGACCGGGGCACGGCCCCGTGCGCCGGGAAGCGTGGCGGAACGTATACGTCCGCCAGGGGGATCCGGGCCGGGGGCGCGAACAGCGCGCCCTGCGCCAGCTGCGCCCCGGCCGCCAGCGCCGCCGCGCACTGCAGTTCCGTCTCCACACCCTCGACCGACAGCAGGGCGCCGAGGTGCTCGCAGAGGGTCCGCATCGCTCGCACCGCGGCCGGTCGCGCCAGCAGTGAGGCGTCGAGCTTCACAAGGTCGGGCGCGAGGTCGGTGAGCAGCCGCAGTGGCACGTCGCCGTCTCCGATGCCGTCGGCGCTGATCCGGAAGCCCTGCCCGCGCAGGGCTGTCACCGCCTCCAGCAGCGCCGGCTGCGGGACGTGCGTGAAGGGCGGGACGACATCGAGCGTCACCTCCCACGGCATCCGGCCCGCCTGCCGTACCGCGTCGCGCAGAGGGGTGAGGCCACCCAGGTCGGCGAGCGTGCCGGCGAACACGTTGACGTGCAGCGGCAGCATCGTCTCCGTGCGCAGCGCCGCCCTGAGGGCCAGGACGGCAAGCCGACTGTCGAGTTCGGGGTCACGGCGGGCCTCGGCCAGGACATCGCCCGTCTCCGGGCGGGCCAGTATCTCCAGTGCGGCGACACCACCGGTCCGCAGGTTGACCACCGGTTGGAAGGCGAAGCGGAGAGTATCCGTCCAGGAGCGCACGGAAGCATGATGTCGCCGCCCGCTCACGCCCAAGCGCAGTTCATAAGACGTTCACGCAGCATTCCGGGGTGATCACAGAGCGTGGAAATCACCTTGTGACGCCCCTGTCACACCGACCCCGCCGCGTCGTCGATCACGCCCATGGCGTCGGCTCTCACCGCAGTGCGATGACCGACGAACCATGGCCGAACAGCCCCTGGTTGGCCGTGATCCCCACGCGTGCCCCGGCGACCTGCCGGTCGCCGGCCGTGCCCCGCAACTGCCAGGCCAGTTCGCAGATCTGGGCGATCGCCTGGGCCGGCACGGCCTCCCCGAAGGAGGCGAGCCCGCCACTGGCGTTCACCGGTATGCGGCCGCCCAGGGCCGTCGCGCCCTCCCGCAGCAGCTTGGCGCCCTCCCCCTCACCGCACAGCCCCAGATCCTCGTACCACTGCAACTCCAGGGCGGTGGAGAGGTCGTACACCTCGGCCAGGGACAGGTCCTCCGGGCCGACGCCCGCCTCCTCGTACGCCGCGCGGGCGATCGACGCCCGGAACGTCTCGTCCGGGGGCTCGACCGCAGCCGCGGAGTCCGTCGCGATGTCCGGCAGGTCCAGCACGGTGTTCGGGTAGCGCGGCGTCACCGTGGACACCGCCCGGATCCGCACCGGTGCGCTCACGCCGTGCCGGCGCGCGAAGTCCGTGCTGGACAGCACCAGTGCCGCGCCGCCGTCGGAGGTCGCGCAGATGTCGAGCAGCCGGAGCGGATCGGCGATCACCGCGGAGGCGGCCACCTCCTCGGCGGTGACCCGCTTGCGGTAACGCGCGTACGGGTTCAGCGCTCCCTGGGCGGCGTTCTTCACCTTGACCAGCGCGAAATCCTCCGGGGTGTCGCCGTGCACCGCCATCCGCCGTCGCGCGTACAGCCCGAAGTACGCCGGGTTCGTCGCCCCTAGAAGGCGGAACCGCAGCCAGTCCGGATCGTCGGGCCGGTCTCCGCCTCCGGGCCGGAAGAAGCCCTTGGGGGCGGCGTCCGCGCCCACCACGAGGACCGCGTCCGCGAGCCCCGCGAGAATCTGGGCCCGCGCGGTGGCGACCGCCTGCGCCCCGGAGGCGCACGCAGCGTACACGCTGGCGACCCGGGCACCCTGCCAGCCGAGCGCCCTGGCGAACGTGGCGCCCGCGACATAGCCGGGATATCCCCCGCGCACGGTGTCGGCGCCCACCACGGAGCGGATGTCGCGCCAGTCCAGGCCCGCGTCCGCGAGGGCCGCACGGGCCGCGGCCGCCCCGTACTCGACGAAGCCGCGGCCCCATTTGCCCCAGGGGTGCATGCCCACGCCGAGCACCGCCACGTCCGCCGTCACGCCGTCACCTCCGTCGGCCTCCAGTGCCACGTCGTCCAGGTCGTCTCCGTGTCCTCGAACAGCACTCCGGGGACGACCTCCACCTCCATGCCCACCGTCAGATCGCAGACGGTGATCCCGGGAACGGCCTGTCCCAGCACCACGATGCGCTCGGACTCCAGCTCCACCGCGATCAACGTGTACGGCTCCCACGGAAGTTCCGGATCGCTCACATAGGGTGACGGCGGCCGGTACCGGCCGTCGGTGTACGACCAGATCCGTCCCCGCCGCGACAGCGTGATCTCCTCGAGGTCACCACCGGGACATCCGGGGTTGCGGCAGTGGGTGTCCTCGCGGGGGAAGAAGACCGACGCGCAGTCGGAGCAGCGCGTGCCGAGGAGCCGGAAGCCGTCCCCCTCACCGTCGAACCAGCCGTCGACCGCAGGCGTGCGTGTCCGCGACAAAGCCCCTCCCGCATCCGATCTGACGGAACGTCAGGAGTGTGTCACGGGCAAGCGGAAATGGGCAGGCCGTACGCAGAACCGCACGGCCCCTTTCGGCGTCGTGGTATCGGGAAGGGTGGCCGGGGCCGACGGGGGTGGTTCCGGCCACCCTTCCGCTTTCCTGCGACGCCGAGCCCGACTGCTTCCGGAACACGCCCCTGCTGTGATCGGATACAGTCCGCGCGTGTCCGAAATTCAGCACCCAACCGCCAACTCCGTACCGCACTCGCACTGTTCGAGCTGCGGAGCGCCCTACGGAGAGGGAGTCTCCGGCTGGCCCCGCACCTGCCCGTCCTGCGGCAGCGTCGCCTACCGCAATCCGTTGCCGGTCGCGGTCGCCCTCCAGCCCGTGTACGACACCCAGGGCACCGCCCTGGTCGTCATCACCCGGACCGTCGCACCCGCGCGCGGAGGCACGGCACTGCCGGGCGGCTACGTCGACGACCGCGAGGACTGGCGGCACGCCGTCGTCCGCGAACTCAAGGAGGAGACGGGCATCGACGCCGCCGCGCGCGACGTGCGCCTGATCGACGCCATGAGCTCGCCCGACGGACACCTGCTGCTCTTCGGGCTCCTGCCGGAACGCCCCGCCGAGGGACTGCCGCAGTCCGCCGTGACGGACGAGACGGAGGGCTGGCACCTGCTGCGCAGGCCGGAGGAGCTCGCCTTCCCGCTGCACACCGTGGCCGCGCGGGCGTGGTTCGAAGGCCGCTACATCTGAGCCCGCCTCACCCGAGCCCTCGTACGCGCACCGGGTAGGGCGGCTCACCGGCGCCGTCCTGCCCCTCCCGTACGACCACCAGCCGCCGGCCCTCCCAGCGGGCGACGTAGTGCTCGATCTCCGGTTCGTCCCACCCGTCGCCCGCGTCCGGCACCACCAGCCCGGACCCGGTGCGTCCCCGGTCGGGCGCCCACACCTCGAGCTCCAGCCCGCCCTCCTCGCCCCGCACCGGAAGGATCGCCCCCGCGCGCGCGAGCACCGGGATCCGCGACAGGGGCGCGTCGACCCGCACCTGCGCCGGCCCCTGGAACGCCTGCTCCGTCACGGTGTCGTACCAGCGCCCCCTGGGCAGCCGCACCGCGCGCCGGTCCGCTCCGGCATCGAGCACCGGCGCCACCAGGAGACAGTCGCCCAGCAGGAAGGCGTCCTCGCAGTCGCGCAACGCACGGTCCTCCGGCGCACCCCACCACAAGGGCCGCACATACGGCGCGCCGGTACGCCGGGCCACGTGCGCCAGCGTCATGAAGTACGGCAGCAGACGCCTGCGGTGCAGGAGCGCCCCGCGCGCGTGCTCCAGCACCTCGGCACCGAACTCCCACGGCTCCCTGCGCCCCGCGCGCAGACTCGCGTGCGTGCGGAACAGCGGAAGGTACGCACCGAGCTGGAACCACCTCAGATACAGCTCGGGCGACGGACTCCCGTCGAACCCGCCCACATCCGGCCCCGAGTACGGCACCCCGCACAAACCGAGCCCCAGGACCAGCGACAGGGAGGCACGCAACCCCGGCCAGCCCGTGGCGACGTCACCGGACCACGCACCGCCGTAGCGCTGCATCCCGGCCCAGCCGGAGCGGGAGAAGAAGAACGGCCGCTGCCGTGGTGCCAGTTCACGCAGACCCTCGTAGCCCGCCCTGGCCATGCACAGCGCGTACACGTTGTGCGCCTCCTGATGGTCCCCACCACGCCCCTCCATCGAGTGCCGGGCCGAACGCGGCAGGGTGGACTCGCCGAAGGCGTTGAAGGACGTCGGTTCGTTCATGTCGTGCCAGAACCCGGCGAAGCCCTGCGTGAGCCGCTCCTCGTAGAGCCCGCCCCACCACTTCCGCACGCGCGCGTGCGTGAAGTCCGGGTAGACCGACTCCCCGGCCCACACCACACCCCGCACCGTCCGCCCCGAGGCATCCCGCACGAAGGCGTCCACAGCAGCCCCGCCGTCGTACACGGCATTGCCCACGGCCGCCTTCACCGCCGGATCCACGATCGACACCAGCCGGATCCCGTCCCGGCGCAGCTCCTCCGCGAGGCCCGGCAGCTTGGGGAAACGCTCCTGGTCGACGGTGAACACCTGATGCGCGTCGAAGTGATCGATGTCCAGGTGGACGGCGTCCAGCGGCAGACCGCGCTCCTGATAGCCCGCGACGATCCGGCGCACCTCCTGCTCACTGCCGAACCCCCAGCGGGCGTGATGGTGCCCCAGCGCCCACGCCGGCGGCAACGCGGGCGCACCGGTGAGCGAGGCCCAGGTGTGCAGCACGCGCGCGGGGGCGCCCACCATCACCCAGCACCGCAACGGACCGCCGTCCATCCGCAGCTCGGACCTGCCCGCGCGATCGTGACCTGAGCCGGCACCCTCCTCGCCCTCGCGCAGCGTCACCGTGCCGTCCCAGGACGTGTCGTGGAAGACCAGATGCGTCGCCGCGTCCGACACCACGAGCTGCACCGGCATGGTGATGTACAGCGGATCGTCACCGGGGGCGAAGGCGCGGCCGGGATCGGTGTTCCACAGCCGGTACGTGCCGTCGCGCAGCCGGGGCCCGGACGCCCTGCCGCCGAGCCCGAAAAAGCGCGCGTCGGCCGCCACCTCCGACCGCTGCATCCAGCGTGCCGTGCCCCCGCCCACCGGCTCCCACCACCGCGGCGGCAGATCCCGGCGCAGCAGCACACCGCCCGGCGTGCACACCTCGATCGCGCCGTGCCGGGAGACGGAGACCGTGACCCGCTCCGCCACGACCCGCCAGCCCCCGTCCTTGTCCGGCTCCAGCACGGCCCGCGGATCCGGCTCCGGGCAGCGCCCCGCCAGCGCGTACGACGGCTCCGGCCCGGCCCCGTCCCAGCCCCAGAAGACAGCACCGTTCACCGCCACCGTGATCCGGAGCTCGGACCGGCTGAAGCGAATGGCACCACCCCCGGGCCCGGGCTCGGCATCCCGCACCTGACCGGGCACCCGCGCGCGCTCGGCCCCCCGTGGCGGCAGTCCGGCGGCGTCGGTACGCCTCCTGCGCCACGCCGCCCGTACGGCACGCAGCCCCTGCGCCGCCCCCGTCGAGCTCACCACCTTCACCGAACGCACCAGGTCACGACCGTCCATGCTGCTCAGCCTGCCATTGACCGCCCCACACGGGTGTGTCGTTCAACTTCCGTTCACCCGTGCTGGGAGCACATCTTCACGACACGGAGTATGTGGGGCGCACCCTGGTGTAGAAGTCGATCACATGGCATCGTCCGTGTCACCCGCGTACGCGCACACCCAGCCCGTGCGCGATCGACGCCCACGAAGCGCACAGTCCGGGAGCCGCCCCATGTCGACCGCGAACCCCCAGCCGCTCTGGCAGCCGGATCCGGAACGGATCGCCCGAGCCCGGATCACCCAGTTCCAGGCCTGGGCGGCCGAACAGCACGGCGCCCCGGCCGAGGGCGGCTACCCCGCGCTGCACCGCTGGTCCGTCGACCACCTGGACACCTTCTGGAAAGCCGTCACGGAGTGGTTCGACGTACGGTTCTCCACGCCCTACGCGCGCGTGCTCGGCGACCGCTCGATGCCCGGCGCGCAGTGGTTCCCCGGAGCGACGCTGAACTACGCCGAACACGCCCTGCGCGCCGGCGCGGACCGCCCGGACCAACCCGCGCTCCTGTACGTCGACGAAACCCACGAACCCCGCCCGGTGACCTGGTCCGAGCTGCGCCGCCAGGTCGGCTCCCTGACCTCCGAACTGCGCGCCCTCGGCGTACGCCCCGGAGACCGCGTCAGCGGCTACCTCCCGAACATCACGCAGGCCGTCGTCGCGCTGCTCGCCACGGCCGCCGTCGGCGCGGTGTGGACCTCCTGCGCACCCGACTTCGGCGCCCGCAGCGTCCTCGACCGCTTTCAGCAGGTCGAGCCCGTCGTCCTGTTCACCGTCGACGGCTACCGCTACGGCGGCAAGGAGCACGACCGGCGCGAGATCGTCGCCGAGCTGCGCCGCGAACTGCCCACCCTGCGCGCCGTCGTCCACATCCCCCTGCTCGGCACCGAGGCCCCCGAAGGAGCCCTGGAGTGGTCGGCCCTGACGTCGGCCGACGCGGAGCCCGTCTTCGAGCAGGTCCCGTTCGACCACCCCCTGTGGGTGCTCTACTCCTCCGGGACCACCGGCCTGCCCAAGGCCATCGTCCAGTCCCAGGGCGGCATCCTGGTCGAGCACCTCAAGCAGCTCGGCCTGCACTGCGACCTGGGCCCCGAGGACCGCTTCTTCTGGTACACCTCGACCGGTTGGATGATGTGGAACTTCCTCGTCTCCGGCCTCCTCACCGGTACGACCGTCGTCCTGTACGACGGCAGCCCCGGCTACCCGGACACGGGTGCCCAGTGGCGGGTCGCCGAACGCACCGGCGCGACCCTGTACGGCACGTCGGCCGCGTACGTCATGGCCTGCCGCAAGGCGGGCGTCCACCCGTCCCGCGACTTCGACCTCTCCCGGGTGCAGTGCGTGGCCACCACCGGCTCACCCCTGCCCCCCGACGGTTTCCGCTGGCTGCACGACGAGGTCCGCGAGGACCTGTGGATCGCGTCGGTCAGCGGCGGCACGGACGTGTGCTCGTGCTTCGCGGGTGCCGTACCGACCCTCCCCGTGTACACCGGTGAACTCCAGGCGCCGGGCCTCGGCACCGATCTTCAGTCCTGGGACCCCGCCGGAAAGCCCCTCGTCGACGAGGTGGGCGAACTCGTGGTCACCAACCCCATGCCGTCGATGCCGATCCACTTCTGGAACGACCCCGACGGCAGCCGCTACCACGACAGCTACTTCGACACCTACCCCGGCGTCTGGCGCCACGGGGACTGGATCACGCTCACCTCGCGGGGCTCCGTCGTCATCCACGGCCGCTCCGACTCCACCCTCAACCGGCAGGGCGTCCGCATGGGCTCTGCCGACATCTACGAGGTTGTCGAACGCCTGCCGGAGATCAAGGAGTCCCTGGTCATCGGCGTCGAGCAGTCCGACGGCGGTTACTGGATGCCGCTCTTCGTGCAGTTGGCCCCGGGAGCCGTCCTCGACGAAGCGCTCCTGAACCGCATCAAGCAGGCCATCCGCGAACAGCTCTCCCCGCGGCACGTGCCGGACGAGGTCATCGAGGTCCCCGGCGTCCCGCACACCCTCACCGGCAAGCGCATCGAGGTGCCCGTCAAGCGCCTTCTCCAGGGCACCCCCCTGGAGAAGGCCGTCAACCCCGGCTCCATCGACAACCTCGATCTCCTGCGCCACTACGAGGAGCTGGCCCGCAAACGCGCCTGACCCCCTCCGGACTCACCCCCCGTAGGTGGCCTCGGACTCGCCGAGCACGGCGGCGAAGTCCGAGGCCAGCCGCTCCGCGTCGGCCGGTTCCAGACCGGCCGCGGTGATCCGGACCCCGGGCCCGGACGCCAGCCGGAACCTGGCCCCGGCAGCCACCCACCACCCGTACGACCGCAGTCCGTTCACCACCGCCGACTCGTCCCGCACGGGCACCCAGAGGTTCATCCCGCTCGCGCCGTGCGACGCGATGCCCCGCGCGGCCAGCTCACGGCCGAGCGCGGTGCGGCGCCTCGCGTACGTCTCACGCGCGCGTGCCACCAGCGCGCGCGTGCCGCTGTCCGTCATCAGCCCGTGGACGGTCTCCTGCAACAGGTGACTGACCCAGCCGGACGTGAGGAGCAACCGCCCGTCGTGCCGGGCGAGGGTCACCGGATCACACGCGGCGGCGGCCCAGCGCAGGTCGGTCCCGAGGAACTTGCTCACTGTCCGCACGTGCACCCAGCGCGCCGGTCCCGCCCCGGTCACCGTGCGCAGGGGAGCGTCGGCCACGGCGGACGCGTGGTCGTTCTCGATCACCAGTGCGTCGGACGCGTCCCGCAGCACCTCGACGAGCGTCTGCCGGCGTCCTTCCGAGAAACAGCCGCCGTACGGGTTCTGCGCCCGTGGACTGAACACCACCGCGCGCACACCGGTGCGCAGTGCGCCACGGACGGCCTCGGGACGCACACCCTCGTCGTCCACCGCGACCGGCACGATCCGCAGCCCCATCGCCGTGACCAGGTCCAGCAGATGGTGATACCCCGGATCCTCCATGGCCACGGCGTCCCCGGGACGCAACTCGACCGACAGCACCCGGGCGATCAGGTCCAGCGCTCCGTGCGCGAAGGTCACATGTTCGGCCGGAACGCCCTCCGCGCCGAGCCAGTCGCGCACGGCGTCCTCCAGCCGTTCCAGCCGGGGTGCGGAGCGGTGGGAGCGGGCGCCGGGGGACAACCGCGAAGGCGGCACCAGGGCCGGCAGCAGCCCCGGATCGGGATGCCCGCCTGCCAAGTCGCGCAAGCCCTCCGGAACCTTGGGCGGGCGCCGTGACGCCACCGCCGGCGACGACGCGACAACCGTGCCGCCACGCCCGCGCGTGACCACGATGCCCCGCTGCCGCAGCTCCTTGTACGCCGTGGCGACCGTACCCGGACTCACTCCCAGCCCGTCGGCGAGGCGGCGCACGGGAGGCAGCGCGACCCCCGGCTCCAACGTGCCGTCGGTGACCCCTCGTTCCACGGACGCGGCAATTTCCTTGGCCGTCGCGCCACTGATCTCATATTGTGTTGCCACGTTGAAAAGTATGTATCAATACATAACTTGGTGCAAGGGGGAACAGTGGATGTGACGCCTCGTGTCGCCGGCAGACGACCCCGCATACCGGGAGGCCGCGACGGACGCAGGATGATCGGCATCACCTTCGTCGACCGCATCGGCAGCGGCCTGTGGGCATCCGTCTCCGTCCTGTACTTCACCTACGTCTCCGGCCTCTCCGTCGCCCAGGTCGGAACCCTCGTCGCCGTCGCAGGCGCCGTCGGCATCGCGGGCGCCCCCCTGGGCGGCCGCATCGCCGACCGCTTCCCGATCACCCGCGTCCTCATCGCGCTCCAACTCCTGCGCGCCCTCGCCTCCTTCGCCCTGCTCACCACCGACCACTACGCCCTGCTCCTGACCTACGCGGCCATCGGCAGCCTCGGCGACCGGGCCGCCAGCGTCCTCACCAAGCTCTACGCCACCCGCGTCGCCGGACCCGACCGCGTCCGCTACCAGGCGCTCAACCGCACCGCCTCCAACGCCGGCTGGGCCCTGGGCGGCCTCGCCGCCGCAGCCGCCCTCACCCTCGGCACCACCAGCGCCTACCGCTGGCTCCTCGCCGGCGACGCCGTCTCCTTCGTGGCGGTCGCCCTGCTCACCCTGACCTGCGCGGAACCCCCGTCACCCAGCCGCATCGCCGCCACCGCCCAAGACACACCACACAGCACACCGGCCAACCCCTGGCGCGACCGCACCTACCTCGCCTACGTGACGACCGAGACCGTCCTCTCCCTGGACGACACCGTCTTCAAGCTCGGACTGCCCCTGTGGATCGCGCACAGCCACGGCGTACCCCACGGCCTCGCACCCCTGCTGCTCGTCCTCAACAACGTGATGGTCGTGGCCCTCCAGGTCCCACTGGCACGCCTCGGCACCACCACGGCCGCCGCCCGCAACCTGCTGCTCCCACTCTCCGCGGCCTTCGCCCTCGGCGGCATCACCATGGCCCTCTCCGCCACCGGCGGCACCCTCCGGGCCACCTGCCTGCTCACCGCGTCAGCCATCCTCTTCACCCTGGCCGAGATGCTCCACGCCACCGTCTCCTGGGAACTCTCCGTGGCCCTCGCCCCGGGCACCGCACAAGGCGCCTACCTCGGTGTCCATGGACTCGCCCAGTCCACCCAGCGCAGCATCGGCCCGCTCGCCGTCACCGCCGCCATCGCCACCGGCCCCCTCGGCTGGACCGTCTTCGGCGCCACCATCGCCGTGACCTGCGCAATCCAGCACCGTCTGGTACGCGACCGACTTCAGCCCACCCCGTTGTCAGTGCCACCGGTTACCGTGAGTGAGCATTGATCGACGCGCATTGGGGGAAACATGGCGCACACCGACCACCAGACACTGCGACGCGTCCTGCGCCGCGAAATCGCCGGCACCATCGGCCTGCTCACCGACGAGCATGACTTCCGCGCCATGCGGCGCTACCGAACCTTCACCTTCGACGACCACACCACCTATCTCCAACAGGTGGAAGCCCTCCTGAGGACCCGCGCCTCCCAGGGCAGCCACACCACGGTCGCCCTCTTCGACCCCGAGGAGTACGCCGAGTTCTGCGCGGAGAACGGCCTCGACCCCGACCAGCCGTCGAGCCGCACCCGCTTCACAGCCGAACTCGCGGCAACAGGCCCCGCCGTCTCCTACGAAGGCCAGGCACTCACCGACCTCGTGCCCGTCCTCGTCGACGAAGCCGTCCGACAGGCCACCTGGCAATACGCCGCCACCCTGCTGACCCGCCTCGGACCCTGCCCCACCTGCGGCGAGGACATCGGCCGCGCCGCCTTCACCCGCGCCTCCGACCTGGTCGGCCGCATCCTCGACACCGCCCCACCCGGCGACCGGCACCTCGTCTGCAGCGTCTCGGGAACACCCGAAGCACTCGTCTCCGTCCTCCACGCCGACGAGGACACCGACGGCAGCCGCCACCTGGACCAGGCCGAACTCCTCGAATTCACCACCGTCCTCGCCGTCGGCCTCGCCACACGCAGCCCCGGCGGACTCGTCATGCGCACCAGCGCCCAGGACGAGGCCGACCGCATCTACGGCTGGCGTCTGCGCGGAGAAGGCCTGCAACCCCTGACAGCGGGGGAGGTCTTCGACGCCTACTGCACCGACATCGAAACCGGCGACCTCATCTCCCCGGAATCAGGCGTCGACTACTGCGTGGCCCCCGACCTCGGAGAGGAGGACACGGCAACGGAGCACCGCCACTGAACACACCAGGGGCGTTCCATCCGTGGACGGAACGCCCCTGAAGCAGCCGGCGACCCGCCGGGCCCGGCCTACTCGCCGGACAGCACCGCCTGCGCGGCGCTGCGCGCCTCCTCGGCGCTCTCCGTCGCCCGCGCGGCCGCCGCGGCACGCTCGCACTGCGCCAGTGTGTACTTCGCGAGCGTCGCCCGGACATAGGGAATCGACGCCGCGCCCATGGACAGGGAGGTGACACCCAGACCCGTAAGCACACAGGCCAGCAGCGGGTCCGACGCGGCCTCGCCGCACACGCCACAGCTCTTCCCCTCGGCCTTGGCCGCCTCCGCGGACAGCGCGACCAGGTCGAGCAGAGCCGGCTGCCAAGGATCCTGGAGCCGGGACACCGCACCCACCTGACGGTCCGCGGCGAAGGTGTACTGCGCGAGGTCATTGGTCCCCAGAGACAGGAACTCCACCTCCTGAAGAACCGAGCGGGCCCGCAGCGCGGCCGACGGGATCTCCACCATCGCGCCGAACTTCGCCCGGAGCCCGGCATTCCGGCACGCGTCCGCGAACGCCTTGGCATCGGCACGGTCGGCCACCATCGGGGCCATGACCTCGAGGTAGACCGGCAGCCCCTCCGCGGCCTTCGCCAGCGCCGTCAGCTGCGTGCGCAGGACTTCCGGGTGGTCCAGCAGCGTCCGCAGGCCCCGCACGCCGAGCGCCGGGTTGGGCTCGTCCGCCGGCGTCAGGAAGTCCAGCGGCTTGTCGGCACCCGCGTCCAGGACTCGGACCACGACACGGCCCTCGGGGAACGCCTCGAGGACCTGTCGATAGGCCTCGATCTGCTTCTGCTCGGAGGGGGCGTTCTTGCTGTCGTCGAGGAAGAGGAACTCGGTACGGAACAGACCGACACCTTCCGCCCCCGCCTCGACGGCGGCCGGAACGTCCGCCGGACCGCCGACGTTGGCCAGCAGCGGCACCTTGTGTCCGTCGGCGGTGGCGCCCGGCCCGGTGGAGGCGGCCAGCGCGGCCTTGCGCTCCGCGGCGGCGGCCTCGAGCTGCGCCTTCTTCTCCTCGCTCGGGTTCACGAATATGTCGCCGGTGCTGCCGTCGACCGCGATCAGCGTGCCCTCGCCGAGCTCACCGGCACCCGGCAGTGCCACTACGGCCGGCACCCCGAGCGCCCGCGCCAGGATCGCGCTGTGACTGGTCGGACCACCCTCCTCGGTGACGAAGCCGAGCACCAGCGTCGGGTCCAGCAGCGCGGTGTCGGCCGGCGCCAGGTCACGGGCGACCAGCACATACGGCTCGTCGCTGTCCGGGACGCCCGGCATGGGCACGCCCAGCAGCCGGGCGACGATACGATTCCGCACGTCATCGAGGTCGGCCACGCGCCCGGCGAGGTACTCACCGGCGCCGGCCAGCAGCTCGCGGTAGGCGGCGAACGCGTCGTAGACGGCACGTTCGGCCGTGCTCCCGACGGCGATGCGCCGATCCACGTCCGCCATGAGCTCGGGGTCCTGAGCCATCATGGCCTGTGCCTCGAGCACCGCCTGGGCCTCGCCCCCCGCCAGATTGCCGCGCGCCATCAAATCGGCGGCCACAGCATCCACGGCCTGTCGGGCACGCCCCTGTTCGCGCTCCGCCTCCTCCGCCGGGATCTGCTTGGCGGGCGGCTCCAGCACCGCCGTTCCCATGTGCCGAACCTCGCCGATCGCCACACCGTGGCTCACGCCGACGCCTCGCAGCGTTGTCTCCATCTCACCCGTCTCCGTTAGTGCGGCGGGTCCCGCCGCCGCCGTGGTTGTTCTGTTCACCGTCCCTACGACGGCATGGACGTCACTTCCAGAGGAAGAGACTGTCGCCGGCCTTCACATCGCCGTTGTCGCGGAGGTCGGAGAGGGACTCGGCCGTGGCCTCCAGTGCCACGACGGGGCACACCGCGGACTTGCCGGCGGCCTCGACGGCGGCCGGGTTCCAGCGCACGACGGCCTGCCCACGCGTCACCTTGTCGCCCTTGTTGACGAGCAGCTCGAATCCTTGGCCATTGAGCTGCACCGTGTCGATACCGAGGTGGGTGAGCACGCCGTGCCCCTGTTCGTCGACGACGACGAACGCATGCGGGTGCAGAGAGACGATGACGCCGTCGACGGGCGAGACGGCCTCGGAAGGCTCCCGCACGGGGTCGATGGCGGTGCCCGGGCCGACCATGGCCCCGGAGAAGACCGGATCCGGCACAGCCGCCAGTCCGATGGCACGTCCGGCAAGAGGGGACGTCACGGTGGTCATGGGAAGCCTCCCAGGGGTGGAGATCAGATGGGCCGTCACTGCCTGTCCCGGACGACGCACTGGCAGCAGCGTATGTCATGGGAAGTGACGGTTCCGTATGGAAGTTACTGGCAAGAGGTCTAGACCACAAGCCCCGGCGATTTGCACCGTCTTCGAGGCCGCGTGTACAGTCGTAACCCTGCTCGACGCCGGACGACGCAACCAAGCGTCCTTGCTCAGCAGCATCCAACTTGTCAGATCCTATCTCTGGATCATCTTCTGCATGCTCGCGGGAGAGTGGTCAGAGAGACGGAAAAACACTGATAGAGTTGGAAACACCGAAGGGAAGCGCCCGGAGGAAAGCCGCGAGAGAGTCTCTCGGGTGAGTACAAAGGAAGCGACCGTTCCTTGAGAACTCAACAGCGTGCCAAAAATCAACGCCAGATATGTTGATACCCCGT
>NZ_JBIAVX010000006.1:0-541075 GCF_042894725.1 Streptomyces sp. NPDC001480 | reverse complement strand
CGGTGATCTCGCCGAGCGGCTTTTCCCCCCTCCGCCCGCAGACGCGACCGGCACCTCGGACTCGCCGAGATCGGCCGCAGCCTGTTACCCCGCCGCCGACCCCGTGACTGCCCCCGCAAGATCCGCTCGTGCGTCACCGGCTACGGCAGCAAGGCCCCCGGAGAACCCGCCAGCCACCGCCGTCCCCCAGTCATCGTCACCCTGAACCACAGGTGGCACGACCACTAAAGCAACGGCATTGGTCGGCGGTGCCCAGGGGGTGGATACGGCCTCGGCGGGAAGGTCCGGACGGGAGCACCAGGGCGATGTGGTTGTCGTGGCCCGCCGCCTCGTCGCCCGGAGGTGTCTCCGGCGCGGTGGCGGTCGAGTAGGCGAAGCGGGTGCAGTGCGGACTGGCCTCGGACCGGGCGGGTGGCGGCGCCAGCCGGTCGCTGCCGTGGTTGACGAGCCGTACGATGCCGTCCGCCGCCGTGGAGTGCAGCAGCCAGCCCGGTGCCGGCAGGGCGAGGCGGTGGTCCTCGGTGTCGACCGGCCCGGGCTCCTCCCGCGCCGTCCAGGCGGGGTGGTCGGCGGGCAGGAGCAGACCGAGGAACGCCTTGGCCGCCCAGTACGGTGAGGCGGGGCCGGAGTAGGGCTGGGTCACCGGAAGGTAGGGCCGGTACCAGCCGAGGATCAACAGGCCCTGCTCGTCGGAAACTTGATGGTCGGTGAAGTGCTTGAGCGCGCCCGAAGCCAGGCGTCGGGTACGACCGGGCGGCAGGGGAGTGGCGTCGACGAGGGCACCGGCCCGCAGGGGCGCGGTGGCGGCGTAGCGGTAGGTCAGGGAGCGGCCCTGGTGGACGGGGGCGCCGTCGGAACCGAAGAAGTACTGGTGGCTCTCGAGGAAGGCACGCAGCCGGGTGCGGTGGGTGAGGACGAGCCCGCGGTCGGCGCGGTGTCCGGCGATACGTGACCACAGGAGGGGGTACAGGTGCAGGGCCCAGGCGTTGTAGTAGTCGAACTTCCGGCCGTCGCCGTCGGTGTACCAGCCGTCGCCGCGGTACCAGTCGTCCAGCCTCGCCAGCCCGGCGTCGATCTCCGCGCGGTTGTGCGGCGCGTCGACCGAGGCGAGGAACTCCTCGGTGATGACCTGGAAGAGCCGCCAGTTGGAGTCGTTGGCGGTGGCCCCCACGAAGCCGCCCAGCCAGTCCGCGGTCCGCTGCCTCACCTCGTTGGGCAGTTGGTCCCAGATCCAGGGGCGTGTCTCGTGCAGCGCGACGGCGATGGAGGCGGCCTCGACCATGGGCTGTGCGCGGTCGGTGATCGGCGGCCAGTGCTCCGGATGGCGGGGGTGGGTGCCGGCGGCGAGGCCGGTGGCGTCGCGACCTCGCCGAGCTTGGTGAGCTTCGGGCTCATAACCGGGTCAACACTTCTGACACTCATCTGCCGTTCTTGGCGGCCGAGTTGGTCCCTCAGTAACCCATCGGGCGGTAGTACCCCAGCACCGCGGCCAGTTGCGCGAACCACTGCCCCAGCCGTTCGCGCGGCTTCGCCTGCACGACGCACTCATAGACCTGGCCGTCGAGGTGGACGACGGCCATCATCAGGTCCTTGCCCGACGGGCTGGCCTTGTAGTGGACGCTGCGGATCTCTGGCCAGGGGAACTCGGCGGTGACGTCGTTGATCTCGAAGGCGACGCCGTCCACGTCGACCACGATCGAGCTGTGCCGGTCGACGGCCATGAACTCCGGGCCCGCCGGTGCCGGTCGGGGCGGCACCGGCGGCATCGGCGGCTGGGGGTACTGCTGCGGCGCCGGGGCGTACTGCGGGGGCTGCGGCGGCAGCGCGGCGTACTGCGGCGGCGGGGGGCCGAAACCCTGTGGCTGCTGGTGGCCGTACGGCGGCTGGTTCGTCATGGGTCCCCCGGTCCCTCGCGCTGAGTCGTCTCCCACGGAAACCTACCCGCCGCCGGCCGTGAAACATTTCCGGGGGCCCACCGCATCAGTGAAGTGAGAGCGGGCCGAGCGGCCACGGTGACAGGGGGAACCACGCATGACACAGGTCCGCGCCGACGACTACGCCGAGTTCGCGGCGGCGCGCGCCGGCCATCTGTACCGGTCCGCGTGTCTGCTCACCGCGGGCGACACGCATCTCGCGGAGGACCTGGTGCAGGAGACGCTGGGGCGGCTGTACGTCCGGTGGGGGCGGGTGTCGAAGGTCGGCAATCCGGCCGGGTACGCGCAGACCGTCCTGACCCGGACCTTTCTCGCGCACCAGCGGCGCCGCAGCAGTACCGAGCGGGCGACGGACGTACTGCCGGACGTGCCGTACACCGCCGACGGTGACACATCGCTGCGGCTGACCCTGCTTCAGGCGCTCGCCCGGCTGTCCGCCAAGGACCGGGCAGTGGTCGTCCTGCGCTACTGGGAGGACCGCTCCATCGAGGAGACCGCCGACGCGATGAACGCCAGTTCGGCGGCCGTCCGGACGCGGTGCGTGCGGGCTCTCGGGCGGCTGCGTGAGCTGCTGGGCGAGGACCTCGGCGAGTACGCGCGGCACTGACGGCTCCCTCCGGCGTTCCGGCTCATTTCCCTCGCATCACTACAACCCCGCGAAACGGTGGTCTGCCATGCCCGACGAACAGCACAGCGACTCCTTCGAGGACCGGTTCTCCGCGGTCCTGCACCAGACCGGCGGCGGCTTCGACACCGACCGTGCCGCGCTCGCCGCCGCGGGCCGGGTCCGCGGACGGCGCCTGCTGCTGTGGCGCCGGGCCACGGTCGTGAGCGGGGCGGCCGGGCTCGCGCTCATCGGCGTGGGCGGGGCCCTGCTCCTGCCGTCGGAGGGTTCCCCGGAGCCACGGCACTCCTCCGTGGCCGCGAACCCTGAGGCCACCCGGAGCGCATCGCCCGTCACCGGTGACGAACTCCTCCGGACGTTCGAGAAGCTGCTGCCCAAAGGCAGGATCAGCGGTCAGCAGGCGCGTGGCGCGGACGAGTCCCTGCTGACTCCGTACGCGCACGTCGTCTTCGACGACGGCAAGGGCGCGGGGGCCGTCGGTATCGGTCTGGACCGGGTCGAGCGGGGCAGCGAACAGACGCGCCAGCTCACCACCTGCCCGGACAGGACGTTCACCCCGTACGAACACTGCTCCACCAGCCGGCTTCCCGACGGCTCGAAGCTGAAGGTCATGCGGGGATACGAGTATCCCGACCGGCGCGCGGACACCAAGATGTGGGACGTTGAACTGGTCACCCCGGCCGGGCAGCACGTCTCCGTGACCGAGTGGAACGCCGCCGCCGAGAAGGACGCGCCGGTCACCCGGCCCGAGCCGCCGCTGACCATCGCCGAACTGAAGAAGATCGCCACGGCCGAGGTGTGGCGCGGATACGTCGACTCCATCCCGGAGGATCCCCGCAAGCCGACCGCGGCGCCGAGCGCTTCCCCCGCCGTCACCGGCACCCGCACCACCCTCCTCGGACTGCTGCCCAAGGGACTGGACGTGGTGACCAAGAGCACCGACGACACCGACTTCGCCTACGCCGTCGTCGACGACGGCAAGGGCAAGAGCCTGGTCCAGGTCAACGTGCAGGCCGATATGCGGGACGTCGCCGACGATCTGTTCGGCACCGGCTCCGAAACCCTGGCGGACGGCACCCGCGTCGCCGTCCACCAGGGACCGGGCGAGAAGGGCGGCGAGGGCGTCGTGATGTGGACGGTCGACACCATGCGGGCCGACGGCCGTCGTGTGGTGATCAGCGCGTTCAACTCCGGTACCCAGAACGACGCCGCGACCCGCAAGACCCCCGCTCTCACCGTCGACCAGCTCCGGAAGATCGCCCTCAGCGCGAAGTGGGAGTAAGGGGGGAAGGGGGAGTAGGAGACGGTCGGCGGAGGGCGCCGCATTATGGCGGTCAGCTGCAATGTCCGTCCGCATCCGGGTGTGGGACGCTCACGGTGTGGTGCGTTGCCTCATCGTCGACGACTGCCTCCACTTCCTGACCGCCGCCCGCGATCTGCTCGAGCGCGAGGGTGTCGACGTGGTGGGGGTGGCGTCGACCGGTGCCGAGGCGGCCGAGCGGATCGAGGAACTGCGGCCGGAGGTCGTCCTGCTGGACATCGAGCTCGGCGCGGAGAACGGCGTCGAAATCGCGGATCGCTTCCGTCGGGACGCCACGGGCGAACCGCCGCCCACCATCCTGATCTCCGCGCGCGCCGAACAGGACTGCGCGCATCTGATCGCTGCCTGCTCGGCGGTCGGCTTCCTGTCCAAGACCTGCCTGTCCGCCGCCGCGATCCGCGCACTGCTCGACGAGGGGCGCGGCAACCGGCCCGGCGAAGGGTGAGAACCGGGTCAGGGGACCTGGAGAAAGGTCAGAACGGCCCGCACCCGCCGGTGGTCGTCGTCGGTCTCGGGCAGGCCCAGTTTGCCGAGGATGCTGTGCACGTGCTTCTCGACGGTGCCCTCGGTGACCCAGAGACGGCGCGCGATCCCGACGTTCGACCGGCCCTCCGCCATCAGGGCCAGCACCTCGCGTTCGCGGTCGCTCAGCACGTCGAGCGGATCCTCACGCCGTCGCACCGACACCAGTTCCTGGATCAGGGCGGGATCCACGACGGAGCCGCCCCTGGCGACCCTCCTGACCGCCTCCAGGAACTCCTCCACATCGGCGACCCGGCTCTTGAGCAGATATCCGATCCGCCGGCCGCCCGCCAACAGCTCCATGGCGTGCTCGACCTCGGCGTGCGCGGACAGGACCAGGATGCCGACGTCCGGCAGCTCACCGCGGATGACGCGGGCGGCCTCCAGTCCCTCCGTGGTGTTGGTCGGCGGCATGCGGATGTCGACCACCACCAGGTCGGGCACCGTTTCCCTCGCGAGTCGCAGCAAGGCCTGGCCATCCCCGACCTGGCCCACGACGGACACGTCGGTCCGTTCGAGCAGGCTGGCGAGGCCCTGGCGGAGCAGGACGTCGTCGTCCGCCAGCACCACCCGCAAGTCCGTCATGGCGCGCCTCCCACCGTCATGTGGGACATGGCCGGCCGGCCTCCCGGCCCATGTACGGAAGGCCTGCCTACCTGGAGGCTCTCACGGGCGTCGGCACCGAGTCGACCGCAGAACCGCCAGGTGGTGCAGCGGCCCGGGCCGGCGCCACGACCCGCCGTGCGGGCCATGGCTCTGTCACACTTGACTGAAGGGACCTGCAAGGGCCGGGCAAGGGAAGCGGCGCGATGAGGCATCGCCGGGTGAACGTGCTCAGCCGGCGCCGCGTCAACGGGCTGCTCGCCGGTACGGCGATGGTGGCTGCGGTGACGGGCCTCCTGAACGCCCTCGAACCGTACGACGTGCCCCTGCATCTTCTGGCGCTCTACCTGCTCGTCGTCCTGGCCGTGGCCGTGGTGTGGGGGACCGTACTCGCCGTCGTCACATCGGTGCTGAGCGTCGCCGCGTACTACTACCTGTTCCTCATGCCGCACGGATTCGTGATCGCCGACTCCGAGTCCGTCGTCATGGTGGCCTCCTTCCTCCTCACGGCCTCGGTCATCGCACAGCTCACGGCCCGGTTGCGGCACAGCGCCCGTGTGTCGGAGCGGTTGTCGCGGGAGCAGTCCGCGTTGCGCGAGGTCGCGACGCTCGTCGCCCGGTCGGCCGAGCCGTCGACGGTGTTCCAGACCGTCACGCGCGAGGCGGCCCTCCTCTGCGGCGCGGACCTGGCCTTCATGGGGCGCTACGAGACGGCCGACACCGTGAGTGGCGTCGCCGTCTGGAGCCGCCGGGACGGGCCGAGCGTGCCGTCCGTCGCCGCTTGCTTCGCCCTCGACGGGCTCAGCGTCTCCCGTGAGGTCCGCACGTCGTGCGAACCGGTCCGCGTCGAGGACTACGCGAGGGCGACGGGTTCGATCGCGCGGGCGGCGCGTGCGGAGGGCGTCCGTTCGTCGGTCGGGTGCCCGATCGTCGTGGCCGGGGGCTTGTGGGGGGTGATCATCGTGTCGAAGACGAGCGATGGCGCCTTTCCGGCGAACGCCGAGTCGCAGATCTCCGCGTTCACGGATCTCGTCACCATCGCCATCGAGAACGCCGAGGCCAGTGCGGAACTCACCGCCTCACGCGCCCGCATCGTCACCGCCGCCGACGGGGCACGCCGCCGCATCGAACGTGATCTGCACGACGGCGTCCAGCAGCGGCTCGTCTCGCTGCTCATCCTGCTCAACAACGCGCAGATGACGGTCCCGTCCGATCTGGAAGGACTGCACACGGAACTCCGCCATGTCGCCACCGGGCTCACGGACGTGTTCGACGAGCTCCGTGAGGTGGCGCGCGGCATTCATCCCGCGATCCTGGCCCAGGGCGGCCTCGCTCCCGCGCTCAAGGCACTCGCCCGGCGATCGGCCGTCCCGGTCGAGCTCGCCGTGCATGTCGAGGACAGACTGCCCGAGCGCATCGAAGTCAGCGCGTACTACGTCGTCTCCGAGGCGCTGACGAACGCGGTGAAGCACGCGCAGGCCTCGTTCGTCACCGTCACCGTGGATTCCGACTCCGACGTGCTGCGTGTCCGGGTGCAGGACGACGGCGTCGGCGGTGCGGACTTTGCCGCGGGCACCGGGCTCGTGGGCCTCAAGGACCGGGTGGAGGCCTTGGACGGCAGGATGTCTCTCGACAGTCCGCGCACCGTGGGGACCACCCTCGGTGCGGAGCTGCCGTTCGTGCCGACCGACCGCGCCGGATCCGACTGAGTGCCGGCCGGACCGGCAAAGGGGGCCGGCTGTGCACCGGCCCCTGGGCGATGGAACTACGATCCTCAGTAGTTGTTGTTGTCGCAGTTGTCGAAGTTGTCGAAGCGGCCGTGGTCACAGTTGTCGCCGTGATCGCCGTGATCGCCGTGATCGCCGCGGTCACCGTTGTCGCCGTGATCGCCGCGGTCGCCACCATGGTCACCATGGTCTCCGCCGTGGTCACCGTGGTCTCCGCCTCCGCCGTGGTCTCCGCCTCCGCCGTGGTCTCCGCCTCCGCCATGGTCGTAATGGGCAGCGGCCACCACCGAAGCCGGCGCGGCGACGGCAGACGTCGCGGCACCTCCCAGGGCCAGGGCAAGACCCGCGAGGGCAGCGACGAGCCATCTGACGTTGCGCATGATGTCTCCCGAAATGCATTGAACCTTACGGGACGCCAATGGCCGTTTGGTCCCTTCTGGCGGGTTCTACGCTGCCCTCGGGGGGAGTGCTCGGACAACCCTGGGAGCTGGAAGCGGCTCTACCAGCCAGCGGTAATCGCCCGGGCGTACGGCTACTCGGCGGCTGTCTCAGGGGCTCGCAGATCCGGCGGGCGGTGCAGGGCCAGCCGCTGCGGCGACCACGACCGGCCACCTTGCGGGGTTCGCTGTCATGATCGGCACGGCGACCCCGGTGCAGACGGCCGCGCTCAGCGTGACCGACGCGCTCACCGAACGCTTCGGGCTGTTCATCATCATCGTGCTCGGCGAGACCGTGACCGGGGGTAGAGGAGTCGGTGGCCGCCGCCGTGGAGGAGCTCGGGGCCCGGGACGGGCCGTCGGTGTCGTCGCCGACAACGCCGACACCGGGGCCCCGGGCCGGTTGGCCGCCGCGGCCCGCGATGCCTTCGAGCAGCTGGACGGGGCGCTCATCAGCGTCGGCGGAACCCGGCGAGAGAGGTGTCATCGGCTTCGTCCTCTCCAGCTCCGTGTACGAGCGTCATCGGCCTCGTGCCCGCCCACATCGAAACCGACCGGGTGCGCGAACTCGACGCGCGGAGCGGTGACGCCGACGCGGCCCGTGAGCGTGCGACGGGCGGCGTTCCCCTGCGCCGCCACGGAACCCCGGACGAGTTCGGCCGAAGTTCCGTACGGCGGCGGTGGCTGCCGCTGTACGCTGAGCGCGTTCGTGTGGGAACGGGATCAGGGGAGGTGAGGTCGATGACCGTGTTCAAGGCCGCCGTGCGCAGCACCTGGGTCTCCCTCATGTCCCGGACCGCGGCCTGACCCGTCCCTCCACACGAACTCTCCGGAACGGACCTCTCATTCGCCATGAGCGACGCCTGGATCACCCGCGCTGAGACCAGCGCCGACATTCCCAGCCTCCGCGAGATCAACCTCGCGGCCTTTCCCACCGCGCAGGAGGCCGACCTCGTCGACGCCCTGCGCGCCGACTCGACCGCGTGGATCGAGGGTCTCTCCCTCGTCGCCGCGGACCGGACCGGCACCCTCGCCGGGCACGCGCTGCTGACCCGCTGTCACATCGGCGACACCCCGGCTCTGTGCCTGGGCCCGGTCGCCGTGCGGCCCGAGAAGCAGAACGGCGGCGCCGGAACAGCGGCCGTCCGGGCCGCCCTGACGGCGGCCGAGCACCTCGGGGAGCACTATGTCGTCGTCCTCGGGCACCCGTCCTACTACCCCCGGTTCGGCTTCAGCCGTGCCTCCGCGCACGGCATCGGTCTGAGCATCGACGTCCCGGACGAGGCCCTGATGGCCCTCACCCTGGACGCGGGCCACCCGCTGCCCGGCGGCACCGTCCGATACGCCGCACCGTTCGGCATCTGACCCGCCCGGCTGCGCGGGGGCGAGCCGACGCCCCCGCGCAGCCCTTCCTCGCGTCCTGCCGGACCGGCGGGTCGCAGCACCCGGACCGCTCAGGTCACGGGGTCAGGACGGCGAGTTCGAGTCGCCGCAGGCGTGCGGGGTCGGCGATCACTTCGTACGAGGTGATCCTGTCCTCCTCGACGGTGAAGGTGAGCGCGGCCAGCAGCCGGCCGCGCGGAGCCACGACGAGTCCCACCTCGCCGTCGACCAGGGCCAGTTCGGCCAGCCGCGACCGGCCGGCGAGCAGCACTGTTCCCTCGGCCACGGCCCGGGCCCCGCGTACCTCGGCGGCCGCGCCCGGCGGCAGGACCGCGGGATCGCTGCGGCGCACGACGTCGGGGGCCAGCACCGCCAGGATCGCGGTGAGGTCACCGGCCCGGGCGGCGGAGAGGAACGCGGCGACGACCTGCCGGTGGCGGGCGAGTTCGTCCGCCGGAACCACGGGAGTGCCCCGCACCTTGCGGCGAGCGCGGCTGGCGAGCTTCTTGGTGGTGACAGGTGTGCGCTCCACGATGGGCGCGATTCGGTCGAAGGGCACGCCGAACATGTCGTGCAGCACGAAGGCGACGCGTTCGGCGGGCTCCAGCGTGTCCAGCACCACGAGCAGCGCGCGGCTCACGGAGTCGGCCAGCACGGCCTCGTCCTCGGGCCGGCTCTCCGGAGAGGACTCCGAGAGCTGGTCGAGTACCTGCTGCTCGGTGAGGTCCTCCCGACGTGAACCGCGGGCGCGCAGCATGTCCAGGCAGATACGGGTCACCACTGTCCGCAGCCAGCCCGCCAGGTTTTCCACGCCGCTGACCTCGGCCCGGCCCAGCCGCAGCCATGACTCCTGCACGGCGTCCTCGGCCTCGCTGCGGGAGCCGAGCATCCGGTAGGCAACCGCCTCGAGCCGGCCGCGCTGCGCCTCGAATCGTTCCGCCAAGCCCTCATGGTCGTCCACCGGTCACCTTTCCTCGTCCTGGGCCGTCAGCTCCATGACGAACGAAACCCGGCCGAAGTGACAGGAGGACCGATGACATCCTTGCTGCATCTGGATTCCAGCGCCAACCGTTCCAGTGAATCGGTGAGCAGACAGCTGACCGCGTTGTTCGCGCAGAACTGGCGGGCCCTGCACGGATCAGCCGGATACCGGTACCGGGACCTCGCCGCCGACCCGGTGCCGCCGCTGGACACCGCCTACTGCACGCTGGGACGGCGGCTGGAACGGAACGGCCTGGCCCCCATGGCCCGGGTCGCCGACTGGATCCGGAGTCCGGCGGAGGAACGGGAGTGGGCGCTGACCCGCTCGCTGATCACCGAACTGCTGGCCGCCGACACCGTGCTGATCGGTGCCCCGATGTACAACTACTCGGTGTCCGCCCTGCTGAAGGCCTGGATCGACCGGGTGACCTTCCCCGGCGCGTTCACCGACCCGGACACCGGCGACAGGCCGCTGAGCGGCACGAGGGTGGTGGTGATCGCCACGCGGGGCGGTGCCTACGGCTCGGGCACTCCGCAGGAGGCGTGCGACTTCCAGACGCCCTACCTCCGTGCCTACTTCCGCAAGCAGGGTGTCGCCGAGGAGAACCTGAGTTTCGTCCGCGCCGAGATGACCGTGGCCGGGCTCGTCCCGTACCTGGCGCACCAGCGCCCGCTGGCGGCGGACTCGCTGGCCTCGGCACGAGCGGAGGTGATCGCGCTGGGCAAGGAGCCCGGGTCTCGCCGGCGCGCCTGCACGGCGTGAATTACCGAGCCGGGGGGAGACCCCTGCCGGAACCGGTGTCGCAATCCGCGACGAGTTCGGTGAGGCGGCGCAGGAGCGTGACGAGCAGGACGCGCTCGGTCGGCGTGAACGCTTCGTAGGCACGGGTCTGGCGCTCCCGCAGCAGGGACCGGAGCAGGGCGAGCCGTTCGGCTCCGTCAGCGGTGAGGCCGACCAGGACCCGCCGCTCGTCCTCGGGGGACCGGCGGCGTACCACGATGCCCTTCGTCTCCAGCTGCTGGAGCATGCGTGTGGCGGTGGGGACGCTGACATCCGCGCTCCTCGCCAGCCGGCCCACCGGAATGTCCGTCTCCGTGGCCAGTGGTTCGAGGAGTGCGACCTGGGCCAGGGACAGGCCGCCGAACTGCTCGGCACCCGCTGAACGGGCCCGCCGCATGGCGGTGAAGAGTGCGTCGGCCGCTTGCGCGATCTCCTCCCCGCCGACGTCGCCGTCCGCCGTCGGGTGCCCGCCATTGCCGTTGGTGCTCATGGCTGGTAACTTAACAAAGCAATGGTTAGCAGGCTAAATATTAGGGAGCGAGGGAAATGTGGACTCTCCTGGTCGCATCGATGTCCACCAGCACCTCATCCCGCCGGCCTACCGTGAGGTGTTGGACCGTCGCGGTGTGACGGCGGCCGGCTGGCCCACTCCCGCATGGGACGCGGAGAGCGCGATCACGATGATGGACCGCCGGTCGATCGCGACCGGCATCCTCTCGATCAGCTCACCGGGCACCCACTTCGGCGACGACGCCGAGGCCCGCGCGGTCGCCCGCGATGTCAACGAGTACAGCGCGGAGCTGGCCAAGGACCGGCCCGACCGCTTCGGGTTCTTCGCGAGCGGTCCGTTGCCGGACGTCTAGGGCGCGCTCGCCGAGGCCGCCTACGCGCTGGACGAACTGCACGCCGACGGCGTGGTGTTCATGTCCAACGTTCGCGGCCGCTACCTCGGCGACCAGGCGTACGAGCCGCTGTGGGCCGAGCTCGACGCCCGTGGCGCGGTCGTGTTCATCCACCCCGACGCCCCGCCGATGCCCATGCTGGAGGGCATGCCCGGCCCGCTGCTGGACTTTCCCTTCGACACCACCCGCACCGCGGTGCACATGACGCTCAACGGGGTGATGAGCCGTCACACCCGGATGAAGGTGATCCTCTCCCACGCGGGAGGTTTCCTGCCCTACGCCGCCTGGCGGTTCACCGGCGGCGCCCCGTTCAACCCCGGCACCACACCGATCGGCATCCTGACCGACCTGCAGCGCTTCTACTTCGACACCGCGCTGTCCTCCACGCCGTCCGCCCTGCCCTCCCTCCGGGCCTTCGCCGCCCCCGGGCACATCCTCTACGGCAGCGACTTCCCCTTCGCCCCGGAGGAGACCGGCGGCCTCCTCGACTCCATGCTGGACGGCTACGAAGGCTTCGGGCCCGGCGAGCTCGACGCGGTCAACCGCGGCAGCGCCGAGGCGCTCTTCCCCCGGCTCGCGAGAGTCTGATCAGACCGTTCCTCCGGAGCTCTTCGCCGCCATGCGGGTCGCCGCGTCGAAGACCATACGCGCGTGCAGCTCGAACATACCCACCAGGTCGACGGCGTCGCCGGAGATCTCGCGATGGATGAACAGACCGTCGGCACCGGTCACGGCATAAGTGGTGAGGGCCTGCACGGCGTCCTCCGCCAGGTCCGGGAACAGGGACGCGATCACTTCGGCGATCCGCTGCCGGGCGATGTCACGAACCTGGAGGAAGACAGTCCTGCCGCGCGGTTCGGTGGGCCGCCGCTCCAGGGCGAGCATCAGCCCCAGACGCAGGAAGTCCGGCGCTTCGACGAGGGACTTCGCCACGTTCGCCGCCATGCGGGTGACCCGCTCCAGTGGTGTGTCCGACCCTTCCCCCGGTAGTTCCACCGCGGTCAGCCAGGTCTCGAAGCTGCGCTCGATGACCGCGGCGATCAGGTCGTCCTTGTCCTTGAAGTGCCAGTAGATCGAGCTGGCGGGCAGTCCGCACTTGGCGCTGACCGCCGCGATGGACGTGCCCTCGTACCCGCGCTCACCCGCGATCTCCACGGTGGCGTCGAGGATGCGCTGCCGCGACTCCACCCCGTTCGCACGCTTCCTGCGTGCCGTCTGCGGCCTCGTCATCGCAGGTGTCCCTTCTCCCGTCGCCGGCGCTTGACCCCTTCATTCGCCCGCCTTACTGTAACAGCTGTTCCAATTGGAATGAGCGCTACAGCAAGAGCCGGAAACAACAGGACGACAGTGAGGTGACCTGGTGAGCGGAGCCAGTGCCGGGGGCGGAGCCGAGGGCGGCACGTACGACGGGGCGGTGATCGGCTACGGCCCCACCGGGGTGACCGCCGCGAACCTGCTGGGAGGCATGGGTCTCAGGGTCGTCGTCCTGGAACGCGACGCCGAGGTGTTCTCCCGCGCGCGGGCGATCTCGACGGACGAGGAGGTCGTACGGATCTGCAGCGCATCGGACTGGCCGAACGACTGAAGCAGGACATGCTGGCCGAGCGGGCCCTCGACTTCGTCGACGCCCGGGGCCGATCCTTCCTCAGCGCTCACCCCACCCCGCGCGGCCACGGCCACCCGCCGCAGATGTTCATCTACCAGCCGGCGCTCGAGCAGGTCCTGCGCGGCGGAGCCGCTCGGTACCCGAACGTCGAGGTGGTGCTGCGCCATGAATGCCTGCGCGTGCTCCAGGACGCCGACGGCGTGGACCTGACGGTGGTCTCCGCCGACGACGACTCCGTACGGCGCCTGCGCGCGAAGTACGTGATCGCGGCCGACGGCGGTTCGAGCCTGACCCGTGCCCAGCTCAACATCGGCTACGAGGGCCGGACGTACGAGGACCGCTGGGTCGTCATCGACACCGAGATGCTCAAGCCCTGGCCGGACCACGACCGGCTGCGCTTCCGCTGCGACCCGGCCCGGCCCGCGGTCGACCGTCCCACCCCGCTCGGCCACCACCGCTGGGAGTTCCCGGTCCTGCGCGGGGACGACGAGAAGTACCTGACCAGCGATGGCGCCATCCACGCGCTGGTGTCCCGGTACGGGGTCGGCCGCGACCAGATCAAGATCCTGCGGGCCACCGTCTACAGCCATCACGTCCGCTTCGCCGCCCGCTTCCGGGCGAGGCGGGTCTTCCTCGCGGGCGACGCCGCGCACGCGATGCCGCCGTGGATCGGGCAGGGCATGGCCGCCGGCGTGCGCGACGTGGCCAACCTGTGCTGGAAGCTGGACGCGGTGCTGCGCGGCGAGCTGCCCGAGACGGTGCTCGACAGCTACGAGGCCGAGCGCAAACCGCACGTCAAGGAGGTGACCAGGCGGGCGGTGTTCGTCGGCCGGATCATCACCGAACGGCGCCGCTCGGTCACCGGCGTCCGTGACTGCGTGCTCCCCGTGGTGAACCGGATACCGGGTCTCGCCGACCGGGTGCAGGACGCCCACTGGATCCCCGTCGCCCGCTACGCCGACGGCCTACAGGCCCGCCCCCGCGCCAAGGCCTCCGGCCACCAGACACCCCAGCCCTGGGTGACCGCGCCCGACGGCGACCGGGTCCGCCTGGACGACGTCCTCGCCGGCCGCTGGCTGCTCCTGCACAGCGCACCGCCCGTCCCCCAACCCGCATGGGACCGGCTCGGCGTCCCCTCGCTGACCGTCACGCCCGCCGGATCCCGCCCGGCCGAGGGCACGGTCGTCGACAGTGAAGGCGTGCTGCTGCCCTGGCTGGCCGAGCACCGCGCGACCACCCTCGCGCTGCGCCCCGACGCCTATGTCTACGCCGCGGCACGTGCCGGTGCCCGGCTCCCGCCACCGCCCGCCGGGTTCACACCCGCTCCGCGACCGGTCACCACCCCGGCCCAGTGAGGACGACCATGACCACGCAGACCGAACAGCCCTCGATGCGGGAATCCCTGCTCGACGTGGCCGGCAAGAAGATCTTCGTCGCCGAGACCGGCGACGGCCCGCCCGTCCTGCTCCTGCACGGCGGCGGCCCCGGCGCCTCAGGCGTCTCCAACTACCACCGCAACATAGCCGAGTTGGCCAAGGAATACCGGGTCGTCGTCCCCGACCTGCCCGGCTACGGACGCAGCACCAAGGGCATGGACGGCGCCGACCCCTTCGGGTACCTCGCCGACGGCATCCGCGGCCTGCTCGACGAACTCGGCCTGGACAAGGCCCACCTGGTCGGCAACTCCTACGGCGGCGCCTGCGCCCTGCGCCTGGCCCTGGACACCCCCGAACGGGTCGACCGCATGGTCCCTCGCCGGCCTGCTACGCGGCGGGCAGCCCCGCCATGACCGTCTCCCTGCGGACGGACTACCACCGGCCCGTCCCGGTGGAGACCCCCCTGCGGGTCCTCGCCCGCGTCACGGGCACCGAGGACCGCAAGGTGTTCGTGAGCGGCTCGGTCAGCACCGAGGACGACCTGTCGGTGGCCCTGGTCACCGCGCAGGCGGTCCTCGGTCGGGGTCGCGGTGCGCACGGTGGCGTCCACCAGGGCGCGCAGTTCGTGGCCGAGGGCGGAGATCGCCGCCCGCCGGCGGTCCAGTTCTTCCGCTGTCGGGCGGGCGGGGCCGGCGTGCGGCGTCAGGGGCTCGGTGGGTGGCGCGTTCATCGGGTTTCTCTGTCGGGGGCGTGGTGGGCCGGGGGCGGGAGGCGGTCAGCCGTCGGCGCGGACGAAGACGGGCTTGAGGTGCTTCTCCGGCAGTGCGTCGGGGAGTTGTTCCCAGTCGAGGACGTGGGACACGACCCGCGCGGGGTCGACGGTGCCGGAGCGGGCGAGGTCGAGGGCATCGGGGATGTGGTCGCGGACGTTGTCACGGGCGATGCGCAGGGTGACGCCGGTGAGGTACATGTCGAGCAGGGGCAGTTCGCCGGGGCGGAAGTGGTTGCCGGCGGACTCGCAGATGCCTTCCGGGGCCAGGGACTTGACCGCCAGGGCGAGTTGGTCGACGCGGCCGGTGGCCTCGACGGCGATGTCGAAGCCGTGCCGGACGGGCTCGAGCGTCTCGGCGGTGGCGGCGCCGTAGCCCCGGGCGATCTCGCGGTGCTCGGGGTCGGGGTCGACGTAGAGGACGTCCGAGGCGCCGAGCGCGCGGGCGATGTCACAGACGTACAGGCCGATGCTGCCGCGGGCGACGACCAGCACGCGGGCTCCCGGCCTGGCCCTCAGGTGCGGGGCGACCAGGCGCCAGGACAGGGACCAGTTGTCGCTCGCCGAGGCCATGGCGATCGGTTCGAGGCCGGCGGGCAGGGGGACGAGCATGGCGTCCGCCCAGGGCACGCGGACCAGGTCGGAGAAGAGGCCGCCCCAACTGCCGCCGATCGGCGCGCCGTACATGGCCATGTGCGGTACGGACGTGCAGTGCGCGGTCAGTCCGGCGCGGCAGTTGTCGCAGGTGCCGCAGTTGATGGACCAGGGGACGACCACCAGGTCGCCGGGGGCCACGGTGGTGACGGCGTCGCCGGTCTCGACGACCCTTGCCACGCACTCGTGGCCGAGGGCGAAGGGCGGTTCGATGAAGCCGTGTCCCGCGAGGATCTCCGTGTCGACGTCGCAGGAGGTCGCGGCGACCGGGGCGACGATCGCCTCCTGGCCGGACCGGAGCTTGGGGTCGGATGCCTCGCGCCATTCGACCGAGTCGCGGGCCACGTAGGTCAGTTCACGCATCGGCCCGCTGCCCCTTCGCGAGAGCCACGAGGTCTTCGTAGCGGATGACGGAGCCGCCGGCGCCCCAGGTGCCGTCGGGCTGCTCGTGCACCAGCACCCACACCCGCAGGGCGTCGTCGGCCGGGAGCCCGGCGGCGGCGAGGACGGTCCTGGTGGCGTCCTCGACCAGGCCGGCCTTGCGCCGCTCGGACAGCGCGCCCTGCGGAACCGTCACGTCCACGAGGAAGCGCGGCGCGTCGTCCTCGGCGGTGGTCTGTGCCCCCTCGGGCAGCTCGACGAGGTAGCTCCACGCCTGGGCGCGGAAGAACGCGGTGTCGGGCGCTCCTTCCCAGCGGAGCAGTACGGCGGCCAGGTCCCGTTGGACACTGCCGCGGCCCTCCTCGGTCAGGGAACCGGACGGGACGGTGAGCCGGATCATCGGCATGACGAATCTCCCTTCACGCGGTCTATGACAGTCGTTATAACCGGAGGGCACGCTAGACTATGACGTGCGTTATAGCCAGAGGGGAGAACGGTCTTGGCCAAGCCCAGCACGCCGTCGCGCGAGCGCATCCTGGTCGGGGCGGCCGACATGATCAGCAGGCGTGGTCTGAACGCGACCAGCATCCGGGAGCTGGCCAAACACGCCAAGGCGCCGCTCGGCTCGACCTACCACTACTTCCCCGAGGGCAAGCAGCAACTGGCCACCGAGGCGGTCGAGTACGCGGGAGCGGCGGTGGCCCGCATCCTGCGCAAGGAGCTGGACGCGGGCCCGGTGGCCGGCCTGCGGGCCTTCCTGGCCCTGTGGCGCGGCATCGTCGTCGACAGCGACTTCCGGGCCGGCTGTCCCGTGCTCGCCGTCTCCGTGGAGGAGCCGCCGACCGACGAGACCCCGTCGGCATTGATCGCCGCCGCCGAGGTCTTCGAGGGCTGGGAGCGGTTGCTGACCGAGGCGTTGACGGGGCACGGCGCCGATCCCGACCGGGCGCCCGGGCTCGCCGCCCTCGTCGTGGCGTCCGTCGAGGGTGCCATCGCCATGTGCCGTGCGAAGCGCGACATGGAGCCGCTGGATCAGGTCGCGCAGCAGCTCGAAGTGCTGATCGTCGGCGCGCTCGACGGTTCCGCCTGACGGGCCGGGGGCTCCGGGCTCAGGTGCCGATCGCCGCGCGGATCGCCTCGGCCTTCTCCTCGGTGAACACCCCGCTGTCGAGGAGGGAGAGTACGGAGAGCACGCCGCCGCGCGAGCCCCAGCTGCCTTCCTCGATCACACGGAAGTTGACCCACCAGCCCGGCGACGGTTCCGTCAGTCCGCACGCTTCGGCCAGCGCGGCCAGGACGCGCTCGATCACCTCGGCGCGGACCTCGCGGCGCCAGTCGCCGTCCATCACCGCCACGTCGATCAGCATGACGTCGGGTTCCTGGCCGGCATCCGTCAGCAGGTGCCCGCCGATGGCCACCATCTCCGGCTCCTGCTCCACGAAGTGCACCTGGAAGCCGACCCGGGCGGCCGGTGCGAACCGGCCCACCTCGGGCACGAGCACCGCGTCCGTCAGGGTCTCGGCCAGCGTGCGCCGCTGTGCGAGGCTCAGGCGCCCCTTGGCGGTGTTCACGGTGATGACGGTCATGGGCTGCCTCCTATAACGATCGTTATAGCCGGACTCTACACCGTGGCTATGACGACTGTCATAAAAATGGCTCTCCGTGAAATCCGCCGACAGTCGTCACCGTATGCCCGATATGGGTGATTTGTATGAATTTCGCTTTGGTCGCCGTGGGCGGAGGGGAGCGTTCGGGATGATGCAGCTCGTCGAGACGACGCTCATCCGTCGCTCTTCCTGAGTGACGTTCGACCCGTTCCCGTCCCGGTCGGGGCGGGGATGCCCTTTGGAGGCACGATGCCTGTTCTGACAGCCACTCACCTGGCACCGGTATCCACCGAGTCCGCCGAACATGCCGCCCTGACCTCTTTGATGTCCACTCAGGAAACCCCGGTCAGCGGCGCGCCGACCTACGCCCCACAGGCCGCGGGCAAGCTGCTGCTTCTGGTTCTGCTCTCGCCCAAGGAGCCGTCCGAGCCCCGTGAGAAGTAAGTGCTGACGACCGACCACAGCCACTGACGTTCCGCGCGAACAGAATGGTGGATCCCGATGCCTGACCCAGACCCCTCACCCCACAGCCGATTCGCCGCTGCGGTGCAAGGTCTGGCCGGTCACGTCCTGGGTGCCCTCGCAACGGGCGCCCAGGATCGGTCTGGCCTGGCGGACCACGTGGACGCCGGCGACGACACCAAGGCGGCGCTGGCGGCCGTACGGGTGCTCGGACCGGATGTCTTCGCGCCCGCGGCACTGACCGGTGCCCCGTTCGGTCACGCCGACGGCCAGTGCGTCGTCGAGGCCTTCCGCGTCTTCCCTCCGTCCGCGGCGGACGCGCCCGAAGCACAGTGGCGGGACTACGCGAGCATGGCGCTGCTCGGCGCGCACGCGGAGGAGTTCCCGGCCCTGCGGGCCCTGCCGCGAACCATCGACATCACCGGACTCGCCTGGCAGGCGGTGTCGGCGGCCATGGCACCGCTGTACTGCCTCACCCTGCCCGGCCTGCCCAGCCCCTTCTCCGACCCGCCTGGACGGCACGCGCGCGCGGTGTCCCAGGGAGTCACCCGCGCGCTGCTGCGCCGCGACCACACGACGGCCGCGCGGCTGGCGCGCTGGGCCGCGTTCGCCACGGCCCGCGGCAGCCGCACCCACCTCGACCTGCCGGCGGCACTGCGGCACCTGGAACTCTACGGCGGCAACGACGCGCACACCGCCCTCGACGTGGCGATCGCCCGCCTCCTGACAGCACGGCCCACGGGGACGACCACATGACCCACCTGCCCTGCCGGCACCTCGCCCAGCGCATGGCCTCCACGGCGATCGGCTGGCTGCACCGCCACCGCGAACACGGCGCGTTCCCACCCGGAACGTCGGCCGAACTCGCCGACCCCAACGGCGTCTACAAGCCGCTGGGCGAATCGGCGCTCGCGGCCTGCCTGTTGCTGCGCACCCCCGCCTCCACCCCGGCGGACCGGCGACTGGCCGACAGCCTCCTCTCCTTCGCCTGGGAACAGCTCGGCAACGGCGCACTGCTGTACGAGCGGCAACTGCGCTACCCGGCGATGACCGACCCGCTGGAGGTCTACGCGCACTTCGCGCGCGCCGGTTACCGGCACGACGCGCTGCACGAACTCGAGCAATACCTCACCGGCCTGGCCTCGCACCAGGGCAGCGAGCACCTGCCGAACCGCCGCCTCGCCGTCGCCAACGCCGCCCACGTCGCCGGACTGCCCGTACACGCCCACTGGCCCACCCTGACGGCCGCGACCTGGCTGGGGCACACCCCCGAACCGTGGACGATCGACTGGATGACCGGCTACGCCGTCACCCACACCGTCTTCCACATCACCGACTGGGGTGCCGAACCGCACAACCTGCGGCCCGCCCTGAGCGACTACCTGGCCACCTGGCTGCCGGTGTGGACCGACATCTGGGCCGAGATCCACGAATGGGACCTCGTCGCCGAACTCCTCATCGCTGGCCTGTGCCTGCCCGACCCCGTCGGCGACACCGGCGCCTGGCAGCGCCTGGCCGAGGTGCAGCGTCCCGACGGGCTCATGCCCCCGGACAGCCGGCCCATCCCCGACGACCCCGACGAGGCGTTCCGGACCGGTCACCACACCACCGTCGTGGCGGCTATCGCCGCGACCCTGGCACTCGCCCACCACCAGCAGCAGCCGGTCGCTTCGTGACACCCGCCGGCCGGCTCGAGCGGGCACTGACCGCCTTCGCGTCGGCGGCACCCCGCGGCACGGGACTCGCCGTCGCCGCCGTCACCCCGACGGCGGCGACGATCGTGTGCCGCGGCTGGACGGACGCCTCACGCCGGCGGCCCGTCACCGAGCACACCGGCTTCGAGATCGGCTCGGTCACCAAGACCTTCACCGCGCTCCTGCTCGCCGAACTCGGCGCCCGTGACGAGATGAGCCCGCACGCGACGCTCGCCACCCACCTGCCCCGCGCGGCGCTTCCCCGCGGCCCCCACAGCCACACGATCACCCTGGAACACCTGGCCACGCACACCTCCGGACTGCCCCGGCTGCCACCCGGACTCCTGCGCGCCGCCCTGTCGCACTGGTTCACCAACCCCTACCGCGACTTCCCGCCCCAGGCACTCCTGCCCGCCCTCTCCCGGACCCGTGTCCGTCGCCGGCCGGGCACCCGCACCTGCTACTCCAACTTCGGCATGGGCCTGCTGGGGCACATCCTCGAACGAGCCACGGCCACCCCCTACGCGACCCTCCTGCGCACCCGGCTCATCCAGCCGCTCGGCCTGACCGACACCACCGCCGCGCCCGGCACGGGACACGCCGTGGGACACCGCGACGGCACACCACTCGAACCCTGGCTCATCCCGGCACTCCCCGCGGCCGGAGCTCTGCGCTGCTCCGCCCGTGACCTCCTCCACTACCTCGACGCGCTGCTCGACCCCGACCGGGCCGCGCCGCACAACACCCCACTGCGCAGCGCGTTGCGCGAGGTCCTCACTCCCCGTCCCACCGCCCCCGGCACCCCGCCCCGGTGCCTGGCCTGGACCCACCGCACCCTGCCCGCCCACACCGTCTACTTCCACTCCGGAGGCACCCGCGGCTTCACCGCTTTCACCGGCCTCACCCCCGACCCGCCCACCGCCCTCGCCGCCGTCACCAACACGGGCCCCACCATCCGGGGCACCTTCGTCCAGTCCGCCTACGACCTGCTGCACGACCTCATCCAGACGGGCCACCGAGAGTGAATTGGCCCACGCCCCGGACACGGCGCACCTGAGAAACTGCGCTTCCAGTGCCGTGCTTCGAGGCTTCGAGGAGATGCGATGCAGGTAGCCGTGGTCACCTTCGACGGATTCAACGAACTCGACAGCTTCATCGCCTCCGCGCTGATCAACCGGTGCCGCAAGGACGGCCTGGAGGCCCTCATCACCACGCCGACGCCCGTGGTCACGTCGATGAACGGTGTCGAGGTGACCGGGCAGCGTCCGATGGAGTTCGTCACCGAAGCCGACGTCGTGCTGATCGGCAGCGGGGTGAAGACGCGGGACGTGGTCGCCGACGACCGGCTGATCGCCAGGCTGCCGCCCGACCCGACGCGGCAGCTGATCGGTGCGCAGTGTTCCGGCGCGCTGGTGCTCGCCCGGCTCGGGTTGCTGGACGGCATGCCCGCCTGTACGGACACGAAGAGCCGGCCCTTCGTCGAGGCCTGCGACGTCACCGTGCTGGACGCGCCGTTCCACGCCGAGGGGACATCGCCACGGCGGGCGGCTGCCTGGCGTCCCAGTACCTTGCCACCTGGTTGATCACCCGGACACTCGGGGAAGCCGCCGCACGTGACGTCGTCGACTACGTGGCCCCGGTCGGCGAGAACCGGGAAACCGTCGAGCGCGCCCTGCACGCCGTCCACGCGGGCGAGGCCGCACTGCGCTGAGGCCCGGCGCATCAGCCCGCTGCCATGCGAAATCGGGCCACACATCCGGTCCGCCCACTGCCGTTCGAGGAGTGGGCGCGCGGCGGGGCCGCAACCAGCGGCAGCCTGCCCCAACTGGCCAGCACCTGAAAGTACGGCGCGAGGTGGCGCCGTCGCCGAAGGTGACCCCGTAGGCGATGCGGACGGCGACCTCCGCGTAGCCGTCGCCGTCGAAGTCGTAGACGGTGACGCCGTCCCAGTTGCCGACGTCGATCGTGGACGCGCCCGGTTCGATGTTGTCCTGGTTCTCGCTGTTGAGGCCCGTGTTCACGGACCAGAGGACGGTGCCCTTGCCGGTGTAGGCCTCCAGGGTCTGCGGGGAGGTCTGGCGGTTGACCACGTAGTCGTTCGGTACGCGGACCACGGGTTCGGTGGCGTGGTTCGCTGTCAGGGGGAAGGCGGAACTGATCGTCTGCTCCGTGCCGTTCACGACCGGCGCCTTTCATAGGCATGAAAGGTTGCCGGACCGTCCGGCGAGGTGCCCGGTCGTTCGCGCGGCCTTCGATCGGAAACGGCTTCACGCAGATCGCGGAACCGCCCCTCGGCAGCGTGCGCGACGCTGCCGAGGGGCGGTCTCCTGGTTCAGCCTGCCGCTGGGCGGCGTCAGGCATTGGGGTCGAACGGGATGCCGGACGGCATGGAACGTGCGAGGGCGTACGGGAAGTCGCCGTCCTTGATCTTGATCGTGGCGTCACCGAAGTCGGCGCTCATGAGCTTGTCGCGGTAGCCGGCCGGATAGCCGTTCCAGCCCACCAGGCGCGGGTAGAACCAGCCACCCGTGGCGTTCTCCGGTGGTTCGTCGCCCGAGTTGGCGAAGCGGAAGTCATGGGTCGAGATGCCGTCCTTGTGGTAGACGATCTTCGGGTGGGTGCCGTCGAAGCGGACGGCCGAGGCGGCCGCCACCTGGTAGCCGGTGTGCTGGGACACCGACACGTACCGCACCTGGTTGTCGTTGATCCACACCACGACGTGCTCCCAGTCGTGCCGGTGCCCGATGGCCGCGGGCCCGTAAGTCGCCTGGTCCTTCTCGAAATAGCTGGCGTACATCACGGCGCACCAGCCGTTGTCGCACTTCTCGCGGGAGTACGTGTTGGCATTGGCCAGCTGGGCGTAGTCGTGGCAGTGGCCGTTGACGTCGCCGCCCAGCTTCAGGCCGGGGTTGATGGTGCCGTCGGCGCCGATGGCCGCGGTCGCGTAGCAGCCGTCACCGTCGTAGTCGTAGGCGGGGGAGAAGGTCTGCTCCAGGCCGTCGGCGTTCTGGGGCAGCAACTGGAGCACGTCGGCGTCCGCCTGGGCCGGGAGGGCCACGACGAGAGCCATCGCGCCGAGGACGGCGGCGAGCGCTGCCCTGCGGGGTCTTCTCGCCGGGGACAGTGGGTCATGCACGTCCACTCCTACGGGTAGCTGGTCAGGTCGGCCACGTTGGAACCGGAGTTGGACGGGCCGCCGGTGCTGTTGACCACGTGGCTGATGGTGCCGGTGCCACCGAGGGAGACGGTCACCATGCTGGTGAAGCGGACTCCGCTGGCATTCGGGGCCTCGATCGCGTGCGCGGCCGTCACACTCGGGTTGGTGCTGAAGTAGCAGTAACTGCCGAGCCCGTACGCCTGGTGGCTGGTGACCGAGTCGGCGACCTTGTAGGCGGCGTAGCCCTGGGTCGAACCGTTCATCCAGGCGGCCTGGTTGGGCGGGTCGTAGGGCATCTCGTTCTGGTAGAAGTACGTGCGGCCGCCGTTGCCGTTCCAGATGGTCTGGTACTTCTGGAAGTGCTCGACGAACAGGCCGTACATGGTGACGTTGTCGCCGTTGACGATCAGACCGGTGTCCGCGGTGTTGCTGGTCCAGCCGACGCCGCTGCCGTGGTCGGCGCGCCAGATCCACATGTGGTCGCCGATGACGTTGTCGCTGTTGACGACGAGGCTGGTGGTCGCCTTGCCGACACCCGCGCCGCCGATCCGGAAGTACACGTCGTGCAGGGAGGTCGGGTCGGCCGAGTGGGAGGCGGACGCGTTCGACGGTCCGACCTCCAGGAGGCTGGGCGAGTTGGTGGTGCCCGCGTCGAACAGCAGACCCGCGATCTTCACTCCGTCGACGTCCGCGACCTTCATCGCGGTGATGCCGTTGTCGGGAATGAAGGTGGCCAGGCCCAGACCGAGCACGACCGTGTCGGCACGGTTGATCTGGAGGGTCTGGTCGAGGTGGTAGACACCCGGGGTGACCAGCAGGTTCTTGCCCGCGGCGAGAGCCGCGTTGATCTGGGACGCGGTGGCGCCCGGCTTGACGACGTAGAAGCTGTCCAGCGAGAGCGAGCTGCCCGAGGCACTGCCGCTCGTCCAGCTCGCACCCGAGGAGTTGGAACGCACGGACGGCACGAACACCTGGTAGTTGCCGGATCCGTCGACGTACAGGAACGGCTTCTCACGGGAGACCGGGCTCTGGGCGACCGTGGTGTCCGGCGGGCTGGGGAAGGTGGTGGCGGGCACCCCCGTGCTTCCGGCGAAGACCATGTTCCAGTTGGAGCCGGTCCAGCTGCCCAGCTCGGAGTTGCGGGTCAGCCACTGCTGCTGGGTGCCGGAGTTGACCTGGCCGTCGATCTTGCTGTCGGCAAGGAGCCCGCCGCTGGACCAGCCGCCGTCGTCCAGGGCGAGATTGCCGCGCAGGTGCATCCGGCGGTACGGCGCCGCCTGGGAGACCGCCCAACGGTCGCTGCCACCGGGCGGGTTGACCGAGAGGTTCTCCGCGCCGCGCCAGAAGTTCTGGGTGGCGTTGCCCTGGAACCAGTCCGCCTCCGCGTGCACGGCGCCGTTGATCGTCACCGCGTCGGGCGACAGACCGAGGCCCAGCACCTGGGTGTAGAAGCCGACGTTGACGTCGGCGCTGTAGGCGCCCGGCTTGAACAGCACGGCGTAGCGCCGGGAGCCGAACTGGTTGCTCTCCTGCTGCTGGAAGATGGTGTTCAGCTTGCTCTGGATGGTCGAGGACGACATCGACGGGTCGAAGACGACGACGTTCGGGCCCAGGTCGGGGTTGGTGGCCGACTGGGTCACGGGGACCACCTGGAAGCGCTGCGCGGCGGTGCCGTTGCAGGTGTACTGCACGAACTGCACGCTGTCGGCGGTCGAGGCGCTGGGGTCGTCCAGGCACTTGCCGCTGTTGCGGTTGACGAAGTGGTAGGCGCCGCCCCCGTCGTCCACCGGCAGCCACTGCTGGTTGGCGCCGCCGCCGTAGGTCCACAGGTGGACCTGGGTGTTGTCCGCGGTGGAGACGTCGGCGACGTCCGCGACCTGGTTGGTGTCGTTGCCGTTGTTGATACGGACGTATCCGTCACTGGTGGCGGTGAAGCTCCACTGCTGCGCCGTGGTGCCGTTGCACGAGTACTGCTGCACGACGGTGCCGTTGGCGGTGGCGGCCGCCTTGGCGTCGAGACATCTGCCGCTCGCGGCGTTCATGACGGTGGCGAAGCCGGTGGGCAGGGCGGTGCTCGCGGCATGCGCGGGAACGCCGGTGAGCAGCGACGCGGCGGTCACCGCGACCAGTGCGGCCGCGGCGGATCTGCCGCGGGACGGGAGGGAAGACATGGTTCTCCTGAGCAGGGGTGGGGGGTTGTGGCTGCCGGCCGTCAGCCGGTGTAGCCGGCGAAGGTGCGGGTGTAGTCCCAGTTGGACTGGCTGACGCCGGAGCAGCTGTCCGCCGAACCGCCGGTACAGGGGCGGTCGCGGTTGGCGGACCAGAAGGTCAGCCGGGCCAGGTGGTGCTGCTGGGCGTAGGCGAGGATGGTGCGGAAGTCGGCCACCGTGACGGTCTCGTTGTTGTCGGTGATGCCGTTCATCGACGAGATGCCCATGTCCCGGTAGGCCTGGTCGTCGCTGTAGCCGTAGGCGTTCTTCAGCGCCGTCTTGAGACCCTCGGCGGCCTGCACGGTGAGGTTGCCCATGTTCTGGCCGGCGCCGCCGAAGTCGAACGGCATGATGGCCCAGGCGTCGACGGTGAGGCCGGAGGAATGGGCACGGTTGATGAGGCTGGTGTCCGGCCCGCTCTGCCCGGTGCCGATGGTGATGTACACCTTCAGACCGGGGTTGTCGGCCTTCACGGTCTTCAGCGCGTCCACGGTGCGCTGCTGCACGGTGGCGTTGCTGTAGGCGTCGGCCTCGAGGTCGATGTCGATGGCCTTGAGACCGCCGTAGGCGTTGATGACCTTCTGGTACGCCGCCGCCAGCTCGCTCGCGCTCGAGCAGGAGCTCTCCAGCTTGTTGCCGCTGTAGCCGCCGAACGACGGGATGATGTCACCGCCGTTCGCCCGCACGGTGTTGACGGTCTGCTGGTCCGCGCCGCCGGTCAGCGCACGGCTGCCGTCCCACTGCGGGTTGCAGTAGCCGTTGCTGAGCACGAAGGCCAGCGTGAACCACTTCACGCCGGTGGCGTTGCTGATCGTGGTGGGGCTGGGCGGATCGCCCCAGCCGTTGTAGAGGTACGGCGCCACCGCCATCGGTGCGGACGGGGTGGGGGTGCCGCCCGACGCGGGCGCGGTCCACTTCTGGTTGGCACCGCCGCTACAGCTCCAGATCTGTATCCGGGTGGCGTTGGCGGAGCTGTTGCCCGTGACGTCCATGCACTTATCGGCCTGCGGGTTGACGATGTCCTGCGCGGTGGTCACGGTCCACTTCTGGTTGGCGCCGCCGGAGCAGGTCCACAGCTGGAGCTTGGCACCGTCGGCCGTCGAATTGCCGGTGACGTCGAGGCACTTGCCGAGGGCCCGGATGGTGCGGTCGGTGCCGATCGTCCACTGCTGGGCGGCGGTGCCGTTGCAGTCGTAGAGCTGGACGGCCGTACCGTCGGCGGAGTTGGCCCCGGCGACGTCGAGGCACTTGCCTGCGAGACCGGTGATCGTACCGGTGGCGGCCTCGGCCGGGGACGCGGTGAGCACGCCTGTGGACAGGGTGAGAGCGGTGACCGCCAGGACGGCGGATGCGGAAAGAGGCCTTGGTCTGGCCATGGTGGGGGGCGGCCTTTCGTGGGGGTGGACGCTCGGCAACGCTTTCGCCTTGCGAACGGTCGAGCGCGCACGGGGGGAAGTGGTCGCCCGGAGAAACTAAAGGTACGGACCACTTTCGTCAAGCTGTGAAGTAAGAGTTGATGTAAGGGAGTTGGACGGTGCGGGTTCCGTGGGGCCTGGGCCCGCCGTTCACGAACGCCGCGGCGGTGACGCGGGAGCGATGGGTGCGCCGCGCTGGAAGGTTCGACGGTAGGCGGTGGGTGTGGTGCCGCAGGCGTCGCGGAACCGGGCGCGGAGGTTGGTGCTGGTGCCGAGGCCGCTCTGGGTGGAGATCTGTTCGATGCCGAGGTCGGTGACTTCCAGGAGCTCGCGGGCGTGGTTGACGCGGGCGGTGAGCAGCCACTGGTGGGGGGTGGTGCCGGTTTCCTGCCGCCACATCCGGACCAGGGTGCGGGTGGAGACACGTGCGTGCCCGGCGAGAACGTCCAGGGTGAGGGATTCGTCGAGGTGGCGCAGGGCCCACTCGCGGGTCTCAGCGAGGGTGTGAGCGGTGGGCTCCGGCAGGGCCTGGGCGATGTACTGGGCCTGGCCGCCGTCCCGGTGTGGCGCGGCGACCAGCTCACGGGCGATCTCGTTGGCGACGGCGGCACCGAGGTCCTTGCGGACGATGTGGAGACACAGGTCGATGCCGGCGGTCACGCCCGCGGAGGTCAGCAGGGGATCGTCGTCGATGTAGAGCACGTCGCGGTCCACCCGAAGCCGCGGGTGGAGCCTTTCGAGATCGTCGGCGCTGGCCCAGTGCGTGGTCACCGTACGGCCGTCGAGCAGCCCGGCCGCGGCGAGTGCGAAGGCGCCGGTGCAGATGGACGCGATGCGGGTGCCTCGGCCGGCGGCGAGTTTCAGGGCCGCCGTGACCTCGGGCGCCGGTGGCCGCTGGTAGTCCCAGTAGCCGGGGACGATGATCGTGTCGGCCCGGGCCAGGGCCGGCAGCCCGGCGGTGACCCCGACCGTGAAGCCGGTGCTGGTGGTCACGCCGCCACGGCCTTCACCGCACACCGTGAGTTCGTACGGAGTGTTGGGCCGCGCGTCGAAGATCTGGGTGGGGATGCCGAGATCGATGGGGAGTACGCGGGGCAGCGCCAGGACCGCGACACGATGAGGTGCCATGGCACCAATGCTACGACCGTAACTTTCCTGACACCGATGACGGCCGGCAGCGCAGAAGTACGGGTCAGCCCGCGGTGCGCCTCTTGAGCCTGTCCCGAAAGTTGCGAACCATGGCAAGCGAGCCTGTGGTCGATCAAGAGAAGCCGGACGACGATCGAGCCACGAGCAGCCCGGCCCGACCGCCGGGACTCGCGTCGGCAGCGGCCGCGGCAGAGCGGATCCGCACCGGCCCGGACAAGGACACCTGACAGTCGTGACCACACACACGCCCACCGGCCGGTACTTCGCCGTGAAGGACGGACGGCTCTACGGCCACGTCCGCGAAGGCGACGGCCCGGCCCTGGTCTTCCTCCACTACTGGGGTGGCTCCCACCGCACCTGGCGGCCGGTCCTCCAGCGTCTCGGCGCCGCGCAGGCGTTCGTCTCGTACGACCACCGCGGCTGGGGCGACTCCACCGAGGTGCCCGGCCCGTACGGCATCGAGCAGCTCGCCGACGACGCCGAGCGCGTCATCGACGAGCTCGGCTACGGCGAGTACGTCCTGGTGGGCCACTCGATGGGCGGAAAGGCGGCCCAGGTACTCGCCTCCCGCCGCCCCGCCGGGCTGCAGGGCGTGGTGCTCGTCGCCCCCGCCCCGCCGGCTCCGGTCGGTGTGACCCCCGAGTTCCAGGAGATGCTGGCACACGCCTACGACACCGAAGAGACCATCAACCGCAGCATCGATCTGGCACTGACCAACGGCGGGCTGTCCGCCGAGGCCCGCCGGCAGGTTCACGAGGACAGCTCCCGGGCGGGCGAGGCGGCCCGTACGGCGTGGCCGCGGCAGGCCCTGGTCGAGGACTTCGCGGACAGGGTCGGCGCGATCGACGTTCCCGTACTCGTGCTGGCCGGCAGCGAGGACAAGGTGGACCCGCCGCGGATCCTGCGCGAACACCTGCTTCCCCTGATCCCCACCGCCACCCTCACCGAACTCGGCGGCACCGGCCACCTGTCGCCACTGGAGGTGCCCGACCAGGTCGCCTCTCACATCACCGCGTTCGTCGCCCGCCTCGGGTCTACGCGCCGGGGGCGCGGAAGCCGACCTGCCGACGGGCGGCCTCGTCGAGCTCGTCGAGGGTGAGGAGGGGCGTGGCCCGGGTGCTGAGGCCGCCGCTGGCCTTGACGGTGAGACTGACGGCGGCCATGGAGACCGGGTCGGGGAAGTCGACGATGAGCACGATGTCGTCCGCCCCGAAGGCGAAGTACATGGCCTCCACCGTCCCGCCCAGACCGGTGACGACCTGGTCGACGGCGGCGCGGCGGCCACTCCCTCCTTCCTTGAGCAGCCCCTTCGTGCCCTCGGGCGTGTAGGTGGCCTGGATGAGGAACTTCGGCATGGCGGCACTCCCTGCCCGTCTCTGGTCCGGTACGCAGAATGCCCTTCCCGCTGTCGCGCCGGCCGCCCCTCGCCGGACGGCTGGATTCACCCGTTGGAAGCCACAGCTCTTCGTGCCGCAAAGTCGGCGTCAGCTGTCGGAACGGCAATCCGAAAAGGCGCCGCTCACGTACAGGAAGTAGGGCCGCAAGCTGGGGGCACGCCCTCGGACGGCTGGTTCCCGGCGCCGCGGCCATCCATCTCGTGCCGCTGAGAGTCGCGCGAGACGACGATGGAAGGAAGGGTGCATTCATCATGCGAGCACAACGCGCGAGGCGTCTCGCCGCGGCTTCCGCGGCCGGCATGCTGATGGCCGGCGGTGCCGTGATCACCACAGCGGGAACGGCCGCGGCGGCAGCCCCCGCCGTGCACACCCGGGCGACCACCGACGGGTGCTTCGACAACAACGACGGGCGCTGCTTCGACCACGGCGGGTTCGGGTTCCACCACGGTGGGTTCGACCACGGTGGATTCGGCTTCGGCCACCGCGGATTCTGCTTCTTCCACCCGGGGTTCTGCTTCGACCATCGCTTCGGCAACGGAGGCGTCGTGATCGTCGTGGTCAGGTAGCGGTCGGGAGCGGTCGGGGAGCGCGTCCGTCTCGGCCGCGCTCCCTGGTCGTGCTCGGCGTCCGTCGCCTACGGCTTGCGGGCGAGTCCGCCGTGCTCGGCGATGACCTGCGGGGTGGGCGAACCGGGCTCCGGACGCCACTGCGTGACCGAGACGACGCCGGGTTCGACGAGCTCCAAGCCGTCGAAGAACGAGGTGATCACGTCGACGGGACGCAGGTTGTACGGGACGGCTCCGCTGCTGTTGCAGGACTCCTGGGCCTGCTCGAAGACCGGGTCGATGTGGAGCGGGCCTGACCGTAGTCGGCGACGTGGCCCAGGATGTTGCTGAGGATGAGCGCGACGGGCCGGCTGAAGTCCAGCGTCTCGGCGGCCGCCGCGAGGATGCGGTCCGGGTCCGTCACGTCGGCATCGATGTAGGCGGTCGCGCCCTCATGTGAGGAGTGGAGCAGGGCGCGGGCGTGGGTCAGCACCATCGGGTCGTTGTCGACGTAGACGATCCGTGCCTCGGGGCGAGCCGCTGGGCGACCTCATGGGTGTTCTCCGCGGTCGGCAGGCCCGTGCCGATGTCCAGGAACTGCCGGAGGCCCGCCTCGGAGACGAGGTACGCGATGTTGCGGCGCAGGAAGGCACGGCTGCTGCGGGCCATGGTGACGACACCGGGGAAGACGGCGGTGTACGCGTCGCCGGCCTGCTCGTCGACGGGGCAGTTGTCCTTGCCGCCGAGCCAGTGGTTCCAGATGCGCGCGGAATGCGGCACCGACGTGTCGATCTTCTGGTGCGTCGCGATCCGGGCGTTGTCGCGGGGTCGGTCATGAGTCCTGTCCGTCTTTCAGCGACCACCCGAGGCCCAACCTGTGTCCGAACGCCCGCCTCACGTCGCGCTGTTCGGCATTCCGTGGCGTGCCCGCCACGCCCGGGTCATCGCAATGCCGCCGCCACCACTTGCTGGATCTCCTGGTCCGAGACGGTTCCGCCGCCCACCAGGCGGTCGAAGACCAGACCGTCCACGCAGATCAGCAACGTGACGGTGCGTTCCTCCGCGTCCGTGACGCCCTGGGCGGCGAGGAAGTCGCACACGACTTGCCGTGCGGCGTTCTCCCGCGGCTCGAGGATCTCCCTCAGTTCCGGGTGGTGGACGCTCTCGATGGCGCAGGCGTAACGCGCGAGGGAGCGGCGCCGCCCGTCACCGGTGAGTCGTCGCTCGACGAAGGCGGCTATCCCGGACGCCAGTTCCTCGGCGTTCCGCGGCACCGGGGTCCGCTCGCCGATGTTCTGGAGTTCTGCCTGGTCGAGTGCGACCAGGCGCCGGACCAGCGCGGTGAGCAGTGCGTGCCGGGTGCGGTAGTAGGCGGAGGTGGTGCCGGGGGGCAGGTGGGCCGCGCTGTCCACCGCGCGATGGGTCAGTCCCCGGATCCCGGACTCGGCGAGCACGTCGATGGCCGCGTCGGCGAGGAGAGTGCGTCGGTCGGTGGACATCCCCCCTTTCTACACCTGTAGAGGAACGGAGTACGCCCGGAGTACCCTCCTTCTACACCTGTAGAAAAATCGCCAGGACGCATGGGGGGCCGGATATGGGCGGGAGCGCGGTAGTGGTCGGCGGGGGTATCGGCGGGCTGGCCGCCGCGGCAGGCCTGCGCCGGATCGGCTGGCAGGTGACGGTCGTCGAACGCGCCCCGGTCCTCGCCGACGCGGGCGCGGGTATCTCCCTGCACGCCAACGGCATACGCGCCCTGGACGCCCTCGGCGTCGGCGAGGCGGTACGCGCGGCCGCACGTCCCCAGTACACCGGGGGCACCCGCACCCCCGGCGGCGGCCGGCTGGCCCGGATGGACGGGGCCAGGCTGGAGCGCGAGCTGGGAACGCCGATCGTCGGCATCCCCCGGTCCGAGCTGCACCGGCTGCTGCGCGCGACACTGCCCTGCGAGTGCCTGCTCGTCGGAGCAGAGGTGGCCGCCACCGACCGCAGCGATCCCGCCCGCGTACGCGTGACACTCAAGGACGGTGCCCTGGACGCGGATCTGGTCGTGGCCGCCGACGGCGTGGGCAGCCGCCTGCGCGCCCAGCTGTTCCCCGGCCACCCCGGTCCCGTCTACAGCGGTTCGACCGTCCTGCGCGCCATCACCGAGCACCCCGTGGAGCTGGACACGGACTTCGAACTGACCTGGGGGAGGGGCACGGAGTTCGGGCACATCGCTTTCACCGACAACCGGGCGGAGTGGCACGCGGTACTCAACTCCCCGCCCGGGGTGCGACATGCGAACCCGCTCGCCGTGCTGCGCCGCCGCTTCGCCGCCTGGCACCATCCGATCCCCGCCCTGCTGGAGGCGACCCGGCCCGACGCCGTTCTGCACCACGACATCCACGAACTGGCAACGCCTCTGCCCTCGTTCACCGCGGGCCGGATCGCCCTGCTCGGTGACGCGGCCCATGCCATGACCCCGAACCTCGGCCAAGGCGCCTGCCAGGCCCTGGAGGACGCCGCGGTCCTCGCCGCCGCACTCACTGCCGAACCCACCGTCGAATCAGCACTGATCCGGTACGACACCGAACGCCGCCCACGCAGCCAAGCCGTCGCACGCGCGGCCCGCCAGGCCGGCCGCATGGGCCAGCAACTGAGCAACCCCCTGGCCGTCGCCGTGCGCGACACCGCGCTCCGCCTGGCCCCGTCCGGCGTGACCGTCCGCACCATCCTGCGGCACGCGGACTGGACCCCGCCGAGCCTGAGCTGACGTCATGTGCGCGACCCGTACCAACTCGTCAGGGGCCGCAGTACAGCGGTCCCTGCCTGGAGGAGCGCGGAAACCGGTGGAGCCACCCAGTCGGTGAGGCTGCTCTGCAAGGCGGGGTCGAGCTCGATGGTCACCCGGACGTACCGGGTGTGCAGCCGGGTGACCTTGGTCTGGCGGGATGCGGTGCCCTGCGGTTCGCGCCGCAGTGCCGCCCGGTAGGTGTCCTTGCGCTGGTTCACGCCTTGTCCTGACGGTTGATGAGCTCGTCCGCGAGGTCCATGTAGGCCGAGCCTTTGACGTGGATCGGGCCGCCGAACGACTGGGCGTACAGGTCGAGTCGCGGAATGTGGGTGGACAGCACGTCGAAGCCGCGCTCGGCAAGAGCTTCGCGGGCGTCGGCGTCGGGACCGGTGCGTGTGGCGTCCGGGCGGTTCGTACGGTTCAGCAGGACGGCGGCGCGGGCCGGTTGGGCGCGCAACGACTGCATGTCGCCCATCTCGCCGCCGATGGGTGCCATGCGATCCAGTTCGATGGGGGCCGGCGTCACCGGCACGATCCACTCGCTCGCATATCTCATGATGCTCCGTGCGATGTGGGCGTGGTCCTCCAGTTGCGGGGCGTCGAACACCACCGCCTGCCGGTTGCCGAGGAAGTCGTTCACCCTCCGGTGCACGTCACCCACGGGAAGGGCGACCACAGGGAAGGGGAAACCGCCCGCCAGTTCGCTCCAGCGCAGCGCGGACGAAGCGGGGTCACTGTCCACCAACAGCGGTGGGTGGCCCGACTCGTGAAGAGCGTGAGCCAGCCAGACCGCGCTGGTCGTCTTTCCCACTCCGGGTTTCAGGTTCACAAAGGCGTAGCTGAGCAGCACGAGAGCCGACGGTAGCGGCCCCGAGTGGCCGACCGCCGTTGACGCGTCACACGGCTTGCTCGTTCACCCTGTGGCGCCGGCGACCCATTCGAATGGGCTAGCGTCCGGCTGTTGTACCGGGCGACTGGTCCCCGGCGCGTCCTGCCAGCAGAAGAAGGGCGTCGACCAGATCGTCCGCCGGGCTGCCGGTCGCCAGGCGGCGCAGTTGCAGACCCATCACCACGGCGACGGTGGTCGCCGCCAGGCGTTCCGCGTCCAGAACGCCCAGTGCGGTGAGGATCTGGGCGGCCAGCCGGTCGTAAGCCTCGAACGCCTGGGCTGCAGCCTCGCGCAGGCGCGGGTCGCGTCCGGCGTGCAGGTACAGCTCGAAGGGCGCGAGGTGTGCGCTGTCGAGGGCCGAGCCGCAGGCCACTTGGCCGGCCAGCGACGCCGCGTCCTCGATGTCCAGGCCCTCGGTCTGGCACTGGTCCGCCAGCTCGGTGAAGTACCGGGCTTCCTCGCGCACGAACTGAAGCAGGCTCTCCCGCAGCAGATCGTGCTGGGTTTCGAAGTGGTAGGTGACGGAGCCGAGCGACACACCGGCCTCCTTGGCGATCCTCCTGTTGGTGAGTGCCGCGATCCCACTCTCGCCGATGATCCGCAGGACGGCGGTGATGATGCGCTGACGAGTCGGGGCGGGGGCGGAGGGGGCGGTGGAGGCGGCCTTGGACATGCCGGTCATTGTTCCACTGGAGGAGTACCCGGCCTGGGCAGGGGCGTCGAGAGCGGTTATTGTTCGTTCGAACGAACAGACCGGAGGTTAGTCGTGCACATTGCTGGGGCCACGGTTCTGCTCACCGGAGTCACGGGCGGTATCGGCGGGGCGCTCGCCGCCGAACTGTCGGCCCGGGGCGCGGAGCTCATTCTCACCGGCCGGCGTCGTGAGGCGCTGGACCCGCTCGCCGGACGTTATGGCGCCCGGACGATCCTCGCCGATCTCGCCGACCCGGAGGACGTGCGGCGCCTCGCCGCGGAAGCCGCCGGCACGCAGATCCTCATCGCCAACGCGGCCCTGCCCTCCAGCGGCGATGTACTGGACTACACGCCGGACCAGATCGACCGGGCGTTCGCGGTGAACCTGCGCGCGCCCGCTGTGCTCGCGCGTCTGCTCGCCCGGGACATGGTGGAGGCGGGGCGCGGGCACATCTGCTTCGTCGGGTCGCTGTCGGGCATGGCGGCCACCAAGTCGTCGTCGATGTACACCGCGACGAAGTTCGGCCTGCGGGGTTTCTCCCTGTCCTTCCGCCAGGACCTGCACGGCACGGGCGTGGGCGTCTCGATCGTCCAGCCCGGTTTCGTGCGTGACCTGGGCATGTTCGCGAACACCGGGTCACCGACGCCTGGGGGCGTGCGTACCGTTTCGCCGGAGCGGGTCGTCAGGGGAGTGGTCCGGGCGGTCGAACGCGATGTCGCCGAGATCAACGTCGCCCCGCTGGAGCTGAAGTTCCTCACCAAGGTCGCGTCGCAGTTCCCGGGGTTCTCGGAACGGGTGCAGCGGTGGGTGGGTGCGGAGCGGACCATGGACACGATCGTGGCGGCGCAGCGGCCCAGTCGCTGAGCCGGGGCACCCGGCCCCGCGCCCAAGGACTTCGACACATGGCGGGCGCCAGCTCGGTGATCTGTCAACTACGTCTAGACTTTCTCGCATGGACGCGACGGTGCAGTGGTTGACGCCGGAGGAGCAGCGCGCGTGGCGGGGCTTCGTCCGGCTGCACGACAAGCTCGTAGGCCGTCTGTCGCGCATGCTGCAAACCGAGTCGAACATGTCGGCCGCGGACTTCGCGGTGCTGGTCCATCTGACCGATGTGCCCGAGGGACGGCAGCGGTTCGTGGACCTCGCCCAGTCGTTGGAATGGGAGAAGAGCCGGATGTCCCATCACATCGCCCGAATGTCCAAGCGCGGTCTGGTCGCGCGGGAGGAGTGCCCCGAGGACGGGCGCGGCGCGTTCGTGGTGATCACGGAGGCGGGGCGGGCGGCGATCGATGCCGCCGCCCCGCGCCATGTCGAGGCGGTGCGCGAGCTGTTCCTCGACCATGTCACGCCCGCGGAACTGCGGGTGCTGGCCGAGCTGTCCGAGCGTGTGGCGCGCAAGATGGACGAGGAACGGACCTGACCGGGTGGCGCCTACTCCGCGCGGGGTGCCGGTACCGGATGCTTGCTCAGGATGGACACCCGGTTGAAGGCGTTGATGGTGATCGCCACCCAGATCGCGGCGGAGACCTGGTCGTCGGTGAGCACCTGCCGGGCGGCTTCGTAGGCGGACGCCTGTGCGTCGGCGTCCGCCGGATCGGTCGTCACCTCGGCCAGGGCGAGCGCCGCGCGCTCGGAGTCGGTGAACAGGCCGGTGTCCCGCCAGGCCGCCAGCACTCCCAGTCTCTGTGGTGACTCGCCCGCGCGCAGGGCGGCCCTGGTGTGGATGTCCAGACAGTAGGCGCAGCCGTTCATCTGGGACACCCGAAGGTTGATCAGTTCCACGGTGGTTCGGTCGAACCCGGCCTCGGCCGCCACCGTCCGCACCGCCTCCGCGGTCTGAAGGAGTGCGTGGAAGGCCTTGGGGCTCTGTTTGTCGACGAAGATCCTGCGCAGTGCGGATCCGGTGGTGCTGTTGCTCAATCCGGGCCTCCTTCGCGACCGCCCAGGCCGGCCCGCACACGGATCGGTGCGGTGGTCGTCGGTCTGCGCCCATGGCATGATAGTTGATGTGACAACTAGATCGTGCGAGGGGTGGCTGCGATGAGCAACGTGGAAACCGAACCCGCGGCAATCAGGTGCGGTACGCCGGCCGACGGCGGGCGGCCGGCCGCAGCGCCTCGGGTCGACGTGCTGTCGGCGCGGGAGGTGCCCCTGGGCGGCCCCCGTGCGATGCGCGTACGGCGGACGCTGCCGCAGCGGGCCCGCACACTGATCGGCGCCTGGTGCTTCGCGGACCACTACGGCCCCGACGACATCACCGCGACCGGGGGCATGGACGTCCCCCCGCACCCGCACACCGGCCTGCAAACCGTGAGCTGGCTGTTCAGCGGTGAGATCGAGCACCGCGACAGTCTCGGCACCCACGCCTTGATCCGGCCCGGCGAGATGAATCTCATGACCGGCGGCCGCGGCATCTGCCACTCCGAGGTCTCCACCCCGCGCACCACCGTCCTCCACGGCGTCCAGCTGTGGGTGGCGCTGCCCGAGGAGCACCGCGACGCCGAGCGGGACTTCCAGCACCACGTGCCCGAGCCCGTGCGGATCGACGGGGCGGAGATCAGGGTCTTCCTGGGCTCGCTCGCCGGACGCACCTCCCCGGTACGGACCTTCACGCCCCTGCTCGGCGCCGAGATCACCCTCGAACCACGTGCGGTGATCACCCTCGCCGTGGACACCGCCTTCGAGCACGGCCTTCTCGTGGACAGCGGGAGCGTCCGCCTGGCCGACGCCGCGCTGAGCCCGGCCGAACTCGGCTACGTCCCCTGCGGCGCCGAAGACCTCACCGTGGAGAACGAGTCGGACGGTCCGGCCCGGGTGATCCTGCTCGGTGGTCCTCCCTTCGAGGAGGCGATCGTCATGTGGTGGAACTTCATCGGACGCGGCCATGAGGACATCGTCCGGGCCCGAGCGGACTGGGAGGCGTCCTCCGACCGTTTCGGCGCGGTCGAAGGCTTCCCGGGCGGCCGTCTGCCCGCACCGGCCCTGCCGAACGCCGTCATCACGCCGCGCGGCAATCCTGTCTGACGGCCGGTCGCCACCGCGGACGGTTGGTTCAGCGGGCCCTTTGCAGGCGGGCCCGCGCGGTGCCCGTCACAGCATCACGTGCTTGACCTGTGTGTAGTCGAGCAGGCCGGTCAGGGACAGGTCGCTGCCGTAGCCGGAGTGGCGTACGCCGCCGTGTGGCATCTCCGACACCGTGGTGCCGTGGGTGTTGACCCAGACGATGCCGGTGTGCAGGGCGCGGCTCGCGCGCATGGCCCGGTCGTGGTCGCGGGTCCACACGCTCGCGGCGAGTCCCTGCGGCACGGCGTTCGCCATGTGGAAGGCCTCGGACTCGTCGGTGAAGGGCTGGACGGTTACGACGGGCCCGAACACCTCGCTGCGTACGATCTCGTCGTCCTGCCGCACTCCGGTGACCACCGTGGCCTGATGGAAGTAGCCGGGACGGTCCAGAGCCCTGCCGCCGGTGACGATCTCGGCATGGTCCGGCAGACGCTCCAACAAACCTCGTACAGAGGCCAGTTGGGCGGCTCCGGCCAGTGGGCCGAAGTCGGCGTGATCGTCGTCGGGGGCTCCGGCCACCTGTCGGGCGGCCCGGTCGGCGAAGGCGTCCAGGAAGGCGTCATGGACCCGCCGGTGGACGAGGATCCTGGTGGCGGCCGTGCAGTCCTGTCCCGCGTTGTAGAACGCCAGCGACGACAACTGCTCGACCGCGTCGCCGAGATCGGCGTCCTCGTGGACCAGCACCGGGGCGTTGCCGCCGAGTTCGAGATGGAGCCGCTTGAGGTCGGCCGCCGCGGCGGCGGCGATCTCCTGTCCGGCGCGGACACTGCCGGTCACGGCGACCAGCCGGACCTGCGGATGGGCGACGAGCAGCCGCCCGGTGCCGCGGTCCCCGCACGCGACGTTGAGTACGCCGGGCGGCAGGTGCTCGGCGGCCAGCCGGGCGAGGAGTGCGGCGGAGGACGGCGTGCTGTCGGACGGTTTCAGGACGACGGTGTTGCCGGCGGCCAGCGCGGGGGCGACCTTCCACACGGCCATCATCAGCGGGTAGTTCCACGGGGTGATCTGGGCGCAGACACCGACCGGCTCACGGCGCAGGACGGAGGTGCGGCCCGGCGTGTACTCGGCTGCCGCGGCCCCCGGCAGGTTCCGGGCGGCTCCGGCGAAGTACCGCAGCACGTCCACGATCGCGGGCAGCTCGTCCGCGAGGAAGAGGGGACGCGGCTTGCCGGTGTCGGCGACCTCCGCGCGCGCCACCTCGTCGGCCTGCCGCTCCAGGGCGTCGGCGATCCGCAGCAGGGCGGTCTGCCGTTCGGCAGGGGTCGTGACGGACCAGCCCTCGAACGCCTCCTGCGCCGCCCGGCAGGCCGCGTCCACGTCCTCGGGACCGGAGAGCGGGGCCGACCCGTGGGGGAGTGCGGTCGTGGGGTCGGTCAGGCGCAGGGTGGCGCCGGAGGCGGCCGGGACGTCCTTGCCGCCGATGTGGTTCAGGACCGTCGTGGGGCGGGCGGTGTCAGCCACGGCGCAGCGCCTCCTCGGCGGCGGCGCGGCCGGTGCGGACGGCGCCTTCCATGTATCCGGCGACCCACTGGTCGGAGCCGCAGACGTAGAACGGCGGTTCGTGCGTGCCGTGCAGGGGGCCGACCGCCGTGACCTCGCCCGGAGGCCACTGGGTGACGTAGCCCTGGGTCCATGGATCGGTGCCCCACAGCCGCAGGTGGCAGGCGGTCGGCCGCAGCGCCTCGGCGCCGAACATGCCGGCGATCTCGGCGAGCAGCTCGGGGGTGCGCAGGTGGGGCGGGGTGCCCAGCAGGACGCCGTACCGCTCGGGCGGGACCAGCGCCGACAGCACGCCCTCGCTCTGCGGCCAGGTGCTGCCCAGCACCCCCTCGGTCTCGGACAGGCCGTTCAGGCCGTCGGCACGCCAGAAGGGACGGTCGTAGACGGCGGCGAACTTCGCGGCCACCGCATGCCGTTGCCGGTGCAGGGAGGCCAGGCGGGCCTCGCTGACACCCGTGACGGCGACCGATCGCAGCGGTCCCACCGGCAGGGCGCTCACCACGGCCCCCGCGGTGACGACCTCGCCGGTGACCAGGCGTACCGTGCACCGGCCGGGGCGTACGTCGACCGCGGCGACGGGCGAGCCGAGGCGGACCCGCGGGCCCAGCTCGCGGCCCATGACCTCGGCGAGCGTGGCCGACCCCGCCGCCGGCCGCAGCCCCTCCCAGTCGTCGTAGTCGTAGTCACCGGTACCAGGCACCGCCGCGCTCTTGCGCAGCGCGGCGAGCAGCGAGATCCGCTCGTACGACCCTCCTGCCAGGCCCAGCTGGCCGACCTCCCACAGCCGGACCACGGCGGGCGTGGCGTGGCGGGAGCGCAGCCAGTCGGCCACGGACAGCCGGTCCAGGGCGTCCGCCTCCGGATGCGACCAGGGGTCGTCGGGGTCGACGGTGGCGGCGAGGTCGCTGAACTCGCGGCCGAGTCGCTCGTGCTGGGCCGCGTCTCCCGGGCCGAACCAGTGCGGTGGATCGCCGGCCGAGAGCCCTTCGGGGGTGGCACGGGTGATCCGGCCGGGCTCGGCGACATAACTGGGCACCAGCTCCAGGCCGAGCTCCTTGGCGAGCTGGAGATAGGCGGTGTGGGCGTGGCCGACGACCTCGCCGCCCAGCTGGACGGTACGGCCGTCGGGGGTCCGGGTCTGTTCGACCCGGCCGCCGACGCGGTCCCGGGCTTCCAGGACGAGCACGTCGGTGCCGGCGGCTGACAGGTCCCGGGCGGCGGCGAGGCCGGCCAGCCCGGCGCCGAGCACGATCACGTCGTGATGCATCGGTTTCGCTTTCGTCATCTCGTCAGGAGGGGGATCAGGCCAGGACCAGGCAGTGTTCGGGCCGCCAGCCGAACTCCACCGTCTCGCCGCCGCTCCAGCGGTCCTCCATGCGTGCGCGGGCCGTGTTCTGCTCCAGCACGGACAGCGTGACGCCGGGGGCGAGTTCGATGAGGTAGGTGGTCGTCGGGCCGCTGTAGACGGTCTCGCGGATCACCCCCGAGAGCTTCGACATGCCCGGTTCGAAGTCGGAAAGCCAGATCTTCTCGGGGCGCACGGAGACGCTGACGGCGGTGCCGTCCGTGATGCCGCCGCGACGGCCGACCGGCAGGGCGGGGCCCGTGTCGAGGGCGACCTCGCCGTCCCGGTAGGTGCCGGTCATCAGGTTGGAGGTGCCCATGAAGGAGGCCACGAACCGGCTGGCGGGGTGCTCGTAGACGTCCTCCGGTGTGCCGCACTGCTCGATGCGGCCCTCGTTCATCACGGCGATCCGGTCGGACATGGTCAGCGCCTCGTCCTGGTCGTGGGTGACGAAGACGAAGGTGATGCCGACCTCGCGCTGGATCTGCTTGAGCTCCACCTGCATCTGCCGGCGCAGCTTCAGGTCGAGGGCGGCCAGCGGCTCGTCCAGGAGCAGCACGGCCGGACGGTTGACGAGCGCGCGGGCCAGTGCGACGCGCTGCCGCTGGCCGCCCGAGAGGGTGCGGGGCTTGCGGTCGGCCAGGCCGGCGAGCTGGACCAGCTCCAGCATCTCGCCGACCCGCTGACGGGTCTCGGACTTGTCGACGCCCTTGCGTCTGAGGCCGAAGGCCACGTTGTCGGCGACGCTGAGGTGGTCGAAGAGGGCGTAGCTCTGGAAGACCGTGTTGACGTTGCGCCGGTTCGGCGGCAGCGCGGTCACGTCCTCGCCGGCGAGCAGCACCGAGCCCTCGGTCGGGTCGCTGAACCCGCCGATCATGCGCAGCGTGGTGGTCTTGCCGCAGCCGGACGGCCCCAGCAGCGAGAAGAAGTGGCCGGCCTCGATGTCGAGGTCGAGGCGGTGGACGGCGTAGGAGTCCTGGAACTGCCTGGAGACACCGTCGAGCCGGACGGCCGGGGTCGCTTCGGTCGCGTCCATGAGGGTCACTCCCCGGAGAGGATGTCGAGGCCGCCGCGGCGGCCGAAGAGGCGCGGGATGAACAGGGCCGCGGCGATCAGGACGATGGAGCCCGCGAGCATGAGCGTGCCGACGGCGTTGATGGTGGGCTGCACGCCGAAGCGGATCGCCGAGTAGATCCGCACCGACAGCGGCTGGGGGTCGACGCCGGTGGTGAAGTAGGCGAGGACGAAGTCGTCGAAGACGAGCGCGAAGATCAGGACGGCGGAGGCGAGCACGGCGGGCAGCAGGGCGGGCAGGGTGACCAGGCGGACCGCCTGCCAGCGGGTGGCGCCGAGGTCCATGGCGGCCTCCTCCACCTCAGGGTTCAGCGCGGCGACCCGGGAGCGCAGGATGACGGTGACGTAGGAGATCGAGAAGGTGATCTCGGCGAGCATCACGGTGCCGGTCGACAGGGCCACGCCCAGTCCCTTGAACAGGAGCATCGACGCGACCCCGGTGACGATCTCCGGGGTGATCAGCGGCACCAGCATGATCAGGCCGGCCAGCGAGCCGAGCCGGGTGCGGCAGCGGACCAGGCCGAGTGCGAGCGCCACCCCGAGGACGACCGAACCGGCCATCGCGACCAGCGAGATCCGCAGGCTGGTGATCAGGGAGGAGATCAGGACGTCGTCGTGGACGAAGGCGCGGTACCAGCGCAGGCTGAACCCGCCGAAGACGGTCAGGGACTTCTCGGAGTTGAAGGAGAACAGGGCGACGACGCCGATCGGCAGGTACAGCAGCGCGAAGAAGACCGCGGTGACGGCGATGAGGAGGCGGGGCCTGCGGTCGGCGCGGCCGCGTCGGGCGCGGGACCGTACGACGGGCCGGGCGGGGGCGGGGGGCTCACGGAGCAGGGTCATCGGCGGGCCTCCGCCTCGTCCTTGCGGGTGCGCCGCAGATAGCCGAACATCCCGATCAGCAGCACCAGCATCAGCAGCATGGTGAGCGCGGAGCCCAGCGGCCAGTTCTGGCCCTGGAAGAACTTGTCCTGGATGAGATTGCCGATCATGATCTGGTCCGGGCCTCCCATGAGCTGTGCGCTGACGAAGTCGCCCATGGCGGGCAGGAAGACCAGGACGAGCCCGGCCGCCGCGCCCTGCCGGGTGGCGGGCAGGGTGACGAAGAAGAAGGTGCGGACGGGGCCGCCGTACAGGTCGCGGCCGGCCTCGATGAGGGAGACGTCCAGCCGTTCCAGGGCGGCGTACAGCGGAATGATCATGAAGACGACGAAGCCGTAGACGAGTCCCGCGACCACGCCGACGCCGGTGTTGAGGATCTTCGTGTCGCCGTCGGCCAGGCCCACCGCGCGCAGGGCGCGCAGCAGGGGTCCGTCGTCGGAGAGGACCACCGACCAGCCGTACATGCGGACCAGGTAGTTGGCGAAGAACGGGACCACGATCGCGGCGATCAGCGCGTGTTTGTACCGTCCGCCGTGCAGGGCGATGGTGTACGCCACCGGATAGGCGATCAGCAGGCAGATCACGCAGGTCAGCAGGGCGTAGCCGAGGGAGCGGAGCATGACCTCGGTGTAGGCCGGGTCGGCGAGGGCGCGCACGCCGGACAGGTCGAAGCCGAAGCGCGGGTTGCCCAGCTCGTCGGTGGTGCCGACGGCGAGGACGGCGACCAGTACCAGGGAGGCGATCAGGAACCCGGTCATCCACAGGGTGCCGGGCAGCATGAACCAGGTCCACATGCGGTCGCCGTCGGCGCCGCGCCGGAGGGTGCGCGAGGAGGGGCGGAGCAGTGCCATGTCAGCCCGCCTTCACATGGGTCCAGGCGGTGTCGCGGGCGTCCTCCGCCGCGCGGCTGCCGTTGCGGAAGAACAGGTCCGCCTTCAGGTCGTCCTGGGTGACGAGGCACTGGGGGAAGGGTTTGACCAGCTCGGCGTAGGTCTTCTCGGTGCCGGCCACCGGCATCGGGTAGCCGATGTACTCGATGTTCTTCTTCACGTTCTCCGGCCGCAGCATGTAGTCGATGAACAGCATCGCGGTGCCGGGGTGGGGGGCGTTCCAGGGGATGGCGTAGCAGTCGGAGTTGATCGGCGAACCCTCCTTGGGGGCCTCGAAGCCGAACACGGAGGGGTCCTTGGCCTGGTTGAGCATGGCGGCCATGTCGCCGCTCCAGGCCTGGGTCATGAGGGCGTTGCCGTTGAGGAGGTTGTTGTAGCTGTCGCTGGAGAAGCCGCGCAGCCGGGGCCGCAGGGTGCCCAGGAGCGAGGTGACGCGGTCGAGGTCGTGGCGGTCGCCGGTGCTGACGTCCAGGCCGAGGGCGAGGGCGCCCATGCCGAGGACCTCGTCGCGGTCGTCCAGCACGAACACCTTCCCGCGTACCTCGTCGCTCCACAGGTCCCGCCAGGAACCGGTCAGCTCGCCGATCCGGTCGCGGCGCCAGCCGATACCGGTCTTGTACGCGGTGAAGGGCACGGTGTGCGCGGAGCCGGGGTCGTACCAGGGGTCGGCGAAGTAGTCGTAGGCCCCGAACACGGCGTGGGCGTTGGGGAGCTGCGTGTGGTCGATGCGGCGCAGCCGGCCGGCGCGGACAAGGCGCTGGGCCCATTTCGCGGAGGGGAAGAAGACGTCGTAGCGGTTGCCGGCGTTGAGCTTGGCGACCATGCCCTCCATCGAGTCGAAGTTCGACTGGATGACCTTGACGCCGTACTCCTTCTCGAAGCCCTTGAACACGGAGGGGTCGACATAGTCGGCCCAGTTGAAGTAGACGAGATCGCCGTCGACACGCGCTTCGACGGGCGCGAGCGCCTGCGCGTCGGGCGTTTTGGCGGGCAGGAACCCGCAGCCGCCGACCGCGGCGCCGAACAGGCCGCAGGCGCCTGCCCGCAGCACGGCGCGTCGGGTCGGTGGGAGTACCTCGGGGGACACGGAACGTCCTCTCCGTCGAGGAACGGCACAACTCCAGGGCTGGACCGGCGGTGCGGCTCACGGAGGCCCTGACTCCGTGGGTGGGACCGGTCTGGGGAGGGTGCGAGCGTGCGTCAGCGGGGGAGGGGTAAGACCGCCCGGGGGCATGCGGTGTACGGCGCGCGGAAGGACCTCACCGCGTGGCCCCCTCCAGGTCGTCCCGGACCCTGCGGGCGAACCAGCCGACGGCGGCCTCGCGCTGTGAGAGCGGACCCGGCTCGAAACCGGGCGTGCTCAGGCCGGCCTGTACGCGTTCCACCAGCTCGGCGTCCTCGTCGTTGGTGACCCAGCCGATGTGGATGTTGAGCCGGCGGGCCAGCCTGGTGCGGACGCTCTCCCCGTGCTTCGTGTAGAAGGCGCCGGGGATCGCCGCCCGGTCCTGGGCGGTGGGCAGGGCGGTCCACGCGAGCACGTGGTCAGGGTAGAAGTCGATGAGCGTGTTCGGGTAGATCACGGCGTACCGCCACACGCGCCGGTCGGCCTCGGCAAGCCCGGGCATGGGGGCAGCGAGCCGCTGGTAGAGCCGCTCCGTCCAGTTGGAGGAGGGCTTGTCGCGCAGGGGTGACTCGAACAGGACGTAGTTCTCCTGCACGTCCGCCGTGTACGCCTGGTAGTCCAGCAGCCGCATGAGCGCGGGGTGGGCGACGGGGACGTGGTAGCCCTCCAGGTAGTTGTCGACGATCACCTTCCAGTTGGCGTTCTGCTCCTCGCCGCCCGCCAGGTCGTGGATGCGGTGCCTGCCGACGGGTACGAGGTCCGCCCCGGCGTAGCGGCCGACGGCCTCGGCGAGACCCGCGCAGGATTCCGCGAGGGGCGTCGCCTCCATGTCGAGGTTGACGAAGACGAAGCCCAGGAAGGACTCCACGTTGACCGGGTGCAGTCCCAGCCCGGGCTTGTCCAGGCAGGGGATCCGGCGTGCCTCGGGGGCGCCGACCAGCCGTCCGTCCAGCTTGTAGGTCCAGCCGTGGTACGGGCAGCGGATCGCCTTGCCGGAGGGTTCCGGTTGTGTCACCAGGCGGGTGCCGCGATGCCGGCAGACGTTGAGGTGGGCGGCGAGGCCGCCGTCCTCGGTGCGCACGACCAGCACCTCCCGGCCGGCCGCGGTCGCGGTCAGCCGGGCGCCCGGTCCGGACAGGTCGGATTCGTGGCAGACGAGCTGCCAGGACTTGGCGAAGATGCGGGCGGTCTCGGCCTCGGCGACGGCTGGATCCGTGTAGAAGCGGGCGGGCAGCGCTTCCCCGGGATGCTCGGGGGGCGGCCCCGGCGGGGCAGGGGAGAGGGCGGCTGCCCGTGTGGGCGAGGGGTTCATGAAGTCCTCCTCCGCGCCGCGGCGGCGGCGATGGGCGGTGAGGCTGTACCGGGAAAGGACGGCGGGGCCGGCAGCGCGCTACCGCGCCGGGCCTCCCGCGTTCCGGCTGACTGATTGGTTAGTCAGAGTGGGACGGGCGGACGAGCAAGTCAAGACTTGTGGGCTGACTAATTAGTTAGTTAGTGTCGTGGCAGGTCGACGGCCGGGGGTTACAGCCCCCTCGCCGCGCCACTCGCCCTGGTCCGGACACCTCTCGTCCCCCGTGCACGGCCCTGAGGCCTGCACCGCGCACACGCTCCCTGCCCCGTCCTCCCCTCCGGGCGTCGGAGCACCACCCACCCCTGCCATCGCCGCGCCACCCCGGCCCCGGCCGTCCGGGAACGACGCGACCCCGGAGGCACGCATGAGCGCTCGCCGAAGTCTGGTATGGCTCGGCCTCACGCCGGAGCCCGAACAGGAACTGCCCGCCGCGGTGGCCGCCCTGCGGACCCCCGCGGCCGGCCGGCCACCTGCGGACCTGGTCACCGCCGAGCGGCGCCGCGTCGAGCGGCTGGTGCTGCGCGGCACCCAGCGCGCCTGGCTGCGTTACCTCCGCGAAGTCACCGACCTGGTCGTCGAGGCCGCGACCCACCCGGCCATCGACCCCGGGCCGGCACTGCTCGCCGGCGAGGTCGTCCTCGACCACCACCGCATGCTGATCGGCCTGCCGGGCGCCGCCTACGCCCGCACCGCCCCGCAGCGCCACGACCTGGAACGGGCGCTGGCGCGCCTGCGGGAGAGCCGGCGCCCCGCCCCCTTCGGCCACTTCGAGTCCAGGAGCACCGTATGACCGGCCTCTTCTCCCTCCTCCCCGAAGGACAGCCGGGCCTGCTCGTGTCACCGGTGCTCGGTACCGAGCCGCACCACGGCCCCGAGGATCTCGCCCGTTACCTCGCCACCGGCGGCTACGCGCCGCTGAGCCCGCGCCACCGGTTGCTCGACCGGATCGCCGCTGCCGGGCTGCGCGGCCGCGGCGGCGCCGGCTTCCCCGCCGCCGTGAAGCTCCGGGCCGTCCGTGACGCACCCGGCCGGCCCGTCGTCGTCGCCAACGGTGAGGAGGGCGAGCCCGGCTCCGTCAAGGACCGGTGGCTGCTGCGGCACCGGCCGCACCTGGTCCTGGACGGCCTGCGGCTGGCCGCGGCCGTGACCGGCGCCGCACACGGCTTCGTCTACCTCTCCGACGCCCCCGCTGAGCAGGCCGTCCGGCGGGCCCTGGCCGAGCACCCCGCCGACCTGCCCGTCGAGGTCGTCCGCACGGAACACACGTATGTGGCGGGGGAGGAGACCGCGGTGGTACGGCGTGTCGACGGCGGTCCGGCCCTGCCCACGGCGAAGCCCCCGCGCCCCTTCGAGGCGGGGGTCGGCGGCGCCCCCACCCTGGTCGCCAACGTGGAGACACTGGCACGGATCGCGGTGATGCACGCGTGCCCGGACGCCGCGGTCGCCGTCGCCGGTGCCCATCTGGTGACCGTCTCCGGGCCGGTCGGTTCCGTGGCCGCGCTGGCCGAGGTGCCCGCCGGGACACACCTGAAGGTCCTCGCCGACCTCGGCGGACACGGCAGGGCCGCGGCGGTCCTGCTGGGCGGCCTGTTCGGTGGGCTGTACGGCGACGGCTGGACGGACCTTCCGCTGGACCACGAACGGCTGAAAGCGGCGGGCGGCGCGCTCGGCTGCGGGGCCCTGCACTTCCTGCACCCGCGGGACTGCCCGGTCGCCGTGGCCGCCGAGGCGGTCACCTACCTGGCGGCGCAGAGCGCCCGGCAGTGCGGGGTGTGCGTCTCCGGCACCGGCGCGCTGGCCAGGACCCTCACCGCCGCCGCGCGGGGCGGGGTGGCCCACGACACGACCGACAACCTGCGCCGCTGGTCGCGGCAGCTGCCCGGCCGCGGGGCCTGCGGACTGCTCGACGCCGCCGCCCGCGTCGTCGTCACCCTCCTCGCCCACTTCCCCGACCGGATCGATGCCCACGGCGGCGCCGCCTGCCCGGCGTGCGCGGACGCGGCACCCGAGGACGGGCGCCGCTTCACGGTGCCGGTGCCCTGACCCGCCCCGCCCACGAGAAATCCGAGCACCGAAAGGACCGCACCATGAAACTCCTGCTGGACTCCACCCGCTGCCAGGGCTACGGCCTGTGCCGGGAACCGGCGCCCGAACTGGTCGACCTCGACGATTGGGGCTACGCCCAGGTGGGCACCGCCGACGTGCCGCCCGGCGCCGAGGCCGCCGCCGAGACCGCCGTCGCCGCCTGCCCCAACTCCGCCCTGCGGCTGGTGAAGTGACATGGGACGCGACCTGTCCGCCCTCTTCGACCCCGTCTCCGTCGCCGTCGTCGGAGCCAGCGACGACCCGGCCAAGTACGGCCACGCCATCGCCTCCCAGGCCCTGCGGGCGAACGGCCGCCGTCCCGTCCACCTGGTCAACCACCGCGGCGGCACGGTGCTCGGACGCACGGCCGCACCCAGCCTGAGCGCGATCGGTGAACCCGTCGACCTCGTGGTGGTCTCCGTGCCCGCCGCGGGCTTCGAGGACGCCGTGGACGAGGCCCTGCGCTGCGGGGCCCGGGCTGTCGTCGCGATCACCGCGGGCTTCGCGGAGACCGGCGACACCGGGCGCGCCCGCCAGCGCGCCGTCGCCGAACGCGTACGCGCCGCGGGCGCCGTGATGGTCGGGCCCAACTGCCTCGGTCTCGCCGATAACACCACCGACCTCTTCCTGGCCTCCGACACCTTCGGCCCCGGCGCTGTCGCCCTCCTCAGTCAGAGCGGCAACCTCGCCCTCGAACTCCAGCTGCGCTTCCGGCCGCACGGGCTCGGCTTCTCCCGCTTCGTCTCCCTCGGGAACCAGGCCGACGTCACCCTCGTCGACCTGCTCGGCGACTGCGCCCGGCACGAGGGCACCCGCGCCATCGCGGTCTACGCGGAGGACTTCGCCGACGGACGCGCCTTCGCCGAGGCGGCCGCCGACGCCGGCAAGCCCGTGGTGCTGCTCACCGGCGGCCGCGGTGACGCCTCCGCGCGCAGCGCCCAGTCGCACACCGGGGCCCTGACCACCTCGGCCGACGTGGTGACCGCGGCGTGCCGGGACGCCGGTGTGGAGCTGGTCGCCACCCCCCGCGAACTCACGGTCGTCCTCGCCGCGTCGCAGGGTGCGCGCCGCGCGGCCGGCCGCCGGGTCGCGGTGCTCACGGACGGCGGCGGCCACGGCGTCGTCGCCGCCGACGCGGTGGAGGCGGCCGGCCTGACCGTGCCGGAACTGGGCCGGCCTGCCCAGGACGACCTCCGGCACGCCCTGTGGGAGCAGTCGGCCGTCGCCAATCCGGTGGACCTCGCCGGGATGGGAGAGCAGAACCCAGGATCGTACGCGGGGACCGTCTCCGCGCTGCTGGCGGCGGAGGAGGTCGACGCCGTCCTGATGACGGGCTACTTCGGCGGCTACGCGGCGGCCGACGGCGGGCTGGGCGGAGGAGGTACGGCGCTCGCGGACGGGGAGCAGGAGGCCGCGCGCCTCATCGCCGCCCGGCACCGGGCCACCGCGAAGCCCCTCGTGGTGCAGTCGATGTACCCCGAGTCGCCCAGCTGCCGCACCCTCGCCGCGGCCGGCATCCCGGTCTTCTCCGCCACCGAGGACGCCGCCCGAGCCCTCGCCGCCACCGCCGCCTCTCCCGCCGACGTGCACACCGGCGTCACGCCCCTGCCCCGCGCCGACGCCCCGCTGCGCGAGACCGGGTACCTCCAGACCCGCCGGGCCCTGGAAGCTGCCGGACTCTCCTTCCCCGCCGCCCGCGAGATCCAAGACGAGGCCGAACTACTCGCGGCAGCCGGCGAGTTCGGCGGCCCGTACGTCCTCAAGGCCCTCCACCTGCTGCACAAGTCCGACGCGGGTGGGGTGGCGCTGGGCCTGGCCGGACCCGACGAACTGCTCGCCGCCTTCCGCGAGATGCACACCCGGCTCGGCGCCCCCTCCTACTCCGTGGAGTCCATGGCTGACCTGACCGACGGCATCGAGCTGATCGTCGGCGTCAACCGGGACCCCCGTTTCGGCCCGGTCGCCATGGTGGGACTGGGCGGAGTGCTGGCCGAGGCCCTGCGCGACGTCGTCTTCGCCCTGGCCCCCGTGCCCGCCGACCGCGCCCTGCGCCTGCTGCGCGGACTGCGCACCGCCGCCCTGCTCGACGGGGTGCGCGGCAGGCCGGCCGTCGACATCGCCGCCGCCGCGGCGGCCGTCGAGACGATCACGGCGTTCGCCGCCGCCCATCCCGAGATCGCCGAGATCGAGGTCAACCCGCTGCTCGTCCGCCCGGACGGCGTCCTCGCCCTCGACTCCCGCGCCGTACTCGCCTGATCCACCCCCTCGCGCACCGAAACCGAAGAGGCCCCATGGACATGCGCTACACCCCCGAACAGGCCGACCTCAAGCGCCGCGCCGCCGACTACGCACGCCTGCTGATGCGGTACGAGGACCAGTCCGAGCAGGCCGGCGGACCGCTGCCCCAGCAGCTCGTCACCGAACTGACCCGGGCCGCGATGGACGCCGGCGTCTACGCCATCAACATGCCCGCCGAATGGGGCGGAGCCGGCCTCAGCCTCCTCGACCAGGTCATCGTCGAGGAGGAGTTCGGCAAGGTCACCAACTGCCTGTGGGACATCCCCTGGCGTCCTGCCAACGTCCTCGCGTACGGCGACGACCGGCAGCGCGAGAAGTACCTGCTGCCCGTGATCCGCGCCGAGAGGTTCGACGCGTTCGCCGTCACCGAGCCGGGTGCGGGATCCGATCCCTCCGCCGGGACCTCCACCGCCACCCGCACCGACGGCGGCTGGCTGCTCAACGGCGAGAAGTGGTTCGTCACCTGCGGCGACATCGCCGACTTCCTGCTGGTGCAGGCCGACGCCGGGCCCGATCGGCTGCCCACGCTGTTCTTCGTGGACAAGGCCGCACCCGGCGTCGAGATGACGCGGGTCCCGCACTTCATGCACTCCGCGGTCAACGGGCACCCCGAGTTCACCTTCACCGACGTCTTCGTGGCCGACGAGGACGTGCTCGGCGGCGTCGGCAACGGCTACGAGCTGACCAAGGAATGGTTCACCGACGAACGCCTGATGATCGCGGCACGCACCGTCGGCGCGGCCGAGCGGGCACTGGAGCTGGCCCGGGACTGGGCCGTGGAGCGTGAGCAGTTCGGCGCGCCGATCGCCTCGTACCAGCTGATCCAGGGGATGCTGGCCGACTGCGCCGTGGACATCGCCGTCAACCGTGCCTACACCCACCAGGTCGCCTGGGAAGCGGACCAGCCGCACACCGACCGCAAGACGCTGCACGCCAAGGCCTCCACCGCCAAGCTCGCCGCGAGCGAGGCCGCCGGCCGGGTCGCCGACCGCTGTCTGCAGATCTTCGGCGGACGCGGCTACGACCGCACCTACCCCGTCGAGCGCATGTACCGCGAGCTGCGCGTGGACCGGATCTGGGAGGGCACCTCCGAGATCCAGCGCCTGATCATCGCCAACGAGCTGATCAAGCGCGGCACCCGTGCCCTCGCCCTGCCCCACTGAACCCCCGTCACACCCGCCCTGACCTCGAGGACACCCATGGACTTCCGACTCACCCCGCGCCAGGCACAGCTCAAGGCCGACGCACGCGCCCTCACCGACTTCATCGCCGCCTACGAGATCCAGTGCGAGGAGGACAACGGTCTGCCCGCCGACGTCCACGGCAAGATCCGCGACGCGGTGCTCGACTCCGGCCTCCAGGCGGTCAACATGCCGGCCGAATGGGGCGGCGCCGGACTCACCATCGCCGAGCAGGCCACCGTGCAGGAGGAACTGGGACGGCTCACCGGCGCCCTGTGGGACATGGTGTGGCGGCCCGCCAACGCCCTGAGGTTCTGCACCCCCGAGCAGCGCGAACGCTTCCTGATCCCGGTGATCAAGGGCGAGCGACGGGACTGCTATGCGGTCACCGAGCCCGGCGCGGGTTCGGACCCGCAGAACCTGGTCACCACCGCCACGAAGAACGACCACGGCTGGGTGCTCGACGGCGAGAAGTGGTTCGTGACCGTCGGCGACCACGCCGACTTCATGATCGTGCTGGCCGCGGCGGGCCCGGAGCGCGCACCCACCCTGTTCCTCGTCGACAAGGACACCCCGGGCATCGAGATGACGCGCGTACCGCGCTTCATGCACACCTTCGTCTACGAGCACCCCGAGTTCACCTTCACCGACGTGCAGGTGGGCGAGGACGCCGTGCTCGGCGGCATCGGCGAGGGGTACGACATCACCCGCTCCTGGTTCACCGAGGAGCGCCTGATGATCGCGGCACGCACCGTCGGCGCGGCCGAGCGGGCACTGGAGCTGGCCCGCGACTGGGCCGTGGAGCGCGAGCAGTTCGGGGCGCCGATCGCGTCCTACCAGCTGATCCAGGGGATGCTGGCCGACTGCGCCGTGGACATCGCCGTCAACCGCGCCTACACCCACCAGGTCGCCTGGGAGGTCGACCAGGCCTCGGCCGAGGACCGCAAGACGCTGCACGCCAAGGCGGCCATCGCCAAGCTCGCCGCGAGCGAGGCCTCGGGCCGGGTGATCGACCGGTGCCTGCAGATCCACGGCGGACGCGGCTACGACCGTGCGTACGCCGTCGAACGGCTCTACCGCGAACTGCGCGTGGACCGGATCTGGGAGGGCACCTCTGAGATCCAGCGCCTGATCATCGCAGGCGAACTCGTCAAGCGCGGCACGGGCGTCCTTGACCTGCCCGTCGCCTGATCCACCGGACCAGGCGGACCGGCACAGCCCGAAGAGGAAGGAAGACGGATGACCGACATCGCGCACGTGGGGATAGTCGGCTGCGGCCTGATGGGCGCCGGCATCGCCGAGGTCTGTGCCCGTGCCGACGTGCCGGTGACGGTCGTGGAACGCGACGCCGGGGCGGCCCGGGCGGGCCTGAAGCGCATCATCCGCTCGCTCGACCGGGCCACCGCGCACGGCAGGCTCGGCGCCGAGCGCCGGACGGCCGCCGCGACGCTGATCACGGTGACCGACCAGATCGAGGCCCTGCACGAAAGTCCCCTGGTGATCGAGGCGGTGGCGGAGGACGAACGTCTCAAACTCGATGTCTTCACCCGCCTCGACTCCGTGGTCACCGACGAGCGCGCCGTCCTCGCGACCAACACCTCGTCCATCCCGGTCATCCGGCTCGCCACCGCGACAGGCCGGCCCGATCGCGTCGTCGGCGTGCACTTCTTCAACCCGGTACCGGTGCTGCGGCTGGTCGAACTCGTCCCGTCGCTGCTCACCTCGGCCGAGACCACGGCACGGGTCGAGGCCTTCGTGACCGGCAGGCTCGGCAAGGAGGTCGTCCGGACCCGGGACCGGGCCGGATTCGTCGTCAACGCGCTGCTCGTCCCCTACCTGCTGGCGGCCGTCCGCATGGTGGAGTCGGGCAGTGCGACCGTCGAGGACATCGACCGGGGCATGGTCCTCGGCTGCGCGCACCCCCTCGGCCCGCTGGCCCTGACGGACCTGATCGGTCTGGACACCACACACGCCATCGCCGAGTCGCTGTACGCGGAGTTCCGCGAGCCGCTGTACTCACCACCGCCCTTGCTGTCCCGCATGGTGGAGGCGGGCCTGCTGGGACGGAAATCGGGACGCGGCTTCCACACGTACACACTGCCGCGACACGATGCGGCGGTACCGGCGGAGCGGCCGTGAGGGATGATGGTCACGACGTACGACCACCGGACGAGGGGAGCCGCAGGGTGTCGACCAGGGTGCGCACGGCAGACACGCGCGAGCGCATCCTGACCGCGGCGTGCGAGGTCATCGCCGAGACCGGCTTCGAGAAGATCCGGATGCGCATGGTGGCCGAGCGGGCCGGTGTGTCCACCGCGCTGCTGCACTACCACTTCGACACCCGCGAGAAGCTGTTCACGGAGGCGATGACCCACTCGTTCGCCAACACCGCCGTGGACGTCGACCGTGACGCGGAGACGGCCCCCGCGGCGGTCATCCTCGGCCGCATCGTCCGCAACCTGCTGCCGACCGACCCCGTACTGCACCAGGACTGGCGGCTGTGGCAGGAACTGTGGGTACGGGCGCTGCGCGACGAGACGACCCGCGTCTTCGCGGTGGACCTGTACGGGCAACTGCACGCATGGGTGGCCGGTGCGGTGCGGCGCGGCATCGCGACGGGCGAGTTCGCCGCGACCGACGTGGACGACCTCAGCACCCTCGTACTGTCCCTCAGCGACGGCTACGGCATCCGCCTGATGCTGCGCGATCCCACCGTCACCCTGGACACGGCACTCACCTCTATCTGGCGGCACGTGGCCGCCGCGCTCGGCCTGCCGGAGACGATGCCGGCCGGGTGAGGTCACGGGGGTTCCCCGGCACGGCGCGTGAGGCGCAGCCCGTACCGGCCCGCCGCGATTTCATGCGGCGGGCCTTCTTCACCAGCGGCGCATCACTCGTTCGGTGGTCGGTACAGCCACCGCCGCAGCAGGCGGCTCAGCCGTGGCATCACCAGGTACGTCAGCGTCGGCAGCAGCACCAGCGGGAGCACGGCGGCCCGCAACGGCAGGGGCCAGGAGCCCGTGCGGGGCGTCACCAGCGCCTGGATCAGCAGCGTGAACGGATAGGCGCCGAGGAACGTGGTGAGCACCATCTTCCAGCGGGGCGGTGCCTGCACGGTGGTGCCCGGCAAGCTGAACCAGGTCTCCATCCCGGACGTCGACTGCCGCTCGCTGCCGATCTCCGTGGCGACGCCTTCGATCCGCGCGTGCCACGCCGCACGCTCGTCCGACTCCAGCCACGCGGTGAGCCGGTGTGCATCCGACCAGCGCAGCACCGCGTGGAAGCGGTGCCCTTCCTCGGGGCGCAGCCACGAGACGCCCTCGTTGCCCGGGAACTGTCTGGCGCAGTGGGTGATCCCGTGCGTCCAGTCCTCGAACTCCCGTTCCTTGCCGGGGCGCACCTCCCAGGTCAGGACCGTGGTGACCGGCTCACCCCGCCGTACTTCGGTGGTGCTCATGTTCAACCGGTGTGCCACGTACGACGCGAGTCATGCCGGATGAGTTTCACGCTGGAAGGACCGGTCCTGGACGGCACGCTCGTGCGTCTGGAGCCCCTGGACCACCGTCATGCGGCGGACCTGGCGGTGGCGGCGGAGGAGGACCGCGGCTCGTACCGGTTCACCTGGGTGCCCACGGCGGCCGAGGTCGGCGGGTACATCGACGCCCAGCTCGCGCGTGCCGCGGCCGGGAAACTCGCTCCGTACGCCCAGGTGGACCGGGTGTCGGGGCGGGCGGTCGGGGCCACGGCCTACTGGGATCCGCGGCTGTGGCCGGACGGAGGCGGCCTCTGCGCGATCGAGGTCGGGTGCACCTGGCTCGCGGCCTCGGCCCAAGGCTCGGGGGTGAACAGTGAAGCCAAGTACTTGCTGTTCCGGCACGCGTTCGAGAACTGGGGGGTGGCGCGCCTCGACCTGAAGACCGACGCGCGCAACAGCCGCTCGCGGGCCGCGATCGCGGGGACGGGCGCACGGTTCGAGGGTGTGCTGCGGAACTGGTCCCGGTCGTGGGTGCCCGGTGAGGACGGCCGGCTCCGTGACTCAGCGATCTTTTCGGTCACCGCGGCGGAGTGGCCCGGTTGCCGCGCGAAGCTCGAACAGCGGATCGCTCGAAACCTCGAAGGCCGGCGGCCGGCGACAGGCCTGCCCGCGTCGAGCTGAGCGCGTGCCCTTACGTCTGGCGTCGACGCGGGTACCTGGCGGGTACCTGTACGGGACCCCGCACGAAAGGGACGCGACGATGCAGATCGATCTCAAAGGCCGCACGGCACTGGTCACCGGCTCCACACAGGGCATCGGCGCGGCGATCGCCGCCGGCCTGGCACGTGCCGGGGCCCGGGTGGGCGTCAACGGCCGCACCCCGCAGCGCGTGGACGACAGCGTCGACCGACTGGCACGGGAGGTGCCCGGGGCGGACTTCGTCCCGGTCGCGGCGGACGTGACGAGCGAGGAGGGCGCCGACCGGGCCGCCGAGGCACTGCCGGAGGTGGACATCCTCGTCAACAATCTGGGGATCTTCGGCGCCGAGGACCCCCTGAAGATCACGGATGAGGAGTGGCGGCGCTACTTCGAGGTGAACGTGCTGGCCGCCGTACGGCTCACCCGCCTGTACCTGCCGGGCATGACCGAACGGGGCTGGGGGCGCATCCAGTACATCGCCAGTGACTCGGCGGTCGTCATCCCCGCCGAGATGATCCACTACGGCATGTCGAAGACCGCGCTGCTCGCGGTGGGCCGGGGCTTCGCCAAGCAGGCGGCCGGCACGGGCGTCACGGTGAACTCCGTGATCGCCGGCCCCACCCACACAGGGGGTGTCGAGGACTTCGTCTACGAGCTCGTCGACCGCGACCTGCCCTGGGACGAAGCCCAGCGGGCCTTCATGCGCGAGCACCGGCCGCAGTCGCTCCTCCAGCGGCTGATCGAGCCGGAGGAGATCGCCCACATGGTGGTCTACCTCAGCTCCGACCAGGCCTCGGCCACCACCGGCGGCGCACTCCGGGTGGACGGCGGATACGTCGACTCCATCCTGCCGTGACCGGCCCCACGCCACGACCCTCCCAGCGGCGTGTCACAGGCCGGCCGGGCCCGCAGCGCACACACCGGCCTCCCGTTCCGCCGAGACCAAGGAAACGACTGATCATGAGCACCCCCCGGGCCACCGACCCGACGGCCGTCCCCTCCTGGACCGTGGGCGACGTCGTCGTCCACCGCATCGACGAGGTCCTCCTGCCGCCCGCCACCGGACCGTGGCTGCTGCCCGACGCCACGCCGGACGTCGTCACCGGCCAGGACTGGCTGCGGCCCCACTTCGCCGACGACGAAGGCACCCTGCGCCTCGACAGCCACAGTTTCGCGTTCATCCTCGGCGGCCTGCGCATCCTGGTGGACACCGGCATCGGCAACGGCAAGGAGCGGGCCAACCCCGCCTGGCACGACCTGCACACCGACTACCTACAGCGCCTCACCGCCGCCGGATTCGCCCCGGACACGATCGACCTGGTGCTCCTCACCCACCTGCACGCCGACCACGTCGGCTGGAACACCCAGGAGGTGAACGGTGAGTGGGTTCCCACCTTCCCCGACGCCCGCTATCTGACCTCCCGCACCGAGAGGGAGTTCTGGGCGGGGTACGACATGGAGGAGGCGCGCAGGCAGATGTTCCGCGACTCCGTGATCCCGGTCGAGCAGGCGGGACTGCTCGATCTCGTCGACGTACCCGCCGAGGGCCTCGATGTCGCCCCGGGGCTGCGCCTGCTTCCCACCCCCGGTCACACCCCCGGCCACGTCGCCCTGGAGCTGACCAGCCGTGGACGGACGGCTCTGATCACCGGCGACTGCATCCACCACCCGGTCCAGCTCGCCCACCCCGCCATCGGCGCCTGCGTCGACATCGACCCCGAACAGTCCGAGGCCTCGCGCCGCGACCTGCTCGGCACCGTCGCCGACACGGACACCCTCGTCCTGGGCACCCACTTCGCGCCACCCACCGCCGGCCGCGTCATCACCCACGAGGACGCCTACCGCCTCTCGCCCGTCCCGGCCGACTCGCACTGACCCCGCGACTTCCAGCCCGCGAGTGACGTCGCGTGCCGTGGCGCGGCCCGCTTCACCGCGATGCGGTTCTTATTTATCCCATTAGGATGCATTTTGTGATCAGATCAGGACGGCTCCGGCGTCGCCGCCTTCCCTACGACGGCCGGCGGGAAGCCGTACTGCTGTCACCGGTGGCCCTCACCGTCCTCGTCACCGCCCTGGCATTCGCCACTCCCAGAGAGATCGCGTTCAGCCGTCTCCTGCCCGCGGCACCCGCCCTCGCCGCAGCGCTGTGGTCCGTCGTCCCGACGATCCTGCTGGGCATGTTCTGTCTGCTGGTCATGATCGGGCTCAGCTTCGTCTACTCCGACCTGGGGACGCCGTACACGGCCGCCGCGATCATCGCGGTCACTCTGGCCGCGGCGTACGCCAGCCATCTCCGCCTCGAGCGGGAGGAGATGCTCTTCCAGGTCCGGCTCGTCGCCGACGCGGCCCAGAAGGTGCTGCTCCGCCCGCTGCCGCGCCGCATCCGGGACATCGAGATCGAGTCGCTGTATGTGGCGGCCCAGGAACAGGCCCGGATCGGAGGCGACTTCTACGAGGCGGCCGACACGCCGTACGGGGTACGGCTGCTCATCGGCGATGTGCGCGGCAAGGGACTCCCAGCGGTGGGAGCGGCCTCGGCGGTGATCAACTGCTTCCGGGAGAACGCGTACGACCAGCCCGATCTGAGGGGCGTCATCCATCGCCTGGAGACCAGTATGGCGCGCTTCAGCCTCGCATCCCTGGCCCCGGATCAGCTGGAGCACTTCGCGACCGCGCTGATCGTGGAGATCCCGTACGGCGGCGGGCAGGTCAGGATCCTCAACTGCGGGCACCCACCGCCGCTGCTCGTGGAGCGCGGGGCGGTCCGGGTCCTCGATTCCGCCGTGCCCTCGCCGCCCCTCAACCTGGGGAACCTCCTCGGAAACCAGTACACCGTCGAATACGTCACCTTCGGCGCGGGCGACCAGATGCTGCTCTACACCGACGGCGTGACGGAGACCCGGGACCGCGGAGGCAGGTTCTTCCCGCTGCCGGAGTGGATGCGGCGGTTCGGCCCGGCGCCGCCCCGTGAACTGCTGGACAGACTTCACCGGGATCTGCTCCGCTACAGCGGCGGCAGGCTCGACGACGACATCGCGGCCCTCGCCGTGCGCTGCCGGGACTCGCCGGGTGAGGAGCACTCCACGTAGTCGGTCGGCGATCGCTCCGAGTGACGTCGGCGCCGGGTCCGTCAGCGGCAGGTGTAGGTGAGGCGGACGGTCGCCGTACGGGTGGCGGGGGAGAGGATGTGCAGCGTGGCCGTGGCGGGGAAGCGGCCCCGGCCCTGGAAGGTCCACCGAAGACTCAGCCGTGCGAGTCGCTGTCCCCGGCCGACGGTGGTGTGCAGCGGGCCGGAGGACGTGCCGTCGTTGCGCTCCCAGCGGTAGGCCAGTGTGCCCTCGCGCCCGTTGGTGCGGACGACACCGGTGATGTCCGCGGTCCTGCCGCATCCCACGGCCCGGTCCGCGGAGCTGACGGTGACCCGGTCCACGGCCAGGCCCGGGGCCCTGTGGTCCTGCCACCAGAGGAACAGCAGCACGGCGCTCACGACGAGCGCGGGCAGGACATGCCGGCGCAGACGCCGGCCCCGGGGCGGGGACGCGGGGGGCGTCGGGAGGGCGGACAGGGCCGGGCGCGGGCGATGCGCCAGAGCGGCGGTCACGCCGGGGCCGAAGCGCAGCACGGTGGGGCCGAGGGCCTCCGGCCGCGTGGGCACTCCGGGCGCGTCCACGAGCGTGGCCCCGGTGAGGGTGTCCGGTCCCTGGATCCAGTGGCTGGCCAGTACGGTCGCGCTGTAGTCGTCGCTGTCCTCGCCCCGGGAGACGGGCGGGCGCTCTTCGGGAGTGGTCATCGGAGCTCGCACCGCCGGGTCAGGAGTTGCTGTGACGCCCCGCCGTCGGCGGCGGTCGGAGCGGTCGTGGCCTGCACCGTCCAGTAGCAGCCGGAGCCCTGGAAGGCGTGGTCGACGGTGAGCGTGTACTGCGTGGCGCCGCTGCGCGGGTACGACGTGGGCTCACCGTCCTGCGCGCCGGGCTGTCCGCCGGTGTCGCCCGAGAACCAGCCGACGGTGATGGTGAGCGGGCCGGTGCCGTCCGTGGTGACGGTGACGGTCGCCGTTGCCGTCGCCGGGCCCGTCTGCCGGAACTCGGACAGGGTGACGTCCTTGACCCCGGGTGCGGCCGGTGCGGAGGTGCCGGCCGTGGTGGTGGGGGAGCCCGATGGGGTACTGGGAGTGGTCGTCGCGCCGGTGCTCACCGTGGGCCCGGGGGAGTCCGCCGGGGTGGTGGAACCCGGTGCCGTGGGCGACGCCGAGGCGTCGGTGCCCGAGGCGGAGGGGAAGGTGTCGGGCGTCGCGGAGTCCGTCGCGGTCGAGGGCGTGGCCGTGTCCGGCGGGTGCGGGCTCGCACCGGAGACCGGAGCGGCGCTGGAGGTGGCCAGGACCTGGGCCGCCTGCCCGGCGTCCGCTGCGGAGCCCCCGCCGATGCCCTGGGAGAGCAGGACCGCCGCCAGCAGGGCGGCTCCGGACACGACGATCCCGGGCCACGAGGGCCGCCACTCGTGGAGCCGGCCCGTCCTCGGCGCTCGGCTGAGCACCGTACGGGCCGTGTCGGTGGCCCCGGAGGGCGCCTGGGGTACGGAGGGACGGAGCAGCAGGGCGACGAGCGCGGCGAGCAGGCCGCGCCCGCGCTCCTCCCAGTCGTCCCCGTAGCCGGCGGCGGCGCTCTGCTCGAGGTCGGTGACGAACGCCCTCGCGTCCGTGGGACGGTCCGCCACCGACTTGGCCAGCCCCCGGCCCACCAGCGAACGCACCGCCTCGGGTACGTCCTCGACCGGGACGGGACCCTCCACATGCCGCAACGCCAGCTCGGCCAGGCTGTCACCCGTGTAGGGCTTGCGGCCCGTCAGACACTCGAAGAACGTGGCGGTGGCCGCATACACGTCGCCGGCGAAAGAGGCGGGAGCCCCGGTCCACTGCTCCGGAGCCATATAGGCGGGGGTCCCGGCGATACCGGCGCGCACGCCGGCGTCCACCGCGATGCCGAAGTCGACGAGCTTGGACACTCCCTCCGGCGTGACCAGGACGTTCTCCGGTTTGTAGTCCCGGTGGACCACACCGACCCCGTGCGCGTCGGCCAGGCCGAGCAGTGACCCCTTGAGCACGGTCAGCGCGGCCTCGGGTGCCATGGGACCCCGCCTGGTCAGCAGCGTCCGCAGGGAGACCCCGTCCACGAGCTCCATCACGATGGCGGCGCCCTCCGTCGCCTCCACGTACTCGTAGAGGCAGGTGACGTACGGGCTCTGAAGCCCGCCGAGCAACTGCGCCTCGGCGCGGAACCCGTGCACGAAGCCCGGTCGGGTCCGCAGCGACTCGCTCAGGTACTTCACGGCGACCGGCACACCGGTCTCCTCGTGAACGGCGCAGACCACCCGCCCACTGGCTCCGGAGCCGAGTTCGAGTGACTCGCAGTACCCCGGTACCGCCCATGCGTTCATCGCCATCCCCCCAGGGATCGTGGCACCCCCGCGGTTCCTGGGCGTCCCAGGAGCATCCGGCCACGCGCACAAAGACACGATTCCGGCCGGTCTGGTTCCAGCCATCGGATCCCGCCCCGTCGTCGGGCGCCGGCGATCGCCTCAGCGGTTCTCGGCGGTTCTCGGCGGTCCTCAGCGGTGCTTCGCGCAGCAGCCGTCCGCGTCGGCGGTGTTGGACACGGCTTCCAGACGGCAGTAGCAGGACGCCTCGACCGGTACGTCCGCGACAGCGGCCGCGATCTTGAGCTGCTGGGCCACGAGACGCGCCTCGCCGGTCTTCCCCAGGCGGAGCAGACACTCGTGGAGCCCGTGCAGGGACCAGACGTTTCCGGGGTGCTGCAACGGGCGGGCAAGCGTGTCGTCGAGTCCGAGATCGGCCCGGTAGACCGCCTCTGCCTCCGCTACGCGCCCCTGTTCGAGGAGCAGGGCCCCGTAGGCGTGCCGGGTCGGCTGCATCCACCCCCACGGCTCGTCGTAGGGAAGGTTGTCGTCCAGCTCGATCGACCGCTCCAGCGCCGCGAAGGCGGCGTCGTGGTCACCTTTGCGGTATTCGAGTTCACCGTCGAGCATCGCCGACGCGACCGCGAGGATGTCGGTGCAGGTGTTGTTGAACAGCATGCGGGTCGCCTGTACCCGGGGGAGCGCCGCACGGAACAGTGCGCGTTCGGTCTCGGCCTCGGCGATCCGGCCGGTCGCCGACAGGGCGACGCCGCGGGCGTAGTGCAGCATGGCCGTGGTCACGCTGTACAGGTCCGGGTCGGCGGGCATGGGCGTGCGCAGGATGTCGGCCCAGCGGCCGAAGCGGATCAGCACGTGGACCCGCATGGCGAGGAAGCCCTCCAGCCAGTCGGCCATGGGCGGGCTCTGCACGCGCAGCAGTTCCTCCGGGATGGACGCCTCGAGCTGGGCGACGGCGTCGAGGGCTGTCCGCGCCTGCCCGAGGAACATCGCCCCGTAGATCTTGAAGTGGTGGTTGTGCGACCGGTACAGGGTGTAGAAGTTCATCGCCCCGGCCCGCGCGTGGAACTTCTCGTCGGCGACGATCGCCGCGCTGTTGTCCGCCACCACGCGGCGGTAGTCGCCGCAGAGCACCTCCAGGTGCGAGGGCATGTGCTGGAGGTGCCCGGCGTCCGGCACCAGGCCGCGCAGCCGGTCGGCGACGCGCAGTGCCGCCTCGGGCGTCGGGGACATCTCCATCAGATGGACGTACAGGTGCAGGACGCCCGGGTGCGCCGCGCCGCCGTCCACGGCGAGCGCACGGTCGAGGACGGCCTTGGCCTCGCGTGTGCGGGCGCCCTTCGCCGGCTCGCCGGTGCGCAGGTCCCACAGTTGCCAGGGCGTGATGTTCATCAGCGCGTCGGCGTAGAGGGTGGCGACGTCCAGGTCGTCCGGGGCGAGCTCGTAGACGGCACGCATCCTGTCGGCGTACGGCGCGTTCCACACCGAGCAGTCCTCGACGGCTCGCGCCTTCGGGTAGCGGGCGCGCAGTGCGTCGATCAGCGCCCGTTCGACGGGTGTGGCGGTGGCCGCCTTCTCCTGGGCCAGCTCGACGGCGGCGTGGGTGCGTTCGACGGTGCGCGCGAGGTCCTGCTCGTCGAAGAAGTCCCACGGCTTGTTGTAGTTCGGGCCGAGCGCGTAGGCGATGCCCCAGTACGCCATGGCGCAGTCGGGGTCGGCCGCGACGGCGGCCTCGTAGCAGGAGACGGCCTCCTCGTGGTTGAACGCGTACGTCCATACGAGCCCGCGGTCGAACCACGTCTGGGCCTCGGGGGACGAGGTCGTCACCGGACGCCGATGGGTGCCGAGGTCGTAGTACTCCATCGGTGCCTCCCGGATCCGCGGCCGCTCGGGTTCCCTGTGCCGCAGCCTAGCCGTGACCTCACGGGTGAGGGCATCACCCGATCAGGGCCCAGTGCTCAGGGCTGACGGCTCATGGCTCCCGGTTCAGCGGGTCGCCAGCAGGCTGAACAGCAGCGGGATCCGGGGCTCGGGCAGCCGCCACCAGTCGGACGGGGTACGGACCATCTGCGGCCAGCGCGGCCAGGGCAGCTCGTCGCACTCCCGCAGTCGCCGGATGGTCATCCCCGCTTCCGTCACCGCGTTGACGACCTCGTCGATTCCGTGCATCCATTCGTAGCTGTCCCGCACGCCCTCGACCGCCGGGCCGTCGGTGTACGTGTACGTCGCATCGCGGTGGACAGGTCCACGGCCGCCGAGATAGTCGTGGCGCAGCAGCAGCTCGGGACCCTCACCCGGAGCGGGCTTCGGGCCGAGGGCGTTCAGCAGCGGGTGGAACTCGACGACGTACAGCCGGCCGCCGGGACGCAGCAGGCGGCTCACGGTCCGCGCCCACAGGGGAAGATCGGGGAGGTAGCACAGGGCTCCCTTGCCGGTGTAGACGACGTCGAAGCACTGCTGCCCCAGGGCTTCGGGGGCGTCGTAGACATTCGCCCGCACGTACGTCACGTCGAGTCCCGCCCGGTCCGCGACGGCGCGGGCCGCCGCCACGGACGCGGCGGAGAAGTCGAGCCCCACGGTCCGCGCGCCGCGCTGGGCGAAGGCGATGGTCTCGGTGCCGAGGTGGCACTGGAGGTGCAGGACGTCGCGTCCGCCGATGTCCCCGAGGTCGTCCCATTCGAAGGGGGCGAACCAGCGTGCGGGGTCAAGGGTCTGATCGAGCCCGTAGAACCGGCTGGCCACGTGCACGGGAGTGCGAGCGTCCCAGTTCTCCTGGTTGGTCCGCATCAGTCGCTCGTGCTCATCGATGCTCATGAACACCATCCAAGCGTGAACGGGCGGTGGGCGACAGTAGGCAGGCATTCGAGTCGCCGAGGAGCAACTCGACGTCCTCGAACGGCTCGTGGAGGAGATGTGGACCCAGCCGGGGTCGACGGGGCGGTCCGCGGACTGCCGCGACTTCGCCGCCCTCGACCAGCGCATGTGCCAGGAGCGCCGGCGACCCGACGCTCGCGGAACACGGAGTCCTGACCGGCGTCCCGGAGGTCCGGTGCGCGGCCGGGGTCAGTCCGCGGCCGTCGTCGACCGCTCCGGCTCGTCCAGTTCGAACCGCCGTCGGACGTCCGGACGCCCGAGCAGCTTCGGCGGGTAGCCGGGGCCGGGGCGCGGGGTCATGTCCTCCCAGGCCAGCGGCTCCTTGCAGTGGGAGCAGACCACCTCGCCGTGGGCGTCGTGGCCGCAGGTCTCGTGGCGGGTGACCACCGGCGGCCCGGCCTCGTCCGCCAGCCAACGGTCGCCCCAGCTGGTCATGGCGAGGATGACGCCGTAGAAGTCGCGCCCCGACTCGGTCAGCAGGTACTCGTGACGGACGGGCTGCGTCTCGTACACGCGCTTCTCCATCAGCCCCGCGTCCACCAGCCTGCGCAGCCGTTCGGACAGTGTGTTGCGGGCGATGCCCAGCTCCTGCTGGAACTCGTCGAACCGGCGGATGCCGTAGAACGCCTCCCGCAGTACCAGGGGGGTCCACCAGTCGCCCAGCAGATCCATGGTCCGGGCCACCGAGCAGGGCCAGTTCGCGAACGACGTACGCCTCATACGTCGATGATACGAGTCTCTCAATGAAACTCAGCAGGCAGTGGAGTCGTTCGCTCTTGCGCGAGTAAGTCTTTTTACGCAACTATGCAGGTCATCCGAGGAAGGCCGAAGGCCGAGGAGAAGGACCGAGGAGAAGGAGTCAGGTGTCATGGAGTGGACGGGACAGGTGTACGCGGACACCCCGACGGTGTCCGCCAGGGCATACATCGACGCGAGCCCCGAGCGGTTGTGGGGATACGTGAGCGACATCCACCTGATGCCCGAGCTCAGCGTCGAGTTGCAGGACGTCGAATGGCTCGACGGCGCCACCGGTCCCCGCGTGGGCAACCGGTTCCGCGGCCGCAGCACCCACCACGCGCTGGGCGACTGGGAGACGGTCAGCACGATCGTCGACTGCGAGCAGCCGCGGCGGTTCGCCTGGGCGGTGGGCGACCCGGGCCACCCGATGAGCGTGTGGCGGTTCACGCTGCACCCGCGGGACACCGGCACGGTGCTGGAGCAGTGGGCCCAGCTCGGACCGGCACCGTCAGGGCTGAGCGCCGCGATCGAGGCCATGCCCGACAAGGAGCAGAAGATCGTGTTCGTCCGGCTGCGCGAGTTCGAGACCGGCATCAAGTCCAACCTCGCCGCCATGAAGAACCTCGCCGAACGGGAGAAGTGATGCGCACCGCGACCACCATCGAGGGCTCCGGCGGAAACTGGCGCGAGACCGCCGAGTTCGTCGTGGAAGCCGAGAAGCTCGGCCTGGACATGTGCTGGGTGGCCGAGGCCTGGGGGAGCGACGCCCCCTCGCCGCTGGGCTACCTGGCGGCCCGGACCGAGACACTCCTGCTCGGCTCCGGGGTCATCCAGCTCGGCACCCGCTCCCCGGTAACCGTCGCGCAGACCGCGATGACCCTCGCGCATCTGTCCGACGGCCGGTTCCGCCTCGGCCTCGGCGCCTCCGGGCCGCAGGTCGTCGAAGGCCTGCACGGCATCCCCTTCGCACGGCCGCTGACCCGGATGCGGGAGACCGTCGAGATCATCCGCGCGGCCTTCACCGGAGAGAAGATCGCCTTTCAGGGCCGCCAGTACACCATCCCCCTTCCCGACGGTGAGGGCCGCCCGATGCGGCTCAGCCTGACGCCGGTACAGGTGCCGGTCTACCTGGCCACCCTGTCACCCAAGATGCTCGAACTCACCGGCGAGATCGCCGACGGCTGGCTCGGCACCAGCTTCGTCCCCGAAGGCGCCGACGCCTACTTCACCCACCTCGACACCGGGCTGGCCCGTAACGGCCGCACCCGCACCGACCTCGACATCTGCCAGGGCGCCGAGATCGACATCGTCCCCGACGAAGGGCGGCTGGCCGGCGTCCTCGGCAGCCGCAAGAAGGAACTGGCGTTCTCACTGGGCGGGATGGGCTCCGGCTCGACCAACTTCTACAACAACGCCTACAGCCGCCAGGGCTGGGCCGATGTCGCCGCCCAGGTCCGCGAACGCTGGCAGGCCGGCGACCGCGAGGGCGCCACCGGTCTCATCACCGACGAGATGGTCCTGGCCACCACCCTGATCGGGACCGAGGAGATGGTCCGCGCCCGGCTCGCGGACTGGCGCGCCACGGGCGTGGACACCGTCCGCCTCTATCCGGCGGGCGACACCCTCGCGGCGCGCCTGGACAACCTCGGACACGGCATCGACCTCGTCCGCGCCCTCGACCCCAGGTAGCGGCCCGGTCCCCGGCCGTCCCCGCCCGCCGGTTGCTTGAGTCACCTCCCCCGGAAAACGTGCGTGCGTCCACGTTGTCGGCCGTGCCACGATGGCGTCGGGAAGCGAGGTTTCGTGGACGAGTTGAGGCGATTCAGCCGGGCGCTGGTCGCATGGGCGGCCGGCGGGGCGCGGGCGGGCGCGGCCGCCGCGACGGCGCGGGAGCTGGCCGGCGGCGGTGTGCGGACGATCGTGCTCGTCGAGGGGAGCAGCGATCAGATCGCGCTCGAAGCGCTGGCCGCGCGCCACGGCCGCGACCTCGGCGCGGAGGGCGTCGCGGTGGTACCGCTCGGCGGCGCGACGAACATCGGGCGTTTCCTGGACGTGTGCGGCCCTCCGGGGCTCGGCCTGCCGCTGGCCGGTCTCTGCGACATCGGCGAGGAGCGGCATTTCCGGCGTCATCTGGAACGGGTCGGGCTCGGGTCCGGTCTCACGCACGCCGGACTGGAGACACTCGGGTTCCATGTGTGCGTCGCCGACCTGGAGGACGAGCTGATCCGTGCCCTCGGAGCCGAGGGAGTGCGGCAGGTGATCGACGCCCAGGGCGAGACGCGTCCCTTCCACACCTTCCAGGGCCAGCCGGCACAGCGGGAACGCCCCGTCGAGCACCAGCTGCGCCGTTTCATGGGCACGCACAGCGGTCGCAAGGCGCTCTACGCACAGGCACTCGTGGCGCACCTGGACCTCGAGCGCGTGCCCCGGCCCCTGGAGCGCCTCCTGACGCACGTCTGATCCGGCCGACGCCTCTGGTCACTTGAGGCCGCTGAGCATGACGCCGCGGACGTAGTACTTCTGGAGCAGCAGGAAGAGGATCAGGACCGGCAGGATGCTCAGGACGAGGCCGGCCATGACGATGGGCATCGTGCGGGTCGGGTCGACATGGTCCTGGAGGAGTTGGATGCCCACGGGCAGGGTCATCACGTCCGGGTTCGCGGTAGAGACGAGCAGCGCCCAGATGTACTCGTTCCAGGCGTCGACGAAGGTGAGCAGCCCGAGCGTCACCACGACCGGCTTGGTCTGCGGCACCACGATCCGCCACCACACGGCGAACTCGCCGGCACCGTCGATGCGCGCGGCCTCCAGGACCTCCTCCGGGATCGAGACCATGAACTGGCGCATCAGGAAGATCCCGAAGCCGTTGACGAGGAACGGCATGGCCAGCGCCACGATGCTGACGGTCAGCCCGGCGCCACCGCGTCCGAACAGGTCGTTGCCGCCCGCCAGCGGCCAGTGCACCAGGATCAGGAAGTGCGGGATGAAGAAGAGGAACGGCGGGAACATCATCGTCGACAGCACCAGCCGGAAGACGAAGTCCCGTCCGGGGAAGCGGAGTTGGGCGAGCGCGTAGCCGGCGAGTGACGACGTGAGCAGCACCGATCCGGTGATCACGGCGGTGGCGACGACGCTGTTGCGGAACAGCAGGGGCAGATCGAGCTGGTCGATCGCCGCCCGGTAGTTGGACAGGTCGAACGCCTCGGGCAGGAACCGGTACGGCAGGGTGCCGGACTCGCCGGGCCCCTTGAAGGACGTCGTCACCATGTCGAGGAACGGCACCACGGTGAGCACGGCGCCGGTCACGACCACCAGATACGACAGCCACGGGAAACGTCGGCGGCTCATGCGTCCTCCCCCTTGCGCCTAAAGATCCACAACTGCGCCAGGGTGACCACGAGGACCACCACGAACAGCACGAAGGCGGCGGCACTCGCGGTGCCCCAGTCGCCGTAGGCGAAGGCCTGCCGGTACATCTCCAGCGCGGCCACATCGGTCGCGTCACCCGGTCCGCCCTTGGTCATCACGATGATGAGCGCGAACGACTGGAGGCCGGTGAGGAACTGGGTGATGCACACGAACAGCAGGGACGGCCGCAGCAGCGGCAGCGTGATCTTCCAGAGGACGGTGACGGGCCCGGCGCCGTCGAGTGCGGCGGCCTCGTAGTACGACTCGGGAATGGACTTCAGCCCGGCGGTCAGGATGAGGATCGCCGAGCCGAGCGAGGCCCACGCCTGTACGACCACGACCGAGGGCAGCGCGGTCTCCGGGTCCTGGAGGAACGCCACCGAGCCGAACCCGAGGGCGTTGAGGACGCCGTTGACGAGGCCGCCCGGCTCGTACATGTACTTCCACACGTTGCCGACGGCGACGACGGTCGTGACGATCGGCAGGAAGTACAGGGTGCGCCACAGCCCCTGGAACCGCAGCTTGTCGATGCAGGTGGCGACGAGCACGGAGCCGGCGAGCGCGAGCGCCACGGTGCCCAGGGCGAACAGCAGCGTGTTGGTGAGGATCGGCGCCAGGAACGTCGATCCGTCCGCGAGGAGACCGGCGAAGTTGTCCAGGCCGACCGGATCGATGTCGCCGAGGTCGAATCCGGCCCAGCGGGACAGCGACAGCAGCAGCGCGAACCCGAGCGGCAGGACCAGGAAGACCGCGAAGAACAGCAGAGTCGGCGCCAGGAAGAGGTAGGCGACGACGGTCTGGCGGCGCCGGTGCCGGTCACGGCCGCGGACGCCGGCGGCGGACCCGTCGCGCGCCGCCGGCTCGGCCGCCTCCGGTGCCAGGGTGGTGTTCACCATGAACGCGACACCTCCTGATCGACCTGACGGCGGGTGGTGCGCAGGGCCTCGTCGACCGACTGCCGGCCGGTCCACAGGGCCTCGATGTTCTTGCGCAGCAGCGACTTGGCCTGCTGCGCGCCCGGCACGTTCGGCTCCGGCACCGCGTAGGCCAGCGCGTCAAGGAACGGGCGGAGATTCGGATCGCTCCCCGCGCCGAGGAGTGTCCGCATGTCGTCGGCACGGCCGGTCAGGGAGCCGACCGACACCTGAAGGGCACTCATCCGGGTCACGCCGCCCACCTTCTCGGTGTTGAGCCAGTGCAGGAACTCCCAGGCCTCACGGGGGCGTTCACTGGCGGTGTTGACCCCGAGCATGAAGCCGGTGGAGAGGGTGGCGCACCGGCCGTCCGGCTCCGGGAGGGGCACCGGTGCCACGCCGACGTCGCGGTAGCCCTTGCCCATCAGGGCCTTGAGGTTCGCGGTCCACCAGCCGGCGCTGATCACCATGGCCACCTGCCCGGACGCGAACGCCTTGTAGACGTTGACGCCGGGCGCGCTCGCACCCTTCACGACAAGGCGGTGCTCCAGATCCAACACGGCCCGGCCGGCCCGCGAGTCGATGGCGGTGCTCCTGCCGTCCGCGGCGACGAAGCTTCCGCCGGCGGCGTTGAGCAGCGCGAGGGTCTGGCCGACGGTGGTGGAGTCGTCGTACGTCGACAGCCCGAACCCCTGGACCAGCGTGTTGCCGTACCGGTCCCGCTCGGCGGTGCGGTACGCCGTCTCCTCCAGCTCCCGCCAGGTGCCCGGAGGGCCGTCGATGCCGGCCTCGCGCAGCAGCCGCTTGTTGTAGTAGAGGGCGTACGTCTGCATCTCGGTGGGATAGCCGTAGACCGTGCCCCCCGCCGACGCGGCGCCGACCGCGGCCGCACCGTAGCCGCGCCTGATCTCCTCGGCGTACTCGGGCGGGGCGGGCCGCAGGACACCGGCCTGGACGAGCTGGCCGTTCCACAGGCAGTACGGGTGGAGGATGTCGGCGCCCTGGCCGGCGGCCTGCCGGACCATGAACGTGGTCAGCAGGTCCGTGAACTCGACGGCCTTCGTCCGCACCTTGACCCGGTCGTGCGTGGCGTTCCATTCGTCGACCGGACCCTGAAGTGCTTGCTTGAGCTCCCCGCTCGCGTAGTGGGAGAGCAGGGTGAGGACGATCGGATCCCCGGGCCGCCCGGTGCCCCGGCGCGGCGCGGCGCAGCCGGAGGCGAGCAGGGCCGAGGGGAGCACGAGCGCGAAGTGACGGCGGCTCAGTCCACCGGCGGGGCGCGACGGTGTCATCGGGCGGCCTCCCGGCGCATCACACGAAACACCCGGGTCGTGGTGAAACCGGCCTTGCGGTACAGGTGGCCCGCCGGGGACCGCTCACCGGTCCACAGGAACCACGCCGAGTGCGCGCCGCGCGCCCGCATCCGTTCCAGGACCAGATGGAGCAGGACCTTGCCGAGTCCGGTGCCGCGCAGCTCCTCCAGCACCCCGAACGGCCCGAACCGTTCGTCCGCCGACTCGTAGGCGCCGTGCATCGCCCAGCCGACCAGGCGGCCCGAAGGGTCCCGGGCGACGACGATCCGGTCGAGCGGCGTGCCCGAGGCGAGGCACTCCCGGATGGCGCGCGCCCAGTCCGGGTTGAAGCGGCTTCCGGCGAGCGCGAGGAGTTCCACCAGGTCGTCGTCGGACGGCGTGCCGAACCGGTGGCCCCGCGCCGTCAGTTCGGTCCGGCGGCGGGCGACATCCTCGGGGTGGCGGTAGCCGACCAGACCGCGGTCCATCGCCGCCGCCTCGTACAGGGTGCGAAAGCCCAGGGACTCGAGGAGCCCGGCCGCTTCCGGATACGCCTCGGAGTCCAGGCCGGGGAGGATGTAGTTCGGGGTGTACGAGGAGAAGTCCACCCGGGTGCGGCCGTGGCCGCGCAGCCAGTCGAGGGCGTCGGTCAGCAGCCGGCGGCCGAGTCCGCGCCCGCGGGCGGCCGGATCGACGAAGAAGAACGCGATCCACCCCTGCTCCGGCTCCAGGTCGGCGCCGGCCAGCGGCGTCAGCCGGCGCACCGCGTAGGCCGCGCCGACGACACGGTCACCGTCGACGGCCACCCGCAGCCCCTCGGGATCGAAGTTGCCGTCGAGCAGCACCAGGGACCGGAAGCGGTCCGGCGTGATGGGGTCGGCCGGCGCACTGCGGCGCCACGCCTCCACCAACCGCGGGCCGTCGCCTGCGCGAAAGCCACGAATCCCGGCGCTGGATGTCGTCGTGCGACCGGTCATCGACGGGGTTGCGACGCGGTGGTCCGTGGCCATCCTTTGCCCCCGTCTGCCGGTGACCTCTCGAAGTATCGGGCGGAAACGTACCTTCATGTCCATTGATTTCGCAATTGTCCACCACCCGTTCGTGCCAAGGCTGCCCGCCGCGCTGATGCCGCGACGCAGGTCCTAGTACCGGCGAAGGGGCGCGTCTCGATCTCCGGCCCGATGGCGGCGGATCAGCGAGCGGCTAGCGTCACATGTCATGAACATCGACGGCACGCTCGACGAGGCGTACGAACGGCTGCATCGGACGGGACCGGAGTTCGATGGCTGGTTGAGCAACCACGGTCCCATGGCGGTGGAATCCATGGCCCGACGAGGACACGCGCGACAGGTCCACCGCTGGCTGGACCGCTACATGCGTCGACTGGACGACCGGCCACGCGGTACCTCGCCCATTGCCGCCGACGACGACGGATGGCGTACGGCGCTGGGGGACCCCCGTCGGCTCGGTGACTGGCTGGTGTTCTTCGAACGCGAGGTGACCGAACAGCCCTGGCGTGCAGTGCTGGAGACGTGGTGGCCACGGCTTCTGCCCGGTATCGCGGCGGGCGCCACCCACGGCGTGATCCGTACCGGCCACGCGGTCCACGCCCTGCTGGACCACGAGGACGGGCCGCGCCTGGCCGAGCTCGGTCAGGCACTCGGTTACTGGGCTGCGCGCTGGCAGCAGGTCCCGTTCACTCCTCCCTCCGGAACCGCCGACCCGGCGTCCGCTCTCGCCGGCGTTCCACGCGTGCCCGACCAGACCGCGGGCATCAACCACCGGCTCGACCAGCTCCCCGGCCTGACGGGCTGGCCGACCGCGCTCGCCGCGCTGAGGCCCGCCACGGACGCCGGGCAGGCTCGGCGACTGCTGGCCGACCTGACGACCGCGGCCGGCGTGCACTACCTCCCGAACGCACACGGCTCACCCGTCATGCTGGTCCACGCCGTGACCGCGCCCATGGCCGTGCTGCGCACCCTGCCCGCGCTCCCCAGCACCCAGTGGGTCACGAGCCTGCACGCGGCCTGGGCGGCCGGCGCGGCCGTGACCGCGGCCTACGCCCCTGCCGCGCCCGCACCCCGGCACAGCCTCCCCTCCGCCCCCGGGTCGGCGGACGAGGTGTTCGCCCTCGCCGTCCGTCATCAGGACGAACACGTCATCAAGCTCGCCGACACCTGCCTCGACATACACCAGCACACGGGTCACCCCGACGCGCTGGCGGCGGTGATCCGCGCGGCGGATCTGATCGACGAGTTCTGACGGCACGGGCGGCCCGGCGCCACCCGTGGCCGTCGTAGGGACAAGCAGGCCGACGAGTACCGGCAGCGGCCGCCGACGAGCACCGTTGGAGGACCACGGGTTGAATGTCTCTTGTGGCCGACCGGCCGCGGTCCGGCTCTCCGCGGAGGCCGCCGTGCCACGGTCACCGCCGCCGGCAGGAGGAGCCCGACATGCCTGGAGCGAACGCAGAGGTGGAGGTACTGATCGTCGGCGGCGGGCCGGTCGGACTGACCGGCAGAGCGCTCCTGGAACGCTGGGGCGTACGGACGTTACTGGTCGAGAAGCACGGCGAACTGTCACCCTTTCCACGCTCCCGGCTGGTCAACGTGCGCTCGATGGAGATCTACCGCCAGCTCGGGCTCACTGCCACGATCACCGCCAGGGCGTTCGCACCGGAGTACGGCCGCGTCCGCTTCCGGGACACCCTGCACGACCCCGACTTCGCCACGGAGGCGATGGTCGGGATCCACGCGCCGGTGCCCGAGAGCCCCGTGACCGGCGTGGTCACCTCGCAGGATCGGCTGGAACCCACCCTGCTCGCCGCGGCGGACGCGCCCGTGCGGTTCGGGGTCGAGCTCGTCGGCCTGACCGAAGCAGCCGACGGTGCCGAGGGCGCCGAGGTCCTGCTCGTCGACCACCGAAGCGGTGTGGAGAGCCGCGTCAGGGCCCGTTACGTACTGGCGGCCGACGGCGCGAACTCCACGGTCAGGCAACAGTCGGGAATCGGCACCACCGGTCCCGGAGCGGTCGGCCGGGTCACCACCGTCGTGTTCGACGCCGACCTCGACCACTGGCGCGCCCGGCAGCCCGCCGGGGTCTACTTCACATCGGACGGCTATTTCCTCCCGCTGTACCCCGAAGGAGGCTGGGCCTGGATCGTTCCCACGCCCGAAGACGTGGCGGGCGCCGACTGGTCCGGTCTCGTCTCGCACGCGCTCGGCACCGGCGCCGCTGTACAGGTAGATGTGCTGCGGGTTCAGCACTGGGTGGTGAACGCGTTCGTCGCCGAGCGCTTCGGCCGCGGCCCCGTCCTGCTGGCCGGCGATGCCGCGCATGCGATCCCGCCCGCCGGCGGCATGGGCATGAACCTCGGCGTCGCCGATGTGCACAACCTCTGCTGGAAGTTGGCGGGAGCACTCCGAGGGTGGGCCGCACCGGGCGTGTTGGAGACCTACGAGACGGAACGGCAACCCGTCGCCCATCTGACACTCCATCAAGCGGTGGTGAACACCGAGCTCATGTTCGGAGTGCAGAAGGCCCGCCGTGAACAGCTCCGAACCGGTGCCGCGACGCCAGCCCAGTTCGAACTGCCCTGGTCCGACCAGTACTTCGCGCAGCTCGGTCTCGTCCTCGGCGTCACCTACGACTCCGACGCCGTCCTCACCGACGGCGGCACACCGGCCGAGCCGTCCGACACCGGCACGGACTATGTCCCCAGCACCCGGCCGGGCCACCGCATGCCACACCTCTGGCTGACCCACGACCGCTCCACGCTCGACGCCTTCGGCGAGTGGTTCACCCTGCTCACTCCGGACCCCGCCCGCTGGGCACAGCGAACCACCACACCCTGGCCGCTCCGCATCGAGCCCCTTCCTCAAGAGCACACCGACCGCTGCGGCCTCCGCCCCCACGGAGCACTGCTCATCCGGCCCGACGGCCACATCGCCGCCCGCTGGCCCGACCGCCCACCCGCCGACTTCGCCCTCCACCACGCCCTTGCCGCACTCACCGGCTCTGCACCCCCGGGCAAGCATCCGTAGACCCGCATCGAGACCGGCCCACCGGCCCGGTCGGTCAGGGCCCGTTGTACGGCATGATCGGTGGACGAGGTGCGAACACGAGGAGAGGTGCGCCGAAGCCGTGGACGAAGAGGCAGCTATCTCGTCGCCGAAGGAGGCCGCCGGCAACCCGCTGGTCCTGGCCTTCGGGCGGCTGCAAGGGGCGGCGAACCGGCTGGAGTACATCCTGGGGCGGGCCCTGGAGCAGGAGTGCGGCATCACTCATCTCATGTACGAGGTCCTGCTCATCCTGGGACGCGCCGACGAGCCCGGCCTGTCGATGCGGGCCATCGCCCAGGAACAGGTGCTCACCACGGGCGGTGCCACCCGTCTCGTGGACCGGATGGAGGCCGCCGGACTGGTCGAGCGCGCCGAGGACCCCGACGACCGGCGGGGCCGCCTGGTACGGCTCACCGCACTGGGGGAACGGATGGCGGTCCAGGCGTCCCGGGTGCATGTGGAGAACATCCGCCGTTACTTCCTCGAGCCCCTGCCGCCGGAGCACCGCGACCGGTTCGCCGAGGACCTGCGCATCCTGAGCCACTCGGCCCGGGACGTTCTGCCCCGCCTGCCCTGACCGACCGAGGTGTGGCCACCGTCACGCGAATACCGACGCGGCGGCGAAATATCTGACGAAGCAGATACTGTTGTGTCAGATGAATCGCTCGCATCCTGCGGGCGCCGCACCCCTCGCGAGGTCCTCGATGAAACTCGTCTACGTCTTCGACGCCTACTGCGGCTGGTCGCACGGGTTCTCCGGGACCCTGCGCGAAGTGGTCTCCCGCCACCCCGAGCTGCCGGTGGAGGTGGTCTCGGGCGGCCTGTTCACCGGGTCCCGGAAGGCGCCGATCCGCGAGTTCGGTCATGTCCAGGGAGCCAATGCGAAGATCGCCCGGTCGACCGGGGCCGAGTTCGGCGACGGCTACGAGCGGCTGATCGCGGACGGCTCGTTCGTGATGGACTCCGACGCCGCCGCACGCGGCATGACCGCTCTGCGCCAGGCCGCCCCGGAACGCGCCGCCGAGCTGGCGACGGACCTCCAGCGGGTGTTCTACGCCGACGGCCTGAGCCTGTCCGACGCCTCCACCTACCGAAAGGTCGCCGGGGACGCCGGACTGGACGCCGACGCCGTGGTCGCCGCCTTCGAGGCGCCCGGGGCGCAGGCGGCGGCCGAGGCCGACTACCGTCGCGCCGCCGAGCTGGGCGTCACGGGATTCCCCACCCTCCTGGCCGTCGACGGTGACCGCGTCGCCGTGCTGGCCCACGGCCACGCCACCGCCGACGACGTCGACCGGCGGCTCGCGACCCTGCGCAAGGCCTGATTTCTCTCAGGCCCCCACCCGTCCCACCGTCCTCGACGTCCCCAACATCCCCACGAGGAGCCACCCCATGAGCACTCTCACGTTCACGGTTGTCGACCTCGACTTCCCGGCCGGCAGCAAGAACAAGACCGCCACGCTCGTCACCGGCGAGAACGAGGCACTGCTGGTGGACGCCGGCTTCACCCGCGCCGACGGCCACCGTCTCGCCGCCGAGATCCTCGACTCCGGCAAGCAGCTGACCACCGTGTTCGTCAGCCACGGCGACCCCGACTTCTACTTCGGCGCCGAGGTCCTCGCGGACGCCTTTCCGGAGGCGAAGTTCGTCGCCACCCCGCTCGTCATCGAGCACATCCAGCACTCCTACGAGGGCAAGCTGAAGGCGTGGGCGGCCCTCGGCCCGAACCTGCCGACGCGCCCGGTGGATCTCGAGCCGCTGACCGGCGACCTCACCCTGGAGGGGCACCGCTTCGAGCTGAAGGGCGGTCCGGCTGAGCTGCCCGACCGCCACTACCTGTGGCAGGCCGAACAGCGTGCGATCCTCGGCGGCGTCCTGCTGTTCCAGCAGGAGCACGTCTGGGTCGCGGACACGCCCACGCCCGAAGACCGTTCCGCCTGGGTGCGGCTGCTGGACGAGATGGCGGCCCTGGAGCCGGAGCTGGTCGTGCCCGGCCACCGTCTGCCCGGCGCCCCGGCGGACTCCTCCGCCGTCACCGCCACCCGCGACTACCTGCTCGCCTTCGAGGAGGAGCTGGGCAAGGCCGCTGACGGAGCCGCGCTCACCGAGGCGCTCGTCCGGCGCTACCCGGACAACGGCATGCTGATCGCCGCCCAGATCGGAGCCAAGGTCGCCAAGGGCGAGATGAAGTGGGGCTGACCGCCATGGCGTACGAAAGCACCGACTTCGCCGATTCCACCGCGCCCGCCGACGTCGTACGCCGTCAGTACCTGGCCTCGGCGGCCGGTGACCTCCAAGCCCTGCGGGCCACCCTCGCCCCCGACGTGGAGTGGACGGAGATGGCCGGCTTCCCGCTGGCCGGCACCTACCGCACCCCCGAGGGCGTCACCTCGAACGTCATGGAGCGGCTCGGCCAGGACTGGGACGGCTGGACCGCGCACGACGACACCTACGTCGTGGACGGCGAGAACGTCGTCGTCCTCGCCCGCTACACCGCGACCAACAAGGCCACCGGCAAGCCGATCGACGTCCGTGTCGCCCACCACTTCGTCGTACGTGGCGGGCTCATCGTCCGCTTCGAGCAGTTCGTCGACACCGCACTCGTACGCGAGGCCATGAACGGCTGACCCGCCGCCTTCACGCCGGTACCCGGCTCCGGCGAGGCCACCGACGATCACATTCGCCCGGCCGAGCGCGGGTCCGCGGCCACGATGCGCTCCACCGCGGCCGTCACCAGCTGTTCACGCTCCTCCTCCGTGAAGACGTCCGGCAGGGTGAGCTGCTCGACGATCAGCCAGTTCAGGGCCAGCATGAGCAGCTTGACGGCCATGGCGTCGCCCGGCAGGCCCGAGGCCTCGTGGTAGGCGACGTTGGCGTCGACGTCGGCCCGGACCCGCTCGGTGAGCACCCTGCGCAGTTCGGGCCGGCGGGTGGCCTCCAGGCGCAGTTCGAGCAGTGCCAGGTAGCCGGTGCGGAAGGACGCGACACGGCTGACGAGTTCGCGCATCAGCTCCGCGTAGGTCTCCCGGTCGCGGTCGGCCGCCTGCTGGCGAGCGATCGTGGCCTCGTCCGGCTGGAGCCGCTCATAGACACGGGCACCCGCCTGGGTGAGCAGATCGTCGCGGCTCGCGAAGTAGTTGGACGCGGTCCCGGCGGGAACGGCGGCCTCGGTGTCCACCGCCCGGAAGGTGAGACCGCGGGCACCTTCCCTGGCCAGCACCTCGATCGCGGCGTCGACGAGGGCGGCGCGCCGCTGGTCGTTTCGTCTCACCATTGACACCACTCCAGTTGTAGTACTACGTTCAGACCACTTCAGTCAGAGTACTACGTACGGAGTCACCAGTTGCGAAAGCTCGTGTACTACGTCGGTGTCTCGCTCGACGGCCGCATCGCCGGCCCCGGCGGCGAGTACGACTTCTTCCCGAGCGGCGACGAACAGCAGGCCGCCGCCTACTCCGCCTGGACCAACGCACTCTTCCCCGAGACGCTCCCGACCGCCTACCGTGCCGCGGTCGGCCTGACCGACGCGCCCACCCGTCACTTCGACACCGTCGTCATGGGCCTCGGCACCTACCGTCCCGCCCTCGACGCCGGGATCACCAGCCCGTACGCGCACCTGCGCCAGTACGTGGTGTCCAGCACCCTCGAGCCCGACACCGACCCGGCCGTCACCGTCGTTCCGGGCGACCCGCTCGCGCTCGTGCGCGAACTCAAGGGGGAGGAGAGCGCGGGGCTGGACGTCTGGCTCTGCGGCGGCGGCAAGCTCGCGGGCGCCCTGCTGCCCGAGATCGACGAACTGGTGATCAAGAGCTACCCCGTCGTTGCCGGCGCCGGGATCCCGGCCTTCGACGGCGCCTTCGACCCCACCGCCTTCGACGTTGCCGAACGCACCGCCTTCCCCAACGGCGTCACCCTCACCCACCTCACCCGCCGCTAGGCCGCACCCCGGAGGGGGCCGGGGAGGGCGCGCCGGGCGACCTCATGTCTGCCGTGCACAACCGTCCGTTGTTCAATAAGGTGAAGCGGCGTGGACCTCGAAGCAGTACGGACCTTCGTCGCCCTCGCGGACGCGGGCCAGTTCCAGAAGGCCGCCGTCGACCTGTCGGTCACCCAGCAGGCCGTCTCCAAGCGCATCGCCGCGCTGGAGCGCAACCTCGGCGTGCGGCTGTTCACCCGCACCCCGCGCGGAGCCGAGCTCACCATCGACGGGCAGGCGTTCCTGCCCCACGCACGCGAGCTGCTGCGCGTCGCCGAGCGCGCGGTCGCGTCCGTGCGCACCGGCGGCCGTCCGCTGCGCGTCGACGTGATCGCCTCGCGCGGCGCGGCAGCGGGCATGATGCGCGGCTTCCACCGCGCGCACCCCGAGATCGACCTCGACGTGCTGATGCTGTTCGACATCGACACGACCGTCGCCGCCATCCGCTCCGGTACGGTCGACGCGTCCTTCCGCGCCGTCGCCGTGCCCGGGCGTCCCCTTCCCGAGGACATCGAGTCCGTCCGGGTGCTCGACGAGCCGCTCCAGCTCCTCACCGGCCCCACCCACGCACTGGCGCGCGCCCGGTCGGTGACCCTCGCCCAGCTCGCCGGGCACCGGATCTGGATGCCCGGCCTCGCCCCCGGCACCGAGTGGGCCGCCTACTACGACGACCTCGTCGCCGAATTCGGCCTCACCATCGAGGCGACCGGCCCCAACTTCGGCTCCGACGCGCTTCTCGACACCATCGCCGACACCCCGGCTCTGGCCACCTTCATGGGCGAGCACACCCGCCTCATCTGGCCCGCCGACCACGGCCTGCGCCGCATCCCGGTGACCGACCCGACGCCCGTCTACCCGCACTCGCTCCTGTGGCGCCGTGACAACCCCCACCCGGCCCTGGCCGCACTCCGTGCCCACCTCGCCGCCACGACGGCCGGCCATGACGCCGCCGGGACCTGGGTGCCGGGCTGGGTGACTCCGCGCTGAACGCGGTCCCCTATGGAGCGGAGGTTGTGGCACAGGGTGTCGAGGGCGGACCGGGAAGCGTCAGGTCCAGGTCGATGTCGGTGATCAAGTCCTCCTGGCCGCCGACCATGCGCCGGCGACCCGCCTCGACGAGGATGCCGCGGGTGTCGAGGCCGTACCGGGTGGCGGCGGCCTCGGCGTGGCGCAGGAAGCTGGAGTACACGCCCGCGTAGCCGAGGCTCAGCGTCTCGCGGTCCACGCGCACCTCGCGGTCCTGGAGGGGACGTACGAGATCGTCGGCGGCGTCCATCAGCGGGAACAGTTCACAGCCGTGCTCCCAGTCCATGAGGTCGGCGACCGCGACGAACGCCTCCAGCGGGCAGTTGCCGGCGCCCGCGCCCTGCCCGGCGAGCGAGGCGTCGACCCGTACCGCGCCGCTCTCGACGGCGACGACGGTGTTGGCGACGCCCAGGGCGAGGTTGTGGTGGGCGTGGATGCCGAGCTCGGTGCCCGGGTCGAGTACGTCGCGGTAGGCGCGGAAGCGGTCGCGGACCCCGTCCATGGTGAGCCGTCCGCCGGAGTCGGTGACGTAGACGCAGTGGGCGCCGTAGGACTCCATCAGCTTCGCCTGGCGGGCCAGTTCGGCGGGCTCGGCCATGTGGGACATCATCAGGAACCCGGCGACGTCCATGCCCAGCCCACGGGCGGCGGCGATGTGCTGGGCGGAGATGTCGGCCTCGGTGCAGTGGGTCGCGACGCGTACGGACCGGACGCCGAGCCGGTGTGCCTGCCGGAGGTCGTGCAGGGTGCCGATGCCGGGCAGCAGCAAAGTGGTGGGCACCGCGTGGTGCGCGGCGTCGGCGACGGCCTCGATCCACTCCCAGTCGGTGTGGGCGCCGACGCCGTAGTTGATGCTGGAGCCCGCCAGGCCGTCGCCGTGCGCGATCTCGATGGCGGCCACACCGGCGGCGTCCAGGGCGGCGGCGATGGTCCGGGCCTGGTCGACGGTGTAGCGGTGCCGGACGGCGTGCATGCCGTCCCGCAGGGTCACGTCCTGGACGTACAGACGGGTCATCGTGCGGCCCTCTCGGTGGCGCGGTGGGCGGCCATGCGTTCCGCGGTGCGCAGTGCGGCCGAGGTCATGATGTCGAGGTTTCCGGCGTAGGCCGGGAGATGGTGTGCGGCGCCCTCGACCTCCAGGAACACCGACACCTTACGGCGCTGCCCTTCCTCCAGGACCTGTTCGAGGCCACTCGCGAGACCGTCCACCTCGGCGTACGGGAGGGGCTGGAGGTGGTCTATCTCGAACGCATCCACGGCCACGAGGCCCTGAGGCTGCCCTCCCGCATCGGCGGCAGCCTGCCGCTGAGCTGCACCGGCGTCGGCAAGGCCCTGCTCGCCTTCTCGGGCGCCCAGCTGACCGAGGAGGTGCTGTCCCGGCCGCTGCCCAGCCTCACCCCCCACTCCATCATCGACCCGGCACGTCTGCGCATGGCCCTGGAGAAGATCCAGGTCTCCGGGCTGGCCTACGAGGAGCAGGAGGCCGCCCTCGGCGTGAGCTGCATCGCGGCCCCCGTCTTCTCCGGTGGCACGACGGTCGCCGCCCTCTCCGTGGCCGTACCCCGCGCGCGCTTCAGTCCGGCCCAACTCGCCCCGGCCGTACGGACGGCTGCACTGGGGCTGTCCCGAGCGCTGCGGGGCGGTGGCTGACCGGGCAGGCCCAGCGCATGCTGAAGCTGTGCCCCGCCCCGCGACACCCGACCCGCCCGGCCCGGCCACGGGTCCCGGCCACCTCGCGTCGGCACCCACGCCCCGGACCGCCGTGGCGTGGCTTCCCCCGGCCGGCCTGTGGCCCGCCATCCAGCGCATCCGGGTCGAGCACGATCCGCAGATCCGCCGTTGGCCGCCGCACGTGAACCTGCTCTTCGGCTTCGTACCGGAGGAGGACTTCCCGACGGCACTCCCGCTGCTGGCCGCAGCGGCCGCGGGGTGCCGGCCCTTCGACATCCGGCTCGGCGGGGTCCGCGCCTTCCGCCACCGGTCCTACGCCACCGTGTGGCTCGACCCCGCGGCGGCCGGTGCCGCGCCCTGGGCGGAGCTACGGCGCGCGCTGGCGGAGCCCTTCCCGTCCTGCACGGACCGTTTCCCGCGCTTCACCCCGCACCTCTCGCTCGGGCGCACTCGCGTCCCGCGCGTCCTCGCGGCCGAATGTGCCGCCCGGCTCGGCGTGCTGCACGCCCGCGTGGCCGACGTCGCGCTGCTCTCCCGCCGAGGTGCCGGCCCGATGCGGACACGCGCCACGATCGACATGGGCACCGGCGCGGTACACCACCATCCCGGACCGGACCCGGCCACCGGCGGCTACGAGCCACCGGAACGGCACTGACCGGCCGACGGCAACCGCCGCCCATGCGGCCTCCCTTGCCGCAAGCCCGGGCGTCGGCGTTCAGGAGAGGGCCAGCCGCATGATCGTCAGGTCGAGCCACCGGCCGAACTTGGTGCCGACCTCCGGCACCGTGCCGACGTGGTGGAACCCGAACCGTTCGTGCAGCCGGATCGACGCGGTGTTCTCGGCTTCGATACCGGCGATCACGACGTGGTGGCCTGCCTCGCGCGCCGAGGCGATCAGGGCGGCCAGCAGCGCGGAGCCGACACCGAGCCCGTGCCGGTCCTCGCGGACGTAGACGGAGTCCTCCACCGTGTGCCGGTATCCGTCCAAGTCCCGCCACGGACCGTAGACCGCGAACCCGACCACATCGCCCTCCACCTCGGCCACGAACGCGGAGCCGCGCTCCAGGTGGACCGCCAGCCAGGCCGCCCCCTCGGCAGGGGACTGCGGGGTCTGCGTCCACAGGGCCGTCGAGTGCTCGATCGCGTGGTTGCGGATGGCGCGGATGACGTCCACGTCCGCGGAGCGCGCCGGGCGCACACCCACCAGCCTGCTTCTCTCGTATATTGGATTCATGTCCAACATAGTAGATCCCCTGGTGGGGCAGATCGCGGCCCGAGTGCGCACCGAACGGGAGCGCCGCCGATGGACCCTGGCGCAGCTCGCGGACGCCTCCGGCGTCTCCCAGGCCATGATCAGCCGGATCGAGCGTGGCGAGAGCAGCCCCACCGCCGTCGTCCTCGGCAAGCTGTCCGCCGCATTCCAGCTCAGCGTCGCCTCCCTGCTCGCCCTGGCCGAAGGGACACACGAGGACACGGAGGAGGACACGGAGGCCACCCCGGGAGTGCGCCGCCGGGCCGACGCGGCCGAGTGGCGCGACCCCGACACCGGCTACCGGCGCCGACAGATCACCGGCCCGCGCTTCCCCGCGGAAATCGCGGAGATCCATCTGCCGGCCGGAGCCCGGGTCCCGTATCCGGCGGCGGCCTTCGCGTTCGTCCGGCAGGTCGTCTGGGTCCTCGACGGCCGCCTGACCTTCCACGACGGCGACACGGTCCACCAACTCGACGCGGGCGACACCATCGAACTCGGGGACCCGGCCCCGCGGGTCTTCGTCAACGCCACCGACGCGCAGTGCCGTTACGCCGTCATCCTCACCCGCGGCACGCAACCATGAGCCGTCCCCTTCAGCGAGGCGGCACGTTCCTGCCAGCCTGCACAGCCGGGACGGCGACAGCGAACAACTACGCCATCCAGCCCGCGCTCACCGCGGTCGCCGCCGAACTGGGCGTCCCCGTCTCCCTGATCGGCCTCGTACCGACGGCCGCGCTCGCCGGCTGCATGACCGGCTTCGCGCTCCTGCTTCCCCTCGCCGGCCGGCTTGCCCCCAACCGGCTGCTGGCCGCACAGCCGGCCGCGCTGGCCGCCGCCCTCACTCTCGCCGCGGCCGCACCCGGCGCGGGTGTGCTGCCGGCCGCCTACCTGCTCATCGGCGCGGCCGCCGGCGTCGCCGCCCAGGCCGGCACCATCGCGGGCCGGCATGCCCGGCCCGGGCGCCGCGCGACCGGCGTCGCCACGGTGGCCGCGGGGATGTAGGCAGGCATCCTGCTCAGCCGCCTGGCAGGCGGAGCCCTCACGGACCTCCTCGGCCGGCGGAGGATGCTCATCGTCTTACCGCCCTCGCCCTGCTCGGCGCGCTCGCCGCCACCACGCGCCTGCCCCGGCGGCGCCCGCACTCCGACCAGTGGTACTTCGCCTGACATCATCGCGGCCGGCGGCTGGCAGGGCGGCAGCGCCGACGGGAGCGAGGTGGGAGCCTTCGACCTGCTCCCGGGCACGCTCCCAGAGCATTTCACCGAGGTCTGGCGGCTGGTCCGCACGGGGGAGGGGCCCATGGGCTGAGCACGCCGTGGGCCATCAGGGTGGATCCGGGGCCGGAGTGGATATCCGCGGCGGGTATGGATTTATACATAATGTGATATTCAGCCCCACTGGGAGAGTTCTCGTTCAGGAGTGGAGAGGCGATGCCCGACCACACGCGTCCGCGGCGGGCGACAGCCTGGATGAGAACAACCGGTCTGGAGGAGGCCGACGCCGCCCACACGGCCGGTTCCACCGTGCTGGCGCCCGGACGGCTGTACCGGGAGGTCATCGGCAGGGACGACCGGGCGCGGCCCGTCAGCGACGAGGAACTGGCCGCGCTGGGCGACGCCATGGCGGTCGGGTTCTTCCGTGCGGGCAAGTTCCCCACCACCGTGCGGGACCTGCTGTCCCAACTCCCGGCGACGGCCACCGCCTCCCGCAAGGTGTATCTGATCAGCGAGGCCGGGCAGATCCCGCCGGATGCCCTCGGCGAACGCGACATGCGGTTCGCGATCACCACCGCCGTGCGGGGCGACCAGACCGACCTTCTCATCAGCACCCAGGCGGGCGGCGACCCCGAGCAGGGCTTCCTCCAGGTCGCGGCGTGGGATCCCGAAGCGAAGGTCTTCAACTTCTATGCCCGGCTCGGTTCCAGCTGGGTGTGGGTGGGCAACTCATGGCACGCATTGGAACCGGAATCGCGCGGCCGGGCCTGCTTCGACAGCCATGTCAACGGCGGCGTCGTGATGAAGGAGTTGCGGATCCCCTGGATCAACTGGCAATCCGAACGGGCCACGATCCGGCTCGCCGAGGACGACCCGCTGCGCCATGACGAGCTGTTCCAGCAGGTCGTCGGAGCCCAGCAGCTGGAACTGACCGTCAGGTCCCTCATCACCCGCTGGACGGCGGCCCGCCTGGCCGCGGTCACCGCGAACGGCGTCGTGGACCATCCTGACCGATTGCTGCGCCACCTCTTCACGAGCACCACGGTCAACCTGACCAGCACCGACAGGCAGAGCAGCACCATCACGGCGGACAGTCCCGAACTGACGCTGCCCACGGGCTTCTGGCTGAACCAGGACGTCCTGTTCGACGACCTTCGCCTGTTCACCCAGGCCGTCCCGCCCAGGGCACCGGCCGCCCGGTACCTGGCCGGCCTGACCCGGTTCGGATTCCGGCTGGAGGAGAACCACAGCGTGTTCTCCCAGGCAGGCGACACGTTCTTCGCCTTCGTGGTGCCCGAGGCCGCCCACGAGGACAACGAAGTGGTCCGGCAGATGATCCGCAAAGGGCTTGTCCCGGCCAGGTTCGCCGCCTGTGTGTTGATGGTGGACTTCCCCAACCCCGTCTTCAGTCCTGCCCGCGGTCATCTGATGCGGTACGTGCCGACCACGCCCACCAAGACGGTGGAGTTGTGCGACAAACTCGCCCAGGCCATTTCGGAGGCCGCGCGAACCCTGCCCGCCGACAGTCCCGAGGGCCGCTTCGCCGAGCACTGGCAGGTACCCGAGGACGACTGGCGGACGGTGTTCGGACAGCGGGTGGACGCCTATCTGCGCAAGGTCACCGAGCACATCCGCACCGAATCCGACTTCGACGACTACGTCAGGCTCGCCGAGTACCGCCGTCGACAGTTCCGCCTCATGAAGCTGAACGAGTTCGAACTCACTCTGCCGGTCACCGACATTCCCCCCGGTGCCCCGCCGCTGGCGATGCGCGAGGACGCCACCGTCGCAGAGATGATCTGACGCCGCCCTCCGCCCTCCGCCCTCACGAGCAAGGAGAACGCCATGGCCGCACTGGAAGTCTACGGACCTCCCGGCAACCTCGACGACCTGGACGACTTCGGCCGCAAGGCATGGAACACGTTCATCTCCGACACGGTCGACGAGGCCATCGAGGGGCCCGACCCCCAACAGGTACGGAACGACAGCCCAAGACCGCAGTTCTACAACCTGACCAGCACGGACACGGCCGCGGACGTTCAGCGCGCCCCCATCAGATGGACCGCGTTCCCCCGCATCATCAAGATCACCTCCATTTCCGACCTCCAGCGGTGGCAGCGCGCCGACGCCAGCCGTGACGTGCAGGACGAGTACTGCGAGTGGAGCGTGACCCGCGACGGCTCGGGAAAGATCACCCAGGCCACCTTCACCTGTGAAGGTCCCGAGTACTGGGAGATCCTCGCGCAGACTAACCCGGACAAGACGCTCGATCTCTACCAGAGATTCATCAGTCCGGACGTGCGCAAGGAGGATCTGTTCTCGCCGAGCGGCCGGTACCAGCCGCGCAACAAGTGGAACAACTCCACGAGCCACGGCGCCATGCACTTGATTCAGCAGAACAACACACTGGGCGCGGAGATCGAACTGGCCGCGGCGGCCACCATCCGGCGCGTCGTCAACGGCGGGGAACTGGTCACCGAGCAGGAGCTCATCGCCTGTGGCAAGTACGGCGCGGCGGAGCGCAACAGCGATCCGCACATCGGCGCGGGGGTCAACGCCCTGGCCCGCCAGAAGGCCGACATCAGCCTCGCCGATCCGGTCGGCCTGTACTTCGACGACCTGTCCACGGACGGCTGGGAGACCCCGGACGGCTCCGACCCCAAGAGCTACTGGAACTATCTGAGGGGCGACTCGCAGCACCGGGTCCGCGCCGTCTACCAAGTGCCACCGGACAAGGGTTTCGCGGTCGGGGACGTCACCATCGGCGGGAGGCCCATCGAATTCGGGGCGCAGATCGCGGACTTCATCACCATCAGGCTGACCGGCGTCGCCTGCCGGTTCGGCGAGTCCATGGCGGAGCCGCAGACCGGCTGCAAGGAGTTCCCCGCGGTCGACATGCGGGAAGACGCTTTCAGCGCGGCCGCGTTCTCGGCCTCCGGCCGCTTCCTGGATCCCCGCCCCACCCTCTCCCACCGCTCTTCCCGCGTCATCTGACGGGCACCACGCACCCGGATCACGGTCCGTATGACCGCGACGAAGTCAGGGAGGCGGTCGAGCTGCCGGTGCGTGACGAGGACGGTCAAGAGGCGCTGTGACCTCAGGAAGTGCCTGGCGATTCTGGCGAGTTAGGCGCGAACGGTGCCATGAGGTCGCACGCCAGCCTCAGCACGGCGTCCACGTCCGTGTTCTCGGGATCGGCGAGCCAGGCCAGGACGAGTCCGTCGAAGAGAGCCGCGATGAACTGTCCCGCCACGGGTGTCTCGGCAGGCAGCCGGGCGTTCGTCGCGGCCACCCAGGCGGACATGCCCTCCGTCCCGAACTGCCGGTAGGAGGCGTACTGCTCCCTCGCCAGGTGGGCGAACTCGGGTTTCCGCAGTGCCCAGGTCGTCATCTCGTACGGGGTGATCTGGCGGCCGCGGTCGTCCTGCTCGATGACCCGGAACGCCGCCCGGAGTTGCTCGAGCAGGCCGTCACCGGCCTCGGTGGCCGTGGCGACCGCGTTCTGGATCGGGTTGAGGTCGGCGGCGAGGACCTCCTGGAGGAGCGCGTCCTTGTTCGCGAACCAGTAGTGGACGAGGCCGCCGGGCACTCCTGCCTCTTCCGCGATCCGACGGATGGTCGCCGCCGCGATCCCCTCCTTGGCGATGACTCGGGTGGCGGCTTCGATGAGCTCGAGACGCCGGCCCTCGTCACGGCGCCGGCTCGAGCTCGGTCACTGTGCGCAGCGCCCGGCGCCCGCACGGTGTTCGGCCGTCCTGTCGGAAAACGCCTGCGGTCACCGGGGGGCTCCGTCGTACGCTGACGCCTGCTGTCTGACAGAGGAGGGCGCATGGGGCCGCGGAGCCTTACCCGTACCGAAGCCGCGCGACGGGCCGCGTTGCTGACGGTCGAGCGGTACGACGTGGACGTCGATCTCACGGCCCTGCCCGAGGGACCCGAGGTCCGATGCGTCTCCACCGTGACCTTCATCTGCCACGAACCGGGCGCGGACACCTTCGTGGACTGCGCGGCACGGGTACTGAGCGCCACGCTGAACGGCACCCCCCTCACGCCCACCGATGACGGCCGTATCCCACTGCCCGCCCTGGCCGGGCACAACGTGCTGCGGGTGGAGAGTGTCCAGGCCGACACGGCCACGGGCGAGGGCGTGCACAAGGCCATCGACCCCGCGGACGGCGAGGTCTATGTGTGGACGAGCTTCGAACCGGACGAGGCCCGGTTCGTCTGGGCGTGCTTCGACCAGCCCGATCTCAAGGCCCCGCACGCGTTCACCGTCACGGCCCCGCCCGCGTGGACGGTCATCAGCAACTCCGGCGACGCGCGCGTCGAGGAACTGGACTCGGCCCGCCGCTGGATCTTCCCGGACACCCCGCCGCTGTCCGTGTACAACACCGTCGTCAACGCGGGCCCGTTCCACGAGATCCGCCACGAGGCCGACGGCCATGACCTGGGCCTCTACGCCCGCCGCTCGCTCGCCGGGGTCCTCGCACGCGACGCCGACGAGATCTTCACCCTCACCCGCCAAGGCCTCGCCTTCTTCGGCGAGGCCTTCGCGATGCCGTTCCCGCAGCGCCGGTACGACCAGGTGTTCACGCCCGAGTTCGGCGGGGCGATGGAGAACTACGGCTGCGTGACCTGGTCGGACGTGTTCCTGCGGCGGGCCACGCCCACGCCCGCCGAGCGCGAGCTGTTCGCCAGGGTGCTGCTGCACGAGATGGCGCACATGTGGTTCGGCAACATCGTCACCATGCGCTGGTGGGACGACCTCTGGCTGAACGAGGCGTTCGCCGAGTTCGCCTGCCACTGGGCCGCCGAACGCGCCACCCGGTACACCGACGTGTGGGCGAGCCACCTCGTGGGCGGCAAGCTCAGGGCGTACCTGGCCGACCAGGGCCCCGCCTCCCACCCGATCCACCAGCCCATCCACGACGTCGCCCAGGCCGCGTCGATCTTCGACAGCATCACCTATCCCAAGGGCGCCTCCGTCCTCCAACAGCTCATGGCGTACGTCGGCGAAGAACGCTTCACGGCCGGCATGGCCACCTACTTCGCCCGACACGCGTGGGGCAACACCACCCTCCAGGACCTGATCGACGCCCTCTCGGAGGTCAGCGGCCGTGATCTGGACGCCTGGCGCTCGGCCTGGCTCGAGACGGCGGGCACCGACCGCTTCGCACTGGAGCGTGACGGCGAGACCGTCACGCTGGTGGCCGCGGGCACCCCGCGTCCGCAGGTGCTGGCGGTGGGCGCGTACGGCAGGAACGGCGAAGCGCTGGAACGCAGCGCGCTGGTCCGGGTCGAGGTGACGGGGAACCGCACCGCGGTCACCGGACTCCCGCCCGCGGCGGACGTCCTGCTGATCAACGACGACGGCCTGACCTTCGCCACGACCCGCCCGGACCCCACGACGAGGGACGCCCTCGTGCGGAGCGCGGCACAACTGCCCACTGCCGTCTCGCGGGCCGTGGCCGCGTCCACCGTGTGGGACATGCTGACGAACGGCAGGGCCACGGCGACGGAAGCCGGGCGGTGCATCACGGCGGTCCTGACGGCCGAGACGTCCGACGCCGTGATCGAGCCGTACCTGACCCTCGCCGCGAACATCGCCGAACTGTGGGCGCCGTCCGGCGAACGCGACGGGCTGACGGCGGACGTCGCGGCAGCCTGTCGGCGCCTCGCCGTGAGTCCCCGCCACCGTCAGGTCGCGCTGCGCGGTCTGGCCCGCACGGCGGCTGACGCGGACGACCTGGCTTGGCTCCGCGAACAGGCGGGTGACGACGTGGACCTGCGCTGGCGCGCGCTGGTCCGGGAGGCGGAACTCGGCGGTGACGTCTCGTCCGAGGCCGCCACCCTGCTGGAACGTGACCCGGACCCCGACGCCTGGATTCGCGCCCTCACCGTACGAGCCGCCCTGCCCGACCCCGCCGCGAAGGCGGAGGTCTGGCAGAAGCTGGTCGTGGACCGCCAGGTCCCCGTCCAGTCGGTCGGCCAGGTGACGGCGGCCTTCTGGCGCCCCTCCCAGGACGCGCTGCTGATGCCCTACACCCAGCGCTACCTGGATTCGATCCCCCAGCTGCACCAAGGCGGAATGATCGCGGCCGCCGCCTTCACGAACCATCTCTTCCCCACCCAGGCCGTGGATCCCACGTACATCGAAAAGGCCCGGCAGGCCTCCCACGAAGCGGTCCCGGTGGTCCGCATGACGCTCCTGGAACGCTCGGACATGGTCAGCCGCATGCTCGACGCCCGAAGCGGCAGGGGCTGACCCGGCGCCGCCGCCGGCGGGCCGTCCGGCCTGGACACGGTGAGGCGTTGTGATCAGAGGCGCAGCAGGGCATTGATGGCACGCCGCTCGTCCATGGCCTCGTAACCCGTGTCGTGCGGACGATCACGCGTCGGCGCGTCGGGCGCCCATGCGGGGGGCGGCCAGCGAGGCGGCCAAGGCCACGGCGGCCGCCAGCAGGACGCTGACGCGCAGGCCGTGTTCGAAGCCGGCCGGGGTGGACAGCAGCGCTCCGAAGACCGCCACGGCCAGGGCTCCGCCGATTTGCCGGCTGGTGTTGAACACGCCGCCGGCGGTGCCGGTGTGGTGTGCGGAGAGGTGCTCCAGCAGCAACGCCGTGGTCGGCGGCATCACCAGCGGCCCGGACAGGCCGACGGGGATCAGCAGCAGCGCGGTCACCCACACCGGCACCGAGGCCGGCACAGCGGCCAGCGCGATCGATCCGGCCGCGATCAGGATCAGGCCGGCGACGACCGGCACACGCGGGCCGGTGCGTTCGGCGATCCGGGCGGAGAAGGGGGTGAGGCAGGCGCCGAGCACCATCATCGGCAGGAACGCGATTCCGGCGTTCAGCGCGGACAGGCCGTGCTGTTGCTGGAAGTACAGGGAGAAAAGGAACGGCAGTCCGTAGAAGCCGACCATGAAGGTGAACCCGATGGCGGTGGCGACGACCACGGTCGTGGACCGGAACAGGGTGAGTGGCACCATCGGGTGGGCCACCCTCGCCTGCGCCGTGATGAACGCGACCAGCGCCACGACCGCGATACCGAGCGAGGCCAGCACCTGTGGCGCGGTGAACCCGGCCGCTCCCGCTTCGATCGCCCCGAAGGTGAGGCCGCCCATCGCGAGGATGGCGGTGATCTGCCCGATCCAGTCGAAGGGGGCCGGGCGGGTCGGCGAGTGGGGCGCGCGGGCGAGCAGCAGCAGGGTGAGGAGGCCGACCGGCAGGTTGATCCAGAAGATCATGCGCCCGCGCGCGCCCGGCGGGCCGGGCCGGGAAAGGCGTGGCGCACCAGCGCCATCGAGGTCGGCATGGTCACGGCCGCGCCGATGCCCTGCACCGCGCGGGCGGCTATGAGGACCGGCAGCGACGGGGCGAGCCCACATGCCGCGGACGCGACGACGAACGGGGTCAGGCCGCCGGCGAACGCCTTGCGCGCGCCGATCCGGTCCGACAGGGCACCGGCGGACAGCAGCAGGGCGGCGAACATCAGGGTGTAGGCGTCGACCACCCGTTCCAGGCCGGTGATCCCGCCACCCAACGCGTCGCGTATCGAGGGCAGGGCGACGTTCACGATCGTCGCGTCCAGGGTGATCACGAAGAAACCGAGGACGGCGGCCGCCAGCGTAGCCGTGGTGTGCCGGTCCGTCCCGGGCGCGGCTGCCTCCGACGACCGGCACATGGAAGCGGTGAGGGGCATGACGGTGGACGATCCTTCCGTGATGGGGACAGATACCGGGCGCACCGGCCCGGTCACCCGTCCACGGAACCACGCACCCCCTTTGACCTGGGAGTCCTTGGTGGGAGGGGTACTGTCAGGGCCCCTCCGCACCAGGGTGTGTGTCCTACGCTGATGCCGTGCCGACCGACAGCGTCCGCGAGGACATCCGCAACTTCCTCACCAGCCGCCGGGCCCGCATCACCCCGCGGCAGGCCGGTCTGCCCGACTTCGGCGGGCGGCGCCAGGTCAGCGGGCTGCGGCGCTCGGAAGTGGCCCAGCTCGCCGCGATCAGCGTCGAGCACTACACCCGTCTGGAACGCGGCAACGTCGGCGGGGTCTCCGAGGAGATCCTCGACAGCCTCTCCGCCGCTCTCCAGCTCGACGACGTCGAACGCGCCCACCTGAACGCCCTCGTCCGCGCCGCGAACACCCCCCACCGCGCCGCCGACCGCGACGGCGGGGCCGTGCACGTGCGCGACAGCATCCAGCAGGTCCTCGACGCCATGACCGGCGCCGCCGCCTTCGTCCGCAACGCCCATCTCGACGTCCTCGTCACCAACCAGCTCGCCCGCGCCCTGTACCGCGAAGCCCTCGACACCGAGGACCGGCCGCCGAACCTGGCCCGTTTCGTCCTCCTCGACCCGCGCGCCCGGCGCTTCTACCGCGACTGGAACGGCATCGCCCACGACGCCGTCGGCAGCCTGCGCACCGAAGCCGCCCGTACCCCCGGCAACACCGACCTCGCCGACCTGATCGACGAACTCATCACACGCAGCGACGAGTTCACCGCTCGCTGGGACGCCCACGACGTCGAGTACTACCGCAGCGGCCAACAGCGCTTCCGTCACCCCGACGTCGGCGACCTCGACCTCGACTACGACGCCCTCGAAATCCCCGCCGACCCCGGCCTGACGATCGTCACCTACACCCTCGCCGCGGCCTCACCTCACACATCAGCTTTCGCACGGCTCCAGAACACGGCGCGTCTCGATGAGAATTCGGGATGACGTAGAAGGTGGTGTAACACGACGGTGCTACCAAGGCGCAGAAGTAAGCGGAACGAATCACCGGCCGGTGCTGAATCTCGGCGCCTTTGGTGACCCCTTCGGCAGAACACGCGTCAGATCGGAATTTTTTGTGAACAGCACCGACCCGGTTTCCGGATACCAGGCCTACGACCAGTCACCGGGGTCCGGCCGCCCCGCCCGCAACCAGGCCGCCGCGCGGCGGACAGCCCTTGCGGTCTGCACGATCGCCGACGTCGCAGCCGGTTTCCTGGGGCTGTGGATCGTGCTCTACCTCCTCGACGCGAACCAGGCGAACCCGTTCGTCGAGTTTGTGCACGGAACGTCGGACTGGCTGTCCGGATGGGCACAGGACATTTTCACAATGGACACGGAAAGCCTACGCGTTGTCCTTAATTATGGTCTTCCGGCCGTCATCTATTTGCTGATCGGTCACGGGATTTCCGCCCGGCTCAACCGAGCCTGATGCGGTGGGCGGAAAAGATCACAACATCGGAAGGAGAACTGCTGTGACACGTAGTCCCAGCGAAATCGATCACATGCCGATCTACGAGGACCTGGTGCGGGAACTGGGTGACGTCGTGGCGGAGGCCCAGATGGCCGCCGCGCACACGCAGCACAAGGCAGCGCAACTGCTGGGCGGGGAACACGCCGAGCAGCCGCACCTGCCACAACGACACGCCGGCTGAGCGTCGGCAGCATGCCCGTGAGCCGTCCACGCCCGCCCCGGCGGATGTGGCCGCTGTACGCCGCCGGGTTCACCACCGCCTTCGGCGCGCACGGCATCGCCGCCAGCCTCGGCAGCGTCCCCGAGGGCGCGGTCACCTCCCTCATGGTGCTCGGCGGGCTGCTCGCCCTCTACGACGGCGCCGAAGTGGTCCTGAAGCCGCTCTTCGGCACCCTCGCCGACCGCATCGGAGCACGCCCCGTGCTGCTCGGCGGACTCACCGCCTTCGCCGTCGCATCCGCGGTGTACGCCGTCGCGGACAGCCCTGGATGGCTGTGGGCCGCCCGACTCGGGCAGGGAGCCGCGGCCTCCGCCTTCTCGCCGTCCGCCTCCGCACTGGTCGCCCGGCTCAACCCGGCGGCGAAACACGGGCGGGCCTTCGGCAGCTACGGCTTCTACAAGGCCATTGGCTACACCGCGGGCCCGCTGCTCGGCGGTGTCCTGGTGTGGACCGGGAATCTGAGGCTGCTGTTCACGGTCCTGGCGGTGCTCGGCGGCGCCGTCGCCGTCTGGGCCGCGCTCGCCGTTCCCGTCGTGCCCCCGCTGCCCAGGGCCCGGCAGACGGTGCTGGACCTGGCCCGGCGGCTGACCGAACCCGCCTTTCTCGCTCCGACGGCAGCGCTTGCGGCGGGGACCGCGGCTCTGTCGGCCGGTGTCGGTTTCCTGCCCGTCTCCGGCCGCCTCGCCGGACTGGGCGCGGTCGCGACAGGAGCAGCGGTGTCGGTGCTCGCCGGCTGTGCCGCCGTCGTCCAGCCACGGGCCGGACGCGCGCTGGACGACGGTCACCTCACCACGCGCACCGGCCTGGCCGCGGGACTCTCGGTCACCGCCGCGGGCCTGGCCTGCGCGATGCTGCCGGGCCTGACCGGCATCCTCGTCGCAGCCGCCCTCATCGGCGTCGGCACGGGCCTGATCACCCCGCTCGGCTTCGCCACGCTGGCCGCGAGCACTCCCACGGAGCGCCTGGGGCAGACCATGGGCGCCGCCGAACTCGGCCGCGAGCTCGGCGACGCGGGTGGTCCCCTCCTCGTCGCCGCCGTCGCCTCACTCACCACGCTCGCCTACGGCTTCGCGGCGCTCGCGGTGCTGATCGCGATGGGCGCGGTGCTCGCCATCGTGCACCGTCGCCCGGTGCCGACGGCGCCCCGGGCCGAGACGGGTCGGTGAAGCGACGTACGTGCTGCGTCGGTTCTCGACGTCTCCGCCGCGGCGGTGCCACGGCGTTCCAGCTCCTCGCGGAGCCGGGCGAGTGCCCGGTGCAGGGTGCTTTTGACCGTCCCGGCCGACATGCGCAGGGCCGCGGCGGTCTCCTCCGTGGACATCTGTTCCCAGTGCCGCAGCACGACGACGTTGCGCTGCTTGGGAGGCAGCACCTTCATGATGTCCATCAGCAGGGCCCGGTCGGCATGCTGTTCGGTGGAGTCTTCGACCGACGTGTCGGGCAGCCGCTCGGTCGGTACCGCTTTCAGCCTGCTGGAGCGCCACCACTCCGTGCGGGTGTTGATCATCACGCGCCGCAAGTAGGCGTCGGCGAGCCGCTTGTTCGCGATGCCGTCCCAATGGCAGTACGTCCGTGCGAGGGCGGTCTGGAGCAGGTCCTGGGCGTCGAGGGGATCGTCGACGAGGCGCCGGGCACAGCGCAGCAGACTGGCGTGTCGTGTACGTACGTAGTCCTCGAAGTCCAGCGCCTGGTCATGGGCTTTGAGCGGAGGCATGTGTCGGCTTCCCTTCCGAGGCGGCTGTCCGCGCCTTCCGACTCCGACCCTTCCGGCTGGGGAATTGAATGGGCAGCCGGTCCGGCCACCCGGATCAATGGCTCCGTCGCTGGTCACGGGCACAGCGAGGCGTTGGCCAAAGGCCTCAGAGGCTGGCTGGGCGGTCCAGGCCGGTTCTCTTGACGCCACTCAGGATGGGGGTCACCTCGACGGTGGAGACGTGTGGGAGGGCACCGATGGTGTCGCTCGTGAAGTGGTAGAGCGCGTTGAGGTCGGCCACGGCGACGGCCACGCGGAGGTTGGCCGAGCCGGTGGTGGCGGAGGCGAAGCGGATTTGTGGGTGGCGGCTGAGCTGGTGGCCCGTCTCCTCCGGGCCGCCGGGTGCGACGGTGATCCACAGGAGTGCCTCGGTGCGGATGCGCAGCCGCGCCAGGTCGACTTCGGTCGCGAGTCCGAGGACCTGCCGCCCACCAGTGCCTCCAGCCGGCGGCGGGCGGTCAGGGCAGTGGTGTCGGCGCGGCGGGCGAGGTCACGTCGGCGTGCGTCTCCAACAGCACCCGCGTGCCTGCGCCGGCGTGCGTCCGCGCCGCGGCCCCGTCACATTGCCTCCTGCTGGCGGTATGGGCAGCAGCTTATTGGCAAGGACGACAACTACCGGATGCCGTGGGCTCGTTGGGAGGGTCCGAGGCCGTTGAGCAGTGTGTCGACGACGACGTCCGCTGCTTGTGCCGGGCTCAGTTGGGGCATCTGCCGGGACACAAGGTGCATGAGCTGGGGCAGCAGCGCGGCCGCCCACCCCTCCGGAAGGCCGGAGCGGAGGAGCCCTTCGTCGGTGGCGCGCTGCAGAAAGGCGTCGACCTCGCGGCTGGAGGCGTCGCGGCGGGCGCGAACGGCGTCGTCGGCGAGCATGCGGGTGAGGTCGACGGGCCAGGTGCGGTTGACGGCGATGATGTTCTCGACGTAGCGGTGCAGGGCGACGGCGACGGGTGCTTCGCGCAGCCGGGCGTCCTCGATGGCGCGCTCGATGGCTGCCAGGCGGGATGCGTAGATGGCCGCGAGGAGGTCATCGCGGGAGGCGAAGCGCCGGTAGACGGTGCGCCGGTCCACGCCGGCCTCGGTGGCGATGCTCGCGATGCTCGCGCCGGGGTCGGCGGCGAGCATGCGCGCTCCCGTGGTCAGAACGGCTTCCAGATTGCGTGCTGCGTCGGCTCTCACCGCGCCGAGTGTAGTGGGAACAAGTGATATCTCGGGCGTCTAGTGCCTCCATATCATGGAACTAACATGATTAAGTGCAACAAGAGGGCGACGGTTAGTGCATGTCGACGCGAGTGCTCGCGTCGGCTGCCTGTTCGATGATGTCGGCGACCAGGTGAGGGTGGGAGACGGCTACGGAGTGGGAGGCGGCGACCTCGGTGGTGTGGGCGTGGGCGCGCTTGGCCATGTAGCGCTGCACTGCGGCCGGGATGTTGAGGTCGCGGGTCGTGACGATGTCCCAGGTGGGCTTCGTCTTCCAGGCGGCGGTGGTGGCCTTCTCCGTCAGGGCGGACTGCGCGATGGGGCGCTGTTCGGCGGCCATGAGGGTGGCCTGGCCGGCGGGGACGTCGGCGGCGAACTGGTGGTGGAACTTGTCCTGCTGGATGTACAGGTCCGTGGCGGTCGTGCCGTCGGACTGCTGGTAGGTGACGGGGTCGAGGGCGTCGGGGAGGGTGGAACCGGGGTACTTGTCGGTGAGCTCCAGAGCGCTCTCGCCGGGGGCGGGCAGGAAGGCGGCCACGTAGACGAGAGCCTTGACCTGCGGATCGTCGGTGGCGGCCTCGCTGATGACGTTGCCTCCGTAGGAGTGGCCGACGAGGATCTCGGGGCCCTTGACATGGTCGAGGACCGTGCGGAGGGCGGCGGCGTCGGAGGCGGGGCCGCGCAGCGGGTTGGCGGCGGCGACGACCGGGTAGCCGTCGGCGCGGAGGTCGGCGACGACACCGTTCCAGCTGGAGCCGTCGGCGAAGGCGCCATGCTCCAGGACGATGGTCGGCTTGGCGTGCCTGCTGGCGTCGCTCACGCCGTTCGCGGTGCCGCCGAGGGCTGACCCGCCGAGCGCGAGACATGCTGTGAGCGTCGAGACCACACCCGTCGCCAGCCGCTTGCGCCCACCATTGATGCTCACCACGACAAACCTCTTTCCGGCATTCCGGTAATGGGCGGGCCGGTCTCGCGTCGGTCTCCGTCACCGCCCTGGCTGGTGATGAATTTGCCATGTCGTCGCGTCACCAGTCAAGACGGTGACGGCCGGTCGGTCCCGGAGTTCAGAGATGGTCGGCGTCGACGACGGCCTGTGCGAAGGTGGCGGGTGCTTCCTGTGGCAGGTTGTGGCCGATGTCCGCGATGGTGCGGTGCTCGTAGGGGCCGGTGAAGTGACGGCGGTAGGCGGAGCCGTCGCCGGCCGGGGTGAAGGGGTCGAGTGCCGGGTCGAGGGTGATGGTGGGGACGCCGATGGGAGGCTGGGCGGCGAGTTGCTTCTCGTAGCGGTCGTAGCGGCGTTCCCCGTCGACGAGGCCGATGCGCCAGCGGTAGTTGTGGACGACGACGGCGGCATGATCGGGGTTCTCGAAGGCCTGGGCGGTGCGCTGGAAAGTGGCGTCGTCGAAGCTCCAGTTGGGGGAGACGAGGGTCCACACGTAACGGCACAGGGCGACACGTTCGTCGGGGTTCTCCATGGCCTTCTTGCCGCGTTCGGTGGCGAAGTACCACTGGTACCACCAGTTGTGCTCGACGGCGGGAGCCGCGGGTTCCAACTGCGCCTTGCGGTCGGTGATCAGGTAGCCGCTGGTGGAGACGAGTGCCTTGACCCGCTCGGGCCACAGGGCGGCGATGATGTCGGCGGTGCGTGAGCCCCAGTCGAAGCCGGCGAGGACTGCCTTGTGGATGTCCAGAGCGTCCATCAGCGCGATGGCATCGAGGGCGATGGCGGACTGTTCGGCGCTGCGGGGGGTGTTGCCGGACAGGAAGCGGGTGCTGCCGTGGCCGCGGAGGTAGGGAACGATGACGCGGTAGCCCAGGTCGGCCAGGAGCGGGGCGACGTCGACGAAGCTGTGGATGTCGTAGGGCCAGCCGTGCAGGCAGATGACGACCGGGCCGTGGGTGGGCCCGGCCTCGGCGTAACCGATGTCGAGGACGCCCGCCTTGACGTGTTTGAGCGTGCGGAAGCCGGTGTGGGCGCCGGGCTTGATGGCGGGCAGGGCCGGCACGGATGTGTGGCCCGGTGCCTGCTCGGCGGTCGCGGCGGACGCGTTGGCGCGCAGGCCGGACAGCGAGACCGCGGCTGCGCCGGTGCCCAGACCGACGGCCTTGCTGAAAGTGCGCCTGTTGATCATGTGAAGCCCTCCGTCGTGTGTTTCCGGTGACCGGCCCGCGACCGGGGAACCTTGCGCTCGGATCGTCGGTACGAGACCACCGCGGCTCTTGGCGCGACGACCCTCGCACAGGGGGTGTCACCTGTCAAACAGGTGACGATTGGCGCGATTGATCATCAGTCTACTGCCACTTCGATGTAAAGCTATCAGATGTAAGTGCTACATTGATGTGACTATTCAGTCCCGCATCCAAGCGAATCGAGAGAGGCAGCAGATGATCACCTACGACCGGATCTTCATCGGGGGTTCCTGGGTGACGCCGAGCGCCCCGGAGCTGCTCGACATCGCCTCGCCGCACGACCGGTCGCTGATCGGCCGCGCGGCCCAGGCGCAGCCGGCGGACGTGGACCGCGCGGTGGCCGCGGCGCGAGCGTCGTTCGAAGCGGGTGTGTGGCGAACTACCCCGCCGGCGCGACGGATCGCGGTCCTGCGGCGGTTCAACGCGCTGCGTGAGGAGAACGCGGACAAGGTCGCGCGCCTGATCTCACTGGAGAACGGTTCGGCGGCCTGGTTCACCCGGGCCGGACAACCGGGTCTGACCCGGCAGGCGAACGCCTATCTGAAGGCGGCGGAGGAGTTCGGCTGGGAGGAGACCCTGGCCCCCTCCGACCCGGCCTCCCCGGTGCGCAGCGTGGTGCGCCGCGAGGCGGTCGGCGTCGTGGCGGCGGTCATCCCGTGGAACTCGCCGTTCTCCTCGGCCACTTCGAAGATCATCCCCGCGCTGCTCGCCGGCAACTCCGTGGTCCTCAAGGTCTCCCCGGAGAACTCGCTCAGCATGGGCTTCCTGGCCGAGTTGCTGGAGCAGGCGGGTCTGCCCGAGGGCGTGATCAGCGTCCTGTCCGCGGACCGCGAGACCAGTGAGTACCTGGTGGCGCACAAGGAGGTCGACAAGATCGCCTTCACCGGTTCGACGCGAGCCGGTCGGCGCATCGCCTCGATCGCGGGTGCACAGCTCAAGCGGGTCAGCCTGGAGCTGGGCGGCAAGTCCGCCGCCGTGATCCTTCCGGACGCCGACGTCGAAACGGCCGTCGCGGGCCTGAAGTTCGGCTCCCTGCTCAACAACGGCGAGTCGTGCATCGCCCAGACGAGGATCCTGGCCCCGCGCAGCCGTTACGAGGAGGTCGTGGCCGCGCTGAAGAGGCTGGTGGAGTCATTGAAGGTGGGCGACCCGAACGACCCCGACACCTTCATCGGCCCGATGATCCGCCCCGACCAGCAGGAGCGGGTGCGCGACTACATCCAACTCGGCATCGACGAGGGCGCCCGCCTGGTAACCGGCGGCCCGCACATCCCCGAGGGCCTGGAGAAGGGCAATTACGTCACGCCCACCGTGTTCGCCGACGTCGACAATTCCATGCGCATCGCGCAGGAGGAGATCTTCGGCCCGGTCCTCGTCGTCATCGCCTACGACGACGAGGACGATGCCGTCCGCATCGCCAACGATTCCGAGTACGGCCTGTCCGGCGGTGTCTGGTCCACCGACGAGGCGCGCGCCCTGGATGTCGCCCGTCGTATCCGCACCGGCACCGTCACGGTCAACGGCGCATCCCCCGCCTTCGACGGCCCGTTCGGCGGGTTCAAAGCCAGTGGCATCGGCCGTGAGTACGGTGCCGTCGGCCTCGGCACCTACACGGAGTACAAGACCATCACTGTCTGACTGCGTCATGGGAAGCGCGGGACTCCTTCCGGAGACACCGAAGGCGTCACCACCTTGACCGGTGACGCACGACAAGGCATGCTGATGGTCGTCCCGGGCGGAAAGCAGGACGCAATCCATGATCGACGAAGTGGAGAATGGTCATGAACGAGGAACTCGCCATGGGTGCCGCGGCGGCAGCGCGGCGTGCGCGGTACGGCAGGCTCCCCGAGCCCATCCGCTTCGAGGAGATGACCGAAGAGGTCGACGCGGCGCCGAGCGGTGCTGTGAACTCGCACGATCCTGAAGGTTCTTGGAAGTACTACTCGTGCCTGGCCCTCGACCTCGGGCTGTAGGCCGCCTCCCGGCCGGCGCGGGCATCGCCGTATGTCTGCGCGACGGAACCCGGCGGCCGTGAGGCAGGTGACCCTGAGACGTGTGAATCGCGGGCACCGTCGGCGACCGCCCCGGGGGCAGTCACCGAGGCGTCATGATCCGGCCGTCCGACGGTCTGCTGGAAACCGGCCTCGCCGTTCCCAAGGAGCTCGGCGGCGCCGGCACCGCGACCAACCCCGAGCAGTTCCTGGCCGTCGGCTGGGCCGCCTGCTTCCTCGGCGCTCTCCGACGTGCGGCCACCTGACCGCCCGTCACGCCGCTGCGCGCCGGGAAGGGCCCGGGTCGGGAGGTCAGTGCCCGGCCGTGGCGGGTGTGGTCTTCTTGCGCGCGCGGTAGGCGGCGGCCTTGATCTTGTTGCCGCAGGACTCCATGCCGCACCACTGCCGCCGGAAGCCCCGGGAGCGGTCGATGTAGACCCGCGTGCACTCCGGGTTGCCGCACTCCTTCAGCAGGGGTACGTCCGGGCCGCTGAGCAACTCGACGGCCTGCCGCGCGACGGTCGCGAGGGCCTGCTCGGGGGTCGCGTCGGTGTGCCGTCCGGCCAGGGTGAGCTGCGGGGTCACGGGGGTCTTGCGCGCGGCGGCGTTGACCACGGCGAGCGCCTCCCGGTGGAACTCCTCGCCGAGGCGGCGGTCCGTGACGAGCCGGTAGACGGCCTCGCGCACGGCTGTCGCCTCCCGGACGTCGTCCTCCTTGCCCGGCGTGATCGTGTCCACTAGTCCGGATTCCAGGTACCAGGCGTTCAGCCGCTCCGGCGTCACGAACATCTCGAACCTGGTCGAGCGCCGGGCGCGGAGGGTGGCTGCGAAGTCGAGGGCCGGGTGCCCGCATACGAAGACATGGTCGAGGTTCACATCACCATTTTGACAGGTGACCGCCGCGCGCTGCAAGGAGCGTCACCGGTTAAAACGGTGATAGGATCCGGATCGCTCTTGACACGCCTCGCCGTAGAACCGGCGACGCACACCAACTCCTGGGATGGAATTGCGATGAAACGACTTCTGACCGTCCTCGCGGCCGGAGTGCCGCTGGCCGCGGTGATGTACCTGCCGACCGCGTCGGCGGCGCCCGGGAACAGCTCCGCCTTTGCGCCCTTACCGTGCTCGACGTTCTCGGTGAAGGCCCCGGCCGGCACCGAGGTGGAGTCGGTGACGGCTGCCCGCCGGCCGGGCGGCACCGTCCACGGGACCGGCATCCTGGGCGGCACGGTCACCGACGTCCCGGCGTACTGCGAGTTGACGGTCACCCTCACCCACCCGGGCGACGGCGACCACGCCAAGGTGCGGACCTGGCTGCCGGTGAACGGCTGGAACGGCCGCTTCCAGGCGATCGGGGGCGCCGCCTACGCGGCCGGGGACAACGGTGTCGGACTGGCCACCGCGGTCAAGTACGGCTACGCCGCCGCCACCACCGACGCGGGCGTCGGCGACGTCCTGGACACCGGCTGGGCGCTGAACGGCGCACGGCAGGTCAACACCGCCCTGCTGAAGAACTTCGCCGACCGCTCCCAGCACGAGCTGGCGCTCGTCGGCAAGCAGGTCGTCGACGAGGTCTACGGCAGGGCCGCCTCGTACTCCTACTGGAACGGCTGCTCCACCGGCGGACGCCAGGGCTACATGGAGGCCCAGCGCCACCCCGACGACTTCGACGGCATCCTCGCCGACGCGCCCGCGATCAACTGGGACGAGTTCGAGGTCGCCACCCTGTGGCCGCAGGTGGTCATGAACAACGAGAAGACGTACCCGTCCTCCTGCGAGTTCAAGGCCTTCACCGACGCCGCGGTCAAGGCCTGCGACCCGCTCGACGGCGTCGAGGACGGCCTGGTCGAGGACCCGGCGCGGTGCGACTTCGACGCCCGACGCCTGATCGGGACCAAGGTCGTGTGCGACGGCAAGGAGCTGACCATCACGGCCGCCGACGCGACCGTGGTGCGCAAGATCTGGGACGGTCCTCGCACCCCGTCCGGCAGGAAGCTGTGGCCCGGCGTCCCGGTCGGCGCCGACCTGTCGGCTCTGGCCGGCACCACTGCGCCCGACGGGAACGGCAACGTCAAGGGGGCTCCGTTCGGTGTGCCCGCCGCCTGGGTCGCGACGTGGCTGGAGAAGCAGCCGGACTTCGACGTCTCGACGATCACCTACGGCGGGTTCGCGAAGCTGTTCAAGCAGTCCGAGGCCGAGTACGACAAGGTCATCGGCACGGACGCCCCAGACCTGTCAGCCTTCCGCAAGTCCGGTGGCAAGCTCCTGACCTGGCATGGCCAGGCCGATCAGTACATCCCCACCCAGGGCACCGTGGCGTACCGCGAGCAGGTCGAGCGGGAGATGGGCGGCGCCGAGGTCGACGACTTCTACCGCCTCTTCCTGGCCCCGGGCACCGACCACTGCGGCCTCAACGGCACCGACGGCTCGGCCGACGGACTGGCCGCGCTGACCGCCTGGGTCGAGCACGGCAAGGCCCCCGGGACCCTGCCCGCCACCCTGGTCAACGCCTCCGGGCAGAACGCCGCCCGGGACCTGTGCGGTTACCCCCGGGTGTCCCGCTACAAGGGCCACGGAGACCCGGCTGCCGCCGCCAGCTTCCGGTGCGTCCTTCCGTCCCGGCGCTGACCGAGCGACACGACGAAGGGGCCGGCCGCCGGTCATCCGGCCGGGAGGTCGGCCAGGAAGCGCGCCCCGGAGGTGTACCCGGGATCGTGGGACACCTCGCCGCCGACGGCGCGGGCCAGGCGTCGCGCGAGCGGCAGTCCGAGGCCCGCGCCGTCGTGCCCATCGTCGGCGTCGGCGCGGCGGCCGGGCTGGAAGAGCTCGTCGACGAACGCCGCGGGCACGCCGGGACCGTCGTCGGTGACGTAGATCCGCACGCCGCCGGGTCCCTGCCGCGGGGACAGGGTCACCCTGGAGCGGGCGTAGCGGACCGCGTTGGTCAGCAGTGGGCTGACGATGCGTTCGAGCAGGGCGGGCGCGACGCCCGCCGCCAGCTCGGGATCCGTCACCTCGACGACGGCCTTGACCCGCTGCGGTGTGCCGAGGTTGTCGACCAGCCGCGACAGGACGGGTACGACGGCCGTGGCGCCGGGTGCCGTAGAGGCGTTCTGCGCGTTTTCGCGGGCATCGTTCAGCAGCGTGTCACAGATGGTGCGCATGGACTGGGCGGCCTCGGCGATCACCTCGTGGGTGGCGCTGGTTTCCGCGGCGGAGCGCGGGCGGGCCCGCCACCAGTCGAGCTCGATGATGATCCGGGTGAGCGGTGTGCGCAGTTCGTGGGAGAGCTCGCCGGTCAGCTGTTGCTCATGGCGCAGTACGGTGCGTATGCGGTCCAGCAGCGCGTCCAACGAGCCGCCCAGGCGGGCCAGTTCGGCCGGATGGGCCTCGGCGCCGAATCGTTGGTCGGAGCCGACGGCGCTCCACTGGGTGGCCTGGTCGGTCATGGTCCGCACGGGGCGCAGCGCACGGCCGACGGCCAGGCGGGTCAGCGCGTAGGTGCACATGAGCATGACCGCGTCCAGGATCAGGGAACCCAGCAGCAGGGTGTTCGCCGAGTTGCGGTACGGGGCGAGGTCCAGGGCGGTCACGATGGTGGCGGTGCTGCGGTGACCGGGCACGGGCCGGGAACACAGGCGGACGAGGTGCGGGCTGTCGGCCTCGACGGTCGTACAGAGTCCGTGCCCTCGCGCGGCGAGCCGGTCGGCGGCCCGGGTCAGCGTGCCGCCGGTCGAGGCCGACGGCGGCTTCTCCAACAGATGGGTCCCGGCGTAGATCCACACGTTGGCGTCGAGGAAACGGTCGTTGACGGACTCCACGACCCGCACCCGGGGACCGCCGGCGTCGACGGTCGTGGCGACAGCGGCCGAACGGCTGCGCAGTTCGTCGTCCGCCAGATGCCGCAGGTGCCGGTCCACCACGGTGTTGAACACGACGGTCAGGGCGGTCATCAGGAGCGCGGCGGTGGTCAGCGCCACGAGCGAGAGCCGGCCGCGCAGGGTACGCGGAGCCAGGCGCCGCAGGAGACGGTTCATGACAGCCGGTGGCCGATCCCGCGCGCCGTTCGCAGGTTCAGGGCGCTGCCCGTTTCGCGCAGCTTGCGGCGCAGCCGGCTCAGGTACTGGTCCAGGGTGTTGTCGCTGACCTGTGCGCCGTCCGGCCAGGCGGCCCTGACCAGGTCGCGGCGGCGCACGATGCCGCCGTCCGCGGCCACCAGCGTGGCCAGCAGACGGAACTCCGTCGGGGACAGGTCCATGTCGACGTCGGCGTCGCCCACCCGCGCACTGTGCCGGGTCGCGTCCAGGACGAGGTCGCCGGCCGTTGCGATGGCCGACGGCGCGGCGCGTTTGAGCGCGGCACGCAGCCGGGCGACGAGTTCGGCGAGATGGAACGGTTTGGGAAGGTAGTCGTCGCCCCCGGCGGAGAACCCGGACAGCCGGTCGGTGAGGTGGTGGCGGGCCGTCAGGAAGATGATCGGGGCGCCGAACCCGTTGGCGCGCATCGCCTGGCACACGTCCCGGCCGTCCGCGTCGGGCAGCCCGACGTCCAGGACGACCGCGCCGATGCCGTCGGCGGCCAGCCGCATCGCGGTGGCGCCGTCGGTGGCGAGCACGGGCTCGAAACCCTCCTCGGCGAGGCCACGCCGCAGCACGTCTCGCAGGGCGTGATCGTCCTCAACGACCAGGATCTTGTGACGCATGGTCCTCCGTCGGATCACCGGCCGTGCGGGCCGTGTCTGAGACGAACGATGCGGGCAGCCACCGGGTCACCGCCCACAGCCACACGCCGAGCCACCCGGTGGCGAACAGCCAGCCCCCGACGACATCGGTGAACCAGTGCACGCCGAGATAGACACGCGAGAGACCGACCAGCACGCCCCAGCACCCGATGACGGCGCCGAGCCAGGCGGTGCCGCGCGGAGCGCGCATCCGGACCGCGACGATCAGCAGCCCGGCGGTGAGCGCCGCCGTGGTGGTGTGCCCCGACGGAAACGCCCACCCGCTCGCATGCGCCGCCCGGTCGGCGAGCCCCGGACGCGGCCGGTGGACGAGTGTCATCACCCCGCGCCGCACCACCTGCCCGAATCCCAGACAGACGAGACCCAATGCCGCGGCCAGTAGTCGCTCCCGCCTGTTCCGCCCTGCCACCGCGCCGGCGAGCGCGGCGAGAACGTACGGGATGATCCCGGTCCCGGTGTCCGTCACCCCCCGCGCCGCGGCCACGGCGACCACCGGGCGATGTGCGACCGACCAGGACAGAAACCCGTCGTCCAGCCACAGGGGAACACCTTGCCGACCCACCACGACCGCGCACAGCACCCCGAACGCCGTCCAGGCGCCGAGAGCGATGCTGCCGGCCAGGTCGGCGGCGTCACGCCGGTTCATGAAACCCCGCTCACCTGCGTCCGCCCTCGGACCCGGCCGCCCGGCGGCCCCGGTACACCTCGGAAACAACAGGGACCAGCGACACGACGACGATCAACGCGACCAGCGGCAGGAGGTACCGGTCGACATTGGGGATCGACGAGCCCAGCGCATACCCCGCAAGAGTGAGCCCCATGCTCCAGACGAGCCCGCCGACGACCTGCCACAGCGTGAACGTCCGCGGCGGAACCTCCAGCGCGCCCGCCATCGGGTTGAGCACCGTACGCACCACCGGCACGAAGCGGGCCAGCACGATGGCCTTCGCATGGCCGTACCGCTCGAGAAATTCCTCGGCGCGCTTCATGCCCTCGTGCAGACGCTGGGAGCGGCCGCGCGCCAACAGTGCTCCGCCCGCCTTCCGGCCGAGCACATATCCGCATTGCGCCCCGGCCAGCGCTCCCACCGCGGCCGCCACGAGCAAGGGCCCCAGGGACAGGTGCACACTGTCCTCGGCCGTACTCGTGCACAACAGGCCGGCCGTGAAGAGCAGGGAGTCCCCCGGGAGGAAGAACCCCACCAGCAGCCCCGTCTCGGCGAACATCACCACTCCTACGCCCAGCACGCCGAAGGCCGCCAGCAGCGAATGGGCGTCGAGCACGTTCACGGCCAGATGCGAGGCGGCGTGGATCGGTGCGGTCATGGACGGTGACCCCTTCATAGATCGACTACAGTCCTGTAGACGTTGTCTGGAACTCTAGCCGATCGCACAGCGACATCCGTTCGCATCGCCGCCACGTCCGGGCGTGGTGGCGCGGTAGCACCCGCCGAACCGGCATGACCAGGGATTATGTCCGGGCGTTCAGGTTGCTGTCAGGTTGGCCACGCGGTTTTGAAACTCCTGCACCAGAAGCCCCAAAACAATCGCAAAGGCATCTGTGGCATCGGGAGTTCACCATGTCATCGTGCGGGCCATGACCACAGAGCGTCTCCTCGACAACCGCCCCCTCGCTTCCGTTCGCGCCATGGCGAACAAGGTGCCGGAAGTGACCGTGTACTTCTGGATCATCAAGGTGCTCACCACCGGGATGGGCGAGACCGCCTCGGACCTGCTGGCCCGTGTGCTCGGTCCGGTACCGGCGGTCGCGCTCGGCGGGCTCGCTCTGGCCGTTTCCCTCGTCGTGCAGTTCGCCGTCCGCCGGTACATCGCCTGGGTGTACTGGACCGCCGTCGTCATGGTCAGTGTGTTCGGCACGATGGCCGCCGACGTCCTGCACGTCGGTCTCGGCGTGCCCTACACGGTGTCCACGCCGCTCTTCCTTGCCGCACTGGCCGCCGTCTTCTTCCTCTGGTACGCCGTCGAGCGGACGCTGTCCATCCACGGCATCCGCACCCGCCGCCGCGAGATCTTCTACTGGGCGGCCGTCCTCGCCACCTTCGCCCTCGGCACCGCGGCGGGCGATCTGACCGCCACCATCGGCTTCGGCTACCTCGGATCGGTCGTCCTCTTCGCCGCCGCCATCTGCGTACCCGCGGTCGCCCACCGCTTCGCCGCCCTGAACGCCGTGACCGCCTTCTGGGCGGCCTATGTCATCACCCGGCCCCTCGGCGCTTCCCTCGCCGACTGGATGGCGCTCGGGCACACCCGGGGCGGGCTCGGGTTCGGGCTGGCACCGGTCACCCTCGCCTGGACGGCGGCCATCGTCTCTTTCGTGGGCTACCTGGCCTTCTCCCGCCGGGATCAGGAGCGGCCGGGCCGCATGTGACGCCCACCCGGTGCCGGCCGCCCGGGTGAACCCGCGGTCAGGCGGCCGCCACCGCCTGCACCGCCGGTTTCCGCACGACCCGTCGGGCCGTCAGCAGGCTGGTGCCCAGGGTGGCCGCCGTCGCGACCGCCACCACCGCGAGCCCGATGCCGGGACCCGCGTGCGGCAGCACGTATCACCCCTGCCCGAAGCCCGCCCGGGCAGTACCTCTCCCTCCGCCTCACCGTAGGTGAAGCCGCCCCGGCAGTACGCAGCTACTCCCTGTCCTCCACCCCCACAGCGAGCACCTACCGCATCAGCGTCAAGCACGAGCCCCGCGGGAAAGTCAGCAGCTACCTCATGTGCCTTCCCCCGCCTCGGTCCTGTCTCCGTGATGGTCTCGCCGATCCAGTTCGAAATCGCCCGGCCAGGCGAGGAAACGGGCAGCTTCCCGGCTTCCCCGCCTCAGCCGTCCTGCGGTGCGGGGCCGCCGGTCCAGGCGTCAGCTGCCGCCACGAAGGCGCGAACACGCGCGGTGTGACGGTCGCTTGACCAGACCAGGCCCCATTCCAGGGGAGGAGCGTCACTGATGTGGATGTAGGCGATGTCGGGGCGCGCGTAATAGCGGCGGGCATGGGCGCCGACGGGGAGCGCGCCCCGGCCGGCGCTGACGAGGGTGAGTGCCTCCTGGAACGTACCGGGCGTCGGATCAGAAGGCGCGGAAGGAGTGCCGGGCCGCCCGGGAGGAATCGCCGTATGACCCGGAAGCCGTATCAGGGGGACGCGCGACAAGTCGGCAACCGTGACGCTGCTACGGCGGGCAAAGGGATGTCCGACAGGAACCGCGAGCATCCGCGCCTCGCGTACCAGGACCGAGCCGTGGGTCAGGTCGGGGTCGTCCACGGGCAGGGTCGTCAGTCCGAGGGCGACCTCGCCCGAGTGGATCCAGCGCAGCAGCTGGTCGGCTCGCGCTTCTCGGATGCGCACCTCGCAGTCGGGAGCCAGCTCGTTGAAGACCGGCGTGACAGCGGAAAGCAGCTGAGCGCCCGCGGCACTGACGAAGGCGACATGCAGGGCGCCGGACAGGCCGCGTCCCGTCTCCACCGCGCGCTGTACCGCGGCGCCCACGCCCTGCCATGCGGGAAGGAGCCCGTCGTGCAGTTGCTGCCCCACCGTGGTGAGCGCGACACGACGGCTGGTCCGGTGGAACAGCGGCACACCCACCCTCCGCTCCAGCTTCCGGATGGTCTGGCTGACGCGCGCGGTGGAGACGTGCAACGTCGCGGCAGTGCGGCCGAAGTGCAGCTCCTCGGCGAGCGTCAGGAACGCTTCCACCTCGTGCCGCTCGATCACGGCCCTCCTCCATCGTTAAGCGTGAGTTCACGATCGTTCCACAGGCGGACGTTGGTCGCCAGCCGCCGCAGCAGCAGAGTGGATGACGTCGAGCACGACACCATCCAGCTACGTGAGGATGCTCATGGGCGTAGGGACCACCCATTTCGCTCTGGCCGCAAAGCCCGGCGACACAACTGCCGTCGCCGACGAACTGCGCGATCGCACCGAGATCGTCGACGCCCTCTTCCGGTTCGCTCTGGGGCAGGACCGCAAGGACGAAGGTCTGTTCGCCTCGGCGTTCACTGCGGATGCGCAGCTGGACTTCCCGGCCTCCGCGCGTTGGGGCGGCAAGCCGCCTTTGATGAGCGGCCGGGACCCATCGTCGGCTCCGTCCTGGCCCTGTTCACGGGCAGGGTGAACACCACTCACCAGGTCACCGATCCGCGCATCAGCGTCGACGGGGACACCGCCCGCCTCACCGCGCTGGTCGAGGCCCAACACGTGCTTGTCGACGATCCGGACACGCACCCGCTGTTGAAGAATCCCTACACCGTCGACATGGTCCGCGACGGCAGCCGCTGGCTCATCCGCCGGATGCGCATCGAGAACACCTGGCTCACCGGCGACCCGCTCGCGATCTTCGGCAGCTGCACCGACCCGAAATCACCCCGAAAGAAGGGCACGACATGAAGTTCTCCGACGTCGGCGGCACGCGCCCGCCGGTGCTGACCCGCCGTGCGGAAGCCGAGACCTGCGCCGATCCCAGCAGCGTGATGACGCTGCTCGCCGACTCGGACGACACGGCTGACGGCTTCACCTGCTACCGGTCCACTTTCGCCGAGGGAGCCGTGGGAGCACCCGCGCACTTCCACACCAAGGCCACGGAGCTGTTCTTCGTCATCAGCGGATCACTTCGGGTGCTGGTGGGCGAGGAAGTCACCGTCCTGGAGGCGGGTGACTTCCTGGCAGTGCCACCGCACATGCCGCACGCCTTCGCGGCGGCGCCCGGCTGTGAAGCCGATGTCCTGTTCGTGTTCACGCCGGGCATGGGCCGTTTCGACTATCTGCGCCTGCTCGGCCGGGTGATGCGCGGCGAGTCGGATGCGAAGGAGATCGCCGAGTCGGCGGAGCGGTTCGACAACCATTATGTGGACAGCCCTGTTTGGCGTGCTGTCCTGGAAGCGTCGGCCTGATCGATCCCACCGACCGCGTGTGTTCCCGCGCGTCAGGACCAGGTGGCGTCCTCGACGAGGCCGGCGACGCGCTGGACCGCGCGGCCCTCTTCCTCACCCAGCACATCCGCACCCGGCGACGCAGGAAAAACCCTAGACGTCGACGATGCCCGCGTCGTGGGCGAGAAGGCCGGCCTGGGTGCGGTTGACGCAGCCCAGCTTGTCCAGCGTCCGTGAGACATAGCCCTTGATCGTGGCCTCGGAAAGGTACAGCCGGGCCGCGATCTGCGCGTTGGACAGCCCCTCGCCGAGACCGGCCAGCACCTGGAGTTCCCGCTCGGTCAGTGAGCCGGTCAGCTCCCGGGCGCGGTCGCGGGCCGAGAGGCTGTCGGTGGAGGCGGCGACGAGCCGGCGGGCGGCGGAGGGCGACAGCACGGTGTGCCCCTGCGCCGCGGTCCGCACGAGATTGATCAGCTCCTCCGGCGGGGTGGACTTCACCAGGAAGCCGGTCGCCCCGGCCCGCAGCGCACGCAGCACGTACTGGTCGGCGTCGAAGGTGGTCAGTACCACGATGTTCGGCGGGTCGGCGAGCTCGTTGATGCGTTCGATGGCGGTCAGCCCGTCCATGCCGGGCATGCGCAGGTCCATCAGGAGGACGTCCGGGCGGCCGCGCCGGACCGCCTCGACGCCGGCCGCGCCGTCGTGCGCCTCGCCGACGACCTCGATGTCCGGGGCGGAGCCGAGGATGGTGCGCAGGAATCCGCACACCATGGGCTCGTCGTCCACCACCACTACCCGGGCCACGCCCATACCTCCGATCGTGCGGTCGGGACGAACGCGGGCAGCGTCGCCTCGAGGCTGAACCCGCCATCGGAACAGGGTCCGGCACGCAGTGTGCCGTGCACCACCTCGATGCGCTGCCGCAGATGCGCGATGCCCAGACCGGATCCGGTGGCGGCGAGGGCGCTGCGGGGCCGGCCGTTCGACGGCGTGTTGTGGACGGTCAGCCGCACCTGTGCGGTGTCGTACTCCACCCGCACGCGCACGCGGGCGCCGGGAGCGTGCTTGCGTACGTTGGTCAGCGCCTCGCGCAGCACCCGGTAGGCGGTGCGCCCGACCACCGGTGAGGCCAGCGCCGGGTCGCCTTCCTCGATCAGCTCGGTCGGTACACCCACGGCCACGGACTCGGCGACCAGGTCGGCGAAGCCCGCCACCGAGGGGGTCTGGTCGCCCTGCGGCGCGGTGCGCAGAATGCCGACGAGGTCCCGCAGTTCCTCCAGCGCCTGGCAGCCCGCGGCGCGCAGTTCCTCCGCCGCCTGCCGGGTCGCCGTATCCGCTGCCGTCATCTTCAGGGCACCGGCCTGGAGCACCATCAGGCTCACCCGGTGGGTGACCACGTCGTGCATCTCACCGGCGAGCCGGGCGCGTTCCTCGGCGCGGGCCCGTTCGGCCAGCAGATGACGCTCCCGTTCCGCGCGCTCGGCACGCTCGACCAGGGCCTGCACCAGCCTGCGGCGGGCATCGAAGTACAGCGCCAGCAGCGGCCCGACCCCGGTACGCAGCAGCCCGACCATCATGTTCGTGACGGACGGATCCCAGGGCCGCATGACGACGAGGGTGAACGCGGCGAGCGCCAGGTACGCCGTCCGGCGGCTTCGCTGGTAGAACAGCGGCCCGTAGGCGGCCGGCACGGTGGACAGGGGCGCCCATACATTGCCCTGGTGGGCCGGCTCCAGCACGCCCGCCGGTGAGACGAGCAGAGTCACCGCGAGCGTGAACGCGCCGAGCACGCCGACGACGGTCAGCGGGGCGGTGCGGCGCACGGCGAGCGAGGCGCAGGCGAGCGCCTGCACGCCCAGCATGACCCAGGCGAGCGTGCCCGGGTGGCCGGGCCACCAGGTGCCGCCGGCCAGTGTCGTGCCGGTGTCGAGCAGCACGAAGGCGGCCGCGATCGTCACGTCCACGGCGAGCCGGTGCCGACGGTGCCACGGTCCGTCGCACGCCCCCCGGTCGTCGGTCATGACGCTTACCGTAGGGCATCGGCCCCCCGGACCCACCCCGGCCGGTGACACCGCATACCTCCGCCTCGGCCGGACCCTACGAAAGTCGCATGCCGGGCTTCGTGAGCAAGCCTTCGTCGGGTGAGGAACCAACCGCTCGCCCTGCCGCCCGACTTGGGCGCCGGCGTGGAATGGGGGCATGGATGCGACAGGCAACACCGCCATGACGACTCCCCGGCTCGGCCGCTACACGATCGACACGGACAACTCGTCCATCTCGTTCAAGAGCAGACACGTCTTCGGCCTGCTGCCGGTGCGCGGCACCTTCGCGGTTCGCGGCGGCACCATCGAGGTCACCGAGCCGCTCTCCGCCTCGCGTGTGCACGCCGAGGTCGACGCGCTGAGTTTCCGTACCGGCCACGCCCAGCGGGACACCGCCGTACGGTCGGCGAAGTTCCTCGACGCCGACCGGCACCCGCTGATCACCTTCGTCTCCGGCCAGGTGGACGCCACCGGGACCACCGTCGCCGGCACGCTGACCGCATGCGGAACCTCCCGGCCCGCACGCCTTTCGATCGTGCGCTGCGAGGTGCTCGCGGACGCCTTCACCGTCCATGCCACGACACAGGTCGACCGCACCGAGTTCGGTGTGACGGCCGCCCGAGGCATGGCCGGGCGCCGTCTCGACCTGACGCTGGACATCCGTTGCCTCCGCGTCTGACACCAAGGGCCGCGCACCGAGCGACGGGAGGCGGCCATGACACTGACGCGGTCGTGGTGGAGGACCTGCACAAGCGCTACGGCAGCGTACCGGCGGTGCGCGGGGTGAGCTTCACCGTCGGGCACGGGGAGATCTTCGCGCTGCTCGGCCGCAACGGGGCGGGAAAGACCACCACCATGGAGATCCTGGAGGGGTTCCGGGGCCGCGACTCCGGCCGGGTACACGTACTCGGCCTGGACCCGGGCGAGAAGGCCACCGAGCGCGTCCTGCGCGAGCGGATCGGGCTCGTGCTCCAGGACATCATGGTCGAGCCCTATCTCACCGTCCGCGAGACGATCGCCCGTAACGCGGGCTACTACCCCGCGCCCCGCGACATCGACGAGGTGATCGGCCTGGTCGACCTCGCCGGGCGGGAGAAGAGGAAGGTCCGGACGCTCTCCGGCGGTCAGAAGCGCCGCCTTGACCTCGCGCTCGGCATGATCGGCAACCCCGGCCTGCTCTTCCTCGACGAGCCGACGACCGGGTTCGACCCGAACGCGCGCCGTGGCGCCTGGCAGGTGATACGGGACCTGCGCGACACGGGCACCACCGTCCTGCTCACCACCCACTCCATGGAAGAGGCCCAGGAACTGGCCGACCGGCTGGCCGTGCTCGCCGACGGACGGATCGTGGCCCAGGGCACCCCCGCGACCCTGGGCGGACGCGACACCGCACGCGTCCTCATCCGCTTCGCGCTGCCGCCCGCGACCACCGTCGCCGATCTGCCCGTCGCCGCCACACCCTGCCAAGGCCAGGACGGCATGGTCACCGTCGAGTCCGCGGAGCCGACAGCGACCCTGCACCGGCTCACCGACTGGGCGCTGCGCCGCGACACCGTGCTCGCCGGGCTGAGGATCGACCGGCCGAGCCTGGAGGACGTCTATCTGCGCCTGACCGACCACGACCACAGCGCGCCGGACCGCACGCCGGACAGGAGCACCCCGTGAGCATCGCCGCTCCCCGCACCCCGGCAGGGCAGCCGCCGAACCGTGGCCTGCGCCTGCTGTGGCACCAGATCCGATACGAGCAGCTGTCGTTCTGGCGCAATCCGCAGAGCGCGTTCTTCACGTTCGTCTTCCCGGTCGTCGTCATGACCGTCTTCGGCGGGCTGTTCGGCGACATCGGCAGGAGCGAGTTCTACTACGGGCGATCCGCGCTCCAGTACTACGTGTCCACGATCGCCGCGGTGTCCGTGCTGGGCTCCTGCTACAGCCAGTTGGCGATCGTCCTCGCGACGCGACGGCAGAACGGAATACTGAAGCGGGTCCGGGCCACGCCCCTGTCCGCCTCCGCGTACTTCGCGGGTCTGCTGGCGCACTGCGTCCTGGTGAGCGTCGCCGACGTCCTGCTCATCACGGCGGTCGGCACGCTCTACGGCGTCCCGCTCCCCGCCGGCGCGCAGTGGCCCGCGCTCGCGGTGTCCGTGGTGCTCGGCGCGGCCGCCTTCTGCACCCTCGCGGTCGCGGTGGCCTCGCTGATCCGCAACGCGGAGGCGGCCCCGGCGGTCGTGCAACTCGTCCTGTTCCCCCTCGTGTTCATCTCCGGCACATACGTGCCGATCCACTCCTCCGCGCTGAACGGCATCGCCGGTGCGCTGCCCGTGAAACCGTTCAACGACGCCCTGCTCCGCGCCTTCACCACGAACCACGCCGGCCTGCCCTGGCAGGACTACGGCGTCCTGCTGCTGTGGGGCGCGGCCGGCGCCGTGGTGGCCGTCCGACGGTTCCGCTGGGCCCCACTCGCCGAGTGAGGGGTCATGCTCCGTCCGCGTCGCCTCGGCCGGACGGGACTTGGGGCCCAGGTGCGTCCCGTGGGCGAACGGCAGCCCGCGCACGGTCGGTCTGCCCGTCGCGGGTTCGCCGCCTGCCGAGTGCCGGTCCATGCCCCGGTCCGAACGAGCCGCCGCCCGGACCCGCCGGCGTGTGGTCGCGACGGCATCGGCGGATCTGACGAGGAGGGCGCCGTCGCCGTGACTACGGGCGGTGGACGGTGACGCCGCCGAGGAGGCCCCAGGCATCGATCCGGACCGTCGGGCCGCCCGGCTCGCTCGGGCCGTCGTCCTTCACGCCGCCCAGACGCAGCCCGCGGACCTCCACGCGGACCTCGGGGCGGACCTTGAGGCTGACGCCGCCGATCAGGCTCAGCTTGGTGATGCGAAGTTCGGCGCCGTCCGGGATGTCGATGTCCGTGAGGTCGACATCGGCGCCGCCGATCAGGGATGCGGTGATGGTCCGCTCATGGAGCGCGGCTCCGTCCAGGCGGTGACCGCCGAGGAGGCTGACCTTGACATCGGTCTTCTGCGGGCTGTCCCCGTCGCTCTTCGTCATGGGAAGAACCGTACAGACGGAGGCGCTTGGCCCCGCAGTGTCCGCCGTCCCGTGCTGCGCATGACAAGTGTCATACAGGCGCAGACAGCAATTGCTCCAGTCCGTCGCGCCCGCGTCCCATGCACTGGGCGCTGACCGACCGTCGTCTGCTGTTCTTCGACGCCAAGGCCACCACGGGCCGACCCGGCAAGCTGCTCGTCGCCCTGCCGCGCGAACTGGTGTCCGCCGCCCCGGTGAGCAAGGCGCTGCTCGGTCTGGGGGTCCAGACGGCCTCGCGGCACGCATCGCCGTCGCCGCCTGAGCGGCCGCCCGTGACGGCCGCGTCCCGACGGCTTGCGTCGGGACGGTTGACACCGCCTCGAAGGTCGCTGAACATGTGAACGCTGTGGGAGCGCTCCCATACCTGGGGCGCGCTTTCCGCGTACAGGCTCCCCCCACCGCACATGTACGCCTGCTCCGCGCACCCCATTCGTCCCCCACGTCCAGGTCGTGCGGCACCGCCCGACCGGGGCGGCCAGGGCCCTGCCGCGCGGCCGCAGGGAAGGTGATCATGCGCATGACTTCGAGAGCCGTGCTCGCGGCCGTGGTCCTCCTGATGGCCGGAGCTGGCCCGGCGGCCGTACCCGCCGTGGCGACCGCCTCACCGGTCGCGGCACCGCGGGCCGCTGCCGCCGGTGACGGCCCCGCGCTCGGCGTCGACGCCACCACCGGCCGCCGCGCCATCGATCCGCACATCTACGGCATGAACTTCGCCGACGAGTCCCTGGCCGCCGAACTGCGGCTGCCGGTCCGCCGCTGGGGCGGCAACGCCACGACCCGCTACAACTACAAGCTCGACGCCTACAACGCGGGCGCCGACTGGTACTTCGAGAACCTGTACTACAACAACGACACCGCGAAGCTGCCGGACGGCTCGGAAGCCGACAAGTTCGTCGAACAGAACCGTCGCACCGGCACCGACACCGTCATGACCGTGCCGATGACCGGCTGGACGACCGCGGCACGCAACAGCGCCTGCGGCTTCAGCATCGCCAAGTACGGAGCCCAGCAGGGCAGCGACGCCCAGTGGCGGCCCGACTGCGGCAACGGAGTGAAGACCGACGGCACGAAGGTGACCGGCAACGACCCGGCCGAGACCAGCACCGCCATAGGCGCCGACTTCACCAAGGGCTGGGTGCAGTACCTGGACAAGACCTACGGCACCGCGAACGACGGCGGGGTGCGGTTCTACAACCTCGACAACGAGCCCGACCTGTGGTGGAGCACCCACCGGGACGTGCACCCGACCGGACCCGGCTACGACGAGATCCGCGACACGACGTACGCCACCGCGGCCGCCGTCAAGGACGCCGACCCGGCCGCACAGACCCTGGGCCCCGTCGGCTGGGGCTTCAACTCCCTGGTCTACTCGGGCCTCGACCAGAAGACCTGCGGCGAGCAGGGCGGCGACTGCTGGTCCAACCCGCCGGACCGGGCCGCCCACGGCGGCGTCCAGTTCGCCCCCTGGTACCTCCAGCAGATGAAGGCGTACGAGCAGGCCCACGGCCGCCGCATACTCGACTACTTCGACGAGCACATCTACCCGCAGCAGTCCGGCGTGTTCGGCGGCAGCGACGACGCCGCGACACAGGCGCTGCGGCTGCGCTCCACCCGGCAGCTGTGGGACCCGACCTACGTGGACGAGAGCTGGATCAACCAGGCCGTCCAGTTCATCCCACGGATGCGCTCCCTCGTCGACACCGACTATCCCGGCACCAAGCTCGCCATCACCGAGTACAACTGGGGCGCGCTGGACAAGATCGACGGAGGGCTCGCCCAGGCCGACGTCCTCGGCATCTTCGGGCGGGAGGGCCTGGACCTGGCCACCCTGTGGGACCCGCCCAAGTCCACCGACCCCGGAGCCTTCGCCTTCCGGATGTACCGGAACTACGACGGCAACGGCGGTTCGTTCGGCGACACCTCGGTGCACGCGGCCAGCGCCGACCAGGACAAGCTCGCCGTGTACGCGGCGGAACGCAGCTCCGACCACGCGCTGACCGTGATCGTCGTGAACAAGACCACCGGCGACCTCACCGCGCCGGTGTCGGTGACGGGCCGCACCGCACCCGCCTCGGCCGCGCAGGTCTACCGCTACGGGCAGGACGACACCACCGCGATCAAGCACCTGGCCGACCAGCCGGTGTCCGGCGGCGCCTTCACCGCCACCTTCCCCGCCTACTCCGTCACCGAGTACGTGCTGCCCGCCGGGTCCTCCACCGCCACTCCGCCCTCCGCACCCGGCACTCCGACCGCCACGTCCGTCGGCACGGACCGGGCGACGTTGAACTGGACGGCCTCCACCGCCGGTTCCTCGCCGGTGGCGAGCTACCAGGTGTACTCCGGCGGCCCGGCCACGACCGCGCCGGTCGCCACGGTCGACGCACCGACCACCTCGGCCACCGTCACCGGTCTGTCGCCGTCCACCGCCTACACCTTCCGCGTCGTGGCCAAGGACACCGCCGGCCGCAGTTCCCCACCGTCGTCCGCGCTGCGGGTGACCACGGCGGCCGCCCCGGCCTCCGCCTGCACGGTCGACTACAGGGTGACCAACGACTGGGGCACCGGCTTCACCGCCACCGTCACGGTCACCAACAAGGGCGCCGCCCTCAACGGCTGGCGGCTCGGCTTCACCTTCACCGGGAACCAGAAGGTCACCCAGGGCTGGAACGGCACCTGGAGCCAGAGCGGCACCGCGGTCACCGTCAAGGACGCGGGCTGGAACGCCGCCCTGGGCACCGGTGCCTCCGTCGGCGTCGGCTTCAACGGCGCCTACACCGGCACCAACGCCGTGCCCCAGGACTTCACCCTCAACGGCAAGTCCTGCACGGCGCCCGGCACCGCGGCGGCGGTCCGCGTCACCGCGGCGGTCGGACACGCGCCAGGCAGGCACGCCGTGCGGTGACACCTTGCCCGAGGCTGTGCGTGTTCCGCCGCCCCGTCGTCCGGCGGAACACGCACACCGCCGATATCCGCTTGCACGCCCTCGTCACCCGGGTCAATCTCTCCTGACACCTGACGAAGGCAGCGAAGATGACCACGCAGACCCACCATGTCGACCAGGAACTCGTCCAGGCCGCGGCAGACGTCGCGCGCACTCGATGCCGGGGCGACAACCACACCATGGCGGCCGCGGGCCGCGCCCGGGACGGCCGGATCGTCACCGCGGTGAACGCCTACCACTTCACCGGAGGACCCTGTGCCGAGCTGGTCCTCATCGGCACGGCAGCCGCCCAGGGCGTCTACGAGCTGGACACGATCGTCGCCGTGGGCGACCGCGACCGAGGGGTGGTGCCCCCGTGCGGCCGGTGCCGTCAGGCCCTCCTCGACTACTTTCCCGCCCTCAAGGTCATCGTCGGTCAGGGCGAACACTTCCGAACGGTCCCCATCACCGACCTGCTGCCCGAAAGCTACGTCTGGGCCGACCACCAACTCGACGCGGAGTAGGCCGAAGGTCAGGGCAGCACCACGATCTTGCGTCCCTGACCGGCGGCGAACCGGTCCAGCGCCTGGGGGTACTCCGCCAGCGGCAGCCGGTGGCTGATGAACACCTGCGGATCGAGTACCCCGGCCGCGAACAGTTCCGCAGCGCGCTCGTAGCTGTGCAGCACCGCCATGGAGCCGGTGATCGTGATCTCCTGGTTGTAGATGCGGTACGGCGAAATGGTGGCCGTCGTCGCGTAGTCGGAGACACCGAACTGCAAGAACGTGCCCGCCTTGGCGACCCGCTCCAGGCCGTCCTGGATGGCGGCGGCGTTGCCGGTCGCGTCGACGACCACGTCCCAGCCGGCCGGCCGCCCCAACTCGTCGGCCGAGAGCGCCGCCTGGGAGCAGCCCAGCTTCTCAGCCGTCGCCAGCCGCTCCGGGTTGACGTCGACGACATCCACCGAAGCGGCACCGGTGCGTTTGGCCAGCTCCAGCATCATCAGGCCCATCGTCCCGCTGCCGTAGATCAGCACATGGGAGCCGAGCCTGCTGTGGAGCACGTCGTAGCCGCGCACGGCACAGGACAGCGGTTCGATCAGTGCCGCGTCCTGGACGTCCACATGGTCCGGCAGCCGCACACAGTTGGCGACGGGCGCCACGGCGTACTCGGCGGCTCCACCCGCGACGGTCACTCCGATCGCCTGCCACCGGTCGCACAGGTTGTTGCGTCCGGCCCGGCAGTAGCGGCACTCGTTGCAGTACAGCGACGGGTCCACGGCGACCCGGTCACCGATCGCGAGTTCGGTGACCTCACGGCCGAGGCCGACGACCTCCCCGGCGAACTCGTGGCCCGGCACGACCGGCAGGGTCGGTGCGAACTCGCCCTGAAGGATGTGCAGATCGGTCCCGCACAGCCCGCAGGCCGCCACCTGGACCACGACCTCGCGCGGCCCGGGAGTGGGGTCGGGCACCGTGCTGACGGTGACCTTGCCGGGGGCTTCGATGACGGCGGCTTTCACTTGACGGCTCCTAGGGACAGGCCGCGGACCAGTTTGTCCTGGGCGGCGAAACCGGCGATGAGGACCGGCAGGGACACGAGCGTGGCGGCGGCGCACAGCCGGGCGAGGAACAAGCCCTCGCTGGTGATGAAGCCGACGAGGAAGACCGGCGCGGTCGAGGCGTTGGTCGCGGTCAGGTTGACGGCGAACATGAACTCGTTCCAGCTGAAGATGAAGCAGATCAGCGCGGTGGCGGCGAGCCCGGGCATGGCGACCGGCGCGACGATCCGCCACAGCACGGTGAGCAGGCCGGCGCCGTCGACCTCGGCGGCCTCCAGGATCTCCTTGGGGACCTCGGCGAGGAACGAGCGCATCATCCACACCGCGATCGGCAGGTTCATGGCGGTGTAGAGGACGATCAGCGTCCACACGTTGTCCAGCATCCCGGCGTCCTTGACGATCAGGTACACGGGCAGCAGGGCCGCGATGGCCGGCAGGAACTTGGTGGACAGGAAGAAGAACATCACGTCGGTCCACTTCTGGACCGGCTTGATGGACAGCGCGTAGGCCGTCGGCACCGCCAGGGCGAGCACCAGCAACGTCGAAATGACGCCGGCCATGGCCGAGTTGAGGAGGAAGGGGGTGATGTCCCGGCTGAACAGGAGCTTGTACTGGTCGAAGGTGAGGGAGGCGAAGGGGGTCGGCGGGTTGGTCGCTGCGTCGGCCTCCTGGTGGAAGGAGGTGAGCACCATCCACGCCACCGGCGCGAAGAACGCCAGCGTGGCGAGCCAGGCCACGAAGGTCCACACCGGTGACAGCTTCGGGGTACCGCCGTGGTCGTCGCGGCGGCGGATGATCCTCTTCAGTCTCGCGCCCGGCGCGGCGACGGCTGCTTGGGTCATCGGGACACCTCCTCGCGGAACAGCGACGCGATGGTGCGCAGCGCGAAGGTCGCGATCACGATCGAGCCGAGCACGACGACCACGCCGGCGGCGGCCGCCTGGCCGTACTCGTACTTGCGGAACATGGTCAGGTAGATCTCGTAGGGCAGATTGGTCGTCTGGGAGCCGGGGCCGCCCTGGGTGATGGTGTAGACGGCGTCGAAGGTCTGCACGACGTAGATCGTGCCGAGCAGGACGCCCAGCTCGATGTACTGGCGCAGGTGCGGCAGGGTGATGTGGCGGAAGGTCGCCATGGCGGACGCCCCGTCGACACGGGCCGCCTCCAGGACGTCACCGGGCTGCGCCTGAAGACCGGCCAGGAGGATCAGCATCATGAAGGGGGTCCACTGCCAGACCAGCGAGACCACCACGGCGGGCATGGGGTAGGAGGAGACCCAGTCGACCGTGGGCCCGCCGGTGGCTCCGAAGAGCCGGTACACGGCGTTGAGGGTGCCGTTGAGCAGGCCGTAGTCGGGGTTGTAGATGGCGTGCTTCCACAGCAGCGCCGCGGCGACCGGCATGACGAGGAACGGCGCTATGAGCATCGTCCGGGCCAGACCGCGGCCGATGAACCGGCGGTCGAGCAGCATCGCGAGGCCGAGGCCGAGGACCACGCTGACGATCACCACCGACGCGGTCAGCACGACGGTGTTGAGCACCGCTGTGCGCAGCCGGTCGTCGGTGAAGACGAACTCGAAGTTGGACAGGCCGGTGAAGTGCCGGTCGCCCGGCTTCAGGATGTTCCACTGGAACGTGGAGATCACGAGCGTGGCCACGAAGGGCAGTTGCGTGACGACGATCGTGAAGATCAGCGCCGGCAGCAGCGGGACGCGGCGCCGCCACTTGCCGACGGCGGACGTGCGCGGGCGGATGGGCGGTGGTGCTGTCTTGGGAGGAGCGGTGAGCGCGGTCATGGATGATTCCTCTGCCGGTGACGGCCGGGGTGGGGGAGGGGCGCCCGGCCGGGGGGAGGGCCGGCCGGGCGGTTCGAGCGGGTCACTTGTAGTTCTTGGCGACGTCCTCGGCGAGCTTCTGGCCGTCGTTCAGCGCCTTGTCCACGCTGCTCTTGCCGGCGATGGCGGCGGAGATCTCCTGGGTGACCTTGGTCCCCAGGTCCTGGAACTCGGGGACGGCCACGTACTGGACGCCCACGGTCGGCCTGGGCTGGACGCCCGGGTCGGCCGGGTCGGCGCCCTCGATGGACTTCAGGGTGATGTCACCGAACGCCCCGGCGGCCTTCTGGTACTGAGGGATCTCGTACGTGCTGGCCCGCTTGCCGGCCGGTACGCGCGCCCAGCCGAGCTTCTCGCCGACCAGCTTCTCGTACTTCTTGCTGGAGGCCCACAGCATGAACTTCGAGGCGGCGTCGGCCTTCTTCGTGGTCTTGGGCATGGCCCACGCCCAACTCCACAGCCAGCCACTGCTCTTGGTCTCGGCGGTCGGTGCGTAGGCGTAGCCGACATGGCCGGCGATCTTGCTGGAGCTGGGGTCCTCCAGTGAACCGGCCGCGCTGGTCGCGTCGTACCACATCGCGACCTTCTTCTGGCTCATGGCGTTGAGGCACTCGGTGAAGCCGGACTGCGCCGCCCCCGCCTCTCCGTGCTTCCTGACCAGGTCGACGTAGAAGTTGGTCGCCTTCTTGAACGCCGGGCTGTTGACCTGAGCCTTCCAGTCCTTGGTGAACCAGGTGCCGCCGTAGGTGTTGACCACGGTGGTCAGCGAGGCGCCGAGTTCACCCCAGCCGGCCAAGCCGCGCAGACAGATGCCCCGCATGCCGGGCTGGGCGCCGTCGACCTTGGCCGCGATGCCGGCGATCTGCTGCCAGGTCGGGTGCTCGGGCACCGTGATGCCCTTCGCCTTCATGACGTCCTTGTTGTACATGAGGAAGGACGACTCGCCGTAGAACGGCAGGGCGTACAGCTTGCCGTCCGAGCCGGACAGCGACGTGACCATCGGCTTGAGCAGGTCCGACTTGTCGAAGCTCGCGTCCTCGTCGGCGTACGAGCCGAGCTCGTGCAGCCAGCCGTTCTTCTGCCAGATGGGGACCTCGTACGCGCCGACGGTGGCGACGTCGTACTGGCCGGCCTGGGTGGCGACGTCCTGGGTGACCTTGTCGCGCAGCTCGTTCTCGGGAAGGATCGTGAAGTTCACCTTGATCCCGGTGTCCTTGGTGAAGGTGTCCTTCGTGAGCTTCGCGATGTCCTCCATCTGCGGGTTGCCGACCATCAGCACGTTGATGCTCTTGCCGCCGCCGGAACCGGTGGAGCCGCCGGCCCCGCTACAGCCGACCAGCAGTGAGCCCGCGGCCGTGGCCGTGACGAGGACATGGGTCGTTCTTCGTGTGCGCATGACTGACTCCAGTGCGTGTTTCGAGGGCATGGGGAACCAGACCCCGGACGTGCGGGGTGCTGGGATGCGGAAGGAACTGCGGCTCAGACCCGGATGACTTCGGGGCCCAGCAGTGAATAGCGGTGCGCCTCGGAGGCGGGCAGTCCCGCGTCGGTGACGATCGCCTCGAACTCCGTGACGTCCGCGAACCGGCAGAAACTCACGGCACCGAACTTCGTGTGGACCCCGGAGAACACCCGGCGCCTGGCCGCCCTGAGCACCTGGGCCTTGACCTCACTGACGGCGGGATCCGGCGTGGTGAGGCCGTACTCGCGGGAGATGCCGTTCGCGCCGACGTACGCCAGGTCGATGACGAAGCCGGACAGCATGCGGGTCGCCCAGTGGCCGACCGTGGCAAGCGTTCCGCCCCGCACCCGGCCGCCGAGCAGCAGCACGGTGATGTTCTGGGCGGAAGCCAGGTCACCCGCGGTGGCGAGCGAGGAGGTGACCACGGTCAGCGGCCGGTCGCGGGGCAGGGCGGCGGCGATGAGCTGCGGGGTGTAGCCCTCGTCGACGAAGACGGTCTCGGCGTCCCCGAGCAGTGCGGCCGCGGCGGCCGCGATCCGGGACTTCTCTGGGACGTGCATGGTGGTGCGGAAGGCGAGCGTGGTCTCCCAGCCCGCGCTCTCCACGGGATGGGCGCCGCCGTGGGTGCGCCGGACCAGTCCGTGCCCCTCCAGCAGGTTCAGATCGCGCCTCACGGTCTCCTTGGAGACCCCGAGGTCGGCGGCGAGTTTTCCCACGTCCACGGACCCAGAACGGCGTGTTGTTTCCAAGATTCCGCGTCTTCGTTCCTCGGCGTCCACGGCGACACCTCCGTTTCACGGCTCCGCGCGTTGTGCCTGCGCCGGCTCTTTCAGGGAGCCCGACCCGTCGGGCCCCGGTGGCCAAATTTCTACAAGGCGATCGCCCTTACTGACCAGGTTCGCCGTAGCGCGGTTCGTGACCGAATGTGCCCGGGTTCCGGAGTCGGGAGCCCCTGAATGATGCGGCGGAGTACTTAACGACGTGGGAGGCTGCTGCCCGCTCGCCGCCCGATGTGTGCCCGTTCGCTGCCTGTTCCGCCGAACGGATCCGGACACCCGGCTGGGAGTCGGCCCCGCCGCACCCGGGTTCCTGGTCCCGCACAGCGTCGACTCAGCCGGCCTGCCGAAAGGTGAGGACCACTCGTCCGCGGAGGCCACCCGCCGCCGGCAGCCGATGCGCCTCGGCGGCCTGTTCGGCCGGCAGGGTTTGCGCGACCCGCGGGGTGAGCCGGCCTTCCTCGGCCAGCCGGCGGAGGCGGTCGAGCTTGGCGTGTTCACGTGCGTACCGGGGCACGAACGTCGTCCGGGTGACGATGCCGCGGTCAGCGGACACCGCGACGCGGTGGACCGACCATGCGATACGGCCGTTGTCGCGTACCGCGCTGGAGGCGAGTTCGGCGATGCCCGCGGTGTCGACGAGCCCGTCGACACCGTCGGGTACCTCCCTGCGGATCAGCTCCGGGTACTCGGTCCCGCGCGGCAGGACGACATCGGCGCCCAGGTCCTTGACCAGTCGCCCGTCCTTCGGTGCCGCGTCGACGATCACGCGGTCGGGAAGCTCCAGCAGGTCCAGGGCCATGCGTGCGGTCAGCCCGTTCATCGGCAGTGTGGCTGTCGGGACGTCGGTGAGCCCCACCGGAGTGCGGACCACCGACTCGGCGGGCACGACGAGGCGTTCCGCGCAGGCGCCGTGCGTCCCGGAGATGACCGCGACGGCCATGACGCGGTCGCCGACGGTGAGTCAAGACTTTCCCGGTCGACCGAGGGGAAGTGCTGTGCGTGGTCGAGGAGTTCCTCGAGGTGGTGAGCCATGTAGTTGCTGACTCCGATGGCACGGGCCTTGCCCGTCTCCAGGAGGTGCTCCATGGCTCGCCAGGTTTCCAGGCGGATGCCGGGCACCGGCCAGTGGACGAGGCAGAGGTCGATGTGGTCGACGCCGAGCAGGCGACGGCTGCGCTCGAAGGCGTCGAGGGCCGACCGGTAGCCGTGATCCGCGTTCCACGGTCTGGTGGTGATGAACACCTGGTCACGGTCAAGGCCGCTGTCCCGCAGCCCATGGCCCACGTCCGAGGCCTGGCTCGCGTGGCCGGCGGGGCTGCGGAAGACGCCCAGACCGAGGACCGGGATTCGCACTCCACCGCGCAGCGGCAAGGTGTCGGCGGGGCCGGTGGGGGCTGCGGTGGGATTCCGGGGTCGTGCTCGACTCGCCCCCACCCGTGGCGCGCTGAGGATTCCCGCCCGGTCCCGGCGACCTGACGGGTGACCTTGTCACAATGGGCGGATGAGCCGTCGCCTCGTTCTCCTCGATGCCCCGTCGAATCTCGGTCTCAGGCCGCCCGTCGAAGGAGCGGTGCCAGGTTGCTACAAGCTGGCCGGTGCCCTGCGTGAGCAACGCCTGCTGGCGCGGCTCGGCGCGGACGAGGGGGGAGTGGTCGTGCCGCCCCGCTACGACCGCGGGGAGTGGAAGGAGGGCGACGGCGTCTTCCACGCGCAGGCCATCGCCGCTTACACCCGCAGGCTCGCCGACCGCATCGAGACACATGTGCGGGCCGGAGACTTCCCGGTGGTCCTGGGCGGGGACTGCTCCATCCAGCTCGGCGCCTCACTCGCGCTGCGCCGTGCCGGGCGGTACGGGATCGCCGTGATCGACGGATCCGCCGACTTCCGGCACCCCGGCAACTCCGATCGCGTCGGCGCCGCGGGTGGTGAGGAGTTGGCCCTTGCGACCGGCCGTGGGCAGGCCGACCTCACGGATCTCGAAGGGCTTCGCCCGTACGTACGGGAGAGCGACGTCCAGGTCTTGGGTATCCGGGACTACGACACGGAGCGCGCCGAACTCACGGACTCGGGCATCGCGAGTGCGACGGTGGGAGAGATCCGGGAGCTCGGCGCCCGGCAGACGGCCGGTGCGGCGCTGCGCACGCTGGAGGCGCCCGCTCTCGACGGCTTCTGGGTGCACCTCGACGCCGATGTCCTGGATCCATCGGTGATGCCCGCCGTGGACAGTCCCGACGACGGCGGGCTGCTGCCCGAGGAACTCGCCCCGCTGCTGCGGACGTTGGTCGGCTCCCACCGGTGCGTGGGGCTCAACGTCACCATCTACGACCCCGATCTCGACCCGGACGGCTCCTGCGCGGTGCTGCTCGCCGACCTGCTCGTCTCGGCTCTCGCCCGGCCCTGACCGGCTTGCCGGAGGCTGTCACACGCTCCTGACGGCGCGCTCCAGGCCCGGCTTGCCCGCCGTCGGCGGCCGGGGGTCGTCGTGCTGCCTGAACAGTTTGCTGGGCCACCACATCCATCGGCCCACGTCCAAAGTCAGCGCGGTGACCAGCACCGAACGGACGATCATGGTGTCCAGCAGCACACCGAACGCCACCGCGAACCCGAGCTCGGCCGCGAAGACCAGCGGCAGCGAGGCCATCGCCGCGAAGGTGCCGGCCAGCACCAGACCCGCCGAGGTGATCACACCGCCGGTGGCGGACAGGCCGGTCAGCGCGCCGCGCCGGGTGCCGTGCAGCAGCGCCTCTTCGCGCACCCGGGTGACGAGGAAGATGTTGTAGTCGATGCCCAGGGCGACCAGGAACACGAACGCAAGGAGCGGGAAGGAGGCTTCCGCCCCGGCGAAGTGGAACACGTGGTCGAACACCAGACCGCTCACGCCGAGGGCCGCGCCGAACGACAGCACCACCGTCGCCATGAGCAGCAGCGGTGCCACGATCGCTCGCAGCAGCAGCGCGAGGATGAGGAACACCAGGACCAGTACGACGGGGATGATCACCTCGGAGTCGCGGGCGGCCGCCTCTTGCGTGTCGAGAATGACCGCGGTGTTGCCACCGACTTGGGCATCCGCACCCTCGATTCCGTGTACCGCGCTCCTGGCCCGTTCGACGGTGCGCGTCGCGGCCGTGCTGCTGGGATCCTCCTTGAGCTCCCCGAGCATGAAGACCTCGTCATCCTTGACCACCGGCGTCGAGACGGCGGCGACTCCCGGGACGCCGGACAGCGCGGCCTTCACCTGCTCCGCCGAGGCGCTCCTGGCCACCACGTAGACCGGGTCACCCGACCCGGCCGGGAAGTGCCTGGACTGGATCTCCTCACCGACGGCCGTCTGGGGCCTGTCGGTGAACTGGTCCCTGCCGGAGAGCCCGTCCGCCTTGAGCCCGAACGCCCCGGTCGCCATGACGCCGAGGGCGAGCGCGGTGCCGATCCACACGATCCGCGGCCTTCCGGAGACGGCGGTGCCGACCCGGGCCCAGATGCCTTCCCCGGCCGCCCCGGCCGATCCGTACGACGGCTTCACCGGCCAGAAGATCCATCGGCCGCAGATGACCAGCAGGGCCGGCATCAGGGTGACCATGGCCAGCAGCCCGACGAGGACGCCGACGGCGCAGGCGGGCCCGAGCCCCTGGGTGGAGTTGAGGGTGGCCAGGGTCAGCAGCATGAGGCTGACCGCCACGGTCGCGGCGCTGGCGATGATCGCGGGACCCGAGCGGTGCAGGGCCCGGGCCATCGCCTCGTGCCGGTCCTCGTGGTGCCGCAGCTCCTCTCGGTACCGCGAGATGAGCAGGAGCGCGTAGTCGGTGGCGGCACCGAACACCAGCACGGTCAGAATGAAGCTGGTCTGCTTGTTGACGGTGAGTCCGGCGTTCTTCGCCAGCAGGTAGATCACCGCCTCCGACGTCGCGAGGGCGCCGCCCACGGTCAGCAGCGGCAGCAGCGGGAGCACCGGACTGCGGTAGGTGAGCAGCAGGATCAGGACGACCACCGACGCGGTGACCGCGGTCAGGCCTCCCCCCGAGCTGAAGGCCTTGATCGAGTCGGATGCCTGGCCGGCCGGTCCGGTGACGTGGAACCCGAGACCGCCCGCTTTCGCTTCGCCGACGTCGCTCATCGCGTCGACGACCTTCCCGATCCCCTCCCATCCCGTCTTGTCCTTGTGGATCTGGACCACCGTCTGGATGGCCTTGCCGTCCCGGGCCTTCAACGGGCCCTGCGGCTGCCCCACGACGTTTTCGATGCCCTTGAACGCTTCGGCGTCGGCTCGCGCCTTGGCCATGTCGGCGGAGGTGATGCCCTCGGGCCGGTCGTAGATCACGATCGCGGGCAAGGTGTCCGCGGGCTGGAACCGCTCGGCCCGGTCGACGACTTCGGTCGACTCCGCATTGCCGGGCAACCAGGCCGAGTTGTCGTTGTCCTCGACGTCGCCTAGTTTGCCGGCCAGCATCAGAGCCGGCACCAGCAGCACCGTCCAGAGGAGGACGACGACCCACTTCGCCACCCTGCCACTGGGCAAGGACGCCATCTTTCGCAGCATTGGATTCCCCCGTGTTCAGTCGACGTGAGAGAGCTTGTCCGGGTTGGCGACGGCGTAGATCCCGCACACCTGGTCGCCGTCCGGAGTGAGGTCCAGAACGAGGACGGCGTAGGGGGTGTCGCCGGCGAACAGCAGCGCCGACGGCGCGCCGTTGACCCTTCGGTAGGCGATCTCGAGCCCCGCACCGGAGTGAGGGGCGAGGGCCGCGAGCAGGCGGGCGACCTTCTCCCGGCCCTGGAGCGGCCGCAGACCCCCCGCCGCCTTGCCTCCGCCGTCGCCCCAGAGGGTCACCTCCGGCGCCAGGATCTCCAGGAGGGCTTCCAGGTCACCGCCGAGCGCGGCGGCCAGAAACCGTTCGGTCACCTGCTGCCGGACCTGCGGGTCGGGTTCGTAGCGGGGACGCCGGGCGTGGACGTGCTCGCGGGCGCGATGGGCGAGCTGGCGTATCGCCGAGGGACTGCGGCCGAGGATTTTCGCGATCTCGGTGTGGGCATAGCCGAACACCTCGTGCAGGACGAACACCGCGCGTTCCAGCGGGGTGAGGGTTTCCAGGACCACCAGCAGCGCCATCGACACCGACTCGGCACGCACCGCCGCGTCGGCGGCGTCGTCGGGAGCGGGAGTGTCCGTGAGAGGGCTGACGAGCGGTTCGGGCAGCCATGGCCCGACGTAGGCCTCACGGCGGCGGCTGAGGACGGCCTGGTGGGTGAGGGCCCGGTTCACCGCGATCCGCACCAGGTAGGCGCGCGGGCTCTCGATCGGCTCCGCGTTCGGTGCCTGGCTTCTGGACGCCCACGACAGCCATGTCTCCTGCAACACGTCCTCCGTGTCGGCAACGCTGCCGAGCATGTTGTAGACGATGGAGAACAGCAGCTCTCGGTGGTCGTGGAACACCTGTGTCGCGGTGTTCGCCACCAGGTCTGGCGGGGTTTCGGACATCGCAGGGCCTCCCGTCGCGGTCGCGTTCCGAACTGAGAGGGAGCCAGGCACCCGGAGTGTGACATCCACTCGCGAAATGTGATCCACATCTCACCCATGGCCTGCGATGCACCCATGACCCGCGATGTCACACCGGCAGCGTGGGGCGAGGTCAGCCGGGCGGCGCCGACAGATGGAGCAGGATGCCGCACACCTCGGCCACGATCTCCCGTGCCTCCGCCTCGTCCCCGCAGTCACCCAGCTCGCGCGCCGCCCCTCCGATGACGGTGGTCAGCACGCTCACCCGGACCCGGCCGGCGCGTCGCCGCTCGTCCACCTCCAGCAGCCGGGCGTTGCGCCGTACCCACGCGCGGTCCCACTGGCGGCGCAGCGCGTCGAAGCCGGCCGGGCCGTCGTCCTCCGCGACGAGTCTGGCGAGCCTCCGGTTGTCCCAGGCGCCCCCCAGATACGCCCTGGCTCCCGCCACGAAGAGGGCGACGGGGTCGTCGACCCCACGGCTGCGTTCGGCGGTCAGTGTGGCCGCGGTCCGGCGCTCCTGTTCCTCCCTGAACTCCTCCCACAACGCGAGGTATAGCCCGCGCTTTCCGCCGTAGTGCTGGAAGAGACTGCCCACCGGGACGCCGGAACGCACCGCTATCTCACTGAGACCGGCGTCGGTGTAACCGCGCTCGGTGAACACCTCGAGGGCGGCGTCCAGCAGCGCACGCCGGACCGTCCGCCCCTGCCCGTCATGCCCCTGCGGCACGGTCCCGTTCACTGGCAGCCCCCGCCTTCCTCGGCGCCGTCGCGGATGGCGAGGGCGACCAGTAGTTCCAGGAGGTCGGCGATCCGGCGCGGATTGCGGCCGGTCCGTTCCTCGATCCGGCGCAACCGGTAGTGCGCCGTGTTGTGGTGCACCCGCAACCGGTCGGCGGCCAACCGCAGATTGAGGTCCGCCTCCGCGAAGGCCCGTATGGTGGCCGCCAGCGTGTCGCCACGCCTGCGGTCCTCCTCCAGCAGCACCCGCACCCGGGGATCGACCAGCTGGCGGGCGAGGTCGTCGGCGCGCAGCGCCAGGTAGTCGAACGGGGACAGCCGCGGCAGCGCCGCCACCCCGCCCCCACTGGGCACCAGGTCGAGGGCGCCCCGCGCCTCCTCGTACGCGCGCGGCAGCTCGGACGCGCCGCGGGCGACCGTGCTGATGCCCATGCAGAGCATGGTGCCCTTCCGTGCGAGTCGCTCCTGCACGGCCTCGAAGTGGGCGCATATGTCGTCCGCGTCCATGCCGGCCCGGAGCACGGGCACGGCCACCACCTCGTCGTGGCGCACGACGACCAGGGTCCGGCCGGCCCACGGGCCGGCGACGCTGATCGACGCGCTCGTGGCATACCCGTTCTCGGCCGAGGTGTGGTCCCCCGTGCGCGTGTCACCGACGCAGACCGCCACGACCGCCATCATCGGCGAGCTCGGTCCGATGCCGTACGCCTGTGCCGCGGCGAACAACGGACCGCGCGCCGGTGCCACGCCTGCCAGCAGCTGATCCAGGAGGTCCCGGCGCTCGCGGTCCGCGTCCGCCACCACATGCTGCTGGTACTCGACGTAGGCCTGCGCGGCATGGGTGCTGGCGAAGTCGACGTACCGCATCAGCGGGGTGACGAGGGACAGCGCGGCCTGCTGGGCCTCGGCGGACGTGCCCGCGCACTCCAGCAGCGCGTCCCACATCACCTGCCGGCCGACCCGGAAGGCACTGATCCAGTCCTCCAGGGCGAACCCCGCGCGCGCCCGGCGCATGGCTGCCGACCGGCTGAAGACCAGGTCCTCGGCGGCGATGTCCCGGTCGCCCGCAAGCGCCGCCAACTGCATCCGGTAGTGCTCGAGCACCTGCTCCCGTACCTCGTCGAAGAACCGGTCGTCCTGTAGCGCGTACGACGGGATCTCCGCGCGCATCACCCCGACGGCGGTCTCCGCCACCTCCTCGACCCGGTCGTGGACGGCGTGCAGGATCCGCCGCCGCTCCCGGCGGAGTGGTTCGGAGAGCTGGGGAGTGCCCAGGGCGGGACCGCGAGGCATGGAGCCGATCGTCGCCGCCCGCCTCGTGCTCCGTCAACAGGCTCGGAGTGAGACATCTCCCGGCATCTGTGCGCGGCGCACAGTCCGGCGACCGGGAAGTTGGGTGCTCACACCCAATGTGCGGCTCGAACGCCCCCACCTACTGTGACGCTCGCCCACCCCCCAGCACGTCGGAAGGGGCCTCACTCATGCTCGCGGTCGACGGTATCACCGTGCGCTACGGCGGGATCACGGCACTGGACGGTGTCGCGTTCACCGTCGAGCCGGGCACCGCCGTAGGGCTCATCGGGCCGAACGGAGCCGGCAAGACCACCTTGTTCAACTGCCTCACCAGGCGCTGCACTCCCGACCGGGGAGAGGTGCGGTTCGAGGACGAGGACCTGCTGGCCCTCCCTCCGCACGCCGTTGCCGGGCGCGGCATCGCCCGCACCTTCCAGAACCTGGGTCTGTTCCCGCGGCTCACGGTCCTGGAGAACGTCATGGTCGGCGCCCACAGCCGGGGGCGCACCGGACACCTCGCCGCGGCGCTCCGGCTGCCCCGCGTCCGGCGGGAGGAGAGGGAACTGCGTGACCAGGCGGACGACTTGCTACGGCGGCTCGGCCTGGCGGACGTCGCCGACCACCCCGCCTCCGGGCTGCCGTTCGGCACGCTCAAACGCGTCGAACTCGCGCGGGCGCTCGCGGTACGGCCGCGGCTGCTGTTGCTCGACGAACCCGTCAACGGGCTCAGCCACGGCGAGGTCGGCGAATTCGCGGATCTGGTCCGTTCGGTGCGCCAGGATTTCGGCCTCACGCTGGTGGTGGTCGAACACCACATGGGGTTCGTGATGGGCCTGTGCGACAAGATCGTGTGCCTCGACTTCGGCCGCAGGATCGCGGAGGGCTCACCGGAGGAGATCCAGCGCGACCCGGCGGTCGTCGAGGCGTACCTGGGGGCGGCCGCATGAGCGAGCCCACCACCGACCGCACCGAGGACGCGGTGAGCGCGGAGCCGGACTTCCTGAAGGTCTCCGGCCTGCACGCCGGTTACGGTCAGGCCCGCGTGCTCCAAGGCCTCGACCTCGCCGTCGCCCGCGGCGAGGTGTGCGCGATCCTCGGACCCAACGGCGCCGGCAAGACCACCACGCTACGGGCGCTGTGCGGCATGGTCCGCGGCCGCGGCTCAGTGACCCTGAACGGTACGGAACTGCTGGGCCGCTCGCCCGAGCAGGCCGCCGGGCTCGGTGTGGCGCACGTACCCGAGGGCCGCGGCACCTTCAACGACCTGACCGTCGAGGAGAACCTGCGCATCGGCGCCCACCTGCGTACCGGTCTCCGTCGGCGGGGCCGCGCCGAGCGCGCGGCCGTGGCGGCCGACCTCGAACGGATCTACGGCTACTTCCCCAGACTGCGCCAGCGGTCGCGTCAGGCCGCCGGCAGCCTCAGCGGCGGGGAGCAGCAGATGCTCGCCATCGGCAGGGCGCTGATGCTGCGGCCCTCGCTGCTGCTCCTCGACGAGCCGTCCCTGGGGCTGGCACCACTGATCACCCGCGAGCTGTTCGAGATCGTCCGTGCCGTCAACGAGGAGGAACACACCACCGTGGTCGTCGTCGAGCAGAACGCCCAACTGGCGCTGGACATCGCGCACCGGGCCCACGTACTGGAGGCCGGCCGCCTGGTGCTGTCCGGACCGGCCGCGCGGATCCGCGAGGACGGGCAGGTCGCCGAGGTGTACCTCGGTGTCTCCGTCCGCTCCGCGAAGGCCGGGTGAGCGCCGTGACCGACCTCCTCCAGCAAGTGGTGGAAGGACTGGGCTCCGGCGCGGTGTACGCCAGCCTGGCGCTGGCCCTGGTACTGATCCACCGGTTCACCGGGATCGTCAACTTCGCGCAGGGCGAGCTGGCCATGCTCTCGACCTACGTCGCCTGGCAGTTGGTGGCGTCCGGGATGCCGTTCTGGCTGGCGCTGCCGGTCACCCTCGCGGTGTCCTTCGCCGGCGGCATGCTGGTCGAACGGGTCGTCATCCGTCCCGTGCGGGGCGCGCCCGAGCTGACGGTCGTCATCGTCACGGTCGGCCTGTTCATCTTCGTCAACGCGCTGGCCGGCCTGATCTGGTCGTTCACCGTGAAGGACTTCCCGCAGCCGTTCCCCGACGGCGGCCTCGACCTGGCCGGGGTGCGCGTGGACTGGTCGACGCTCGGGATCATCGGCGTGGTGGCCGTCGTGATGGGCCTGCTGTACCTGCTGTTCCAGCACACCTCCATCGGCCTGGTGATGCGGGCGGTCGCCTGCAATCCGGCCTCCGCCCGGCTGTCGGGCATTCGGGTGGGCCGGGTTCTGATGCTCGGCTGGGGGCTGGCCGCCACGGTCGGCGCGGTGTCGGGCGTGCTCGTCGCCCCGGTGCTGTTCCTGGAGCCCAACATGATGGGCGGGGTGCTGATCTACGCGTTCGCCGCGGCCACCCTCGGGGGTTTCGACAGCCCGGTCGGTGCGGTCGTCGGCGGCCTGTTCGTGGGTGTCGCCGAGACGCTGACCGGGGTGTACGTGGACGTGATCGGTGCCGATCTGAAGGTGGGTGTCCCCCTGGTGATCATTCTGGCGGTGCTGCTGGTGCGGCCTCAGGGCCTGTTCGGACGGGCGGCGGTGGAGCGCGCATGACCACGATCACCGCAACCCTCGCCACCGACCGCGCCCGGCACCTGCGGGCCGCGCTCACCGTACTGCTCGCGGTGGCAGCCGCCGTCGGCGCGCCGTTCTACTTCGCCCCCTTCCAGGTGTTCCAGCTGACCATGGTGCTCCTGTACGCCGTCGCGCTGGCCGGCCTGAACCTGCTGGTCGGCTTCGGCGGGCAGATCTCGCTCGGGCACGGCGCGTTCTTCGCGGCGGGGTCCTACACGGCGGCGGTCATGCTCGACCGGTACGACACCGGCCACCTGGCCACGCTGCCGGCCGCGGCCGCCGGATGCTTCCTGCTGGGCCTGGGCTTCGGAGTGCCGGCGCTGCGGCTGCGCGGGCTGTACCTGGCCCTGGTCACCCTCTCGTTCGCGGTGTTCCTGCCACCCCTGCTCAAGCGGCTCGAACCGGTGACGGGCGGCTCCATGGGCCTGACCGTGGACAAACTGCGGCCGCCCGTGTGGAGCGGGCTGGCCGAGGACCAGTGGATGTACTTCGTCGTCCTCGCCGTCACCTCGGTGGCCCTGCTGCTCGCCCGCAACCTGCTGCGCTCCCGGATCGGGCGGGCACTGCTCGCCGTGCGGGACAACGAGAGCGCCGCCGAGGTCATGGGCGTGCGGCTGTCGCTGCACAAGACCCTCGCCTTCGCGTGGAGCGCGATGTTCGCCGGTGTCGCCGGGTGTCTCTACACCTGGGTGATCGGCTTCGTCTCGCCCGACTCCTTCAGCTTCGTGCTGTCCATCACCCTGCTGGCCGGCCTGGTGGTCGGCGGGCTCGGCTCGCTGTACGGCCCCCTGCTCGGAGCGGCGTTCGTGATGTACGTGCCGAGCGTCTCCCAGGACGTCAGCGAGGCGGCACCGGGAGTGGTGTTCGGCCTGCTGATCATCGCGGTGATGTTCGTGGCCCCGACGGGCCTGGCCGGCCTGCCCGGCCGTGTCCTGGGCGCCGTCGCCGCTCGCCTGCCGCGCACCGCCGCCGCCCTCGACCGGAGTCCGCAGGCCGGATCCGCGCCCGATGCGGAGCCGGAGACCAGGGCCCGATCCGGACCCTCCACGCCCCACGACCCTGCGGACCCCGCAGTTGCCGACGCCGAAACCGTGGGCGCACCGCCCCGTACGGAAAAGGAATGAATCACATGCGCAAGACGACCGCTCTGCGGGTGGCCGCGGCCGTGACCGCCGCCCTGCTCACCGCGACCGCGTGCAACAGCCGGCGAGGACAGGACACCCAGGACACCGCCGCCGGTGGCGCGTGCAAGGGCCAGCAGACCACCGGCATCACCGACAGCACCATCAAGCTCGGCGGGATCTACCCGCTGTCAGGACCCGCCTCTGCCTACGGCACGATCAGCAAGGGCGTGGCCGCCTACTTCAAGTACGTCAACGACAAGGGCGGCATAGACGGCCGCAAGGTGCAGTTCGTCGTCCGCGACGACGGCTACCAGCCGCCCAAGGCGGTCGAGGAGGCCCGCAGACTCGTCGAGCAGGAGAAGGTCTTCGCCGTGTTCCAGACCCTGGGCACCCCGTCCACGGCGGCCGTGTGGGACTACCTCGACAAGCAGAAGGTGCCGCAGCCCTTCGTCGCCACGGGCGCCTCGGTCTGGGGCACGGACGACAAGCACCCCTGGACCATCGGATGGCAGCCCAACTACGTGGCCGAGGCCCGGGTGTACGCCAAGTACCTGAAGGACGCGAGGCCGAAGGCCAAGGTGGCGGTCCTCTACCAGAACGACGACTTCGGCAAGGACCTGCTGAGCGGGTTCAAGAAGGCCGTCGCCGGCAGTGGCGTCAAGGTGGTCGCCGAGGAGAGCTACGAGGTCACCGACCCGTCCGTGTCGGCGCAGATGGCGAGCCTCGCCCGCTCCAAGGCGGACGTGCTGCTGGACGTCACCACCCCCAAGTTCGGCAGCCAGGCCCTCGCCGCCGACGCCAGGAACACCAGGTGGAACCCGCTGCACATCGTGAACAACGTGGCCTCGTCCGCCGCCGTGCTCCAGCCCGTCGGGTTCAAGAACGTGCAGGGTGTGGTCTCCGCGACCTACTTCAAGGACCCCGCCGACCCGCAGTGGGCGGACGACCCCGAGATGAAGACCTACACGAACGCCCTGCACAAGTACGCCCCGGACGCCGACCCGGCCAACCAGTTCAACGCCTACGGCTGGGCCGTCGCCTCGAGCCTGCACAAGGCCCTGGACGCGATGAAGTGTCCGACCAGGGAAGGGCTGAGGGACGCGGTGCGCAACCTGAAGGACGTGAAGGTGGGCCTGCTGCTGCCCGGGGTCACCATGTCCACGGGCCACGGCGACGCCTTCCCGCTCGAGACGATGCAGCTGATGCGGTTCAAGGGCGAGCGGTGGCAGCTGTTCGGCAAGCCGGTGGACACCCGCAAGGAGTTCGGCCCGCTGACGAACTGAACCAGCGGGGGCGGTCCAGGTCGATGCCCTGAACCCTGAGGACCGCCCCCGCCCCGTCGACCGGCGGTGGTGCGCACAGGCACCCGCGTGCTCAGACGGCGCTCAGTCCTCCGTCCACCACCAGGCTCTGCCCGGTGACGTAGGAGGCGCGCTCGGAGAGCAGGAAGGTGACGGCTTCCGCCACCTCCCAGGCGGTGCCCTGGCGTCCGAGCGGTATGCGGCTGAACGAGGTGGAACGCGACGCCCGCCGGGCCGAGGCCTCACGTCCCATCGGGGTGTCGATCAGCCCCGGAACGACCAGGTTGGCACGGATCCCACGCGGCCCACCCTCCTTGGCGACATGGCGGGTGAGACCGAACAGGCCTGCCTTGGAACTGTCGTAGGCGGGCGAGTCCGTGGCCGCGCGCAGCCCGGCCACGGAGCCGACGAAGACGATCGAGCCCCCGTCGGCGAGCGCGGGCAGTCCGTACTTGGCGGCGAGGAATGGGGCGCTCAGATTGAGCGAGAGCACGCGTTCCCACTGTTGGGGTGAGGTCTCCGCCAGGCCCGAGCCGAGTCCGATGCCGACGTTGACCACGAGCGCGTCGAGCGTGCCGAGTTCGCGGAGGGCCTGGGCGACCATGGCCGAGGACTGGGCGGGATCCGTGGCGTCACCGACCACCGGGAGGCCCCGGACGCCCTCCTCACCGACCAGGGCGGCGGTGGCCGCCGCGGCGGAGGGGGAGACGTCGGCGCAGGCCACGGAGGCTCCCTCGCGGGCGGCGAGCACGGCCACCGCGCGCCCGTTGCCCACCGGGGCCTTCGGATCGTCGCTGGGGCGGGTGCCCGCACCGATGACCAGTACGTTCCGGCCGGTCAGGAGGCCGATCGGGCGGCTGGTCGGGTGGGCCGCGTCGTGCCGGGCCTCAGGCATCACCGTGTGCCCCTTCCGCGGCGTCCGAGCCGGTTCCGTCGGGCGGGGGCAGAGTCTCCGTCTCGTAGTCGGGTTCGAGCCGGGTCCCGGCGGAGTTCAGGAAGAACGCGACCATGTGGTATTGACCGACGAGCATGGTGATCTCGATCAGCTGTGCCTCGTCGTGGTCGGCGGCGAGTGCGGACCAGGTGGCCGCGGACAGGCGCGCGTCCCGGTGCAGTTCGTCGGCGGCACGCAGCAGAACGGTGTCGGCCGGCGTCCACCCGTGGGCGTCCGGACCCGCGCCCACCCGCCGGATCTCCTCGTCGGTGACCCCGGCGGCCCGGGCCAGCGGCACATGGCGCCCCCATTCGTAGGCGGCCCGGGTGTTGCACGCGGTGCGCAGGATCAACAGCTCCCGGGTCCGGTCCGGAAGACGGCCGTCGCGCAGCAGATGGCTGCCGAACGGCAGGAAGTGCCGGAAGAGGCCGGGGTGCCGCACCAAGGTGGTGAAGACGTTGGCGACGTGGCCGTCGGCGTCCCGGGGAATCGGGGCGAGCAACTCCCGGGTGGACGGGTCCCAGCCGTCCTCGCGCAGGGGAGCGAGCCGTGGGCCGGTGCCGGCGGCGGCCGGCTGGGGGCGGTGATGGTGCTCGTCGGTCATGACAGTCTCCGCACTTGTCGTCAGGGTGGGGCGGTGGCACGAGGGCGGGTTGGAGCACGGTCGATCGGCGCCTTGCCGCGTGCGCGCCGACGCGCTCCTTCCGCGCCGTGCCACTGTGCTTTCGGCGGCGGGGGATTGTCGACGGCTCGCCGGCCAAGGCCGGAGGGCGGCATATTGTTCAGTTCCACAACGGCCGGTACCGAAGGGGCGGAGGCGAAGTCCATGTCCGTACAGTCGGGCGCAGCTGCGCCCCTCGAACGGGTCATCGCCGCCATGGCCGTGCAGCAACGGCGCCTGGGCGCGCGGTTGCACGCGGATCTGGCGGGGCACATCCCGTCCTACCGCGCGGTCCCGCGGGAACTCCTGGACGAGATCTGGCACCGGCACTTCCGGCGGGCTCTCACGGTGCTGCGTGCGGGGACGGTGCCCGCGCCGGAGGACTTCGACGAAGCCGATGTGGCCCGGGACCGGGCCGCACAGGGCGTGCCGCTCAGCGACGGGCTCCGCGCCTTCCGCCAGGCGCTGAGCGCGATACGCGATCTGTTCATCGCGGAGGCGACCCGACGCGAGCTGGACCCCGGCCTCATCGTCGACCGCACCACGTGCCTGTGGGAGCTCACGGACGTCGCGAGCCTCCGGATCGCCGCCGTCCACCGGCAGGCAGAGGCCGCCTCCGCCCTGCTCGACGCCCGCCGCCGCGCCGACTTCCTTCGCGGGTTGCTCCACGGGACGCTGAGCACGGCGGAGATCCACGGCGGTGCGGCGGTCTACGGACTGGACCCGTCGCGGCCGTACCGGGCCATCAGAGCTGTCCCGAACGGCGACGTCGCTCCGGGCGCGCTGGAACGCTCCCTGGAGTACCACGGCCGCAGGCACGGCCGGGGCGCGCTGCTCACCCTGCTGGACGACACTGTCGCCGGAGTCGTCGAGGCGAAGCCGGAGATCGGTGACCTGGGGGTGGTGGCCGGGCTCGGCCCGCCGGCGGACCTGACGGCGGCGCACCACTCCTTCCGGGCCGCGGGCAGGCTGCTCGAAGCCGCCCGTGCGTACGCTCTGCGCGGCGTGTACGACCTGAGCGACCTGTCCTGGCGGGTGGCCGTCGTCGCCGAACCGGAACTCGCCGAGCTGCTGCTCGACCGCTATCTGCGCCCGCTCGAGGCGGAGGGGGAGTTCGGTGCGCTCATCGAGGAGTCGGTGCGGGGATACCTGGACAACGGACGGCACATCCGCGAAGTCGCCCGCAGCGCACACGTCCATGTCAACACCGTCCGCTACCGGCTCCGCCGCTTCGAGGAGCTGACCGGCACCAGCCTCGACGCTCCGGACACCGCGGTCGAGCTCAGCTGGGCGCTGGCGGCACGCGAGCTGCGGACCTCCCCGAGTGACCCGGCAGGCTGGGACTCGCCGTCGATCATGCGCTGACCGCGTCTGCGCAGCGGGTTTCAATAGGCTTACATGGCATAAAGGGCCCGCGGCACAACATCGGTGACCGTACAAGGTGGTGTCGAGCGGTGCAGAAACGGATGAACGAGCCCAGCACAAACCACGACGATCCGTTCGCCCCGCACCGCGCCGCCTTGGCGGTGCTCGACGACCGGGGAGTCGTGATCGCCTGGAACCGGCGGGCCCAGGAGATGCTCGGCTATCCGGTCTCAGCCGTGCTGGGCCGTCCGGCCTTCCAGGTCCTCGTCGATCCTCGCGATCTGCCGGCTGCCAGGGAGGCCGCGGCGAGTTGTAGGAGAACCGACGGCTGGTTCGGGATGCTCAAGGTACGGCACCGCGATGGTCGGCTCGTGGAGCTGGGGCTCAGGGCCCAGGCGCTCGCTCGCGATGACCAGGTCTGTGAGTGGCTTCTCGCCGGGGCACTCGCGGTTGACGTCCTGGAGTGGCAAAGGGACCGCGCGCTACTCGACGGGCTGTACCGCCGGTGCCCGATCGGCCTGGTCGTCCACACCCCCGACCTGAGGGTTCTCCGGGTCAACCGGGCCATCGAACGCTTCAGCGGCATCCCGACAGCAGACTTTCGCGGTCTGCCGACCGGCTATCTCCTCCTCCCCGACGACGCACGCAAGGCCGTCGACCGCGTACGCCAGGTGTTGGAGACCGGCAAACCGTTGATCTATTCCGAGCAATTCGTTCGCCTGGAGCGGGATCCGACACGAGAGCGTGTCGCGATGGTTTCGTCCTTCCCGATGAAGGACGCCTCCGGCCGGATCCTGGGTGTGGCCGAGATGATCGAGGACATCACCGAACGCCATCGCGCCCAGCGCCGGCTCGCGCTCCTCGACCAGGCCGGCAGCCGTATCGGAACCACCCTCGACGTGGCGGAGACCGCCCGGGAACTCGCCGAGGTGATGGTGCCGCACCTGGCCGACCATGCGTCAGTGGACCTGCTTCAGCCGGTGACACGCGGTGAGGAACTGGCGCGGGCCGTCGCAGGGCCTGTGGTGAGAGTGGGTGCCAGCGGCGTCGGTGCCCAGCAACCCAGCCCGCCCCACCCCCATGGCGAGCCGGTGGAGTTCGCCTTCGACACGCCCCAGGCCAGATGCCTGGCCGAAGGACGGCCCGTCCTTGAACCGGTTCTCCCGCCCGACTCGTTCTCGGCCGGGGACCGCCAGGGGGCGGACGCTCCGGACCTGGGTGTCCACTCGCTGATCGTGGTACCGCTTGCCGCGCGTGGCCTGGTCCTGGGCGTACTGACCCTGTGGCGCTCGAGCCGCCCTGACCCCTTCGAGGCGGACGATCTCACGCTCGCCCAGGAACTCGCCTCGCGCGCCGCTGTAGCCATCGACAACGCCCGGCGCTTCACCCAGCAACAGCAGACCGCCTTCACCTTGCAGAGCAGCCTTCTGCCCCGGGCGGTTCCGGACCAGTCCGCCGTCGAGGTGGCCCTGCGGTACCTGCCGGCCAGCGGGGCCCCGGGCCTGGGCGGCGACTGGTTCGACGTCATCCCGCTGTCCGGGGCGAGGGTCGCCCTCGTGGTCGGCGACGTGGTGGGACGCGGGATCCATGCCGCCGCCACCATGGGCCGGCTGCGCACCGCCGTGCATACGCTCGCCAGCCTCGACCTGGAACCGGACGAAGTACTCTCCCGCCTGGACGACCTCGTCAACCTGCTGTCGGCCGAGCACGAAGCAGCCGGCGAACGACCCGTGGGCGAGCAGGTGGTCGGTGCCACCTGCCTTTACACCGTGTACGACCCGGTCTCCGGGCGGTGCTCCGTTGCCCGCGCCGGTCACCCGCCGCCGGTGGTGACCGCTCCGGACGGACAGGTGGCTCCGCTCGATCTGCCCGCCGGCCCACCGCTCGGCCTGGGCGGACTGCCGTTCGAGGCGCGGGAGATCGAACTGGCCGAGGGAAGCCTGCTGTGCCTGTACACCAACGGAGTCATCGGCGAACGCCACATCGATGCCGACATCAGCCTGGCCAGACTGTGCGCAGCGCTCACCCGCCCCGCGGACGCGCTGGAACAGACATGCCAATCGGTGGTCGACTCGCTGGTGTCATCGCGCCCCAGCGACGACGTCGCCCTGCTGATCGCCCGCACCCGCATGCTCCCGCCGGACGATGTCGCCTCCTGGCATCTGCCGGCGGAGCCCGCAAGCGCGGCCAGGGCTCGGGCACTGACCTCCGCCAAGCTGACCGAATGGGGTCTGGAGCACTTGGCGTTCACCACCGAGTTGATCGCCAGCGAACTGGTCACCAACGTCTACCGGTATGCTGGCGGCCCTGCGACCCTGCGGCTGATCCGGGAACGGTGTCTGGTGTGCGAGGTCAGCGACACCAGCCATACCTCGCCACACCTGCGCCGCGCCCGCACCACCGACGAGGGCGGGCGTGGCCTGTTCCTGGTGGCCCAGATGGCCGAACGCTGGGGCACCCGCTACACCCGCGAGGGCAAGACCGTGTGGACCGAACAACCACTGACCGGCACATTCACCTGACCGCCCCAGCCCGTGCCGAGCCCGCGCCCTCAGTGCCCGGCGGACTCCTCGGGACGCGCGTGGCGCGGCAGGAGGAAGGAGAGCAGGAAGGTCAGGGCGAGCATGCCGTCGACGATCCACAGCACCGTCTTCATGACGGAGCCGAACCCGCTCCGGAAGGCTGTGGACGCGGTGGTCTCCAGTGCGGCGGGTATCCGGGCACCGGCCTGAGGTGAGGTCACGGCGGACCGCGAGTCCTTCTCCAGGCGCGCGCAGGACGCCGGGGTCGCGGCAGGATCCTTGGCGACGGCGCGGTCAGAGGCGCAGTCACGCAGGTCTGTCACGACGCGTTGCTGAACGGTGGGCGCCACGTGGGCGGCGGCCAGTTGCCCTCGCAGGCCGGCCGAGTGGTGGTCGACGGCGGTGGCGACGCCGCCGCCCAGCAGACCGAAGAACACGGTGCCGAGGAGGGCCACGCCGAAGGCGCCGCCCAGCTGCTGCATCGCGGTCATCGTGCCGGACGCCGAGCCCGTCTCGTGCTGTTCGACACTGGCGAGCACGATGTCGAAGAACGGCGCCATGAGGAGCCCCATACCGATGCCGGTGACGAGCAGGGACGGCAGGAGCTGCCAGGGGCCGACGCCGCCCCCCACGATGTCGAGGGTCAGCCACACGCCGAACACGCCGACCGCCATGACCAGCGCGCCCGCCTGTAGTACGGCCCGCCCGAACCGGGCGACACCCTGGGCGACCCCGAAGCCGACGATCATGCCGCCCGACCAGGGCACCATCACCAGGCCGGCCTTGAGCGGCGAATAGCCGAGGCCGATCTGGGTGTAGAGGTTGAAGACCAGCATGAAGCCCTGCATGGTCGAGAAGAAGACCAGCCCCAGAATCATGCCGCCACTGAACCCACGCTTGCGGAAGAGGCTCGGGACGACCAGCGGATCCAGGCCGGCCTTGCTGCGACGCGACTCGTACTTGCCGAAGGCGACGAAGACGATCACCGAGGCGGCCATCATCACGAACGCCCACACGGGCCAGTCGTACTCGCGGCCCTGGACCAGCGGGAAGATGATGAGCAGCGCGGCCAGCGAGACCAGGACCATGCCGGGGATGTCCAGGCGGGGCTTGCTGCCGGACAGGCCCCTCGGCAGGTAGCGCAGGGCACCGACGAAGGCGGCGGCACCCAGCGGCAGGTTGATCAGGAAGATCATTCGCCAGCCGGTGCCGAAGTAGTCGGCGTCCACGAGCCAGCCCGCCAGGATCGGCCCGCACACCGCGGACAGTCCCATGACCGGGCCGAACATGCCGAAGGCCTTCTGCGACTCCTTCGGCGGGAACATCTCCTTGATCATGCCGAGGCCCTGCGGCAGCATCACCGCGCCGAACAGGCCCTGTACGACGCGTGCGACGATCAGCATCTCGGGTGACACGGAGATCGCGCAGAGCAGCGACCCCGCAGTGAAGCCGGCGGCTCCGACCAGGAACATCCGGCGGCGCCCGTGAATGTCCCCGAGTCGTCCTCCGGTGACGAGCCCGACGGCCATCGAGAGGGTGTACGCGGCGGCGAGCCACTGGAGAGTGGAGGCACCGCCGCCGAGGTCGGCCCGCATGGAGGGGCCGGCGATGTTCGTGACGACCGCGTCGAGGAGATCCATCACCTCGGCCGCGAGGATCACGAAGAGCGCTGCCCAGCGCCACCGGTAGGGCGCTGGCGAATCGGTGGGCGTCTCGGTGGGCGCGACACCGGTGGTGGACATCGGGACTCCTCGCTGAAGAACGCGTCGCGGTGGTGCCGCGGGCGTAGGGGATGGACACGGAGAGAACATTGTTCACCGTAGCAGAACAGTGCTCACCCGGAGAACGGTGTTCATTGAGATATAGCGCGATGCTGTGGACCCTGACAAGACATATCGCGTGTCCTGTTCTGTCTCACGGGAGGAGAACACTGTTCTCCCGGCGCCTAGACTGTGTTCATGACCGACGCGGCAGCCGACACCCCCGCATCCCCTCCGCCGTCCCCCTGGGAGCGTGAGCGCCCCGCTCGGGCGCGTGTCGCCCCGGCGCGTACACCGCTGTCGCGCGAGCGGGTCGTCGAGGCCGCCTTCACCGTGCTGGACCGCCAGGGCCTCGACGGGCTGTCGATGCGCCAGGTGGCGGCCGAACTGGGGGTCGCGGTCTCCGCCCTCTACGCCCACGTCAGCTCCAAGGACGATCTCCTGGAGCTCATGTACACCCGGCTCTTCACCGGCTTCGAGATGCCCGAGCCCGCCCCGGAGCGGTGGCGGGAGCAGGTGCGGGACTACGCCCGCTCCGCGCGGCACCGCCTGCTGTCCCACCGGGACATGGCCAGGATCTCGATGGCCCACGTCCCCTTCACCGCCGAACTGCTGCCGCACGTCGAGGCGTTGCTCGCCGTCTTCCGTACCGCCGGGCTGCCCGACCGCATCGCGGCGGAGGCGGGCGACCTCATCTCCACCTACATCGACGGGTTCGTCCTGGAGGAGGGCATGTGGCAGGACCGTGCCACCGGGCACGAGGGTGACGGTTCCTCACTGGCCCGGCCCGACTGGCGTGAGATGGTCGACAAGATGCAGACCTACTTCGCGTCCCTGCCCGAGGAGGACTTTCCCCACCTGCGAGCCCTGTCCGGGCTGATGGTGACGGGTTCCTCCGAGGACAGGTTCGAGATCGGTCTGGAGATCATCCTGCGCGGCCTGGCGAGCTACCTGCCCGAGTCGCCGACCGGTGCGGGTCCTGGCGGGCCGGCCGCGACTACTTAGTACGCAGCATGAGGGCGTAGCGGGTGTTGTCCCCGTACACGCCGCTCTCGTCCCCGTGGATGCCGAACCGTTCCTGGAACCGGGCCACGGCCCGCCGGACCTCCGCGCCGAAGCGACCGTCGATCGCACCGCCGTCGTAGATCTGCGGGATCTGGAGCAGGCGTACCTGTAACTCGTAGACCCCGTGGCCGCTGTCGCCCTCACGCAGCACCCCGGTGCCCGGGATCTCGGGGAGCCTGGTGTCGTCGGGCAGGGGCCGGTCCGGTTGCCCGAGGGACGCGGGCGGCGCCGTCGGCGCGGAATGCCTGTCCGTGAGCAGCGCAGAGGCAAGGATCAGGCCGCTCACGGCCCCCAGGCCGAAAATGCCGGCGACCCGGGTGTGCCGTCGTTCGGTGGATCGCCGATGTCCTCGGCCTTCCCCGGGCGGGGGCGGCCGGTAGGGAGCCGGGCGCGGCGGCTCATGGGGCGGGGCGATGGGAGGCGCTGTGTGGGGAGCACAGTGCTGCGGGCCGGTCGGCGGGGAGGCGTCCGGGGGTGAGCCGGCTCCAGGACGCATGCTCACCCGCGCAGGCCCAGAGGCTGGGCGGGCTGCGGACGGCCTGGGCCGCATGGGGTCTGCATCGCTTGTGGCGGGCTGCTCTCCCGCCGTCTGTCGCATACCGCGCGACCACAGCGGCTGCACCCCGGCGTCCTGCTGAGTCCGGCGCATCTGGCCGGCGCGCGGTGCATCCGCGATGGACGGCGGAACGCCTTGCGCACGGGAGGGAACCAGGTGTGCGGGAAGGCTCCCCATCCGCTGTGTCCGCGGCGGGTACGGGGGTGGAGGCGGGTGCGTCGGCGGAGACGACGGGGCACCGGCAGGATCTGCGCGGCTGCTGTCCGAGGCCACTTCGCCGTGGTGATCGAAGGACTGCGACGGATCCGCCGTTCCCTGGCTCCCGTCGTCCATCACGTGCAGCTCGGCGCGCGCGGCGTCGAGGGCGTCCAGGATCGCCTGGAAGGAGTCCTGGATCTTCTGCGCGGCCTCACGCTCCGAAGTGAGGGAGGGCTGCGGTGCGGGGTCGTCGCGGTCCATCGGTACCCCTCCTCGACCCACGCTCGTGTGTCACCCGTTTCCTTCTGCGGGATACGCAGTCCGTCCAGGGTTGTCTCAATCCTTGCGCAGCGCGTCGTCGATCTCACCCAGCGCATGGGTCAGCCGGGCGTAGTCCCCGGGGTCCAGTGGGTCGACGAAGTACCGCTGGACGACGCGGGCATGGACATCCGCGGCCCGGAGGAAGGCCGCACGGCCCTGCCGGGTCGGTTCGACCAGGGCCACCCTGCGGTCCTCGGGGGACGGCAGGCGGCGGACCAGGCCGGCTTCCTCCATGCGGTCGATCAGACGGGTGGTGCCGCTGCTCGTGAGCGTGAGGTCGTCGGCCAGTTGTCGCTGCGAGACCTCTTCGCCGGGCTGTCGGCAGAGTCTGATCAGCACCTCCATCATCGTGTGGCTGATACCGCACTCCTGCCGCAACGCCGTGTCGATCCGCTGCTCAAGACGGGTGGCGGACTTGATCAGCAGCCCGAAGTCGTGGACGAGCGCGCTGTTGGCGGCGCGGGCGGCGGCTTCGTCGTCCGTCCGGATCGTGTCGTTCACCTGGCTGAGCCCTCCAGTGCGTGCTCGGCCCGGGAGAGGGCCCTTTCCGCAAGTTTACTGTTTCATCACCTACTGATGTCTCAATTGCTGAGCAGTCAATTGCTGACTGCTCAGCGAAATTCTATGGTGGGTGCGCGCCACCCCACCGGAGACGCCAGGGAAGAGGAGAGACCAGTGGACCTGCGGTACTGGATGGGCCGAGCCACCGACGCCATACAGGAATGGGCCGACGCCTTCGGCCCCTACCCGGCACACGCCTCCGTCCTGGTCGACGACGACAGGTTCGCCGAGGCGTTCGAGGAGTTCACCGGGAGGCTGAGCGACAACTACCCCTTCTTCCACCCGCGTTACGCCGGACAGATGCTCAAGCCCCCACACCCCGCCGCCGTGGTCGGCTACCTCACCGCCATGCTGATCAACCCGAACAACCACGCCCTGGACGGCGGCCCCGCCACCGCCCGGATGGAACGCGAGGCCGTCGCACAGCTGGCGGCGATGTTCGGCTACGACACCCATCTCGGCCATCTCACCACCAGCGGCACGATCGCCAACCTCGAAGCACTCTTCGTCGCTCGCGAACTCCACCCCGGACAGGGCATCGCCTACAGCTCCGACGCCCACTACACGCACGGCCGCATGTGCCACGTCCTGGGCATGAAGGGGCACCCGGTCCGCACCGACGACCGGGGTCGGATGGACCTCGACGCCCTGGATGACCTGCTGCGCACCGGCGAAGTGGGCACCGTCGTCCTCACCACCGGCACCACCGGGCTCGGAGCGGTCGACCCGGTCCACGAGGCCCTGACGCTGAAGGAGCGCTACGGCGTCCGCATCCACGTCGACGGCGCGTACGGCGGCTTCTTCACCCTGCTGGCCGGCGCCGACGGCCCGGAGGGGCTCCTGCCCGAGCCCTGGCGGGCCATCGCGCGGTGCGACTCGATCGTCGTCGACCCGCACAAACACGGGCTCCAGCCCTACGGCTGCGGCGCCGTTCTCTTCCGCGACCCCGGGGTGGGCCGCTTCTACCTCCACGACTCGCCCTACACCTACTTCACGTCCACCGAGCTCCACCTCGGAGAGATCAGCCTCGAATGCTCACGGGCAGGAGCCTCCGCCGCTGCCCTGTGGCTCACCTTCCGGCTCCTGCCTCCCACCCCCCAGGGGCTCGGCCAGGTGCTGGCGGCCGGTCGGCGCGCCGCGCTGAACTGGGCGGAACTGATCACCGCATCGGACGTCCTGAGGCTCTACCAGCACCCCGAGCTGGACATCGTCACCTACTTCCCGGCCGTCCGACCCGCCACTCTGTCCGCTATCGACGCCGCCTCCGCCCGCGTCCTGGCCGACGGCATGACCGGCCCCGACCCGGTGTTCCTGAGCACCCTCAAGGCCGACCGGGAAGCCTTCACCGCACGCCACGCCGGGATCACCGCCGACGGCCAGGGCGCCCGCGTCCTGCGCAGCGTGCTGATGAAGCCGGAGTCCGAGCACCACGTCAAGCAACTGCACGCCCGGGTCGAGGAGCTCGCCCGGACCCGGTGATCACCTACGTGTGCCCCGCTCCGCGCTGCGCTCCGGTCAGGCGAGTGTGACTTCCACCGGCAGCTTCTTGATGCCGTTGACGAAGTTGGAGCGCACCCGGGGCACCTCACCGGCCAGGCGGATGTCGGCGAGACGGGGGATCAGTTCCTCGAACATGATCCGGATCTCGGTGCGGGCGAGCAGGTTGCCCAGGCACAGGTGCGGGCTGCCCTTGCCGAAGGTCACGTGGTCGTTGTTCCGCCGGGCCACGTCGAAGTCGTACGGGTTGCCGAAGACCTCCTCGTCGCGGTTGCCGGAGGCGTACCACATGACGACCTTGTCGCCCTCCTTGACGCGTTTGCCGCCGAGTTCCACGTCCCGGGTCGCGGTGCGCCGGAAGTGGTAGACGGGGGAGGCCCAGCGCAGGAACTCCTCGACGGCCACCGGGATCAGGGACGGTTCGTCCTTGAGGCGGGCCAGCTGCTCGGGGTGCTGGAGGAGGGCCAGCATGGAGTGGGTGATGGTGTGGCGGGTGGTCTCGTTGCCGGCCACCACCAGGAGCAGGAAGTAGTTGTCGAAGTCCCGAGGGGAGAGCGGGACGCCGTCCCGCGGCGTGGTGTTGACCAGCTTGGACACCAGGTCGCCGCCGGTGCCGCCGCGCCGCTGCCGGGCCAGTTCGCGCCCGTACTCGAAGACCTCCAGCGAGGCGGGGGAGCGGAAGGGCAGGTCGCGGTACTTCTCGCTCTCCTCGCTGTGCAGCAGGACGTCCGCGTAGTCGGGGTCGGTGTTGCCGATGATGCGGTTGCCCCAGTCGATGAGCCGCTGGTTGTCCTCCGGGGGGACGTCGAGGAGGCGGGCCAGGACGTTGATGGGGAAGTCGGCGGAGACCTCCTTGACGAAGTCGAAGGTTCCCTTGGCCAGGGCCGCGTCCAGGGTCCGGGCGGTCAGCCCGCGGAGGAAGTCGGTGTAGCTGCCGATGACGCCGGCGCCGAACTGGCGCTGGATGACGCTGCGCAGGGCGCGGTGGCGCACGCCGTCCAGTTCCAGGATGGAGGCGCGCTTCCTGATCTGGTCCTCGTCGACCTCCTCCAGGTTGACGAACCTGGTGGAGGTGAAGGTCTCGGCGTCCCGGTCGACGCGCGCGATGTCGGCGTGCCGGGTCACGGCCCAGAAGCCGGAGTTGGGGGCGTCCTCGGGCTGCCAGTGGACCGGGTCCTCATGGCGCAGCGTGTGGAACATGCGCCAGGGAGTGATCCCGTCGGTGAAGTTGTCCAGGTCGGCGAGATCTACCTCCGCGAGCGGCAGCGGCTCGGGCAGATCGGTGGTGCGGGTCTCGGTCGTCATCGTCGTGCTCCCAGGTGTCACAGGTGGTAGGCGTACTCGGTGAACTCCCAGTCGGTGACGTGCCGTCCAAAGCGTTCGACCTCGTTGCGCTTGTAGGAGAGGTAGGAAGTCGTGAAGTCCTTGCCGAGCAGCCCGGCCAGGGCGGTGTCGGCCTCCAGCGCGTCGAGTGCGGAGGACAGGTCCCCGGGCAGCACGGCGGCCCTTGAGGCGTCGTAGCCGTAGCCCTCCAGCGGGGCGGCGGGCTCCTCGCCCGCCAGGACGCCCAGGAGGGCTGCGGCGGCGGTCGCGGCGACGGCCAGGTAGGGGTTGGCGCTCGCGTCGCCGAGGCGCAGTTCGAGCCGGGCGCCGGAGCCCCGCTCGGGCGGGACGCGGACCATCGCGCTGCGGTTGTCCAGCCCCCAGTCGATCAGCCAGGGGGCGAGGGTGTCCGGGCCGAAGCGCTTGTACGAGTTGACGGTCGGGTTGAGCAGCGCGGTCAGGGCGGGCGCGTGGGCGAGGACACCGGCGACCGCGTGCCGGGCGGTGGCCGACAGACCGTAGGCGCCGGAGGGGTCGTCGAAGGCGTTGCGGCCCTCGGGGCCCGTGCAGGAGAGATGCAGGTGGAAGCCGGAGCCGCCCGCGTCGTTGAAGGGCTTAGCCATGAAGGTGGCGAGCCTGCCCTCGCGCCGGGCCAGCTCCTTGATCGCGGACTTGAAGCGGAACGCCCGGTCGGCGGCCGAGAGGGCGTCGGAGTGCAGCAGGTTGATCTCGAACTGACCGCCGTCGAACTCGTGGTTCCCGCTGAGCACCCCGATGCCCAGGCCGCGGACCTGCCGCAGGGTGCGCAGCAGGTGGTTGTCGGGGTCGGCGCGCAGGCCCGCGGTGTAGACGACGCCGGGGGTGCGGGCATAGCGGCGCCAGCCGCCGGCCGGGTCCGGATCGCACAGGAAGTACTCCAGCTCGGGTCCGACCACCGGACTCAGCCCGTGCTCCCGGCACCGCTCCAGGACCGAGCGAAGCAGGTCGCGTGGCGACTCGGGGGCAGGTGCCCCGGTGGCGGGGTCGACGACGTCGGCGAGACAGGCGGCCACCCCCGGCTCCCAGGGCAGTGCGACCAGGGTGTCGAGATCCGGCCGTACGCAGACGTCCGGCAGGCCGGCGTCCAGACCGCCGCTGACCGGGACCACATCGCCCTGCGGACTGGTGTGGTACACGGCCCGGCAGAAGGCCAGCCCGTGCTCGACGGCCCGGGGCAGCTCCTCCAGGAGCACGTCACGGGCCCGGTCCGTGCCGATGAGGTCGGGATACGTCACCCGGACGACGTCGATGCAGTGGGAGGCGAGCCGGTCCATGTGCCGGCGGACTTCGGACAGGTCTTGATCGCTCACCGTTGTCTCCTCGGGCGGCGTGGAAGGTGAGGGCCGGGGCGCGATGGTGCGGGCAGCCGTCCGGCCTTTTGTTTGAAACCAAACGGTAGGGAGGGGTGCACCCTGCCGCAAGGGGGTCAGGGCAAGAACTTATCCATGTGGATAGCTATTGACCAGAGGGTGACACCTGCCTACCTTGTTTGAAGCCAAACGAGTTCGGGGTGCGGTTCGCCGCACCCCGTTGGCAGGGCCCGGCCGTGTGACCGGCCGGGCCCACTTCCCCCGCCCCCTTCGCTTCCGCTCCCTCAGGAGGACCGGCCATGAAGGTCGTCGTCGACATGAACAAGTGCCAGGACCACGGCCAGTGCGTCTTCGCGGCCCCCGACGTCTTCTCGCTGGACGACGCCGGCCACCTGCTGTACGTCTCCGGTCCGGACGACGCGCTGCGTGACGAGGTCGAGGAAGCGGCCGACGTCTGCCCGCTCCAGGCCATCCGGATCGAGGCCTGACCGGTGAACGCGCGCATCGTCGTCGCCGGCGCCTCCATGGCCGGCCTGCGCGCCGCCGAGCAGCTGCGCGCGGCGGGCTGGAGCGGCGCCATCACCCTCGTGGGCGACGAACCGCACATGCCGTACAACCGGCCGCCCCTGTCCAAGGAAGTGCTGGCCGGCAAAGCCCCCTTCGCGTCCCTCGCCTTCCGGCCGCGCGCGAGCGTGTCGGACGTCGAGTGGCGGCTGGGCAGAAGGGTCGTCGCCGCCCGGCTGGACGAGCGGACGGTCCGGCTCGACGAGGGCACCGTGCTGTCGTACGACGGACTGGTCGTCGCCACCGGCATGCGTCCCCGGCGCCTGACCTGCCCGGGGCCGCCCGCCGGTCGGCACACGGTCCGTACTCTCGACGACGCCCGGGGCCTGCGCGATGCGCTGATGCGGCCCCGCGCCCGGATCGTCGTGGTAGGCGCGGGATTCATCGGCTGCGAGGTCGCCGCGACCGCGGTGGGTCTCGGTGCCGCCGAGGTGACGGTCGTCGATCCGCTGCCCCTGCCGATGGCCGGGCCGCTCGGGGAACTGCTGGGCGGGGCGCTGCTCCGGCGGCACGAGGAGCGCGGGGTGCGCTTCGCGCTGGGTACCGGTGTAACCGGGTTCACCGGTGAGGGGAGGGTCACCGGTGTGGTCCTGAGTGACGGTTCCGTGCTGCCCGCCGATGTGGTCGTCGAGTCGGTCGGGTCGGTCGCCAACACCGAGTGGCTCGACGGCAACGGGCTGGACCTCGCCGACGGTGTACTGACGGACGAGCTGCTGCGGGTCGGCGGGCGTCCGGAGGTCGTGGCGGTCGGCGACGTGGCCCGCTTCCCCAACGCCCGTTACGACGACGTTCCGCGCCGGGTCGAGCACTGGTCGATCCCGACCGAGACCGCCAAGCACGCGGCGAGGGCGCTCGTGGGTCATCTCTACGGAGAACAGAACGAGTTGGCGGCCTTCGCGCCGCTGCCGACTTTCTGGAGCGACCAGCACGACTTCCGGCTCCAGTCCTTCGGCGCACCCGCGCTCGGCAAGGGCGACGTCCGGGTCCTCGACGGCGACCCCGACCAAGACGTTCTCGTCGGCTACCACCGCGACGGCCGGCTCGTCGGCGTCGTGGCGCTCGGCGGCCAGGCCGTCGCCGCATCCGCCGCCCGCTACCGCACCGAGTTGCTGAAGCAGCCCGCACTGACTGTTTAAGGAGCCCCAAGTGGCCGGTCCCCGTGGTTACTTCCATCCGAAGACGGCGAGCGGTGCCTCGTCGCTGATTCCCTCACCCCCGTGGCGGTACTCCGGTGACCTGCTCACCGTCGAGTACCGCACGGATCCCTCGCGGGTGCGTGAACTCCTGCCCGAGCCCCTGGAGCCGGCCGACGAGGATCCCGGTGCTGTCGCTCTGATCTGGGCCGACTGGCAGTCCTGCTCGGCATCGGGGGAGGAGCTGCTGGATCCGGTGCGCGCCCAGTACAAGGAGGCGTTCGCGGTCGTGCGCTGCCAGTACCGGGGGCAGACGTACTCGCGGTGCGTCTACATCTGGGTCGACAAGGACTTCGCGATCGCCCGCGGGCTGCACCAGGGCTATCCGAAGAAGCTCGGGTCGATCCACCAGACGCGGCCGCATCCCTATGGGCCCGCACCTCGGATCGCGGCCGGGGCGCGGTTCGGAGCGACGCTGGCCGCGGCGGACCGGCGGTTGGCCCAGGCAGTGGTGACGCTGCGGGAGCCGTCCGAGACGAACGGGTTCGTCAACGGGCATCCGATGGCTCATCACCGGTGGCTGCCTTCGATCGAGAAGGGGAAGGGGCTGGCCCTGGATGAGCTGATCGAGTCCGGGGCGGCGGCCTTCGAGGGCGGTCAGCCATGGGTGGGGGAGGCCGCGTTGGAGTTGTTCGAGGCGCCCACGGAGGAGCTGGCCCGGCTGGAGGTTCGTGAGCCGATCGCCGCGTACTACCGGCAGGTCGGGGTGGTCTGGGACGGGGGGCGCCTGTTGGAGGCGAGGACGTCCGGAGCGTCTGCCGGGTGAGGCCGGCGGGTCATGTTTCCCTCGATCAGTAGGAGCTCTCTTCATGTCTGACAAGATCACGATCTCCGGCGTATCCATCGACACCCGGCACTGGATCGGCGGCCGACGCGTCGCCTCCGCCGAGACCTTCACCGACCACTCGCCCATCGACGGCAGCGCCCTCGGCGAAATCGCCCGCGGCGGCCCCGCCGAGGCCCGAGCCGCCGTCGCCGCCGCCCGCGCCGCCTTCCCGGCCTGGGCCGCAACCCCCCGCGCAGAACGCGCCCGCCTCCTCCACGCCATCGCCGACGGTGTCGAGAAGCGGCTCGAAGAGCTCGCGATCGTCGAGACCACCGACAACGGCGCACTACTGCGTTCCCACCGCCGCGGCGTCATGCCCCGTGTCGCCCACAACTTCCGCTTCTTCGCCGACTGGCTGCTGACCCTGGACCACGACGACTTCGAGACGCGTGGACACACCAACCACGTCAGCTGGGACCCCGCCGGTCCCTGTGTGCTGATCACCCCCTGGAACGCGCCCCTCATGCTGGCCACCTGGAAGGTGGCCCCGGCCCTCGCCGCCGGGAACACCGTCGTCCTCAAGCCCGCCGAGTGGTCTCCGCTCACCGCTTCCCTGCTCGCCGACATCGCCGCCGAGGCGGCGCTGCCCGCCGGCGTCCTGAACGTCGTACAGGGCTACGGCGCCGAGATCGGCGACGCCCTCACCTCCCACCCGGACGTGCGCCGGATCAGCTTCACGGGGTCCGTGCCCACCGCCCGGCGGATCGCCGCCTCCGCCGCGGCCAACCTCACGCCCCTGAGTCTCGAACTCGGCGGGAAGTCACCCCTGTTGGTGTTCGCCGACGCCGACCTGGACCTGGCCGTGGACCTGGCGGTGGAGCAGTACGACAACGCCGGGCAGGTCTGCCTCGCCGGAACCCGTCTGCTCGTCGAGGAGCCGGTCGCCGAGGAGTTCACCCGCCGTTTCGTGGAGCGGGCGAACTCGCTCGTGCAGGGCGACCCTCGCGACGAGGGGACCGACATCGGGCCCAACATCCACCCCCGTCAGCTGGAGAAGATCGACGGATACGTGCGGCGGGCCGTCGCGGCCGGCGCCCGTGCCGTGATCGGCGGACACCGCCAGGACGGCCAGTTCTACGCACCGACCCTGCTGACCGACGTCGAGCAGGACAGCGAGATCGTCCAGGAGGAGGTCTTCGGCCCGGTCCTGACCCTCCAGACCTTCACCGACGAGGAGGAGGCCGTCCGGCTCGCCAACGACACCCGGTTCGGGCTCGCCGCCACCCTCGCCACCGGCGACCCCGAACGCGCCGAGCGGGTCACCTCGCGGCTCGTCGCGGGCACCGTCTGGGTCAACTGCTTCTTCGTCCGCGACCTCCAGGCGCCCTTCGGCGGCTCGCGCCTCTCGGGCGTCGGGCGTGAGGGCGGTACCTGGAGCTTCGACTTCTACTGCGACCTGAAGAACACCGTCACCGCACCGAAGGGCTTCAAGGACCATGGGTGAGATCGTCGGGGCGGGGCTCCTCGCCCACGTCCCCACCATCGTGCTGCCGGAGGCCGACCGGCTGGAGCTCAACGAGGGCAAGGAGATCACCCTCGTCACCGGACTGCGGGAACTGCGCCGGGACGTCTTCGAGCGGGATGCCGCCAACGAATACGACACCGTCGTCGTCCTCGACTCCCACTGGGCGACCACCGTCGAGTTCGTCGTCACCGCGCAAGCGCGCCGCGCCGGCCTGTTCACCTCCGAGGAACTCCCGCGCGGCATGTGCCGGATGCCGTACGACTTCCCCGGTGACCCCGAACTCGCCCACAACATCGCCTCGTTCGCGGACAAGCACGGCACCTGGATCACCGCGATCGACGACGAGTACCTGCCGATCTACTACGCCACCATCAACCTCTGGAAGTTCCTCGGCGAGGGACTGACCGACAAGCGGTGGGTGACCATCGGCGTCTGCCAGACCGGCGACATGGAGGACCATCTGCGGCTCGGGCGGGCTCTCGCCGACGGTATCGCCGCCACTGAGGGACGCCGGGTGCTGCTCATCGCCTCGGGCGCCCTCTCGCACACCTTCTGGCCGCTGCGCGAGCTGCGTGACCACGAGGCCAGCGACCCGGTGCACATCTTCACCCCCGAGGCGCGCGAGGCCGACCAGGAGCGCATCGCCTGGTTCAAGGAGGGCCGTCACGACAAGGTCCTCGACACCATGGACGCCTTCTGGAAGTTCAAGCCCGAGGCGAAGTTCTTCCACTACCTGATGATGGCCGGCGCCCTCGGCGAGCGGGCCTGTGTCGCCCGCGCACGGCAGTACGGCGAGTACGAGAACTCCGTCGGCACCGGCCAGGTCCACCTCTGGTTCGACCGGCCCGCCGACGGCTGGACCGGCACCGGTCTCCCGAAGTCCCCGCGCACCCCGCACAGCCGTATCTGAGGAGCCCCGCCATGCCCGAGTACCGCCGCGTCCTTCTCGACGGCGCCGCCGTCCAGGTCACCGTCGACGGGGACGAGCTCGTCGCCGGGGACGGCCGCCGAGTGAAGACCGAGGACGCCCAGCACCTGCCGCCGGTCGTGCCGTCCAAGGTGATCGCCGTCCACCTCAACCACCGCAGCCGCGTCGACGAGTTCCGGATCGGGCTTCCGGACACGCCGACCTACTTCCACAAGCCGACCTCCGCCCTCAACTCCCACAAGGGCGCCGTCGTCCGTCCCGAGGGCTGCAAGTGGCTCAACTACGAGGGCGAGGTCGCCATCGTCATCGGGAAGACCGCGCGGAACATCTCCCCGGCCGAGGCGGGGCAGTACATCGCCGGTTACACCGTCGCCAACGACTACGGGCTGCACGACTTCCGGGACACCGACGCCGGTTCCATGCTGCGGGTGAAGGGTTCGGACACCTTGTGTCCGCTCGGCCCGGGCCTGGTCACCGACTGGGACTTCCACGGCAAGCGGCTGCGGACGTACGTCAACGGCGAGGTCGTCCAGGACGGCTCGACCGACGAGATGAAGTGGGACATGCACTATCTCGTCGCCGACATCGCCCGCACCATCACCCTCTGCCCGGGTGACGTGCTGCTCTCCGGTACGCCCGCCAACTCCCGGCCCGTCCGGCCCGGCGACGTCGTCGAGGTCGAGGTCGAGGGCCTCGGACGGCTGACCAACCACATCGTCACCGGGCCCACCCCGATCCGTACCGACGTCGGCGCCCAGCCCACCGAATCCGAGGAGGTGCTGTCCACCGCGCTCGGCGGCGACTGGGAGTTCCGTGGCATCCGCCCGCCGCGTCGCTAAGCGCCAGGACCTGCGCCGACGCACGGCGGGTAGGGTCGCGACCATGACCGAATCCGCCGAGAGCCCGCCCCAGCCCGATCCCCGGTCGCGCAAGCGGCTGGGGTACGGGGAGGGACGCGAGGCGCTGCTCAAGGCCGCGGTCCGGGTCGTCGGCCGGCGAGGACTGCGCCACCTCACCTACCGTGCCGTCGCCGAGGAGGCCGGGGTCACCCATGGTCTGGTCGTCCACCACTTCGGCTCGCGGGACGCGCTGATCGAGGAGTCCCTCGCCTACGCCGTACGCGTCAGCCTGAGCAGCAGCCTGCTGGAGCCCGGCACCGGCCGGCCCGAGGACTTCGTCGGCGGGCTGACGGACATGGTGGAGGACGACGCGGACGGCCAGGCGTACCAGTACGAGCTGCTGCTGGAGGCCCGCCGCCGCCCGGAGCTGCTGCCGCAGGTGCGTGAACTGTACGACGAGTACTTCGGCGCCTCGCAGCGCGAGCTGGCCCGCATACTGCCCGGCGACGCGAGCCCGGCGTTCAACCGCCTGGTGTTCGCCGCGCTGGACGGCCTGGTGCTGCACCAGCTGACCGGAATCGGCGACCGCGCGGACACCGAGGCCGCCCTCGCCGAGCTGCGCTCGCTGCTGCGCACCCTGGGTGAGCGGACGCAGGAGAACCGCGACTGAGCGTACCCGACCCGGAACCCCCCGTCGCGGCCGCGCCGGGGGGTTCGCCATGCCCCGGGAGCGGCGGTTTCCCTGTCGTAAATTCCCCTCCCCACCCCCTTGTCAGATGGATAGTTCCGGCCCACCATGAGGCAACTCGTTTGGCTCAAAACGAAAACTCCTCCCTTCCCCTCAGCAGGTGATCCGAGTGGACAGTCAGACGGTCGACGCCTCTCCGCAGGCCGGAGAGGGCACCCGCCCCGCGGCAACCCTCAAACGCAACGCCCTGGGTGTCCTGGGCATCCTCTTCTTCGTCCTGTCCGCCCAGGCACCGCTCACCGGTATCGCGGGCGCCGTCCCGATCGCCGTCGCCGTCGGCAACGGCCCCGGGGCCCCGGCCGCCTACGCCGTCGCCGGAGCGGTCATCCTGCTGTTCTCGGTGGGCTTCGTGACCATGGGCCGGCACGTCGTGAACGCCGGCGCCTTCTACACCTACATAGGCAAGGGCCTCGGCCGGACTACGGGCAGCGGGAGCGCCGCGGTCGCGCTGTTCGCCTACTGCACGGTCCAGGCCGCCATGTACGGCCTGTACGGATTCACCGTCAGCGGGCTGGTCGAGCACTACTCCGGCGTGCACCTCGCCTGGTGGGTGTGGGCCCTGGTGACCATGGCAGTCGTCCAGGTGCTGGGTGCCGCCGGGATCGAGCTCGGCGCCAAGGTGCTCGCCGTGTTCGTGCTGGCCGAGTTCAGCATCCTCCTCGCGTTCGCCCTGGTCACCTTCTTCAAGGGCGGCGGCCCCGAAGGCCTCGACTTCGGCGGCACCTTCTCGCCGGGCGCCGTGCTCCAGGGCGCGCCCGGTGTGGCGCTCATGTTCGCCGTCGCCTCGATGTTCGGCTTCGAGGCCACCGCCATCTACGGCGAGGAGGCCCGCGAGCCCCACAGGACCGTCCCCCGGGCCACCTACCTGTCGGTCGCGGTCGTCACCGGCTTCTTCGCCTTCGTCTCCTGGATGCTGGTCTCCTCGTACGGCCCCTCGAAGGTCACCGCGGCCGCGGGCAAGGCGCTGGCGGGCGGCGACTCCACGGTGTTCGTCTTCGCACCGATCGCCGACCAGTTCGGTGGCTGGGTCAACGAGGTGCTGCCGATCCTGCTGGGCACCTCCCTGTTCGCCGGCATCCTCGCCTTCCACAACTCCGCCAACCGCTACCTGTTCTCCCTCAGCCGCGAGGGACTGTTGCCGGCCCGGCTGCGCACCCTCAACCGGCGGCACTCCCCGTGGGCCGCGGGCGTGGTGCAGACGGCGATCGCGGTGCTCCTGGTGCTGCCCTTCGCGCTCGCGGGCAAGGACCCGGTCCTCACCCTGTTCTCCTGGTTCAGCGGTGTCGGTGTCCTGGCCTGCATGCTGCTGTACTTCCTCACCTCGGTCTCCGTGATCGTCTTCTTCCGCCGCGAGCGCCTCGACACCCGGCCCTGGAACACGCTGATCGCCCCGGCGCTCGGCGCCCTGGGCATCGCCGCCGTGATCTGGGTCGTCCTCGCCAACTTCACGACCCTCATCGGCGGCGACGCCACCACGGCCACCTGGCTCGTCCTGGCCGTCCCCGCGGTGCTGCTGCTCGGGGCGGGAACCGCACGGGTCGTTCACGGCCGCTGACACACCTTCGCCGGGCCCGGCCCCCACGCGGCCGGGCCCCCGACTCCTGGACAGGAACACATGCTGGACGCCACCCACGACGAACTGCTCAGCCGGGCCAAGGCACTCGACCTGCCCGCACAGCACCACATCGACGGGACCGACGAGCCTGGGGGAGGGGCGGCCTTCGCCGTCGTCTCACCCCGTGACGGGCAGCAGCTCACCCAGGTCGCCGACGCCGGGCAGGCCGAGGTCGACCACGCCGTGGCCGCCGCCCGCCGGGCCTTCGACTCCGGCCCGTGGCCCCGGCTGGCCCCCGCGGAGCGCGGCCGGGTCCTGTTGCGGATGGCCGAACTCCTCGAAGAGCAAAGGGAGAAGCTCGCCCTCACCATCACGCTGGAAATGGGCAAGCCGATCACCGAGGCGTACGCCATCGAACTGCGCGCCGCGATCAACACCTTCCGCTGGTACGGCCAGCTGGCCGACAAGCTCACCGACGAGTCCCCGCACACCGAGCCCGACGCCCTCGCCCTGGTCACCCGGGAGCCGGTGGGCGTGGTCGGCGCCGTGGTCCCCTGGAACTTCCCTCTCACACTGGCGAGTTGGAAGGTGGCCCCGGCGCTCGCAGTCGGCTGCACGGTCGTCCTCAAGCCCTCCGAGTGCTCCCCGCTGTCCGCTCTGCTCCTCGGCCGCATCGGTACCGAGGCCGGACTCCCGCCCGGCGTCCTGAACGTGGTCACCGGCGACGGCCCCACGGCCGGGCGGGCCATCGGCCTCCACCCGGACGTCGACGTGCTGGCCTTCACCGGCTCCACCGCCGTAGGCGGCCACTTCCTGCGCTACTCCGCCGACTCCAACCTCAAACGGGTCTGGCTGGAGCTGGGCGGCAAGTCGCCCAACATCATCCTGCCCGACGCCCCCGACCTGGACCGGGCCGCGGCCACCGCCGCCTGGGGCATCTTCTTCAACCAGGGCGAGATGTGCACCGCCCCCTCGCGGCTCCTGGTCCACTCCTCGATCGCCGAGCGCGTGACGGAGGCGATCGTGCGCCGCGCCGAGGAACTCCGGCTCGGCGACCCCCTCGACCCGGCGACCGAGATGGGCGCGCTGGTCGGGCAGGCCCACCTGGAGCGCGTACAGGACCACATCGCCACCGGCCGTGAGCAGGGTGCCCGGCTGCGCACGGGAGGCGAACGCACCCTGGAGGAGACCGGGGGCAGCTATCTGCGGCCGACGGTCTTCGACCGTGTCGACCCCGGTATGCGCCTGGCCCGGGAGGAGATCTTCGGCCCGGTGCTGTCCGTCCTCGCCTTCGACGACCTGGACGAGGCGGTCCGGCTCGCCAACGCCACCGAGTACGGCCTCGCGGCCGGCCTGTGGACCTCCGACCTGTCGACCGCGCACAACGTCTCCCGCGCCCTGAAAGCCGGCACGGTCTGGGTCAACTGCTACGAGGAGGGCGACCTGACCGTGCCCTTCGGCGGCATGAAGCAGTCCGGGAACGGGCGGGACAAGTCGGCGCACGCGATCGACAAGTACACCGATCTCAAGACGACCTGGATCCGGCTGTGACCCGTCCGCTCATCGCCGTACCCGCCCGTTTCTCCGCCGCCACCTCGGCCCTGCGCTTCGCCGCCGAGGTCAATGCCCGGGCACTGATCGAGGCCGTCTGGCGGGCCGGCGGCGAACCCGCGAGCATCCACCCCGCCGACACCGATGTGGCCGGCCGGCTCGCCCGCTTCGACGGCGTGCTGCTGCCCGGCGGCGGCGACCTCGCCCCGTACCGCTACGGCGCCGGCGACACCCATGACAGCGTCTACGACGTCGACGAACTCCAGGACACCTTCGACCTCCAAGTGGCCCGCCACGCGCTGGAGGCGGGACTGCCGCTGCTGGGGATCTGCCGTGGACTGCAAGTCGTCAACGTGGCGTTGGGCGGCAGCCTGGAGCAGGACATGGGCGGCCCGGAGCGCGCCCATCGCCACCTCCGCCACGCGGTGTCCGTCCGAACCGGCTCCCGCCTCGAACAGGCCATGGGGGAGGAGAAGGCCGACGCCTCCTGCTACCACCACCAGCGCGTGGACCGCCTCGGCGCCGGGCTCACCGTCACCGCGACCGCCGCCGACGGCACGATCGAGGGACTCGAACCGGCCGACGCCCGGGGCTGGTTCACCGCCGTGCAGTGGCATCCCGAGGACACCGCGCACGAGGACCCGGTCCAGCAGCGCCTGTTCGACGCGCTGGTGCGGGCGGCCGCGAGCTGATCAGGCCTTGGGGCGCCGTCCGCTGCGGCGCGGCGCGGGCTCGGAGCCGTCGAGCAGTTCGCGGCGGCGCTCCTCGCCGCGCTCCTCCACCTGGAGCACGACCTGCCGCAGCCCCTCCGCGAGACCGCGGCACTCGGCGTCGCTGAGCCGGGAGGTCACGAAGGCCTCCTCCTCGTTGAACGCCGGGAACACCCGCTGCATCAGTTCCTCGCCCTTGTCCGTGAGGCTGAGCAGCACGAGCCGGCCGTCGTCAGGATGCCCGGCGCGGCCGATCAGTCCGCGTGACTCCAGGGTGCGGGCCACCCCGGTGAGCGTGCCCTTGGAGATCCCGGCCTCCTCGGCCACGTGCCGGGTCTCCGACTCGCCCCACACCCAGACGACCCAGAGCACGACGAACGCCGTCCAGGTGAGGTCCGAGCCGCGCAGCACGGAGTTCTCCAGGTGCTGGCGCACCGCCGAGGCGGCCCGGTAGATGTTCGCCACGGCCGCCATCTGGTCCCGGCGGATCGGGATGCCGCCGAGCTTGGCCGAGGCGAGCTTCTCGGCTTCGGTGATGGATCGCTGGCCGGGCACGGGCGGCTCCTTCGAGTCTCTCGGGGCCTTCTGGTCCTCGTGGTCCTTCCGGTTCTTCGCCGAACGACCGTACGGCGGCTGACCGCCGCACGGTCGTTCGGCCTCAAATTGTACGGGGACGGCAGGTCCCGAGGCCTGCCGCCCATGCGATCATTCGGCCGCGGCCAGCAGTTGGGCCTCGCTCTCCTCGTACAGCCGACGGTTCTCGTGGCTCTCGGCGGCGCTGCGCCGGTGGTCGAGACGGCTGCCCAGCCAGCCCGCCAGGTACCCGAACGGGATGGAGACCAGGCCGCTGGACTGCATGGGGAACCAGCCGAAGTCCGCGTGCGGGAAGACCGCGGACGGCGTGCCCGAAACGGCCTTGGAGAAGGCCATCAGCACCACCGCGCAGGCAGCGCCGCCGTAGAGGGCGGCGAGCAGGCCGGTGCGCGTGAACCCCCGCCAGAACAGGGAGTAGGTCAGTGCGGGGGCCACGGCCGACGCGCCGACGCAGATCGCCAGCGTGGTCAGCACACCGACGTCCCAGTTCTGGACCAGGGTGGAGAGCATGATGGCGACGACCCCCACCGCCACGCTCGTCCACGCCGCGACGGTCATCTCGGTACGCGGCGCCGCCTGTCCGCGCCGTGCCGCGTGCGCGAACAGGTCATGGGCGAGTGAGGAGGCCGCGGCCAGGGTCATCCCCGCGACCGAGGACAGCAGGGTGATGAAGACCGTGCCCGCCATGGCCGCGTAGAGAATCGTCGTGCTCATCGAGCCGGTCCCGCCGCCGAGCGCCCGGGACAGCATCAGCACCGATGTCCGGCCGTGCGGATCGGCCGCGGTGATGTACCGCGATCCCACCAGGGCCGCCGCGCCCGTACCCATGACGATCACGAGCAGGCAGAACGTGGTGACCGTACCCACCGCCCACGACATGGAGCGGCGAACGGCGGGTACGTCCCGCGCGGAGTACAGGCGCATCGTGATGTGCGGCAGGCAGGCCGCACCGAGGATCACGGTGATCTGGAGAGCGGCGAAGTCCAGCCGGTCACCGGCCGAGGTGCCCAGTTGCAGGCCCTGCTGGAGGAAGGCGGGGCCGGCTCCGCTGCCGCGCTGGGCTGCCCGGAGCACCTCGCCGAGGCTCCAGTCGAAGCGGTTCAGCACGAGGGCCGCCACGGTGACGCTGGTGCCCAGCAGGATCACGATCTTGATCATCTGGATGAGCGCGGTGCCCCGGATGCCCCCGATGGCGGCGTAAATGATCATCAGGCTGCCGACCAGGACGATGCACGTCGTCCTGGCGCCGGCCTCGTGGGGGATGCCCAGGATGAACGTGAGCAGCGACCCGGCTCCGGACAGCTGGACGACCAGGAAGGGCAGGGTCGCCGTGAGGGTCACCACGCAGGAGGCGATGCGGACGGCCCGCCCGGGCATGTTGCGGGCCAGGACGTCGCCCATGGTGAAGCTGCCGGCGTTGCGCAGCGGTTCGGCCAGCAGGAACATCAGCAGCACCAGGGACATGGCGGTGCTGACCGCCAGGACGTAACCGTCGTATCCCGTGAGCGCGACGATGCCGGTGGTGCTGAGCACCGTCGCCGCGGAGATGTAGTCGCCCGCGATCGCCAGGCCGTTCTTGAGCGGCGTGAGCGAGAGGTAGCCGGTGTAGAAGTTCGTCAGGTCGTCGCGGTCGGGCCCCGCCATCACGCACATCAGCAGTGTGACGGTGACCAGGGCGCTGAACAGGACCAGGACGACGGCCTGTGTCCCGGAACCGAAGTCGTTCATCTCGCCACCCCGGCATCCCTGCCCGGCCGGACCGCTCGCTCCCTGACGGCCTGCGCCAACGGGTCCACGAAGCGCTCGGCGCTGCGGCCGTACCAGACGACCGCCGCGAAGGTGACGACGAGTTGGAGGACCCCCAGCGCCATGCCCAGGCTCACCTCACCGGCGACCTTCGCTCCCATCAGGTCAGGTGCGCAGCAGGACAGCACCACGTACACCACGAAGGAGCCGAGCGCGGTGAGCGTGGAGACCCGGCGGAGCATTCGGTAGGCCGAGCGCAGGGCGGTGAGATCGGCGCTGTGCCGATCGGGCTCGGCCGCGTACGGTTCGTACCCGGCGTCGTGCCCGAACGAGTCGTACGGGGAGGTGTCGTACCCGTACGAGTGGTACCGCGGGGCGTGGGGCTCAGGTCGTTGCTGTGACCATCCCGGCGGTGCCGGCGGTGGGTACCAGTGGTCGTCGGGGTGTGTCATCGCATGGCCTTCCGGTGCGGCTCGGTTCCGTGGGAGGTGGCTGTGCAGAACGGGTGCGGCGGCGCACGATACCGACTGGTTGGAATGCGTGGTAAGCCCGCTGACCATCACGTTTGGGGCTCGAAGTCGCATCCGGATGATGAGGGCGTGTGGCGGAGATCACGTGCACAGACGTACCTACTGGTCGGTATGGTCGCCGTGAGCCGCGAACGACAGGAGGCGCGATGTCCGCGACCAACCGCCAGATCCGTCTGGGAGCCCGACCCGTGGGCGAAGTGAAGCCCGAGGACTGGCAGCACAGCTCCGAACCGGTCGAGGAGCCCGGCCCCGGCCGATTCGTCGGCCGGACGCGCGTCATCTCCCTGGACCCGGCCATGCGGGGCTGGCTCGACGACCGCCCCTCCTACCTGCCGCCGGTGGGCATCGGCGAGGTGATGCGCGCCGGATCGGTCATCGAGGTCACCGCCTCCGAACACCCCGGCTTCCAGCCCGGTGATCACGTGGTCGGCACGTTCGGTGTCCAGGAGTACGTCGTGTCCGACGGCCGGGGCGCCATGAAGATCGACACCTCGCTCGCCCCGCCCTCGACGTATCTGGGAGCCCTGGGCATGCCGGGCATGACCGCCTACTTCGGTCTGCTGGACGTCGGCGCGCTGAAGGACGGCGAGACCGTCGTCGTGTCGGGAGCGGCGGGCGCGGTCGGCACCATCGCGGGTCAGATCGCGAAGGCCAAGGGCTGCCGGGTCGTGGGCATCGCCGGCGGACCGGAGAAGTGCGCCCTGCTCACCGACGAACTGGGATTCGACGCGGCCATCGACTACCGGGCCGACGACGTCAAGAAGGCGCTGCGCGAGCACGCCCCGGACGGTATCGACGTCTACTTCGACAACGTCGGCGGCGACATCCTCGACACCGCCCTGACCCGGCTGGCGATGCACGCGCGCGTCGTGATCTGCGGTGCGATCAGCCAGTACAACAACGCCACACCGGTCAAGGGGCCCTCCAACTACCTCTCGCTGCTGGTGCGTCGGGCCCGTATGGAGGGCTTCGTCGTCTTCGACTACGCCAAGCGTTACGCGGAGGCCGCGCAGGAGATCTCCGCCTGGATCGGCGCCGGCCGTATCAAGGTCAAGGAACACGTGGTGCGAGGGACCGTCGACGACTTCCCCGAGACGTTCCAGATGCTCTTCCGCGGTGAGAACGTCGGCAAGCTCGTGCTGGAGCTGGCGTGATGGCCGGCGCGTTCGAGGGCAAGGTGGCGATCGTCACCGGCGCTGCCAGTGGACTGGGCAGGGCCATGGCACTGTCGCTGGCGGAGGCGGGGGCGCGCGTGGTCGTCGCCGACCTCGACGCGCAGGGCGGCCGGGAGGTGGCCGACCTGGTGGACGGCGACTTCCGTGCCTGTGACGTCTCCGACCTCGACGCCAACCGCGCGCTGGTGGAGTTCACACGGGACCGGCACGGCGGTGTCGACATCGCGTTGCTCAACGCGGGCGTGGCGACCGGATGCGGCGTGGGCGAGGACTTCGCCCCGGCGCGTTACCGCCGGGCGATGGGCGCCAACCTCGACGGTGTGGTCTTCGGTACCCACGCCGTGCTGCCGGCGCTGCGGGCCCGCGGCGGAGGATCGATCGTGGCGACGGCGTCCCTGGCGGGCCTGGCGGCCGTACCGCTCGACCCCCTGTACGCGGCCAACAAGCACGCGGTCGTGGGTCTCGCCCGCTCCCTGGGGCCGGCTCTCGCGCCGGAGAACGTGCGCTTCAACGCGGTCTGCCCGGGGTTCGCCGAGTCACGGATCATCGACCCGCTGCGCGACATGCTCTCCGAGCGGGGACTGCCCGTCATCCCGGCACAGGCGGTCGCGGACGCCGTACTGCGGATCGTGTCCGGCGGCGGCACGGGGGAGTGCTGGTTCGTCCAACCCGGCCGCGAAGCGGAGCCGTTCCGGTTCCGCAACGTCCCCGGCCCGGGCGAGCCCGTCGGCGTGTGACACGGTTCGGCGGGGCGGGGCGGGGCGGGGCAGGCAGGCCCTGGCCCGCCCCGCCGTGCGGATCAACGCTCCGGAAGAAGTCCTCGTGGGCCGCCCGCCACTGTGCGGCATCGGCGTAGCCGCGTCCCTCGGCCCGTGCGAAGTCGTCGTCGAGCTCCAGGAGGCCTGTGAGCGGTCTTCCGACCGTTCAGGATCGCCGCCACACCACGGTCACGTTCCGGACCGGGAAAGGCCGGTTCAAGAGGTGGGAGATCGTCATTTCCCATTCTCTGCACGCGCTCCCTGGTCCTGCGGGAGATCCTTGACGAACAAGAACCCATCGCTTCCGGCCAGGTGGGCCGGGTCGAATGGAGAGTAGCCGTAGTAGGGGGACACGCGGGGGGGCGAGGCGTGCGTCTGCGACGGCGTCGGCCAGCCGGGGGGCGTCGATGACGCAGCGGTCCTCCGGGAGCGTGTACAGGAGGCCTTCGAGGGTGTCCGCCGGCGGGGCGTCCACTCCCTGGTGCCGGATCGTGCCGACGACCGTGGGGAGGAAGGCGTACTCCTCGCCCAGGTGGGCGCTCACGAGTGCGCCGGCGCTCCACCACTCCAGCGGCAGGCCGCCCATCCGCATCGTGCTCTTGTCCCGCTGGAGATGCCCGTTGTGGGCGTGCACCAGCGCCGGTCCCCGCTCGGAAACGGCGAGCAGGTTGGCGGCCATCATCGAGGCCCGCAACCCCAGCAGCCGTGCCATACGGCTCGGTGACGTGTCGGCCATCCAGTAGTGGTAGCGCAGCAGGCCGGTTGCGGTGCGCCCGTACATGCGCGCCCGGTCCCACTCGTCCCACGATGTCGTCATGAGCAGGTGCGGAGTCTGCTCGTCGAACAGTTCCACCAGGTCGTCGGCGAGCAGCCGCAGCTCTCTGGCCTCGGCCGACCGTCCCACGGACCGGGCCGGATCCACCATGGCGGCGGGCTCGGTCCACCCGTCGTCGGCCCCGAGCAGACGGTCGAGCGTCTCCGTGGTGCAGGGGAGCAGGTCCGCGTCCACCCGGGCCGAGAGGTAGCGGTGGAGCGCGGTGAGCGCCTGCCGGGGGCTCGCGGCTCCGGTGATCTCCAGCGGGCCGTCGAAACCGGCGAAGCGGAGCCGCTCGGACGCGGGCCGGCCGTCGTTGTGGGCGCGCATCCAGCGCACGAGTTCCCGGTTGGCCGCGGAGGCGCCCCAGCCGTGGCTGAACCCGTGCTCCATGACCTCGTCGAGGGTGCCCGTGCCAGAGGTGACGTGGTCGTCCACGACCCGGCCCATCATGCAGTCACTCTCGATCGCGATCGTCCGGTACCCCTCCTGCTCGACGAGCTGCCGGAAGAGTTCGTTGCGCAGTTCGAGCAGGGTGTCCTCGCCGTGGGTGGGCTCGCCCAGGGCGAGCATCCGGGGCCGGACCGGGAGCACCCTCATGACGGCGGACGCCTCGACGGCATACGTGGTGCCCTTGATGTCGGTTGCCATGCCTTCAACGGTATCGTTGAACCTTCGATTGAAACTTTCCCGTGAAACTGGACGATCCTGGCAGGAGGATGGGGCAGAACCCTCAAAACGGAGATCGGCTCAGGCCGGTCGATCTGGCGCGCGGGCACGGTCTGTCCACGCAGGCCATCAGGAACTACGAGGAGGCCGGCATCCTTCCGGCCGCCGACCGCACGCCCCACGGCTACCGCGTCTACACCTCGCTGCACGCGGCAGCCCTGCGCGCGTTCCTCGCCCTGGTGCCCGGCCACGGCCACCGGACGGCGACGTCGATCATGCGGGCGGTGAACGAGGACGCGATCGAGGAGGCGCTCCGCCTCATGGACGAGAGTCACGCCCAGCTCCTCGACGACCGCCGGACCCTCCAGGCCGTGGAGAGCGCCCTCCGTGACCTCGGGCCCACCACGGCGTCCGAACCCGGCGACACGTTCATCGGACCGCTGGCAGGCAAACTCGGCCTCCGGCCCGCGACGCTGCGCAAATGGGAGCGCGCCGGGCTGGTGCGCCCGCGCCGCGACCCACGGACCGGATACCGCGTCTACGACGACGCCGACGTACGGGATGCCCGGCTGGCCCATCAACTCAGGCGGGGCGGCTACCTGCTGGAGCAGATCGCCCCGCTGATCGCCCAGGTACGGGCGGCCGGCGGACTGGAGCCACTGGAAGCCGCACTGTGCGACTGGCGTGGCCGACTGTCCGCCCGCGGCCGGGCGATGCTGACCGGGGCCGCCGAGTTGGAGGCGTACCTCCGCGAACGCGGCTGAGACTTCGGCCGCCCGTGCGGGCGGGTGCGGAGCAGTCCGTCAAAGACGTGTTGCCACGCGGATCAGGTCGGCGACCTCGCGCTGTCGGCTCTGCGGCGGCCAGGCGATCACCGTCGTCACGGGCGGAGCGTCCTGGACCGGTACGGCGACGAGATCCCGGCGCAGGTCGGTGCAGGCGGACTCGGGCATGATCACGGTGGTACGGCCGAGCGCGATCAACTGGAGGAGCTGTGTCAGGTTCCGTACCTCCGCCCCTTGCCCCTCCGGGTAGTTGCCGTCGGGACCGGGCCAGCGAGCCATCGGGAGATCCGGCAACGCGGCGACCTCGGCCACCCGAATCCGAGGGCGGCCCGCGAGTGGGTGAGAGACGGGCAGGATCGCCACTTGGCCCTCGGTGTACAGAATGTCGGTGTCGAGCCCGACCGCCGAATCGAATGGCAAATGCAGCAGAGCCACATCGGCTTGCCCGTTCTGGAGCAGCTTCTGTTGCTGGTGCGCCTCGCAGAGCAACAGGTCGACGATGGCCGCGCCGGGCTCCGCGCGGTAGGCGTCGAGCAGTTTGGCCAGCAACTCGCCCGCGGTGCCGGACTTGACGGCGAGGACGAGGCGGGGGCGCCTCTGCGCGGCCTGCCGGGTACGCCGCTCAGCTGTGGCCACCGCGCTGAGGACAGCGCGCCCCTCGGACAGCAGCACGGCCCCGGCCTCGGTGAGCGTGACCTTGCGGCTGGTGCGCTCCAGCAGCGTTACCCCGAGCCGCCGTTCGAGCCGGGCGATGGCGCGGGAGAGGGGCGGCTGGGCCATCTCCAGACGCTCGGCGGCCTTGCCGAAGTGCAGTTCCTCGGCGACGGCGACGAAGTACCGCAGCTCGCGTATCTCCATGCGCGCACCGTATCGCCGAAGGACGGTCGATCTATGTCGCCCGGATATCGCTGCGTTGCCGAGAGGGTGTTGGTGGACGGTCCCAGCGCAGCCATGCTCGCTGTCATGACTCAGAAGACGATCGCGCTGGTCACCGGCGCGAACAAGGGAATCGGTTACGAAATCGCCGCCGGGCTCGGCGCATTGGGCTGGAGCGTCGGTGTGGGCGCTCGGGACGAGCAGCGCAGGACGGACGCCGTGGCGAAACTGCGAGCGGCAGGTGCCGACGCGTTCGGCGTGCCCTTGGACGTGACCGACGACGAGAGCGTGACCGCCGCAGCGCGGTTGATCGAGGAGCGAGCGGGGCGCCTCGATGCGCTGGTCAACAACGCCGGCGTCGCGGGCGGCAGGCCGGAGGAGCCTGCGACGATCGACCTGGAGACCGTACGGCGGCTGGTGGAGACCAACGTCATCGGCGTCATCCGGGTCACCAACGCGATGCTGCCGCTGCTGCGCCGCTCGGCGCACCCGCGGATCGTCAACCAGTCCAGCCATGTCGGTTCCCTGACCCTGCAGACCACGCCCGGTGTCGATCTCGGCGGCATCAGTGGGGCGTACGCGCCGACGAAGACCTACCTCAACGCCGTCACCGTCCAGTACGCCAAGGAGCTGAGCGGCACCGGCATTCTGATCAACAACGCCTGCCCCGGCTATGTGGCCACCGACCTCAATGGGTTCAGCGGTACGCAGACCCCTGAGCAGGGCGCGGTGGCCGCCATCCGATTGGCGACGCTGCCCGACGACGGCCCCACCGGTCAGCTGTTCGACGACAACGGAGTCGTGCCATGGTGACGTGACCGCAGCAGTTCAGCAGGAGTTGCGTGGCCCTGGAAGTGGTCGGTGACCAGGGCACGCTTCGTCGCTTTGGTGCGGTCCTGGTAGAGCGGCCCTGCGACAGACACCCGACCCGTGAGTCGCGCCGACGGAAACCGTCGAGTTCCGGGGCTCAACCCACAGATGTACACCTGTGGGTCCATGCGCGACGCGTCATGCGTTCGCCAGTCGGATGTGCTCGGGTGCACCGCATGACAGCGTTCCGGCATGGACATGGACACGCGCACGAACAGCGGTGGACACAACGGGGTGACGCGCCGTCACCTGCTGGGAACCGTACTGGCGGCCGGTGCCGCCGTGCCGCTCGGCGTCGCCCGCCCCGCGTGGGCCGCCCGGCCCGCGGGCCCGCCGCGGCTCATCCTGCCCGAGCCGACCGGGCCGTACCCGGTGGGCACGGTGTCGCTGCACCTCGTGGACGCCTCACGCCCGGATCCCGCGGCCGGCCCGGGCCGGCACCGCGAGCTGATGGCCAGTGTCTGGTACCCCGCCCGCGACGTGCGGCGGTACCCGAGGGCGCCCTGGATGCCCGCCGCGCCGCTGCGGGCGCTCCTGACGTCCGCGGGGTTCGCCGCGGACGCCGTGCTCGCACCGCTCACGGCCGGTCACGAGGGTGCCCCGGTGCGGCGAACGGGGGGACGGCTGCCCGTCGTCGTGTTCTCGCACGGCGCGCACGACCACCGCTCCGACGCCACCGTCGTCGTGCAGGAGCTCGCCAGTCATGGCTACGTCGTGGTCACGGTGGACCACACGGACGACGCGTTCAGCGAGTTCCCCGACGGCCGGGTCGTCGTCCCGCTCCACGACCCGCAACGGGCGCTGGGGCCGGCGGACTTCGCCAGGGACATCCGGTTCGTCGTCGACCGCATCGAGGACCTCGACGCCGGGCGCAACCCCGACGCCGAACACCGACCGCTGCCGGCCGGCCTGTGCGGCGCCCTCGACCTGCGCAGCATCGGCATGTTCGGCTGGTCGAAGGGCGGCACGGCGACCGCCCTCGTCATGATCGAGGACCAGCGCGTCCGGGCCGGGCTGAGCTTCGACGGGCCCATGGAACCGACGATCACCGCCGATCTGGACCGGCCGTTCATGATGATGACCGCCGTGTTCACCCGGGCCGAGGAGCCGAGCGTCGCCGAGTTCTGGTCGCATCTGCGGGGATGGCGGCTCAACGTTCAGGCCGACGGCGCGGTCCACTCGTCGTACTGCGACAACCAGGTGCTCGTACCGCAGCTGGCGACAGTGATCGGGATGAGCGACGAGGAGCTCCGGGACTGGATCGGAACGCTCGATCCGGTCCGGGCGCTGAGGATCCAGCAGGCGTACCCGCGCGCGTTCTTCGACCTGCATCTGCGGCACCGCCCGCAGAACCTGCTCGAGAGCCCGTCCGCGGCCTTCCCGGAGGTGAAATTCATCCCCTGATCGCGGTCCGGGCCGTCTCACCGCCCAGAACCGACGTCCCTCCCCGGCATGCCCGGACAGGCAGGGGGCATCCGGTGGTCAGGCAAGTGTGAAGCGTCGTAGGCGAGTTGGCCACGGCGCATGTCAAAGACCAACGGAGGGTGTCTCATGACAAGTTACGGCGGTTCCCCTGCCGCGTCGTCGCGCACCAACGGGTTGGCCATCGCCGGCCTCGTCTGCGGGATCGTCGGGGTCTTCTTCCTGAACCTCGTCCTCGGGCCGCTGGCCATCGTCTTCGGCGCGGTGGGCTTGCGGCAGGCAGGAGCCAAGAACGGCGCCGGCATGGCGAAGGCGGGGATCATCCTGGGCATCGTGGACCTGGTCATCTTCGTCGTGCTGCTCGCCGTGGCGGCGTCGAACGGCGGCTTCACCTGGTACGTGGGTGGCTGAACTCCCGCCGCTGCGGGCAGCGGCGGGAGTCGCAGGCAGGTCAGGCATGGAACTGGTTCGCCGGGACCGGGAGCCCGTAGTGCTCGCGCAGCGTGGTGCCCTCGTACTCCTCGCGGAACAGCCCCTTGCCGCGCAGGATCGGCAGCACGTGCTCGGCGAAGGCCACGAGGCCCGACGGCAGGGCGGGCGCCATGATGTTGAACCCGTCCGCGGCACCGCCCTCGAACCAGGCGATGATCGTGTCCGCGACCTGCTCGGGCGTGCCGACCAGCTCGAAGTGACCGCGCCCGCCACCGAGCCGTGAGATGATCTGCCGGACCGTCAGCCTGTCGCGCACCGCGAGGTCGATGATCAGGTCGGAGCGGCTCTGTGAGCCCTCCAGCTTCGGCCTGGCGAGGATGAAGTCGGGCAGGGGCTCGTCCAGTTCGAAGACCGACGGCTCGGTCTCGAACACGGCGGCCAGCTGGCGAAGTCCGTACTCAGGGACGCGCAACTCGTCGAACCGGCGGGCGAGCGCCCGGGCCTCCTCCTCGGTCGCCCCGATGTACGGGACGATGCCGGGCAGGACGATCACACCGTCCGGGTCGCGCCCCGCGGCCCTGGTCCGTGTCTTGATGTCGGCGTAGAAGGCGGCGGCGCGCTCGTACGTCGTGTGGGCGGTGAAGATCGCCTCGGCGTGGCGGGCCGCGAAGTCCTTGCCGTCCTCGGAGGAACCGGCCTGGACGAGCAGCGGGTAGCCCTGCGGCGGACGCTCCACGTTGAGCGGGCCGGCCACCTTGAAGTACCTGCCCTCGTGGCCGAGCCGGTGCAGCCGCTCGGGGTCGGCGTAGCGTCCCGTGGCCCTGTCCGCGACGACGGCTTCGGACTCCCAGCTGTCCCACAGCGCCTTGGCGACCTTCAGGAACTCGTCGGCGCGGGCATAGCGTTCGGCGTGGCCGGGGCGGTCGTCGAGGCCGAAGTTGGCCGCCTCGTCCGCCCCTGCCGACGTCACGATGTTCCAGCCGGCCCGACCGCCGCTGACGTGGTCGACGGACGCGAGCCGACGGGCGAGGTTGTACGGCTCGTTGTACGTCGACGACACGGTCGCGATGAGGCCGATCCTGCTGGTCGCCTGGGACAGCGCGGTCAGCAGGGTCAGCGGTTCGAGCTGGCCGGGCGGGCGGAACTCGCCGGTGCCGATGAGAGCCGGGCCGTCCGCGAGGAACAGCGAGTCGAACTTGGCGCTCTCGGCCAGCTGCGCCAGCTCGATCCAGTGCCGCAGGTCGAAGTCCGCCCGGGGATTGCTGTGCGGCAGCCGCCACGCCGCCTCGTGGTGGCCGGCCTCCATCAGGAAGGCGTTGAGATGGAGCCGACGCCGTCTCGTGCTCATGAGGTGACCTTCAGCTTGGAACTGTCGTAGCCGGCCGGGAGGAGGTTGTCGGTGATCGACTTGACGTCGACCTTCTTGGTGATCTGGCCCGCCTCCAGGAAGGCGTCGGCGAGCTTCTGCTCCAGCTCGATGTCCGACTGCTCCACCGGGGTCACCCGGTTCGAGTAGGCGGCCAGGGACGCCTTGGCGTCGGCCAACGGGATGCCCTGCTCCTTCGAGAGCGCCTGCGCGTACTTGGCAGGGTTCTTGACCGCCCAGGCGAACTCGCGCGACAGCCTCTTCAGGACGTCCGTGAGAGCCGCGCGCTTGGTCTTGTCCTTCAACGACGTGTCACTGGCGACGTAGTAGCTGCTCGTCTGGTCGATCGGCGGCAGACCCTTCACCACGATCCGCGCACCGTTCTTGACCGCGATCGCCGACTGCGGGTTCCAGATCGACCAGGCGTCCACCTTGCCGGTGTTGAACGCCGTCGCACCGGCCGCCGGGTCGAGAAAGACCAGCTTGGCGTCCTTGGGAGTGAGACCGACACTCTTCAGCGCGTTCAGAGCCAGGCCGTGGGCCGAACTGCCCTGCGGAACAGCGATCTTCTTGCCCTTGAGGTCGGCGGCCGTCTTCAGCTTCGAGCCCTTCGGCACGATGATGTTCTCCCCCGCCTGGTCGGGCCTGAGCGAGCGGTTGACGGCGACGACCTTGAAGCCGTACTCCTTCGCGGCACCCGTGATCGGCGGCACGTCGCCGACGCTGCCGAGGTCGATGTCGCCCGAGGCGGCGGCCTGCACGAGCGGCGGGCCGTAGGTGAAGCGGGCGAACTTCACCTTGTAGGGCGCGTTGTCGAACACGCCGGTGATCTTCGCCAGCTCCTGGCTGCCGTCACCGCCGTTGTCGCCGATGGTGAAGGTGTACTTGCTCCACTCGGGGTGCTTGGCGTCGCTCGCGTCGCCGGCGTTGCTCAGCGGCGCGGCGGTGTCCGCAGAAGATCCGCAGGCGGCGAGGGTGCTCGCCAGGGCGAGCGAGCCGACGGCGCCGATGACTCTGGTGGTTCTGTTACGCATAGGTGTGTCGTACCTTCTGTGCTGGCTGTGCTGGATGAGGGTTTTCGGGAGGTCAGTGCTGGCCGGCGAGGCCGAGGTCGTCCAGGAGCCGGGCGCGGAGTTCCTCGCGGGCGACGCTCGCTTCGCGGTCCGCGGCGGAGAGGTGGACCTGGTGCGAGGTGCCGATGCGGCCGTTGCTCATGACGACGATGCGGTCCGCCAGGGCGATCGCCTCGTCGACGTCGTGGGTGACGAGCAGCATGGCGGCGTGGTGCTTGGCCCGCAGGGCGCGTAGGAGGTCGTGCATGCGCAGCCGTGTGATGGCGTCGAGGGCCGCGAACGGCTCGTCCAGCAGCACGAGTTCGGGCTCCGATACCAGTGCCCGGGCGAGCGACACCCGCTGGGCCTCGCCACCGGAGAGCTCCTTGGGCCATGCCTTCTCACGGCCCGAGAGGCCGACCTCGGCCAGCACATCGCGGGCCCGCTGTTCCGCGTCGGGACCGTACAGGCCGAGCGTGACGTTGCGCAGGACCTGCTGCCACGGCAGCAGCCGGTCGGCCTGGAAGACGATCGCACGCTTCGCCGGGACCTCCACGCGCCCGCCGTCGGGCCGGTCCAGTCCGGCGAGCAGCCGCAGCAGGGTGCTCTTCCCGCAGCCCGAGGGGCCGAGCAGAATCACCAACTCCCCCTCGTCGATGGTGAGGTCGAGGTGGTCGAGCACCACCCGGTCACCGAACCGACGCACCACCTGCTCGACGACGACCCCGGTCTGCCGACGGGACTCCATCGCTACCGCGCTGTTCATGACGCCTCATAACTCGGCCGCCACCGCAGCAGCACCCGCTCGAGAGCCCGGACGAACTGATCGGCGAGCAGACCGAGGAGCGAGTAGATCACCAGCCCCACGAAGACCTGGTTGGTCTGGAGATAGGTCTGCCCCTGGGTGATGAGGAAGCCAAGTCCCTTGTCCGCGTTGACCGTTTCGGCGGCGACGAGGCCCAGGACGCTGTACGCGAGGGAGAACCGGAGGCCGACGAGGAAACCCGGCAGGGCTCCGGGCACCAGCACGCGCGTCACCAGGCGCCAGGTGCCGGCGCCCGTCGTCCGCGCCATCTCGATCAGCCGCTGGTCGACGCCCCGGATCGCGGCGAAAAGGTTGAGATACATCGGCACGCCGGCGCCGAAGGAGATCAGCAGCACCTTCGTGAGTTCGTCGATGCCGAACCACACGATCATCAACGGCAGTACGGCGAGGAGGGGGATCGTGTTGAGCACCTGCACGAGGCCGTTGAACAGGTACTCACCGCTGCGCAGCAGCCCGCCGAGCACTCCGGTGACGATGCCCACCGTCAGACCGATCGCGAGACCGATGCCGGCCCGCTGCAGCGAGATGGCCAGGTCGGGCCCGAGGACGCCCTGCTGCCACAGATCGGCGGCGGACTTCACGATGGATGTCGGTGCCGGAGCGTAGGTCTTCGCCAGCACCCCGGCCCGGGCGAGGACCTCCCAGGCGATGAGGATCACGACGGGAGTCGTGTAGATGCCCAGCGGCCAGCGCAGGCGCTCGCGGAGTGTGCTGAGCGGCGTTCGACGGCGGGCGTCGCGCGGCAGGAACACCTCGCGTTCCCGCGCGCTCGTCGTCTCGGCGTCCGGGGCCTTGGTGACGGCCGGCGCCAGGATGCGGACCTCGCTCATGCCGCCACCGCCGGCACCTTGCTGTAGTGCGAGGCATCACCGACGAGTTGCTCGCTGCGGCGGCCGTCGACGCCGACCGGCACGTCTCCCGCGACCGTCACCCGGTTGAGGCGGCGCGGGTGGTCGTCGTAGTTGTCCACCCCGTAGTGCTGGGTGATCCTGTTGTCGAAGATCAGCAGCTGGTTCGGCGACCAGGCCCAGCGCAGGATGTTCTCCGGACGCGTCACGTACGACTGGTAGATGCGCAGCAGCTCGGCCGAGTCGTTGCTCGACAGGCCGACGATCCGCTTGGCGAACCCGCCGATGAACAGGCCGCGTTCGCCTGTCAGTGGATGCACCCCCACGACCGGGTGCTCTGCCTCGTAGGGTGTGGAGACGAAGACCTTGTCGTACTCCTGCCGCTGCGCGGTCGTGGCCGAAGGCCGGGCGTAGTCGTACTGGTTGGTGTGCACGACGCGCAGCGAGTCCGCGAGGCCCCGCAGCGGTTCGGGCAGCTCGCGGTAGGCCGCGGCGGCGTTGGCGATGAGCGTCTCGCCGCCGTACGGCGTGGTGACGATCGACCTCAGCGTGGTGACTTGCGGCGGGTTGACCACGAAGGTGACGTCCGTGTGCCACTCGTTGGCCTTGGACGTCTCGCTGTCGACGGCCAGCACGTTCGTCGTGCCGTCAGCGGCCGGCACGTTCGGGTGTGCGGTGGTGAGTTCGCCGAACCACCCTGCCGCGCGCTCCTGACCGGTGTTGTCGAGGTGCACGTCGTCGAACACGAGCGCCTTGTGCTCGTTGAGGGCGTCACGGAGCGTCGTGACCGTCAGTGGGTCGGATGGTGCCGTGAGGTCGACGCCTTCCACGACCGCGCCGATGCGGCCGGTGAGCTTACGGATGGACACAGGCATGAGGAGGCCCTTCTCGGGGAAGTGGGCGCACCACCGGGTGCTGAGGGGTGGGGAGGAGGAAGATCGGGCTCCGGCCGGCGGGTGCTGACTCGCCGATCCCGAGGGCATGCCACGTCCTGGGCCTCGAACCGGCTGACGGCTCACCAGTGCGATCGATGAGTCGCCGGAGAAGAAGGTGCGCTCAGGAGGCGGAGACGACGATCCCGCAGGGTGGTTCCGCGTTACGGGCGGCTTCGCACCGCCCCAGCCCGGCACGCACCGTCGGTGCACACCAGCTGCTGCCGGGGACCACTTGCCGGATCAGAGACAACAAAACGCGCTGGAGACGTGCGCCAGATCGATGTGGCGCCGCCGAGTGAGGTCCACGCGCGGGTTCATGGAACGGGAGTTCAGCAGACGTCCACCACGTTGGTCAAGAACTTCCGGACAGGTCTCGCATCGCGGACAGGGAGAACCAGATCGCTCCTTGACGCGACCGAGGTGATGGGCCTGTTGCGGCCGGCCCGACTTCACGACCGGCCGCACCTGTTCACCGGCGTCACCGGCACGACGGCAGCCGGTGACCGTGGTCGGTGAGGTCAGGAGGCCACGGCGACGCGGTGGTCGGCGGTGAAGGGGCGCCCGGCGACCAGTTCGGACTCGCGTCCGTCCGGTCCGACGGGTACCTCGCCGATCAGAGTGACCCGGTGCAGACGCCGTTCGACGTCCAGGTGGTCGAGGTCGCGCGGGGCGAGGTGGGCGGTAGCGCGGTTGTCCCAGAAGGCGACGTGCCCGGGCTCCCAGCGGAAGCGAACCGTGTACTCGGGGCGAGTGATCTCGGCGTAGAGCAGGTCGAGGATGCGCTTGCTCTCGCTCGGCGTGACGTCCACGATGTGGCTGGTGAAGCCGGGATTGACGAACAGCGCACGCTCCCCGGACTCCGGGTGCACCCGCACCACGGGGTGGACGGCCACCAGCAGGTTGTCGTTGACGCGGCGGGCGTAGTCGCTGTCGCCGTCCACCGGCCTGCTGCCGCCGTAACGGTGTTCCGCACGCAGCGTGTCCACGAAGGCGCGGACGGGGCCGGACAGGCCCTCGTACGCGGCGACGAGGTTGGTCCACTGCGTGTCGCCGCCGATCTGCGGGACGGTCTCCGCCCGCAGGATGGAGCCGGCGGGCGGGTTCACGGCGGCGGTTACGTCGGTGTGCCAGCCGTCGAAGTAGCTGTACTGGCGCTTGCGGTACTCGTCCCGGAAGTTCTTGCCGTAGCGCTGCTCGAAGCGGCGCGGGTCGATCGTGAAGATCTCCGGGTGGTCCTCCGGCGGGGCGTCGTCGTGCGGGTGGGCGTAGGTGAGCTCGCCGAAGTGGCGGGCGAAGGCGATCTGCGAGGCATGGTCGAGCTGCTGACCCCGGAAGAAGACGACCTTGTGGCGGTGGAGGGCCTGCTTGATCACCTCGACGGTATCGGTGGACAGCGGCTGGGCGAGGTCGATGCCGTCGATGTCGGCGCCGATATGACCGGCGACGGGGCGGACGGTGAGCGTGCTCATGGGGACGGTGTCCTTTCGGGTCATGTCCGCACGCGGCCACGGCGGCGTCAGGGCAGGTGCGGTGCCGGCCCGCCGACTCCGTTGCTCAAAGGCGTGGAAGAGGCCGGCCTGGCGCTGCCGCGCAGGGTGCGAAGGAAGAAGGCTGTGCCTGTCAACGCCGCGGTGCGGTCACGAAGACGCGCCTCGGCGGAGTGCCGGTCAGCGGGCGCGACAGCCGAGTCCGGCGAAGTGGTGCGCGCGGAAGGCGTCCACGGGGTGCCGGTCCGCGGCTGCCCGGATCGTCGCCTTGCGCTGCGCGTCCATGGGAGGAGTGTGCTGCGCGCGCGACCGGGCGCACAAGTTTTTGTAGCCGCACGGAAGAAACTCCGCCTCGTTCCACTCACCGGGCGCTGCCGGTCGTGCGCAGCCCCAGCGGGTCCTGGTAGACGGCGTTGAGCACGGGCGCGACGGACGCCATCGAGAGCGTGTCCGTGCCGAAGGAGCCGGCTCGCACCAGATGACCGGCGCCCCCCAGTTCGGACCTCAACTCCGCCAGCAGCTCGGGCAGATGAAGGGTGACGGCCTCGGTCAGGACCAGCACGTCCGGACTGATCACGTCCAGCATCGGCCGTACCGCGCCTGCCACCATCCGGAGTCTGGAGCGGCACAGTTCCACAGCGCGTTCATCCCCCTTCCGAGCGGCCCGTAGCAGCAGGCGCAGGTCGGCGTGGGCGGTGATGCCTGCGGCGACGGCCCGCTCCGCGACGGTGCGATCGGCCACGCTGACCTGGAGACAACCGGTGCGACCGCACGGGCACGGCGTGACCGACCCCGGAACGGGCAGGTGGGCGACGCCGCCGGCGCCGTGTCCACGACCCTGGAGCAGGTCGCCGCCCGTGGCGATCGCCGCGTCCACGGCGTTGCCCACGGAGAGGTGCACCAGATCGCCGCCGCCGACCGTGCCGAACAGCAGTTCCGCACGGGCCAACGCCCGGGCGTGGCTCTCCACGTGAACAGGCAGTCGGACAACCGGTTGCAGCAGACGCCGCAGCGGGACGTCACGCCAGCCGAGCGCGGCGTTCTCGACCAGGACCCCCGCGTCCGGATCCACCCGGCCGCCGGTGACCACGCCGAGTCCGAGCACCGAGCACCCCTTCGTGTAGCGGCGCAGGAAGCCCGGCAGCCGTACGGCGAGATCGTGGAGCACCGCGCCGGGCTCCGACTGCCTGGGCACACGCTCACGAGCGATGACGCGCCCGCGTAGATCGGTGAGCGAGAACGTGAGCCGTGGCACGGCGAGGTGCACGCCAGCCACGACGTGGTGCGACGTGTCGATGTCGAGCGGGATGCGGGGGCGTCCCGGCCGGGGCCGCTGCTCGGGCCGCGGCGGTTGCCAGACCAGTCCCAGCGCGAGCAGTTCGGCCGTGTGCCGGGAAACGGCAGCCGCGCTCAGCCCCGTTCGCCGGATGATCGCGGTACGAGCCAGTGGCCCCCGGTGCAGTACGGCACGCAGCACGGCGGCCGCACCGTCGAGGCGGTCGGGAACGGGACGCCGGCCCGGCGTCGCGATGAGCGCTGGCAGCATCAGTGATCCCCTGTCCGGAGTCGGCCGCATGGCGGCGTGGTGCCTTCCCGGCTCGACCCCCTGGGCCGGTCGCTGTGTTCAGCCGGTCCGTCCAGCGGCTCGCCCCAGCCGTGCCACGCTGGTCGGGGCGTCGGCGCGGTGCCCTGTCCGGCCGGCTGGGAGAGCGGGACGTTCGGCGGTCAGCTCGCCTGCCGTCGGTCGGGCGCCGACCGGTGGGTGAGGGGTGCGCGCAGGCCGAGGTGCTCGCGCAGCGTGGAGCCGGTGTACTCGGTGCGGTACACGCCGCGCTCCTGAAGTTCCGGGACGAGGAGGTCGACGATGTCGTCGAGGCCGTCGGGGATCAGGTACGGCGTGACGTTGAAGCCGTCGATCGCGCCGTGCCGCACGAAGTGAGCGAACTTGTCGGCCAGGCCGGACGGAGTGCCGACGTGACCGCGCTGTGGGCCGAGCGCGATGACCGTCTCGCGCAGCGACCAGCCGTGGGCCTCCGCCTTCGCCCGCCATTCGGCCACGACCGCACGCGGGTCGGCGATACGCCGGGCACCGAAGGAGCCGTCGTTCTCGGTGACGACCGGATCCTCCTCGGGCAGCGGACCGTCGGCGTCGCGGTCGGACAGGTCGATGCCCCACAGCAGCCCGGCGACCCCCAACGCCGTGGCCGGCGTGACCTGTTGCAGCCGTATCCAGCGCTTCTTCTCCAGCGCCTCCTCCTCGGTGGCGGCGAGGATGATCTCCGTACCGGGCAGGATCCGCAGGTCGTCGTCGGGCCGTCCGACCGCGCGCAGCCGGAGCCGGATGTCGTCGGCGAAGGCCAGCGCGTCGTCGAAGTCGTTGCCGTGCGCGGAGAAGATGACGTCGGCGTTCCGGGCGGCGAAGTCGCGTCCCTCACCGGAGTCCCCGGCCTGGAAGACGACGGGATGACCCTGAGCGCTGCGGGGCAGGGTCGGGGTGAGGTCGACGTCGAACTGCGCTCCACGATGGCGGACTTGGTGTACGGCACCGGGCGCCGACCAGCTGGGGGCGCTCACGGAGCCGGCGACGGCACCCTCCTCCCAGCCGTCCCACAACGCGCGGGCCACGGTGAGGAACTCCTCGGCGCGCCGGTAGCGGTCGGCGTGGTCGAGGTAGCCGCCGCGGCGGAAGTTCGCACCGGTCCAGGCGTTGTCCGTGGTCACCACGTTCCAGCCGGCGCGGCCCTCGGAGAGCAGGTCGAGTCCGGACAGGCGCCGGGCGAGATCGGCCGGCTCGTTGAACGTGGAGTTGGAGGTGCTGACCAGGCCGATCCGGCGGGTGACGGCGGCCAGCGCGGCGAGCTGGGTGATGGCGTCCGGACGTCCGGCCACGTCGAGATCGTGGATCTTGCCGTCGACCTCGCGCAGCCGGAGTCCCTCACCGAGGAAGAACGCGTCGAACAGCCCGCGTTCGGCTGTCTGAGCGACCCGGCGGAAGGAGGCGGGATCGATCTGGGAGCCGCTCTCGGGGGCGGACCAGATGGTCCAGTGGTTGACACCTTGGAAGAACACGCCGAGGTGGAGCTGGGCGTGCGGCCGGGGGACGTCGAGGGGATCGGTGCGGGTCATCGGGCTTCCTCCTGGACGGCCGCGGCGGCGAAGCGGTTGGCGGGGCGCTGGAGCCCCAGGGTCGAGCGCAGGGACGTGCCGGGCAGCGGGCGGGCGGCGAGGCCCTGCTCGACGAGGGCGGGCAGGACGAGGCGGGACAGGACGGGCAGGTCCTCGTCCAGCACCAGCGGATGCAGCCGTACACCGTCCACGGTCCCGCTCAACTCGGTCAGCCACGCGACGAGTTGCTCGGCGGAGCCGATGTGCCGCAGCCTTCCCCGGTCGGTCCACGGCGCGTACCGTTCCAGGTCGGCGACGCGTTCCGCGGCCGTGGCACTTGGCGTGTCCAGCGCCACCTCGACCTCGGCGAAGACGCGGGGTGTGCCGGCGGCAGTGGCGGAGGCGGCGGAGGCTGCCACCGCGGTGAGGTCCCGGCCCTCGACGAGGGCGACGTCGAGCCGCGCGGGGGGAACCCTGTCCGGCCGGCCGAGGACGACGAGTTGTCCCTGGGGCGGGCGCGGCACGATCGCCGGACCCTTGACGGCGTAGGTCTCCCCGGTGAAGTCGATGTAGTGGAGCCGTTCGCGGTCGAGGTAACGGCTGGTCGCCACGGACCGGATGACCGCATCGTCCTCCCACGAGTCCCACAGCGCACGCACCACCTCCACGCCGTCGCGGGACTCCTGGGCTCGTGCGGCCGCACCGGCGACCAGGGGCCGCCCCCAGACCCGGGCCGCCTCGGGACGCTCCTCCTCCGTCACCACCCATCCGGCGCGGCCGGCGGAGATGTGGTCCAGGGACGCCAGCTGACTGGAGATGTGGAAGGGTTCGGCGTAGGTGACCGGTACGACAGGGGCGACCCCGATGGTGCTGGTGGACGCGGCGACGAAGGCCGCCCGCTCCACCGCGCCGATGCGGCCCACAGGATCCGGTGCGGCTCCGGGCGGCAGCACGCCGTCTTCCAGGGTGATCAGAGTGAAGCCCGCGTTCTCGGCCACGGTGGCGACCCGGGCCACGCGGCGCGGGGTGAGCAACTGGTCGGGGGCGTGGGCGGCACGGCGCCAGGCCGCGGGATGGGAGCCGTCGCCGTCGACCTCGACGGCGAGATGCAGGGCGGGTCCGGACATGGTCGTTCCTTCCGAGAACACGAGGAATCGCGGCCGCAGGGCCACGACGAGACGGCCGGCGGGACGGGGCCGGCGGAGATCAGACGTGTGCGGAAGGACAGACCGCGGACGAGGTGCGGCAGTAGTCGACGTGCCGCCGGATGATCAGCCGCGCACCGGTGCGCGCACCGTGCGGCGCCGCACCGGGTGCGCGCATCGAGAGCATCGGTACAGCGGTTTTCATCAGGACCCGCCGCGCTCGCGGGGAATCTTCTGACCCGCCTCGATCGCCACCGGCAGCCGGTTCTCGGCCGGTGGCAGCGGGCAGGTGGCCAGGTCCGTGTAGGCGCACGGCAGGTTCGCGGCGCGGTTGAAGTCCAGGACGACCGAGCCGTCGGCGCCGGGCGGCTCCAGGGCCAGGACCCGGTTGGCGGCGTAGGTGGTGACACCGGACGTCGCGTCGGTGAAGAGGACCATCAGCCGGCCCGCACCATGGCCGGGGAACGCGGTCAGGGACAGCTGACGCCCGTCCAGCTCGAACTCGATCCGGCCCGGAGCGTCGTACACGTGCTCAAGGCCCTCGACCGCGGCGCCCACTGTGGTCGGCCGTGGTGTGTCGAAGGGGACGTACCGGCCTGTCACGACCCACCGCGGATCGGGGGCGTAGGCGGGTGTTCCGGTGAACGCGGTGCGCAGCGGCGCGTCCGGGTGCCGGGGGCGCACGATGTCGTTGCCGCCGCGCTTGGCGACCTCGATGACGGCGTCTCCCCAGACCGCGTCGACGCCGCCACGCTCGGGAAGCACGCCGAAACGGTGCTCACCCCGCACCGGCGTTCCGTCGACGACCAGTTCCTCGCCGTCGTCGAGGGTGACGACGACCCCGTCGCGGCCGGTGTGCCACGCGCCGGGCGCGTCGGGGAAGCGCTGCGGCCGGTCGTCGAGCCAGTGCAGGCCGGTGATCGCCAGGAACCCGTGTGGGTCGGCGAGCCGGGCCTCATGGGTGCGGGACCAGTCCAACCAGTTCTCGGTGAAGGCCTGGAGGTCCGAAGTGGTGACCTCGGCGGTCATGCGTTCTCCTTCGTTCCGCGAGGCTCGGCCTCGCACAGGGTGCAGGACATCCGTCGGGCCGGCGGCCCGACGGGAGCTCTCAGCCGGCCAGCCGTCCGAGGAGGGCCCAGGTGCGTCGGCGGTCCGCCTCTCCGGCGATCTCGGTGGCCGAGAACACGACCTCGGTGGCGCCGGCGTCGCGGTAACGCCGTACCTCCGCTTCGACCGCCTTCTCGTCGCCGATCACGGCCACGTCGGCTGCGCGTCGGCCGCCGGAGAGCTCGATGACCCGCGCGTAGGACGGGATCTGCTCGTAGAACGCGAGGCTTTCGACGGCCTTCGCCCGCACCGAATCCACGTCGTCCGTGACCACACCCGGCACCAGGGCCACGACCCTGGGCGCGGGACGGCCGGCCGCCTCGGCCGCGGCGGTCAGAGCGGGAACGATGTGTTCCGCCAGGGCGCGCGGCCCCGCCAGATAGGGCAGGATCCCGTCCGCCAGCTCGCCGCTGACCCGCAGCGCCTGCGGCCCCATGGCGGCGACCAGCACGGGGACACCGCTCTCGGCGCCCGGCACGCGCGCGGGGACCGGCGTGCTCGCGGTGAGCAGCTCACCGTGAAAGTCGGCTGTGCCGGTCTGCGTCAACTGCCGCAGCGCCGTGAGGAATTCACGCAGGCGGGCGATGGGGCGTTCGAAGGGCAGGCCGAAGCCGGTCTCCGTCAGCAGTTTCGTGCCCAGGGCCAGACCGAGGTGGTAGCGGCCGTGCGTCGCGGCCTGAGCGGTCTGGGCCTGGCTGGAGACGAGCAGCGGATGGCGGCCGAAGATCGGGATCGCGGAGGTGCCCACATGAAGTCCGGGTACCTCGCGCCCGACGATGGCCGCGAGCTGGGGCGAATCCGCGCCGAAGGTCTGGCCGAACCAAGCCGACCGTAGACCGGCGGCCGCGGCCTCCTGGGCAAGCCGCACGGTGGCGTCGACCTGATTCCGCGCGTCGGACGCGTTGAGCGCTACTCCAACAGTCATGCCAGTAGGAACGGGCGTCGGCCGAACCCGCATTCCGATCCGCGTGTGACAGCTTCTTGTCAGTCATGTGTACAGGAGCCGTACCTCCCTGCCTGACGCGGTGCACGTCATCATGGACGGAAAGGGCCGCCCGGCCGCTCCTGCGAACGCTGTTGATGGGATGCCGTTGATGACGATCCGGGTCGTGGCGACCCGCACAACCTCACCCTGGCCGGCGAGTCCGCGGGCGGCTTCAGCGTATGCGCGCAGCTCGCCTCCCCGACCGCCGCCGGCCTGTTCGACCGCGCCGTCATCGAGAGCGGACCGTGCACCGGCCGCGCCGACCGTCCCTTCGCCCCGTCCGCTCACCGCCCAGGACCCCGCGCAGCAGCCCGCCTACGCCACCGGCCTCCTGCCTCGCGACCCGAACACCGCGCTCGCCCGAGGCGCCGTGCACCATGTACCCGTCCTCATCGGCTCCAACCCCGACGAGGGCAACGGCTGGGCCGCCGCCGTCATCCAGGCCGGCACCCGCATCACGCCCGCCAACTGGCCCCGGGCGGTGGCCGACTTCCTCCCCGACCCCGTACAGGCCCCCGCCGTCGCCCGCACCTACCCGGTCACCGGAACGAACGGCGGCCCGGTCCTCGGCGCGGCCATCGGAGACTCCAACCACTCCTGCCCCGCCCTGCGAACCGGCACGCTCCTCGCGGCCCATGTCCCGTTCTGGCACCACGAGTTCGCCGACGAACACGCCCCGCCGCTCATCCCCGCCCCCACCCCGTTCCCGCTCGGCGCCCCGCACGCCAGCGAACTGACCTACCTCTTCGACCTCGGCGGCCGTCTCCGCGCCATGGCCCCAGCCCAGCACCGCCTCGCCGACACCGTGATCGACTACTGGAGCGGCCCGCACCGGCAACCCCAACACACCGAACACTCCTACCTGGACGCCCGGTTCCGTCCAATCCCCGGCCCCCGACCGCACCGGCCCCACGAACACGACCGCCGCCGCCCACCACTGCACCCTGTGGAACACCCTGCGCCGCTCTTCGTGAATGATGTGGGTGTGACCACGTTGTTCCTGATGGTCGGCCTGCCGGGGGCTGGTAAGACCACGATGGCTCGGCAACTCGCCAAGAAACACACGGCGTTGAGGCTGACACCTGATGAGTGGATGATTCCGCTGTTCGGTGAGTCGGAGGCGGACGGAAAGCGCGACGTACTGGAGGGACGGCTGCTCTCGCTCGCGCTGGACGCTCTGAAACTGGGGACCAGCGTGATCGTGGATTTCGGATGCTGGTCTCGTGACGAGCGTTCTGCGATTCGCTGGCTGGTGGAGTCGGCGGGCGCGTCCTGTCAGCTCGTGTATGTGCCGGTGGACTCCGAGATCCAGCGCGCTCGGATCGCCCACCGCCAGTCCACGACTCCGAATCAGACCTTCCCGATCAGCGAAACGGACCTGTCGCGCTGGAGAACGCTGTTCGAGGAACCCGACGCCCTGGAGCTCGATGGGGGTGAGATCGGGCGGCCGCCCGCTGGGTGGGCTGGGTGGCTGGAGTGGGCTGCAGATCGGTGGCCGACGCTCGCGTGAAGGACAGCGACACCTTTCATGTCACTGCGCTGACCTGGCGATGTCGAGGAGCTGACGGTGGAGCCCAGGCCGGGCGAACAACGCGGCCCCGGTGTCGATGCGTTGCCGGCCGGAGAGGTCGCTGAAGACACCACCGGCCTCTTCGACGAGCGGGATCAGCGCCGCGATGTCCCACGGACGCGCTTCACCGGCCGACACGTAGTCACCATCGTGTGCGGCAGCAACGTCGACGTGGACGCCTACCGTCGCTGGGTCGGCACGACTGTCGTCAACATGTCTTGATCCCGGACACGGACACGGACACGGACACGGACACGGACACGGCCGCGTCCGTATCCGCTTCTGCGACGTCGGGGCGCGCGGTCAGAACCAGTGCAGGCAGTGCGGGGAGCGTTCGGCGCGGAAGAGGGCGTCAGCGAGGGCGGCCGCGCCCGGGCGATGGGCCCGGATGTGTCCGGCGCGCACGAGCGTGCTCGGGGCGGTGCCGCCGAGGTAGATCGAGCCCAGGTCGCTCACGTCCAGGGACAGGTCGGGCTCCCGGTCCGTCGGGACGCAGTCGGCCTTGCCGTCCCGGACGGTCAGCAGATAGCGGCCGTGCTCGCCGAGGAACGGGTCGTCGACGTCGAGGACGAGCTCGCCGTCCATGAACCAGCCGCGCGCGGTCAGCGCACGCGGGACGTCCAGCAGCCGCACCCAGAGCCAGTCGGTGTCGCCGCTCACCTGGCCGGCGCGGAAGTCCGTGAGCTGCCAGCGCAGGGGGTGCTGGGGCGGGAAGTGCTTGAAGACGACCTGAGTGACCAGGTCGTGTCCGAGTACGAACCGGGCCAGGGCCGTGAAGACGGCGTCGTCGATGGCGATGGTCTCGTCGACCGTCAGCGTCTCGGAATCCCCCAACGAATAGCTGGCATACCCGTCGGGGACGCCGTCGGCGTCACGGTGGACGGCGATGTAGCGCGGCGCCGAGGAGACCGGCGGCTGCCCCGCGCCCAAGGTCCACCAGCGATGCGGCCGGGAGAGCGCGCCGGGCTGTGCGCGGCGGTACCGGTCGTAGACCTCCTCCAGGATGTCGCCGCACTGGGCACGTCGCAGCACCTCGACCGTGCCGGTGTCCGAGCCGGTCGCTGGGGCGTCGGCTGTTCCGTACGCACGGGGGAGGGCGAGGGCGGCCTGGTGGCGCGGCACCGTCAGCCGTTGCGTGTAGGTCGCCGGTCCGTAGCCGAACCTGCGGTAGATCAGGGCCTCGGAGGCCAGCAGTACGGAGAGGGACTCCCCTCGGGCCCGCAGCTCGGTGAGCTGATGGCGCATCATCGCGCTGAGGATGCCCTGGCGTCGGTGCGAGGGCAGGACGCCGACGACGGTCACCCCGCTGGCCGGCACGAGGATCTCACCGGGCAGGGTGAGCTCGAAGGAGTACGCACCGGCGGTGCCGACCGGCCGCCCGTCCTCCGTCACGGCGAGCAGGTTGCGGTCCATTTCGAGCGCCGACCACCAGACTCCTCCGCCGTCCTCGCCCGGGGTTTCCGGGAAGCGTCCGAACGCGGCATGGAGCGTGTCGACGAAGACGTCGAGGTCCTGGTCGGTCGTGGAACGGATCCGCATTGCTGCCGCTGCCTCCCCGGGATACCAGCACCACGACTCGTGGTGTCCCCGACACGATGCAGCGTTGACCCGGGGCAGGGTCAAGTGAATTACGGCCGGTGACGCAGACCGTGGGTGTCACGGTGCGGATGAGCAGGCCGTCGCGTTCGAGGTCCCGTAGTGGGCGGGCGGCCTGCCGCCCCCGCGGCCGCGGGGCAACCCGCGGCCTTGCTGGTTCTCAGGGACGGCGATCACCGAGGTCCGTGAAGAGGGGCGCGTCTCCGACTCGTCCGGCGGTGGCTTCGCGGGCGATGTCATCGCGTGCCGAGCGGCGCCGCGCCGCAGCGCATCACAGCGTCGCGGTCGTCCCCTCCCCGGACGCGCTGCCCGCGAGCCACTGGTCCCATTCGAGGTTGAAGTCGGCGTAGCCGTTGTCGGGCGAGGCCTTGGCGCGGGACGAGCCGGTGATGGTGACGGGGTCGCCCTGCTTGACCTGGCCGTAGAACCACTTGGCGTCCGACATGGACAGATGGACGCAGCCGTGCGAGCCGCGGGCGCTGCCGCTGCCCGGATTGGGGTCGCCGGTCGAGTAGTGCACGTACGTGCCGGACTGGGTCAGGTGGACGTCCCAGGGCAGCGTCAGGTCGTAGTAGTTGGGGCTGCCCTTGTCACAGCTGATGCCGACGCTGCAGGAGGTCATGTGGACCTTCTCCTCCTTGTCGATGACGGCCATGGTGCCGTTCCACGTCGGGTACTGGGGGCTGCCCGCGTTGATGGACAGGGTGCGCACCACCGCGCCGTTCCGGGTCACCTTCATGGTGTGGCCGGTCACCGAGACATCCGCGCGCACGTCGTCGCCGACCGTGAAGCTGTGGGTGTAGTTGTGCACGCCGTAGCGTCCGTTGCCGTTGTTGACGCCCTTCATGTCGGCGTCGATCTTCACCTTGGTGCCGGACGGCCAGTACGTCTTCGGTCGCCAGTCGGCGCGCCTGTCGCCGAACCAGTGCCAGGCGCCGGCCACCGGCTTGGAGGCGGTCACCTTCATGTGCTTCTCCACCGTGGCCCGTGCCTTTGCCGCCACCGGGTTCGTGAAGACCACCGAGATCGGCATGGCCACGCCGACCGTGGTTCCCGTCTGCGGGGTGATCGTCTCGAGCAGCATCGGCGGGCCCGCGGGCTTGGTCGGCTTGGGAGAGGCGCTCGCGCTCGGCTTGCCCGACGCCTTCGCGTCGTCACCGCTCGCCTTGTCACTGCCGCCCCCGCCGCAGGCACTCGCGCCCACCAGCATGGCACCCGTGACGAGTGCGATCCCTATGCTGCCCTTGCGCCGTCCCACGACCTGCCCCGTTCTCTCGCGCTTCGGCCCTGACGGGCCCGACTCCCTGTCAGACGGTGCGGGGGCGGGATGCAGTTGCATGCGTTGCGTAAAACGTGTCTCAAAACTCGATGTGGGCCCCGGCGGCGCCCCCTCGGCCACCACCGCGAGCGGCCGGTGACGATGGGGATGGACCTGGTCAGGTTCGCCGCGCCGCTGACGGTCCCCACCGCCTACGCGCTCGGCAGGCTCGGTCTCGGTGCCCCGGGCCGGCACGCGCTTCAAGCCCACGACGCAGCCGCTGCCCAGCGGGGCGTCCTCCGGTGGCCCGGATGAACTGGGTGGCGCCGACGACCAGTGCCGCCGGGCCGCATCCGTACGAGGGACTCAGCGAGCGGCGTACGGAGAGGCGCCGGAGAGTGTGCTGAAGATGGTGGTGATCTTCGCACTGTCCGCAGCCATCCAGCCCGGGTCCGCCGGGCTGCTGCGCCCTGCGCGGATCCGGAAGGAGACCGGCTGTGTCCGAACAGCAGGACGAGAAGGCCGAGAAGAGCGTCGGCGCGTTCACGCTCTCCACCCCCTTGAGTTCCACGCCCCCGGCCCAGCTGCCCTACCAGGTGCCGGAGCCGGACGAGGAGTGGCCACTGCCGAACGGTTTCGCCCACGTATTCTACGGCGAAGGCAACCAGGGCATCACCCGGCCGGTGATCATGGCCGACGGCTTCAACCTCGGCAGGAGCGACCTGAAGTGGCTCTACGCCGGCCTCGACGGCGACTACCCCTTCCTGAGCGAGCTGCGCCGCCGCGGCCGTGACGTCATCCTGCTCGGATTCGAGGAGCGCAGCGCCTCCGTCCTCGACAACGCCGAGGCCGCGACCGCGTGCATCATGCGGACCGTGGCCGAGCAGCTCGGAGACGCCGGGCTGACGGTGGGCGGCTTCAGCATGGGCGGCCTGATCACCCGCTACGCCCTCGCCCGCATGGAGACGCAGCGGATGGACCACCGCACCCGCGTGTACTTCTCCTACGACACTCCGCACCGCGGCGCCGTCATCCCTGTCGGCGTCCAGGCGTTCGCCCACTTCATCCCGGTCGCCAACGACTTCGCCCGGCAGATGAACAGCCCGGCCGCCCGGCAGATGCTCTGGCGGCACTACGACCCCAGCAGCGGCGAGATCGGGATCGCACCGGAGCGCACGGAGTTCCTGGAGCGGCTGGAGCGGGTCGGCAACTGGCCGCGCATCCCCCGCATCCTCGCGCTCGCCAACGGCCGCGGCGACGGCACCGGCCTGTCCGTCGCGCCCGGCGAGACCGCGCTGAAGGTCGAGCGGATCTACCCCGGCTCCACCTTCTTCACCCAGGCCCAGGGCAGAGACGTCATCGTCGCCGAGCTGAAGCGCAGGTTCCCCAAGGCCGAGAAGACGATCAAGACCTCCGGCTTCCCGGAACTCGACGGCGCGCCCGGCGGCAGCCTCCGCTCCTACGGGATCCTCGCCGACACGCTGAAGAAGTTCGGCGCCCAGGTCGACCTGCGGCACGAGAGCGTCTGCTTCGTGCCCTCGGTCAGCGCCGTCTCGATCCGCGACATCGACGTACAGAAGGACCTGTACGCGAACATCGACGGACTCGACCCGTCGGAGAGCGACGTCGACGACTACATCTGCTCCTCCACCACGACGGACCACACTGCCGTCACCGAGGAGCTGTGCCACTGGCTGCTCGACCGCTTGCCCGACTGACCCGCCGCACGCCCGGCGCACGCGCACCGCAGAGCAGGCCGCCGTCGGCGCGCGCCTGCCCACGCGGGCGCGGGCGTCGGGCACAGCACGGGTGAGGTTCCTGAAGCCAAGACAACGGCCGCTGTGCCAGAGTGGGCGATGGACAGGTCGGCGAGTTCGGGGCCGCACGGGCTGACGGCTCCCGCACGGGCCGAGTCGGGCACGACGGGGGGCACGCTGGTGGGGAGTTGGTGCCGGCAGAAGTCGCAGGTCATTCGGTGGCGCGGTCGCCGGGCCGGGCATCGGCAGGACACGGTGGGCGTGTGACCGGCCGGCCGGCGCCCGCGGTGCTGCCCTCGTCGCTGCGCGTGTGGCTCGGGCCGGTCGTGGCCCTCGCCGCGCTGGTGGTGGTCGTGCTCGGGGTTCTGTACGCGGGCCACAGCCGGCCCGGCAGGGTGGACGCGCGGATCGGGGCGGCGGTGGACGGGGTGGGGCCTCCGTGGCGGCACGTGGCTCTGGCCTTGGACTTCCTGGGGGAGCCCGGGGGAGCGGCGCCGCTGCTCCTGGCCATCGTGACGGGCTGTCTGCTGCTCCGGCTTCCTCGCGCGGCGATGCTCGTCGTCGCCGGTGCCGCCATGACCGTGGGGACGGCGACGCTGCTCAAGCACCTGGTGGGACGCACCATCCACGGCGACGGCAACCTGTCCTATCCGAGCGGGCACACCGCCTTCTTCACCGCACTCGCCCTCATCGCGGCGCTGCTCGCGACGGGGCGGCTCGGCCTCGGCAGGACGGCCGGCACGTCACTCGTGCTCACCGCGGCGCTGGTCGCCGGTGCCGCCATGGGCTGGGCGCAGGTCGCCCTGGGCGCGCACTACCCGACCGACGTCCTCGGCGGCTGGTGCACCGCGCTGGCGGTGATACCGGCGACCGCGCGGCTGGTCGACCGGACGGCCGACCGGCTGCTCGATCGGACGGCCCACGCCGGTCGGCGGGAGCGTCGCTGACCTCACCTCACGTCACCTCACGCCAAGCGGCGGAACACGGGCTTCACCGGTTGTCCGGCCAGCCAGGGGGCGGGATCGGCGGCGTCCAGTGCCTTCCGGTACACCGCACATGCCTGGGCGACCACGTCGATGGTGTGATCGATGTCGGCGTCGCCGAGCGCGCTGCTCACCACGAACGACGGGGCCAGCACCCCGCCCGCGAGGAGCCGGCGCAGGAACAGGGTGCGGTACTGCTGCGACGGCTGAAGGTTCTCGTCGAGGGTGGCGAAGACCAGGTTGCTGGCCCGGCCCCGGACGACGACGTGGTCGCCGACGCCCATGGCGGCCGCGGCCTCGCGGACACCGGCGGCCAGCCGCTCGCCGAGGGTGTGCAGCCGCGCGGTGACGCCCTCTTCGACGTAGGTGGTGAGCACGGCCATCGCGGCCGCCAGGGAGTGCGTTTCCGCACCGTGCGTGGTGGACAGCAGGAACACCCGGTCGCCGGAGTGCCGCAGCCCGCCCAGTTCCATCAGATCGCGGCGCCCGGCCAGTGCGGAGACGGCGAACCCGTTGCCCAGCGCCTTGCCGAACGTGGAGAGGTCGGGGACGACGCCGTACAGGCCCTGAGCGCCCGCCTCCGACCAGCGGAAGCCGGTGATCATCTCATCGAAGATCAGTACGCAGCCGTGCCGGTCGGCCAGCTCGCGCAGACCGGCGAGGTACCCGGGCGGCGGCTCGGTGTGGGTGGCGGGTTCCAGGATCAGGCAGGCGATCTCGTCCGGGTGGCGGGTGAGCAGCTCCTCCGTGGCGGCCAGGTCCCCGTAGGGGAAGGACACGGTGAGCTCGGTGGTCCCCGCCGGGATGCCGGCGGACATCGGTGTGGTGCCGATGAACCAGTCGTCGACGGAGAAGAACGGATGGTCGGCGCAGATGGCCACCCGCGGGCGCCCGGTGGCGGCGCGGGCGAGGCGCACCGCGGCGGTGGTGGCGTCGGAGCCGTTCTTCGCGAACTTCACCATCTCGGCGGTCGGCACCGTGGCCAGGAAGCGTTCCGCGGCCTCGACTTCGACGATGGACGGGCGGACGAAGTTGCTGCCGCGGTCGAGTTCCCTCCGCACCGCCTCGATCACGCCTGGGTGGGCGTGGCCGAGGCTGACCGACCGCAGGCCGGAGCCGTACTCGATGTAGCGGTTGCCGTCGAGGTCCCACACGTGGGCGCCGCGGCCGTGGCTGATGACCGGGGCCAGGTTCTCGGGGTACTGGTCGTCGCCCTTGGCGTAGGTGTGCGCGCCCCCTGGGATCAGAGCGTGCAGCCGCTCGTTGGCCTGCCGCGAGCGGGGCAGGAGCAACCCCTCGGTGTCTTGGGTGTGCACGCCGACCTCATCTTTCTTGGTGCTTCAGGACCTCGGCGAGGCTCGGCGCCTCCCGGTCCCGTTGGGACATCGACGTGACCGGCAGTGGCCAGGGAATGGCGAGTTCCGGGTCGTCGAAGGCGATGGTCACGTCCTCGGACGGATCGTGCTGACGGTCAATACGGTAAGAGGTGTCCGCGATTTCGGTAAGAGCCTGGAAGCCGTGCGCGCATCCCGCCGGGATGTACACGGTCTTCTGCGTCTCGCCGGACAGCTCGAAGAAGGCCCGGCCCAGGTACGTCGGCGAGTCCGGCCGCAGGTCCACGACCACGTCGAAGATCCTCCCGTACGAGCACCGCACCAGCTTGGCCTCGCCGGCGCCGGAGCGCAGGTGCAGGCCGCGCAGCACGCCCCGGACCGAGCGGGACACGCTGTCCTGGACGAACGCGTGCGGGTCGAGGCCCACCGAGCGGACCACGTCGGCGTCGAAGGTGCGGCAGAAGAAGCCGCGCTCGTCGGCGTACGGCGTCGCCTCGAACAGGTAAGCGCCGGCGATGTCCGGGACTTCGGTCGCTTTCATGGAGCCTTCCGCAGGGCATGGGCGTGGGCATGGGCGTGGTCGTTCGCCGGGAAGAGAGTCGTGGTCAAGGCGCTGAACTGGTGGGCGAGTTGCTGTGCGGCGGTCCGGTTTCGCTCGGTGAGGGTCTGGCGCAGCTCCGGCGCGTGCTTCTCCAGGTCCCGGAACTGTTCGAGCAGCCGGTCGGCGTCGACCTCGCGTGCCGGGTGGCAGTACGCGCCGAGGCCCATCCGCTCCATGAGCGCGTCGCTCTTCGCCGCGTAGCAGAGGGCGAGCACGGGCGTTCCGGTCTTCAGCGCGCAGATCAGGTTGTGGTAGCGGACGGCCACCACGGTGTCGGCGGCCGCCATCTCGTTCATCAGGTCGGCCAGTGAGGCCGGTTCGGCCGCGGTGACCAGCGGTGAGTCGACCGCTTCGAGGATCGCGGCGACCACCGACGCGTCGCACTGGTCGCCGGTGAGGAGCCGGACCGGCCTGCCCTCCTCGACGAGCGCGCGGACGAACCGGATGGTCCCGTCGAGGTAGCGCCGGTGGATCTCCTCGGCCCGGGCGCGGTCGTCGTTGCCGCCGTGGAAGTCCATGACGCCGAGGCAGACGGGACCCGGCGAGCCGGTGGGCGCGCTCACCGGTGGTGTCGGCAGGGAGAACGCGAGGTCCGGGTAGACCTCGTCGCGCGTGGTGTCCACGCCCATCGCCCGCATCGCGTCGCGGGACTGGGCGTCCCGGTACGACCGGTACGCGGCCAGCCGCGCCGACCAGCGAACCAGGGCCCGGGTCGGCCGGTTGCCGATCTCGGCGGCGCCGACGCTGACCAGCGCGACCCGGGTGCGCAGCAGGCGGCCGCTCGCGCAGAGCAGGAACAGCGAGTACGGGAAGCCCCACGGCCGCAGCGGCAACGTGGCCTCAAGGACGCCCATGCCCGGCACGATCACCACGTCGTGCCGGCGCACCCAGGCGGCGGTGCGGAAGACGTCGACGAGTTTGCCGAGTCCCTTCGACACGATCGCGCCCGCACGGGACGCGGTCCGGTACTCCGCGCGGTTCCAGTGCAGCCGCGTCGCGGGGATCCCGAACTTGGCCGTCACCGCCTCGGGTCCGCCGCACAGCGCGTCCACGACCGCCTCCGGGTGCTCGGCGCCGAGGTACCCGAGGACAGCCTCGAGTGACCCGTCGTTGCCGAGGTTGCCCGAGCCGAGCAGGCCGAACACCCCGACACGCACCGGAGTTTCGTCCGCTGACGTCATGCCTGCCTCCCCTCACGTCCGGCGACGAGGGCGTCGACGGAGACGGTCAGCTTGGCCGGGTCGACCGGGGCGCGGTCCTCGACCCGCTCACCGGCGCCCGGCCGGACCCGGCTGGTCATCCACGCGGCCAGGTGGCCGTAGCAGGCGCGCCGGTCGGCCGCGGACAACGGGGCCCGCCGAATCGCCGAGGCGAAGCCCCAGACGTACTCGGCGAGCAGCCGGGGCGTCGGGTGCAGCAGGCCCGCCCGGCGCGGGTCCAGGTTGACGCACCGGGAGCGCTTGGACGGGTTCGCCCGCTCGGCGCGGGTGGGGTGGTCGCGGCGGAAGTACAGGAGTTCGGGCACCTGGTGGAAGCGCCCGTGCAGGGCGATCTCGGCGACGAACGTGCGGTCCGCGTGGTGGTAGCTGTCCATCGGCTTCACCCGGCGCAGCGCGTCGGCCCGGATCACTCCGTAGAAGTCGTCACCGCCGGGCTCGAACAGCATGCTGCGGAAGCGCTCCGGCGGGTGCGGTGAGCCGGTCGCAAGGGTGTACTCGTAGGGGACCTTCACCTGGCCGTCGCCGTCGATGACCGCCTGGTCGGCGTGCGCGAGGATCACGTCCGGCCGCTCGTCCAGCGCCTCGACGCAGCGGCGCAGCAGGTCCCGGGCGTAGAGGTCGTCGTGCGAGGCCCACTTGAACAGCTCGCCGCGGCACTGGGTGAACACGTAGTTGTGGTTCGGCGTGGCGCCGACGTTCCGGGGCAGCCGGAGGTACCGGATGCGCGAGTCCTGCGCGGCGTACTTGCGGCAGATGTCCTCGGTCCCGTCGGTCGAGGCGTTGTCGGAGACGACCAGCTCGAAGTCCTCGTAGGTCTGGCCGAGCAGGGCGTCGAGCGACTCGGCCAGGTACTCCTCGCCGTTGTACACGGGCAGGCCGATGCTCAGCCTCGGTCGGTCGGTCATGAGGTCCTCACTTCGGGTACGGAGTTGTGGTGGCGCTCGCGCAGGGCGGACCGCAGTTGCAGCCACCACACGGCCGAGCCGCTGACGGTCGCGGCGGCGGCGCCCCAGGCCGAGCCGACCGTGCCGGCCGCGACCGCCCCGCCGAGCCCGCCGCCGACATAGCAGGCGGAGGCGAACAGCTGGCAGCGCAGGCTGCGCCGGGCCGCGCCGAGCGCGCGCAGCCCGGCCGCCGCGCCGGTGCCGAGGCCCGCGCCCGCGACGCCGAGGGTGATCGCCACGATCAGCTGTGAGGCGGAAGGCCAGACGCTGCCGAGCGCGAGTTCGCCGAGCCGGTCCGGCATCAGCAGCAGCGCCGAGCCCCAGAGCAGCGCGGCGGCGGCCTGCCCGCCGCCCAGCAGGAGGCAGAACCTGCCGAGGCGGTGCGGGGCCTGGCGCAGCACGCGTGCCGCCTCCGGGACGGTGACCAGCGACAGGCCCATCAGCACAGCGAGAAACGGGCCCATCAGGAGCTCGGCGCCCCGCACCGCACCCACCGCGCCGACCCCGACGATCGCGCCGAGCCCGTACGCCCGCAGCTGGCTCGCGCCGCTGAGGCAGGTGTTCTCGACCAGGTACCGGTAGCCGAGATCGCGCTGCTCGCGTAGCCACCCGCGTGCCCCGGTCACCCGGGGCCGGATGCCGGACTGGATGTAGCCGTACCCCGCCGCCACCGTGGCGGACGCGCCCCAGGCGAGCACGAAAGCGGCCACGCTGCCCACGCGGGCCGCCACGATCATGGCCGGGACGAGCGCGACGCCCCAGACGACGTCGTTGACGAACGCCTTCCGCCCGTTGCCGGCGGCGAAGAACGAGAACCGCCAGGCGTCCTGCAGAAGCAGCCCCGGCAGCATGACGCCGAGGCAGGCGAACGCGGGCCCCAGACGGCCGCCGAGGGCCGGCCCGACCACCAGACACGCGACGCCGATGGCCGCGCCCACGCCGACTGCGGTACCCGACGACCGGGCCACCGCCCCGCGCCAGGACGCTTCCGGCACGCCGCTGAAGCGCACCACGAGCGGATCGGTGGCCAGCCCGCGGGAGATGTTGAGCACCACGCCGTACGTCACCCAGGCCAGGCTGAACACGCCGAACGCGGTCACCCCCAGCGAGCGGGCCACGTAGACGCCCACCGCGAAGTTGGACACGCTGGAGGCCGCCTGGTCGGCCAGCCCCCACGACAGCCGGCCGACGAGGCCACGCTTGGCGGCCCACCGGGTGTCCGCGGCCCGGTCCGCCGGTGTCGTCGTCTTCTCCTCCTCGGTGGTCATCGGCGTCACGCCTTGATCAGCCCGGCGCCGTGCAGGGCGCCGGCCGCGTCGGCGACGGTGTCGAACGGCAGCCCGGACCGCTCGGCGACGTCCAGCAGACTGTGCTCGCCGTCGGAGAGGTTGAGCACCCAGAGCATGGCCATCTGGGCCTGCTTGGTGTCGCTGCGGCCGCCGAGCGCGTCGTACAACCCCCGTCGGCCCAGCTGCGGTTCGCCGTAGGGGCTGAGGTTGAGGTACCGCCGGTTGCGGTCGAGGACGTCGAACGCCTCGCGGCAGACGGAGAGGGTGTCCGCCATCGCCTCGGGGGAGACGAAGTCCAGGTTGTCCGCCGAGGTGTGGTACTCGGGATAGCCCGCGTACGGGGTCCGGGTGAGCGAGCCCACGCCCAGATTGAACCCGGGCGAGCAGAACTGCCGCTCGTCGTAGCCGTACGGAGTGAACTCGGCGACCCGGTGCGGGCGTTCGGAAGCGGCCAGCACATGCCGCATCACCCGGTCGATCTCCGCGTCACCGCGCCTGCTCTGCTTGTACGTCAACTGGCCCGGATCCCCGGCGCAGGCCAGTACGAGCCCGTGCTTGACCCGGTTCACCCGCTCGGCGTTGCGGGCCAGCCAGGTGATGGCCCCGATGGTGCCGGGCGCGAAGACGAACCGGTAGGTGTGGTACGGGTTCTGCTCCGCCAGCGCCCGGGCCAGGAACGTCGCCACCGCGATGCCGGCCAGGTTGTCGTTGGCCAGCGACGGGTGGCACACGTGGCAGGAGACGATCACCTCGTCGGAGACCTGCCCGGGGACCACGTGCTCGGCGTAGGTGAGGTGACCGTCGGCGAGCGTGGAGTCGACGCACACCTCGTACTCGCCGTCCGGCAGCGCGTCCAGGGTCTCCTGGGCCAGGCAGAATCCCCAGTCCGGCTTGTAGTAACTCGTGCGGTACGGCACCCAGGACGGGTGGTCCGGCAGGGTGTGCAGGTGCGCGCGCAGCTCGGACAGGGGCATGGTCCGCGACACCGGCACGCTGTAGCCGAGCACGTGCAGACTGGACGCGGCGAAGTCGACGACCCGGTTGCCGGCGGTGTCGGCGATGTACGCGTCCCGGATGTTCCACTCCTGCGGCACCGTCCAGTCGAGCACCTGCGTCCCGGTCGGCACCTCGTGCACGTGCAGCGGGATGTACTCGCCGACGATGTCCAGGGTGGCGCGCACACCGTCGCCGGTGATGCTCCGGCACAGCGGGTACAGCCGCTCCACCAGGGCGTACATCTCCTCGCCGGCACCTCCCTTTACACGCGTGGTCACCGGCGCCACCGCAGGGTGTCGTCGACGGCGCCGGCGTCGGACGCCGCGCGCAGTACGGCCAGGCGGGTGAAGCGCTGCCGGAAGTCCTCCTGGGTCAGCCCGTGTGTGCGGTAGGCGTCGGCGAGTTCGAGCGCGCCCTGCTTCACCGTCCATTCGCACTCGAAGCCGGGGATCGCCGCGCGGAACCGGGAGAAGTCCACCCGGTACGACCGCGGGTCGGCACCGGTCTCCCCGGTGATCACCACCTCGGAGCCGGGCACCGCCTCGGCGACCTGCTCGGCGATCTCGGCGACCGTGACGTTGTTGGTCTCGCTGCCGATGTTGAACGCCCGGTCGTGCACCGCCTCGCGCGGCGCGGTGAGCGCGGCCGTGAAGGCCCGTGCGATGTCGACGGCGTGCACCAGCGGGCGCCAGGGCGTGCCGTCGGACATCACCAGCACCTCGCCGGACAGCAGCGCGTGGCCCACCAGGTTGTTCAGCACGATGTCGGCACGCAGCCGGGGTGAGTAGCCGAAGGCGGTGGCGTTGCGCATGAACACGGGGGTGAAGTCGCCGTCGGCCAGCTCGTGCAGGTCGTCCTCCACCCGCACCTTGGACTCCGCGTACGGCGTCACCGGGCGCAGCGGGGCCTCCTCGCCGACCAGGTCCTCGCCGCCGGCGGCACCGTAGACCGAGCAGGTCGACGCGTACAGGAAGCGCCCCACTCCGGCGTCGCGGGCCAGTCGGGCGAGGCGGACGGACGCGTGGTGGTTGATGTCGTAGGTCAGTTCCGGCGCCAGCGATCCCAGCGGGTCGTTGGAGAGCGCGGCCAGGTGGATCACGGCGTCGACGCCGGCCACGTGCTCGGCCGTGACGTCGCGCAGGTCCACCCGGTGCCCCTGCGGGTCGGCGGGCGCCGGGCCCAGCACGCAGTCGGCGAACAGGCCGGCGTCGAGGCCGACGACCTCGTGCCCGGCGGCGGCGAGGACCGGGGCCATGACGGTTCCCAGGTATCCCTGGTGTCCGGTGAGCAGTACGCGCATGGTTCAACCCCCCAGGTTGAGCATGAGTTTGGTGACGGCGAACGCTTCGGCGTATCGCTCGTGGCATTCGATGCCGCGGATCCGCGCGAGGCCGAGAAAGGCCTCCCGGTCGTACCAGGGCCGGTGCCGCTGAGAGGGGTAGTGCTCCTGCAACAGCCGGACCTTCTCCTCGGCGGTCTCCGCCGACAGCGGCTGGTACGCCGCCTGACGGCCGAGGTCGCCGTCCCACTTGACGATCTCGTAGCCGAGCACGAGGTGGTCGCGGAAGGCGGTGGGTATCAGCCGTGCCAGGCCGCGGTGGTCCTGGTGCGCGTCATCGGTGCGCGGGGCCAGGATCAGATCCGGGTCGCCCTGCTCGCGCAGTTCCTCGACCGCGGCCTTGGCCTCCTCCCAGTGCGCGGGCATCCGGCCGTCCGGCAGCTTGTGCACGGTCAGCCGCAGGTCGGCGTCCGGGCAGAAGGCGGCGAGCGCGGCCTGCTCCTCCTGCTCCCGCTCGCTGCCGCCGCCGGACAGCACCAGCGCGTCGACACGGATGCCCGGCCGTGCACGGCACAGCGTCAGCAGCGTGCCGCCCGCGCCGATGGCGATGTCGTCGCAGTGCGCGCCGACGGCGACGATCCGGTCCGGGCGCCCGGCCCCCAGCCGGATCACGCGGTCACCCCCGCGCCCGCTGCCGCTCCGTCCCGTTCCCACACGGCCCACGGGCGGTCGCCCCGGGCGTACGCCTCGTCGAGCGCGGCCCGCTCCTTCACGGTGTCGGTCGGCTTCCAGAACCCGCGGTGCTGGTGCGCCACCAGCCTTCCCCGCTTGGCCAGTTGGGCGCATCCGTCGGCGACCAGGTCTCCGCCCTCCGGGATGTGGTCGAAGACCTCCTGGCGGAGCACGAAGTAGCCGCCGTTCTCCCACAGCGGCAGTTCACTCACCGCGGTGATGCCGCCCACCAGACCGTCCTCGCCCAGGTCCACGCAGTGGAACGAGGACTGCGGCGGCACCACCATCATCGACGCACCGGCGTCGCGCCGGGCGAAGTTCTCGATCATCTCCGGCAGCGGGGCGTCGGTGAGCACGTCGGCGTAGTTGGCGAGGAACATCTCGTCGCCGTCCAGGTGGTGCCGCACCCGGCGCAGCCGCTCCCCGATCGGTGACTCGATGCCGGTCTGCGCGAACGTGATCGTCCAGTCGGCGATGTCGGTGGACAGCAGTTCGGTCCGCCCGCCCCGCAGCACGAAGTCGTTGGACGTCGTCTCCTCGTAGTTGAGGAAGAAGTCCTTGATGTGATGCGCCCCGTACCCGAGGCACAGGATGAACTCCTTGTGCCCGAAGTGCGCGTAGTAGCGCATGACATGCCAGATCAGCGGCCGCGGGCCGACCATCGCCATCGGCTTGGGCACGTCGTCCGAGGCACCGCTGCGCATCCGCATCCCGTAACCGCCGCAGAACAGTACGACCTTCATCGCTCGACCTCGACAATGCTCAGTTCCGGGATGGGAAAGACCAGCCGGCCGCCCCACTCGTGCACGAAGGACAGCTGCTCGACCAGCTCGGCCCGCAGGTTCCACGGGAGGACGAGGACGTAGTCCGGCTTGTCGGCGGCTATCTGCTCGGGCGGCAGGATCGGGATGCGGGTGCCCGGGGTGAACCTGCCGTGCTTGTACGGGTTGCGGTCGACCGTGTACGCGAGCAGGTCGGGCCGGATTCCACAGTGGTTGAGCAGGGTGTTGCCCTTGCCCGGGGCGCCGTAGCCGACGACCGTCTCGCCGCGCTCGGCCGCCTCGATGAGGAACTTGAGCAGGTCCCGGCGCACCTTGGCCACCCGGGCGGAGAACTCCGTGTACCCGGACAGCTCCTGCAACCCGGCGGCCTTCTCCCGGGCCAGCACGTCGGCCACCCGCTGCGTCGGCTCGCCGGCCACCTCGGCCGGCCGGGCCCACAGCCGGATGGAGCCGCCATGCGTGGGCAGCAACTCGACGTCCACGAGCGCGAGTCCGCCGCTCGCCAGCGCCCGGATCGCGGAGGCGACCGTGTAGTACTGGAAGTGCTCGTGGTAGATCGTGTCGTACTGGTTCTCCTCGATCAGGGTCAGCAGGTGCTGCACCTCGATGGACACCCAGCCGTCGTCGGCCACCAGGGCGCGCAGCCCCCGGGTGAACCCGACCACGTCGGGGATGTGCGCGTACACGTTGTTGGCCACGACCAGGTCCGCCGGGCCGTGCTCGGCGCGGACGGCCGAGCCGGTGTCCGGGCTCAGGAACTCCGTGAGCGTGGGCACACCCGCGTCCCGCGCCGCGGCACCGACGTTCACCGACGGCTCGATGCCGAGGCAACGGATCCGGCGGTCCACCACGTGCCTCAGCAGGTAGCCGTCGTTGCTCGCCACCTCGACCACGAAGGCGTCACGGCCGAGCCCCACCCGCTGCACGGCGTCGGCGACGAACGTGCGCGCGTGCTCCACCCAGGAGGTCGAGTACGAGGAGAAGTACGCGTACTCCTTGAACGTCTCCTCCGGCGTGATCAGCGGCGGGATCTGCGCGAGCCAGCAGTCGGTGCAGACCCGCAGGTGCAGCGGGTAAGCGGGTTCCGGCCGGTCCAGTTGGTCCGCGGCGAGAAAGCTCTCGCACGGTGGCGTCGCCCCGAGATCGACGACGCTCGCCAGCGTCGCCGAGCCGCAGAGTCGGCATCGTGTCATTTACTGCCCCCCATTGATTCCATCCGATCCGCGATCGCGGTGCGGTACCCCTCCACCAGGCGCTCCAGCCCGACGGCCGGGCTGAAACCCTGTTCGTAACGGAGCCGGGCCGCCTGGCCCATCTCCCGGTTGCGGTCCGGCCCGGCCGTGATCCGGCGCAGGCAGGACACGAGCGAGGCGGGCTCGCCCGGCCGGTGCAGCAGCCCGGTCACGCCGTCGTCGACGAGTTCGACGAAGGCGCCGTGGCCGGCGGCGACGACCGGGACCCCGGCCGCCATCGCCTCCACGACCACCAGGCCGAACGCCTCCAGCCACGTCGAGGGAGCCACCACGGCGACCGATCGCGCGATGGTCTTCCGGCACTCCGCCGGGTCCAGCAGACCGACGTAGCGCACGTCGTCCCGGCCCGCCGCCCAGGCGGTCACCTCTCGCTCCAGTGGACCCGTGCCGGCGATCACGAGCGGTACGCCCACACCGCCGCTCGCCGTGATCTCGTCCCACGCGGCCATGAGCAGCCGCACACCCTTGGCCTCCGCGAGCCGGCCGAGATAGAGCAGATACTCGCCCGCCCCCACACGGCCGGCGCCCGGGTCGGGCACGAAGTTGTGCTTCACCGCCAGCCGCTCGGCCGGCATCCCGGCCCCCACCAGCACGTCGCGCTGCGCCGCGGAGATGCAGAAGAACCGCTCCACGCCGGACCACCACCGCCTCCGGTTGACCGACATGCTGACCGCGAGGGGCACCGTCGCCAGCCGGGAACTCCGGTAGCAGCCGTGCCGGACGGCGGGCAGCGGCGCCGACCCGACGCACTCGGTGCACGGCCGGCCGTCCCGTTGGAGGGTGCCGGGCGGGCAGACCTGGGTGTAGTTGTGCAGCGTGGCGACGGCGGGCACGCCGGCGTCGGCGCAGCCGGCGAGCACCGCGGGCGACAGGAGCGGGAAGACGTTGTGGACGTGGACCACGTCCGGCCGCTCGGCGCGCAGCCGGGCGGCGAGCTCCGCGCGGACCGCCGGGTTCCACGGCACGAGGAGCGGCACCGCGGCCTTGCCGAGCAGGGACCGGGCGGCGATGTCGTCGCTGCGCCGCTCGAACACCCCGACCTGGTGGCCGGCCGCGCGCAGCAGCTCCACCTCCTGGTCGACGACCATGTTCTCCCCGCTCGGCTGCGCCGAGGCGTAGCGGTTGTGCACCACGAGAACGTGCATGCTCAGGTCACCTCCGATCTCCGGGCCCAGCGCGGGACGTGCCGACGCGGGACTTCGGGCGCCGCGAGCGGAGCCGCCCCGGCAGGTGCCGCCAACAGCGAGGCGGCCAGGGCCAGATGCAGCAGATACGGCGAGGCGTCGCCAAGACCGGCCTCGGTGTACGACGCGATCGCGCAGTAGCTGATCAGAAAGATCGCGCAGGCCCGCTGGAGCGACGGTGGCCGCAGCAACGCGACGCCCCCCAGCACGATGATGATCGCCGCGACCAGGCTGACGCCGACCAGACCCTGCTCGTTGTAGACGGCCAGCCAGCTGTTGTCGATCGGCAGCCCGCCGAACGACTTGTCGCCCAGGCCCACGCCGAACAACTTCTCCCCGGTCGTCCGGGGCGCGGCCAGCAGGGCGTCCCAGACCTTGGCCCGACCGGTGAGGCTGGAGAAGTTCTCCTTGCTCTGTCCGCGCAGGAACCACGCCTGGAGCACGGAGGCGAACCCCACCGCGACCACCGTGGCGCACAGCACCGCCCAGGTGAAGAAGCGACGGGCCGCGGCGCTCGTGAGGAGGAGCGAGCCGATCGCCAGCACCAGCCCGAGCAGCAGCCCCAGCGTGGCCGTCCGGGTATGGGTCAGCGCGAGCAGGACGAGTGAGGGCACGATGACCATGGCCGCACTGGTCCTGTCGGTCCGGCCCCCCAGGAGGAGCAGCGCGGTGAGCCCGATGATCACCGCGGCGTACTGTCCGATCTGCGGCGGGGTGAGCGGCCACAGCGCGCCGACCAGACGCCCGCCGTAGAGGTCGGGCAGGGCGGCGCCCGGTGAGACGACCAGGCCGGCGGCCACCGTCCCGAGCACCGCGAAGTACATCCGGACGTGGTGCCGGACGAACGTCAGGCCGCCGTCCCACCAGCGGCTGAGCAGCCACAGGGTGCCGACGAAGAGAGCCAGCCGGAAGCAGCGGAACAGCGCACCGAACCCGGACTGGAGGTCCGCGCTGGAGATCACGCTCGAAACCAGCAGCAGGGTGAGCAGGAACACGTACGCACTGGCTCGGACGCGCAGCCGGAGATTGACCGCGAGCGCCAGCGCGAACGCGGCGACCAGCGCGCCCATGGTGACCATCTGGATGAGGGAGCGGGGCAGCGGGACGATGGTCTTCGCCCCGGCGGAGCCGAGCGTGTTGAGGACCAGCAGCCCCCAGACTGTCCCGACGATCTTCGGCGTGTGGTCCGTGTCCAGCTCAACCACCGTCCCCTGCGCGGAAGGTGCTGTCCGCGTCCTGCTGGTACGGCGCGCCCTGCCACTGCCAGGAGTCGAGTGTCCGGCTCGGGTCGTGGGCGACGAACTTCCACGGCCCGACGTAGACGTTGTCGTGCCAGCGGTTGTGCTGCCTGAGCGTGATCGCCTCGGCCACCTGGTCGCCCTGGTACGGCGACCAGTCCGGATAGGTGCCGTAGTTGGCCAGCACCGCCATTCGGTCGCAGTCCACCGTGCAGTCGACGACGGACTTGTCCAGTACGAAGCGGTTGCCGTGGATGTCCACCCGCTGGGTCTTCCACCGGCAGTCGGCGTAGAGCGGTGGCTCGGCGATCGCCGGCTTCGCGCAGCGGCCGGTGTCCCGGACCAGCAAGGTGCAGTCACCGGACGAGGTGTTGGCCGGGCTGTTGCAGAACCGGTCGGCGTTTTCCCACAGGGTGATCCCGGACCAGTTGTTCTCCAGCACGTTCCGGTAGATCTCGATCTTGTTCGTGCGGGCTTCGACCCGTGGTTCGCCGCCCGACTCGGACAGGTAGACCGTCGCGAACGGGAAATTGTCGCCGCGGTCGGCTGCCTTGCGGCCCTCGACCCAGTTGTTCCGCCGGATCATGTTGTTCCGGATGACCGCGTTGTAGCTGGTCTCATAGATCAGCGCGGCACCGTCGTTGGCCTCGAGCACGTTGTTCTCGATACGGAAGTCGTTGTTGTCGGTGTCCGCCCACAACCCGGGTCCGCGGTTGTCGTGCACCCAATTGCCACGCACGTCCGCGCCGTTGACGGCCCAGAACTTCACGCCTCCGGTGCAACCGCAGCCCTTCCGCCGCCGCTCCCAGTCGCCGGTGTTGTTGCCCACGATCTCGTTGCCCTCGACCACCAGGCCACTGATACGGCCTTTGGCCTTGTACGCGTTCATGCCGTACTGACCGTTGCCGCGCAGGCAGCTGGCGCGGAGCCGCTGGCGGTCACCGGCCATCAGCCCGGCACCGGAGTTGTCCTGGATCGTCGTGTGCTCGATGACCCACCCGTCGGCCGAGTCATGGTTGACCACGCCCTCGTCCTGCGGCGCCACGAAACCCCGCACGGTCAGGTACCGGATGGTGACATCGCGGGCACCGCCGCCGAACGCGTACTGGTTCTTCTTCCGGCCGTCGAGCACCGCGCCCGGCGCGCCGATGTAGCGGTCCCCCTTCTTGGGGATGACCTGGGCATAGCGGTCCGCTTCGAGCCTGTGCCTGCCCGGCCGAAGCCAGAAGGTGGTGTTCGCCGGGTTCGTCTTGGTCTTCGCCGCCAGGTCACCGACCACCGCGGGGTCGACCGTCACCGCACCCGCCGGCGCCTTCGCCTGCCCGGCCGGGGGCTTGGCGCACACCCGGGCCACGGCCACGGACGTGGATGTCGGGGCGGTCGGCTCCGCCCGGGCGGTCGGCATCCTCGTACAACCGGCCGCCGCCAGCAGGACCAGCGCCGCGGCCGGCAGTGTCCGGCACCGCCACTTGATCCCCACGCCTCCTCCTCCCTCCCTAGCCGCGGAACCTGAGCACGGTGGTGAACCCCTCCACACCGTCGGCGACGCCGGTACCGATCAGCGTGGTGGTGGGTTCCTTCCGTCCGAAGCCGGCGGAGTACCAGCCCAGCGGCGGTTCGGTCTCGCCGCGATGCGCCCGCCACGTCAGCTGCCCCGGCAGGTCGAGCACCGCGGAGCGGTCCTCGCCGTCCCGAGTCCAGGTGAGCTGCGCCCGGTTCCCCAGCAGGTCCGCGGCGATCGCCGGGCCGAGGTGGAACGCCAGCCGCACGGTCCGGCCCGGGCCGCGCACCTCGTCGACCACCGTCAGCTCCTGGCCCGCGGCCGCCAGTTCCACCCGGCGGCGATGCACGGCGCCCTGGTACCCGTCGTGCTCGGCACACCAGCGAGCGACGTCCCCGCCGGACGTGTCCGCGGCCAGGACGCGGGTGCGGGCGTGCCGGGTCCACAGGAACGGGCCGCCGGAGACGGACTGGTCGGTGCCGTCCAGTTGCAGCGTGTTGTGGCCGAGGGTCGACCGGAAGTACTGCCGCCAGTCGGGCTGCCCGTGGTAGCAGTACGTCCCCGGGTCGGCGAGCACGTCGACCCCGTCGTGCCGGACCTCCACGGACAGCGCGTCCGCGTGGGCATGCGCGGCGATGGACAGGAAGCCGTGCGGACCGCCGTCGCAGCGGCACCAGATCTCCTCCGGCCCGCGCAGGATGGTCATGCCCGCGTCGGCGAAGTGCGCGGGCCGCTCCGCCGGGCGGCGCACGGACGGCTCCGTGGGCTTGATGAGCGCGGCCAGCAGCGTGGTGCGCACGTCGGTGCCGGTCACCTCCGGCCACCAGGGGAGCCGGCCGAACACGGCGTCCCCGGTGGCGAGCAGCGAGCCCCAGCGGTCGGTGCCCGCGCCGTCCACGACCAGGCCGTACCCGTCGTCCGCGTCCCCCTGACGCGGTGGCCGGAGCCGGTTGTCCACGACGGCCGCGAGCGCGTCGGTCATCCGCAGCAGCACCAGGCGGATCGACGCGGGCACCGGTACGTCGGCGGCGTCCGCCTCGGCCACGGCGGCCAGGCCGAGTTCGAGGACGAGTCCGTGGTACTCGGTGGCCAGCTCACGGTTGAGTCCGGAAAGGTAGGTGTTGCCGCGCAGGTGCCGGTCCAGCGACCGCAGCGCGTCGGCCCGCCAACGCCCCGACGCGGGGAACCAGTCGAACGCGCAGGCCGCTGCGAACTGCCCGGCGGCCTCGGCGATGACGTGGTTGTTCGCCGAAGAGCCCCGGCTGGGGAAGGCGGCCAGCCAGCGCTGGTGGTGCCAGATCTGGTTCCGCGCCACCGGATTGCCCTCGAACAGTCCGGCCGCGCCCGGCCAGCCGTCGAGCAGCCGGCGGATCCACACCCAGGACAGCAGCCGGATGCCCAGCTCGATGCCGCTGATCCAATGGACGCCCCGAAGCGGGGGGTTGGCCGCCCACCACGACCGCAGGTGTTCGGCCACGCGCTCGGCGTACCGCTCGTTCCCGGTGATCGCGTAGGCGGCGGCGAGCTGGGTGAGGTACTGGTGCCGGGACAGCTCCCAGATCTGTTTTATGTCCCCGACCGCGTCCTCGTTCCGGTACGGCACGTCGAAGGCGTAGCCCCAGGGAGCCCGGCGCCCGGTCTTCGGATCGCACCACCAGTCCGGGTCGGCCAGGTCGTCGCGGACCACCCCGAAGTACTCGGCGTGCCCGTCCATCAGCCGGTCCGCCTCGGCGATGAGGCGTTTCGCGGCGTCGGGAGGTACGGCGGCGATCGTCCCGGAGGGCAGGACCGCGGTGAACCGGGCGCCGGTCACGCTCGGGCAGTCGGGCGGCGCCGACCGCCACCGCCGCCTGCGCACCGCGTCGCCCACCCGGCCCGCGACCTCCTGCGGTGCCATCCGGGACAGCCGCCGCAGGTACCAGCCCGCGCTCATGGTCATCGTGCCTTCTCCAACGTCACCGGCGCGCCGCTCGCCAGGCCGGCCTGCACGGCGAGGGTGGCCGCCGTGGTGGCGACCAGCGACTGAAGCGGCACCGGCATCGGCCCGCCGGTCCGCACGGCCTTGACGAACGCGGCCAGTTCGGCGTTCTGGCCCTTGTCCCGGGCCTTGGGCAGCCGCGAACTGACCCACCGCTTGCGGCCATAGACCGATGCGCGGACGAAGTCGTCGAGCCGCAGCGCGCGGCCGTCCGCCACCAGGTCCAGCGTCTCCTTGGGGAAGCCCGCCGGGCCGGTGGTGACGTAGCTGATGGTGGCGGTGGACCCGTCCGGGTAACGCAGCACGACCTGGAGGTCCTCGTTGCCGGACGTTGCGACCGCGTACACCGAGACCGGGTCGGCCTCCAGCAGCCAGCTCGCCGTGTCGATGAAGTGTCCGCCCTCGCCGGCGAACCGTGAGCCCTCGGTGCCCTGTTGGAGGTACCAGCTGCCGTGCTGCAATCGGCCCGCGTTGACCAGGTAGCGGAGGTTCGCCGGGCCGGTGCGGACTCCGAACCGCTTCCTGGCCTCCTGAAGCAGCGGCGCGAACCGGCGGTTGAAGCCCACTTGGAGCCGGTCGTTGCCGGACTCCTCCACCGCCGCCAGTACGCCCGCCAGTTCGTCCTCGGTGAGGGCCAGGGGCTTCTCCACGAACACCGTCTTGCCGGCCAGCAGCGCCTTGCGGGTCAGTTCGGCGTGCGAGCTGTGCCGGGTGACGACGAACACCGCGTCGATGGACTTGTCGCCGAGCACGGCGTCGAGATCGGTGGTCGCCTCGGCGAAGCCGAACTTCCGCTTGGCGTTGGCCGCGGACAGTGCCGTCGTGGTGACGACGGTCGACAGCTCGACGCCCTCGCGCTGTGCCAGGTGCGGCAGCAGCATCGACGTCGCGTAGTTCCCGGCGCCGACGAACGCCAGCTTCACCGGCGTGCTGGTGGCGCGGGCCGGACTCGGCCTCGCGTTCACGGCGGGCACGGCCATCACCGGGTCCGCCGCTTCCTCCGTGTCCTGCGTCTGCTCCGGGTACCGGAACAGCACGGCCACGGCCTTCAACTCACCGTCCTTCAGACGCCGGTACGTCTCGACCGCGTCGTCGAAGTCGGCGACGTGGGAGACCAGGGGCTCCACGTCGACGCCGCCGCGGGCGACGAGGTCGAGGAAGCACGCCAGGTTGCGGCGCTCGGTCCAGCGAACGTAGCCGATCGGGTAGTCGCGCCCCTCGAGCTCGTACTCCGGGTCGTAGCGCCCGGGGCCGTAACTGCGGGAGAACCTGACGTCGAGTTCCTTCTCGTAGTACGCGTTCCAGGGCAGGTCCAGGCGGCACTTGCCGATGTCGACGACCCGGCCGCGGTCCCGGCAGAGCCGGGCGGCCAGCTCGACGGGCTGGTTGCTGCCGCCGCCGGCCGCCAGGTACACCTGGTCCACGCCGTGACCGTCGGTGAGTTCGGCGACGGCGGTCTCCACGGCCGCGGAGGCGGGATCGCCGCAGGCCGCCGCGCCCAGGCGCTCGGCGAGCTCGCAGCGCACCGGGTCGGGGTCGGCCCCGACGACGCGGACACCCGAGGCGGCCAGGAGCTGCACCACCAGCTGCCCGATCAGTCCGAGGCCGATGACCAGTGCCACCTCTCCGAGCTGCGGCTCGCCCTGGCGTACGCCCTGCATCGCGATCGACCCGACGGTGCCGAAGGCCGCGTGCCGCGGGGCGAGACCGTCCGGCACCGGGGTGTAGAGGTTCTTCGGCACCCAGTTCAGCTCGGCGTGCAGCGCGTGCTCGTTGCCCGCACATGCCACGAGGTCGCCGACCTTCACATCGTCGATCCCGGCGCCGACCTGCTCGACCACCCCGCACAGCGAGTAGCCCAGCGGCGTGTAGGAGTCCAGCTTGCCCATCACCTTGCGGTAGGTGGCGGGCACCCCGTTGGTGGCCACGCTCTGCATGACCTTGGCCACCTGGTCGGGCCGGGAGCGGGCCTTGCCCAGCATCGACATGCCGGCCTCGGACACCTTCATCAGCTCGGTGCCGGTGGAGATCAGCGAGTAGGCGCTGCGGACCAGCACACCGCCCGGCTTGCACCCCGGTACCGGAACGTCGAGCACCGCCAGCTCGCCGCTCTTGTAGTTCTGTACAACCTGCTTCACCCGAACTCCTCTGATTCCTAAGCCGTCATCCGAGTGCTCTGGCCGGACCCAGAGGTCGCGTCGCGATACCAGTACTCGAGGGTCAGTACGTGCCACAGATGCTTGGAGAAGTCCTGCTGCCCGGCGGCGTCCTCGGCGACCATGCGCGCGAGTGCGTCACGGCGCAGGAACCCGGAACGGACGAGCTCGCCGTCGTTGACCACCTCGCGCACCAGCGGTGCCAGATCCCGGCTCATCCAGGCCCGCAGCGGGGCGCTGAACAGGCCCTTGGGCCGGTACACGATCTCCCGAGGCAGGATCGAGGTGGCCGCCTCCTTCAGGACCGCCTTGCCCTGCCGTCCGGCGATCTTGCGGTCGCCGGGCACGGCGAACGCCGCCCTGACCACCTCGACGTCCACGTACGGCACGCGTACCTCGGTCGACGCGGCCATGCTGGAGCGGTCCGTGTACGTGAGGTTCAGGCCCGGCAGGAACATCCGGGCGTCGGTGAGGCACATGCGGTTGACGAAGTCGTCGAGGTCGTTGTCCCGGTAGACGTCGGCGTGCTCGGTCAGCACGTCCTCGACCGTCCCGGCCAGGTTCGGATCGAGCAGGGCGAGCAACTCGTCCTGGTCGTACATGGTGTAGCTGCGCCGGAAGGCGGTCTCCTCCGGCAGCTCGGCGAAGGAGAGGAACCGCTTCGCGAAGCGCACCGACCGGTACCCCCGGCGGCTCGTCGCGACCGGCAGACGGTCCACGGCCCCGGACACCGCGCGTCGGAGGGGCCGCGGGACGCGCTGGTAGCGCAGCGCGATCAGGTTGGCCAGGTGTTTGCGGTACCCGGCGAACAGTTCGTCCGCGCCCATCCCCGAGAGCATCACCTTCACCCCGGCCTCGCGTGCGGCCGAGCAGATCAGGTACGTGTTGATCGCGGCGGGGTCGCCGATCGGCTCGTCCAGGTGGTGCGTCATCCGGGGCAGCAGGTCGAGCACGTTCGGCGCGATCTCGATCTCGTGCAGGTCGACGCCGAACCGCTCGGCCACCTGCCGGGCGTAACGCAGGTCGTCCGGCATCGCCTCGAACCTGGCGTCCTCGGCGCGGAACCCGATCGTGTAGGCGGAGATCCCCGGCTGGTGGCGGGCCGCCAGCGCGGTCAGGTAGCTGGAGTCGAGGCCGCCGGAGAGGAAGGTCGCCACGGGGACGTCGGAGAGCAGGTGGCGCCGGGTCGACTCCTCGACGACGGCGGCCAGGTCGGGCTGCTCACCGGCCCGAGCGCGCTCCCGGCCCTCGGCGGCGACGTCCTTCAGGTGCCAGAACCGGCCGCGTTCCACCCGGCCGTCGGGCCGGCACCTCAACCAGCTTCCCGGCGGCAGCTTCTCCGTCTCACGGAACGCGCACCGCGAGTCCGGCACCCAGTAGTACAGCAGCGAGGCCACCAGCGCCGCGTGATCGACCTCCAGCGCCCCGCCGGTCGCGGCGGTGAGCGCCTTGAGTTCGGAGGCGAACACCAGGCCCTCGCCGCGCCGGAGCAGGAACAGTGGCTTGATGCCCAACTGGTCTCGGGCCAGCACCAGTTCACCGGTGCGCTCGTCGAAGATCCCGAAGGCGAACATGCCGCGCAGCCGGGGCAGGCAGTCCGTGCCCCAGCGCCGCCAGGCCTCGAGGAGCACCTCGGTGTCGGAGGTACCGCGGAAGCGCACCCCGGCGGCCGTCAGCTCGGCACGCAGCTCGGGCGCGTTGTACAACTCGCCGTTGTACGTAAGGGCGAGGCCGTCCGAGACCATCGGCTGGGCGCCGGTCTCGGACAGGTCGACGATGGCCAGCCGGCGGTGCCCGAGGTGCACCTCGCCGTCACCGACGAAGTGGCTGTAGCGGCCCGCCCCGTCCGGGCCGCGGTGGGCGAGGGTGTCGGTGAGCCGGTCGGTCACGATCTTCCCGTCGGGCCATCGGTAAGTGCCTGCGATGCCACACATGTCCTACCGTGCCTCCTGGTTGCTGTCCGGGACCCGTGCCGCCCACATCGGCAGCCGTTCCGTCTGCGACCGGCCCTCCCCGACCGCCGGAACGGCGTGGGAGGTACCCCCACCGTTCTGCCGGGCCCGCCGCTCGTTCTGGCCGCGCAGCGCGATGTCCAGCCCGTCCCACAGCGTGCCGTCGGTCCGGTCCCGCGGATCGGGGTCGATCAGCACCACACCGATCACCGGAATGCGCTGGTCCGCGAGCTGCCGCGCCACGGTGTGCAGCCATGCGGCGCTGCCGTGCCCGGCACGCACGACGAGCACGGTCTGGGTGCCGAGGTAGTGGAGGTCGGTCCACGCGGTACCGGGTGCGACCGAGCCGACGCCGAGCAGGCGCCCCTGATCCGGCACGGCCGCGGCACGCTCGCCGCTGACCACGGTGGGATCTGAGGGCTTCGGGCGGCGAGAAGCGAGCTGCGGCCCGGGCAGACCGTCGATGACGACCACGGGCCCTTCGTCCGCCAGCGCCCTGGCGACGTTCAGCGCGATCACGCTCGTGCTGCGCGCACAGCCCAGTTCCAGCAGCGACACCGGTTCCGCGGAGCCGCGCACGGTGCGGGCCAGGGACGCGGTGAGCCGCTCGCGTGCCATCCGGGTCCGTCGGCGCTGCCACAGCCTGCCCGACCGGCGGGGCAGCTCCGCGATGACCGAGGCACCCAGGTTCGCCGCGATGTCCCGGCGCAGCACGGGGCGGTCCGCCACCACCGTGCCGACCGCGGCCAGCGCGAGCCCGAGGACGAGCCCGAGGACGAACCCGACCACGGCGTCGGTGACAGCCGCCTTGGGCAGGGAGTGTCGCACCGCGCGCGGATCGTCCACGATCTGCGTGCCGGCGACGACGTTGGGCGTGCCGGTGCGCGCCTCCGCGGCCCGCTGATCGAAGTCGGCGATCCGCGAGTTGAGTTCGGCCCGGCGGGCGAAGAGCGACTCGATGCTCGCCGACGCTTTCGGGTCGCTGTCCGGCGACCGGTCTCCGATCTCCTTGTTGACCTGGGCGAGCTCGTCACGTGTGCGGTCACGCTGGTCGAGCAGGGCTTTGGCCTCGGCCTGCGCGGCTTCCCGCATCCGCCGCACGTGGTCCGCGACGAACGCGTCGGCCAGCGCCTTGGCCCGGGCCACCGCTTCCGCGTCGCTGGCGCCGGTCACATCGATCTGGAGCAGGTTGTTGGTCAGGCCGGTACCCCGGTAGTCCCGCATGAAGTCCGCGGGTTTTTCCGGGGACTTGAGGGAGTGCAGGGCCATGCCGGCGATCCGCGTGGTCTGTAGCAGCTGGACGTCGGTGCGGATCAGCGTTCCGGTGTCGTTCGGCTGGTCCTCCGCGTGCGCGACCAGCACCTTGGTCACCGCGCTCGGCGGCGGCGGCATCAGGACCGCCAGCGCCGCACCGGCCAGCAGGCCGAGGAGCGCCATGGTGGACCACAGGCGGCGGCGCCTGCGCACCGCCACCACCAGCGCCTGAAGGTCGAGGAGCGGAGCGGCGGCCGACGACTCCTCAGTCGTGCTCGTCGTCACGCTGAACCTCCCGTCGCCTGGCCGCGCACCGCGAGTGCCAGAGTGGCGTCGTCCGGAAGTTCGCCGGCGGACCGCGTGGGCCGGGCCTGGACCAGGTCGGCGACGACGACGCCGACGACCTCGTGCCTGCCGTCCGCGCACGCCTCGGCGATGCCGGCGAGCTCCTCCGCGGTCCAGCTGCCCGGGCTGAGGACCACCAGGGCACCGTGCTCTGTGTCCCGGTCCGGCACCATCGGCCGGTCCACCGACACCTCCACCACCCGCAGCAGCGGATCGCTCTCGGCCTCGGCGACGAGCTGCCCGGCGGCCCGGCGGGCGATCTCGTCGCCGTCCGGGACGACAACCAGCAGCCGTCGGGGAGCCGGCATCCGGTCCCGGAGGCGTGCGCACACCCGCCGGTAGCGGAGCCGTCTGCCGGCCTCGTCGCCGGACTTCTGCGGGGCCGGGACGTCCCACCGGGTGTCGACGCCGAGGAGCCGGCGGATCCAGGATCGTCGGCCCCCGCCTTCTCGCCGGTGCGCGGACCGTTCACCGGGCACGTCGACGGTTCCCAGCGGCGCCGAGCCCAGTGCCGCGGCGATCTCCGGTTCGGTGCGCAGCCGGCGGTTCATCCGTGCGGCGACGAGATGGCCGATGACCGCGAGCAGGAAGAACAGCAGCGCCCCGGCGACGATGAGCTGCGTCCTCGTCGGCGGCGCCTCCCCGGTCGGCCGGGCGGCCGGGCCCATCACGACCATGCCTGCCTTGTTGGTCGCCGGGTTCGCCTCGTCCAGCTTCTTCATGGCGTCCTCCAGCGAGGTACGCAGGTTCTCGAGCGCGGTCCTGGCCTGCACACCCTCCACGGTCTGCCCCGGATCGGCCGCCTTGGCCAGGTCGGTGATGCGGCGGTTGGTCTCCTGCACCTTCTGCCGCAGCGCCTCGGTTCCGCCGGCCGCGCCGGCGTCGGTGCCGCTCCCCGCGATCTGCGCGGCGAACTGCACGAACTGCTGGGCCACCCGGTCGGCGAGTTGCTGCGCGTGCTCCGGGGTGTCGGCCGTACCCGAGATCGTGATGATGTTCCCGTCGGCGGCCTTGGCGCTCACCTGGTCCCGCAGGTCGGTGTCGCTAACGCCGGACCAGTGGAGGGCGCCGGCCGCGCGGTCGACCACCGCCGAACTGGTCGCGATGTCCACCTGGGTGAGCAGCTCGCGCTCCTCCCACTGCCCCGGCAGCAGTACCGGTGCCGACGCCGTGTAACGCGGCGGGAACACCACCACCGAGGCGCCGTAGCCGACGAGTGCGCCCACCACGGCGACGACGGCGAGAAGCCGCCACCGCCGACGGAATATCCGCCCGATCGTGACGAGGCGGATCGTGTCATCGCTCAACTGCGCTGCCTCTTCCTTGCCTCTTGCTTGTGCCGCCCGGACCGCCCGCCGACACCGGAGTGCGGTCACGGCACGCGGCGGCATAGGCGGCGAGCAGCGATGCCTGCGAGTTGCGCCAGGAAAGCTGCCCGCTGATCCGCTCCTGGCCGATCTTGCCCATCCGGGCCCGCTTCTCCGGATCGTCCAGCAACACCGCGATGAGCTTGGCGAATTGGGCCTCGTCGTTGGCGGGCGCGTAGACGGCGGCGTCACCGGCGGAGACGCGCGCCTCCTTCAGGTCGAACGAGACGATCGGCCGGCCCATCGCCATGTACTCCAGGACCTTGTTCATGGTCGACACGTCGTTGAGCGGATTGCGCGGGTCGGGGGAGAGGCACACGTCCGCGGTGGACAGGTAGCGCACCAGATCGGCGTCCGGAATACGCCCGGTGAACTGCACCTGCTCGGTGAGCCCGAGCCGCCGGGACAGCTCCACCATCGCGTCGAAGGCGTCGCCGGAGCCTACGAACACCGCGTGCCAGTCGGTCCGCCCGAACTCGTCGCGCAGCTTCGCCAGGGCGCGCAACGCGTAGTCGACGCCGTCCTGCGGACCCATGACGCCGAGGTAGCACAGCAGATGAGGCTTGTCGTGCTTCAACTCTGGCTCGGGCGGCACCGGTTGGAACCGCTCGATCTGCGGCGCGCTGCGCACCACGAAGACGTCCTCCGGCCGCCGCCCGCCACGGCGCACCGCGACGTCCCGGTAGCTCTCGTTCGTGGCGAGCACGATGTCCGCGGCCCGGTAGGTCCGCCGTTCCAGCGCGCACACGGCGCGGTAGAGCAGGTCTTCACCGCGGTCGAACCGGGAGAGGTACAGCTCGGGCACCAGGTCGTGCTGGTCGAAGACGAACCGCGCGCCGCGCCGCTTCAGCCACAGGGCCGGCAGGAACAGCAGGTCGGGCGGGTTGCAGGCGTGGACCACGTCGACCGGGCCGACCTTGCGGGCCAGCCGGGCCGTGTGCCACAACGCCGATCCGTACTCCCGTAGATAGCCGGTCGGTCCTCCGGTGGCCGCGCGCAACGGGTAGCGGTGGATCCGCACCCCGTCGATCTCGGCCTCCGCCTCCGTGTCCCGCTTGCTCCCCTGCGGACAGATGACGTGCACCGTCCAGCCCGCGTCGCGCAGCGTCGTGCACTCCTGCCACACCCGCCGGTCGAACGGCACCGACAGGTTCTCCACCAGGATGAGCGCGCGCCGCCCCGACCCGTCACCGCTGATCGCATCACCAAGCAAGGCCCACGTACCCCGGTTCGGCCCGGCGCGCCTCGGCGTCGGGAAGGCGGATGAGGTCGACGATCACCGGGCCGTCGCCATGGGGCAGCGCCGACAGCACGGCCGGGTCCCTGGTGCCGACCAGGCACACCTCGGCGTGCTCGAGCACCTCGTCGACGGACTCCGCGAGCAGCTGCGCGAGGTGCGGCAGCCGGTTCTCGATGTACTCGCGGTTCGCGCCGAGCAGCCGGGAGAGGCTCACGTTGGCGTCGTAGATCCGCAGGTCGTACCCCTTGCCGTGGAGCCTCTCGGCCAGTTCGACGAGCGGGCTCTCGCGGAGGTCGTCGGTGCCGGGTTTGAAGGAGAGCCCGAACATCCCCACCCGGCGCTTGCCGGTGCGCTCGACCAGCTCCACCGCGCGCTGGAGATGGTCGGAGTTGGAGGGCAGCACGTGCGCGAGGATGGGTACCGATACGTCGGCCCGCTGCGCCGCGTGGACCAGGCTGCGCAGGTCCTTGGGCAGGCAGGAGCCACCGAAGGCGAAGCCGGGCCGCAGGTAGGCGGGGCTGATGTTCAGCTTGCGGTCGGCCAGGAACACGTCCATCACCTGGTGCGAGTCCACCCCGAGCGCCTGGCACACCGCGCCCAGCTCGTTCGCGAAGCCGATCTTGAGGCCGTGGAACGCGTTGTCCGCGTACTTGATCGCCTCGGCCGTCTGGACCGGCACCCGGAACACCTCGCCGGGCAGGCCGTCGTACAGTGCCAGCACCGCGTCGCCGCTCGCCGGGTCGAGCTCGCCGATGACGGTCTTGGGCGGGTCGAAGAAGTCCCGCACGCTCGTGCCCTCGCGCAGGAACTCCGGGTTGACCGCGACCCCGACGTCCACCCCGGCCGTGCCGCCGACGTACTTCTCCAGGATCGGCACCAGCAGGTTCAGGCAGGTGCCCGGGAGCATGGTGCTGCGGAACACGACCGTGTGCCGGCCCCCTTGCTCGGCTCCCTCGGCCAGCGCGGCGCCGATCTGCTCGGTGACCCGCTCCAAGTACGTGGTGCACAGGCTGCCGTTGGGCTCCGACGGCGTGCCCACGCAGACGAGCGACACCTCACTGCCCATGATCGCTTCGCGGACGTCGCCGGTGGCGCGCAACGCTCCGGTCCGCACGACCTCGGCGATCAGCTCGCCGATCCGCTCCTCGACGACCGGGGCCTTGCCGTCGTTGACCAGGTCGACCTTGACCTGGTTCACGTCGACCCCGATGACCTCGTGTCCCATGCTGGCCAGGCACGCGGCCGACACGCAGCCCACGTAGCCGAGCCCGAAAACGCTGACTCTCATGATCAGTTCCTCCCCCAGGCAGGCCCTCTCGGGCCCTCGGTCCGCGCGCCGGCCGGACGACGGCTCCCGCGCATCAGTAGGCCCCCTGCCCGTAGAGCACCGCACGCAGCGTCTTCCACAAGATCACTGTGTCCAGGGCGAGGGACCAGTCCTCCACGTACCGCAGGTCCAGCCGGACCGCCTCCTCCCACGACAGGTCGCTGCGTCCGCTGATCTGCCACAGGCCGGTGAGTCCGGGCTTGACCAGCAGCCGCCGCCGGATGTCCGGGCCGTACGCGGCGGATTCCTCCGGTAGCGGAGGCCGCGGACCGACGAGCGACATCGATCCGGTGAGCACGTTGAAGAGCTGCGGGAGCTCGTCGATCGAGTACCGGCGCAGCACCGCTCCCACCCGGGTCACCCGCGGATCCCGGCGGAGCTTGAACAGCGGGCCGGCGCCCTCGTTGCGGTCGGCGAGCTCGGCACGCGCCCTGTCGGCCCCGGCGACCATGGTGCGGAACTTGAGAATGGTGAACTCGCGGCCGTCCTTGCCGACCCTGCGCTGGCGGTAGAACGCCCCACCCCGGCTGTCCACCAGCACGAGCAGCCCGACGAACAGCATCAGCGGCGCGAACAGCATCAGCAGAATCGTTGCGCCTACCCGGTCGACCACTCCTTTGACCACCCGGCGGCCCCCGGTGAAGGTCGGCATGCTGACCCGGAGCAACGGGATCCCGAGCACCGCGTCGACGTGCAGCCGGGGGCCGGCCACCTCCATCAGCACGGGGGCCACGACCATCTCGGCGTCGCTGCCCTCCAGGTTCCAGGCCAGCCGCTGGAGCCGGCCCGGTGACCAGTGCGGGTCCGGGGTGACCGCGACGACACGGTAGCCGTCGCGGCGGACGTGAAGGGCGACGTCCGTCAGCCGGCCGACGACCGGCACTCCGTCCAGTTGGTCACCGTCGAGCCCGAGACCGTCCGTCGTGCACACCGCGTCCACCCGCCAGCCGAGGTGCGGGAACTTGCGGGTCCGGGTGATCAGGTCGCGCACGGTTGCCGGGCTCCCGGCCGCGAGCACCGGTCTCAGGCACCGTCCGTCCTTGCGCTGTTTGTGCAGCCAGAGGCGCAGCACATAACGCGCGGGAACGGTGACGAGCGCGATCGCGGGGATCGCGACGAAGATCCATAGTTTGATGTTGCGCGAGGTGAGGGCGATCCCGCCGAGCGCCAGTACGACGGTCGCCGCGAACAATGAGCGCCCGAGCCGGCGGAATTCCTCCGCGCCCTGGCCGAGTACGGCCGGAGCCCACGACCTGCTCACCGCGAGCGACCCCAGCACCAGCACCTCGGTGCCGAATGCGAGAATGCCCCATTTCTCGTGCCAGTTGGCCGCGTCCCGGGCCCCGAAGAAGTTGCCGATCGCCGCCACCACAAAGGCGGTGGCCACGGTATCGCTGATGATCACGGTACGGCGGTACCGCTGCTCCCAGTCGATCGCGGGCCGGCTGATCGCACCGTCCGCCAGACGCCCGCGCGCCGACGGAAACGGGCTGACTACGCCCCCTTGCCGCACAGAACCCCCCAGGTCCCCAGTGGCTCGACGTGTTCGCCCAACACTGTTCCTCCCCCCTCGGGAGACCCCCGCCCCCCGTACTGTCCCTCCCCCGGGAGGCCCCCGCCCCCCGCGCCGCGCTGTTCCTCCCCTCGGGAGGCCCCCGCCTCCCGGTGCATGACGTCCCGGCTGTTTCAGAGCTGCTTGAACAACCCGCTCCGGCGGCAGCGGACTCACATGCTCTGCCAGACTCTCGGCGTGCGCGGGAACCCCTCGAAACCTCGGGCGCTCCCGTACCCAAGGCCCCCTCTCGGGCATTAAGAATTGATCATCCCCACGTCCGGCTCCGGGAAAGCGATTGCTGGCTTTCCGCGGCGCCGGACCTATAGATCATTACTGGTCGCCTTGTGTTCGAACAGGCGAAGCACGGTCAATCTAGACCATCGGGGCCAGTTTTGAAGAGGGGATGTGTGTAATTCGTGTTCAAGCTTCGAGGCTCGATCCGTCGGCCGGTGACCGCCTACCGATGCCTTTACGCCACCGCGGCCTCCAGGAACTCGCCCGCCCTTCTATCTCCAACCTGCGTTGTTCCTAGAATGGTCGAGTGAAGGACATCGACGCGATTGCGACGTTGCAGGATCCGGTGCGGCGCCGCCTGTACGAATACGTGGTGGCGCAGGGCCGCGAGGTCGGCCGCAACGAGGCTGCCGAGGCTACCGGGGTGGCGCGCACGCTCGCGGCGCACCATCTGGACAGGTTGGCCGAGGCCGGGCTGCTGGAGAGCGGCAGCCGCCGCCTGACGGGCCGCTCGGGGCCGGGGGCGGGCCGCCCGGCCAAGGTGTACACGCGGGCGCGGGCCGAGCGGGCGGTGTCGCTGCCCGCCCGCGACTACCGCACTGCCGCCGAACTGCTCGCCGAGGCCGCCGAGCAGGCCGGGCTGGACGCCGGGCTCTGCGCGGCCGCGCACCGCCGGGGCGAAGCCCTGCGCGGCTCGGCGGCGCCGTGCGGCGGCCTGGACGAAGCCATGCAGATCCTGGCCGCCCGTGGCTACGAACCGCGACTTGAAGCCGCCGAAGCCGCCGAAGCCGCCGAACGTGCCGAGGGGGCGACCGGGGCGACCGCGCGCGTCATCCGTATGCGCAACTGCCCCTTCCATGCCGTCGCCGAACGCTTCCCGCCGCTCGTCTGCGGCATGAACCTCGCACTGCTGGAAGGGCTGTTCGGCACGGACGGTCCCGTCCGCGCCCGCATGGACGCCCGGCCCGGGGAGTGCTGCGTGGTGGTCGAGGCTTCTAAAAACAATATTGATTGACATAGAAAAGTGGCCGTGCTGGGATGAGGACATGACCGCATTCGCGCATGGCGCCCACCTCGCCCAGCTCAACGTCGCCAGGCTCCGCCACCCCCTCGACGACCCGCGCACGGCACCGTTCGTCGAACTGCTCGACCCGGTCAACGCCGCCGCCGACGGCGCACCCGGCTTCGTATGGCGGCTCGTGGAGGAGGGGGCGGCCGACGCCACCGCCCTGCGCCCGGCGGGCGAGGACGTCATCGTCAACCTGACGGTGTGGGAGAGCCAGGAGGCGCTGTGGGACTTCACCTACCGCAGCGGGCACCTGGAGGTGATGCGGCGGCGCCGTGAATGGTTCGAGCGGCACGTCGAGGCCCACCTGGTGCTCTGGTGGGTACCCGCCGGTCACCTCCCGACCACCGGGGAGGCCCTGGAGCGGCTGGCGGACCTACGGGCGCACGGGCCGTCCCCGAGCGCGTTCACCTTCGCCTCCTCCTACACCGCCACGGAGGCCGCCCGGCACGCGCAGCCGGCGCCGGCCGGGGACGCGGCGGCGGTGAGGAAGTAGACGAAGTCGCCTGCCGGTCAGCTCAGTTGACGCCCAGTCGACGTTGGGCGCGTTGCTGAGAACATGGGAGCGTCTGACTGGCGGGTCTGCCGTTTCCGGAGAGGGAGCGCGAACAGCGGACGAGGACGGGACCACGAGGGCTGGGCGTGGTGATCGGTCTGGAAGCCGACGACGTGGATGCCGTCGCGCGCTACTGCCGGTCGGTGGACTGCCAGGTCACTGTTGATCCAGTTGACGCCCCGTGGGGTGAACGGTACTGCGAATGCCTGGTGGTTCGGGCCCTGCCGCAGGAAGCGTCAGCGGTGGCTCAGAACGTTGACCACGCGACCGTTGGGGTCGCGGACGAAGAACCGCCGTACGCCCCACTCCTCGTCCCGCAGTGGGTGAACGATCTCCGCGCCACTGTCCCGCATGACCGCGTAAGCCGCGTCCACGTCGTCGACTTCGACGCTCACATCGGGGGTGACTGGGGCGGTTTTGTCGCCGGTCATCAGGCTGACCTGCGCCGCCGGACTGGACGGCGAGGCAAGCGTCATGATCCAGCCGAGATTCATGACTTCCTCGAAGCCCAACAGGCCGTAGAACTCCCGGCTCTCCTTCGCGGCTTCCGACTGAATGACGGGCATGACGCGGCGAACGGCCATCGACGACTCCGTATGAGAAACAGACACGGATCCAGCACTGTCCAGGAGTACTACGACCTGCCCGTCGCCGCACGCACTTTCACACCCGCGGGTGTGGGGAGTGCATACTGCCGTCCGCCGGTCCGGCCGCCGGCGTCAGCCGCCGTTTCGTCGATGGCGCCCGCGAACTCCTGTACGCCGGTCAGCAGTAGAGATTCCCGCCGGGTGACGTCCCGAGGATCTGAGTGAATCGCTGGTAGGCGTCCACGCGGCTCTGCACCTGCGCCGGGTTCTTGCCGTCGCACTCGAGGGAGCCGTTGATGCTGCGGATCGTCTGGCCGAAGCCGGCGCTGTTGACCATGGCGTTGTGGGGCGTCATGGTGCCGGGCCCGGTCTGGGTGTTCCAGTACCAAAGGGCCGTCTTCCAGGCCACGGCCGCGTCGTTCTGCACGAGCCACGGGTTGTGGAGGAGGTCGATGCCGAGCGCGTCTCCCGCGGCCTTGTAATTGAAGTTCCAGCTGAGCTGGATGGGGCCGCGCCCGTAGTAGGCCGACTGGCCGGCCGGGCAGCCGTACGGCTGGCTCCAGTCGCAGTAGTGCGAGTAGTTGGCCGTGTTCTGTTCGACCACGTACACCAGACCGCCGGTCTCGTGGCTGACGTTGGCGAGGAAGGCCGCGGCCTCCTGCTTCCTGACCGTGTCGCTGCCGGTGTTGGCGAAGGCGGGGTAGGCGCTGAGAGCGGCGGTGAGGCCGCTGTACGTGTAGAAGGAATTCCGGTTCGGGAACATCTGGTTGAACTGGGCCTCGCTCACCACGAAGGTGCCGACGGGGGTCCCGGAGCCGCCGTCGCAGGCGTAGGGGTCCCAGTACCAGGTGCTGATGGTCGGGTCGTAGCCCGGGTTGTCGTGTTCGGCGATGTAGGTCTTGCCGTCGGCGTAACGCACGATGTCGCCGGTGGTGTACGACCTTCCGGCGACCCAGCTCGGGTAGCTCGAACACGCGGCGGCGGACGCGTTCGCGGCAGGCAACAGCACGGGCACGGTGCTTCCGAGGACGAGTGCGGTGACCACGGCGGGGATACGGCGCCTCGACACGGGATCAACTCCTTTGCGGAACACGGCCGCACCCGGACAAGGGCAGCGTGAATCCGGACCTTGTGCGCACGTGCCGGTCTGACCGGCCACGGCGTGGGCACGGCCGTGGTGGGGGGTGTGGAGGCACACTCAACCGCTTTGGTCTGTACCAGTCAAGGGTTTAGACCAGTCAACTCACTCCGACCGACGGGCGATGCCTGGGCCGTGAACGGGTGTCGGGGACGCCCCGGTCCTCAACCGGCCTCCTCCGGTCGAAAGCAACAGCATTTATATAAGCGCTGTTATAGTGCGCTGCATGACCGGCCCACATGCACCGGACCCGACACAGCAGAGTCTCTGGCGGCCCCTTCGCCTGCTCCAGGCGTCCATGGACGCCGACATCGCCCGGTTCTACTCCGAGCGACGGATCGACGGACTCAAGCCCAGCTTCGTCATGGAACTGCTCCGGCTCCATGCCAACGGACCCATGACCATCGCGGAACTGGCCGAGTCGGTCCAACGGACGCATTCGGCGCTCAGCCAGAAAGTCGCCGCGATGCGCACGGCCGGCTGGGTCCAGACCGTCGTGGGCGACGACGCGCGCACCAGGAAAGTGACGCTCACCGACAAAGCTCGTCATGTCATCGGTCGCCTGGCCGCGGAATGGCGGGCCACCGAGAGCGCCCTCGCCGACCTCGAGGCCGAGATTCCCTACCCGCTCTCCCAGGTCGTCACCGATATCGAGCGGGCTCTTGAGCGCAAGACCTTCCACGACCGGATCGCCGAGAAGCTGGCAGAGGATCCCGCATGGGACTGAGGCACACGCTGATCGACGTGACGCCGTTACGGTCGGCAGCGCCGTTCCGGCGGTTGTGGATCGGCCAGAGTCTGTCCGGCTTCGGCAGCCAGATGACACTCGTCGCCGTGATGTTCCAGGTCTGGCAGATGACGCGGAGCACCACGTGGACGGGCGCCGTCGGGCTGGCGCAGGCGCTACCGCTCGTCGCGCTCGGGCTCTTCGCCGGATCGCTCGTCGACCGAGTGGACCGCCGGAAGTTCTATCTGCTCACGACCAGCGGGCAAGCCGTATGTTCGCTCCTCCTCGCACTCCAAGGCTTCCTCGGTCACCTCCCCGCTGTCGGTGTGCTGGGGCTGGTCGCACTCCAGTCCTGCTTCATAGCAGGCGGCGGCCCGGCCTCGCGCACCTTCCTCCCGCACCTTCTTCCCAACCAGCAACTGGCCGCGGGCCTGGCGCTGGGCCGAATCGCCTTCCAGGGAGCCATGCTGCTCGGTCCCGCACTGGGCGGATTGATCGTGGGCGGGCTGGGCGTCGGTGCCTGCTACCTGATCGACGCCCTCACATTCGTCGCCGCGCTCCACGGTGCGTTCGGCCTCCCGCAGATGCTCCCCGGAGACGAGCCCGCACGGCCCGGTCTGCGCGGAGTGCTTGACGGGCTGGCCTTCCTGGGCCGCACTCCCGTCATTCGCGGGGCCCTGCTCACAGACCTGGCCACCACCGTGCTGTCGATGCCCATCAGCCTGTTCCCCTTGGTCAACGCCGAAAGATTCGGCGGCGACCCGCGTACCCTCGGGCTGTTCCTCACCACCGTCGCCGTCGGTGGCGTCGCGGCATCCCTGTTCTCCGGAACCTTCACCCGGCTGTCACGCCCCGGCATGGTCATGCTTGGCGGATCCGCCACCTGGGGTGGAGCGTTGACGCTGTTCGGCATGTCACCCGACCCGTGGGTCGGTCTGGCCTTCCTCGTCATTGCCGGCGCCGCCGACACCGTTTCCGTCGTCTCCCGGAGCACCGTCGTCCAGATGCACACACCGCACGAACTACTGGGCCGCGTCAGCGCTGCCGAACAGATCGTCGGGCAGGCCGGACCCGACATCGGGAACCTGCGGGGCGGCCTCGTCGCAGACGCCACCTCGGGAGCAGCAGCCCTCGTCAGCGGCGGCCTGCTGTGCCTCGGCGCCGTCGCCGTGGTGGGGGCCACCACGGCAGAACTGCGCTGTGCCCGGCTGGTCAGTACGCAGGCCACGTGACACTCCGGCAGACGGAGCCCTCTCCGGACCCGGTGTGAACAGCCGGACTCCTCACACCCCTGCCCGGCCGTTAATGCCTTTCGTGCCCTGCCGAGCTGGAGTTAGTGTGCGCGTGGCGAGTGACTCACGAGGAGCGATGACATGGTCGGTCGTTCGAGCACGCGTTGACGTCCGAGGCCGTGAGCGGTCCGTCATCGCGTGCTGCCCTTGATGCGCGGCACAGCGAGCCTTCCTCTCCCGCTGCCTGAAATGGTCGGCGCACCTGTCGTGCGCCGGTCGGCGGGTCTCGTCTTCGGTCATCCGAGGGGTTTTGTGCCGTCCTCTTCCTCCGCCGTACCCGATTCCGACCGATCTGCTGCGTCGAGCCTCTGGCGGGACGTGGACTTCCGCAGGCTCTGGGTGGGCCAGACGGCCTCCCAACTCGGCGAACACACAAGTCTGGTGGTTCTGCCGCTCTTCGCCGTACTGACGCTCAACGCCGGTGCCGGCCAGTTGGGTGCGCTGCGCGCGGTGGGGCAGGCGCCGATCCTGCTGCTGTCTCTCTTGGCCGGCGCGTGGGTGGACAGGTGGCGGACCCGTACGCTGATGGTGCTGACGGACGCCGGCCGGGCCCTGGTACTGGGCGCCGCCGCCGTGGCCGGCCTCCTCGGTGGGCTCGGCCTGCCGGCGCTGCTCGTGGTCGCCTTCGCCGTCGGGGCTCTCTCCGTGTTCTTCGACGTGGCGTACCAGGCATCCCTGGTAAGGCTGGTGGAACGGGATCAGTTGGTTCGGGGCAACAGCGCGCTCGAGGGCAGTCGGTCCGCTGCGCAGATCGGCGGTCCCGCCCTCGGCGGTGCCTTGGTGTCCGTGCTGTCTGCGCCGGCGGCTGTCGCCTTCAGCGCGGTGTCTTTCGCGCTGTCGTTCCTGTCGATCCGACGGATCGGCCACCGCGAATCCCTCCCGGAACGCTCGGAACGCCCTCCTCGGGTCTGGCGGCGGATCCATGAGGGCCTCCGCTTTGTCGCCAAAGACACCTCGCTGCGGACTGTGTGCCTCGCATCAGCCGCCTTCCAGTTCTTCTTCGCGGCTGTGATGACCGTCTATCTGCTGCTCCTGCCGCGGGACCTGCACCTGCCGGGCACGGTCGTCGGGCTGGCGCTCGCGGCGACGGGGCCCGGCGCGCTCCTGGGCTCGCTGCTGGCCGCCCGCCTTCCGAGCCGCTTCGGATACGGCGCTGTGCTCGTGTCCGCGGCGGCGATCGGCGACGGCGTGTTCCTGTTCGTGCAGGCCCTGCACGGCTCCTCCGCGGTGACGGTTCCCGCGCTCCTTGCGGTCAACTTCGTGTTCGGCACCTGCGGTCAACTGGTGAATGTCACCGTCATGGCCATCCGGCAGACCGTCACTCCGGCCGGGATGCAAGGCCGCGCGGCCGCGACGATCAACTTCGCGGGCATGGGGATGACCCCGGTCGGCTCGCTGCTCGGCGGCTCTCTCGCGGAAGTGTGGGGGACGCGCACCAGCCTCCTGACAACAGCCGCGGGCATGCTCCTCTCGCCGGCACTGATGGCGCTGTCCCCACTCGCCCGCCTGGGACGGACGCTTCCCGCACCGCCGGCGACTCCGGCCCCGCCTGCGTGACGGCTCGTATCGCCGCGGCGGGCGCCTGCGGAGAACTGTCGAGCATTGAGGAGGGCACGTGCGCAGGGGGCGCGCCAACCCATGAGCGGTGTGGGCCTGTCCAGCCCATGGCCCGTACCGAGAGAACGCGCCATCTCCTCCTTGTACGGCATGCGCTCGCGCCTGGCAGCGCCGGGCGAGGCCTACAGCGCCGCCACGACCAAGGTCACGGTGGATCGGGCTCAGCTGCGCCGAGCCGAGGCGACCGTAGCCGTCACCGAGACCACCGTCCTGACGTACCGGCACGGCGTCCGGCAGACGGACGACGACCCCCGCCCGGTCAACGAGCCCCTCCCCGCGGCCACGCAGGTCTCGGCGAGGCCGGGCGCCGTCATCGATGCTCCCCGCGACGCGCACTGCCGCATCCGGTGGGGACCAGGGTGGCGCGCGTGTCAGCCGCCTCCGGTCCGGACGGTGATCGACCACGGCCCGTCCGACCGCGCGTACACCAGGCAGGGCCCGGATAGCGGGACCTCCCCGGTCCAGGGGCCGACGTGGTTGGCCAGTTCGTCGAGAAAGCCGGAGCCGTCGGGCTCGAAGGTGTCGGTGAGGAAGTAACCGCCGTCGTACGATCGCGAGTCGCCCATGTAGCGCAGATGCGCAACGGCGGGACCGCCCTCGTGACGCAGGACGTCCGAGGCGCGGCGCTCGGCATGACCGTCGAGGACGACGGCGTCGTCCGGGCCGGTCACCTCGACCACCCACGGACCGTCCGCCTGGATCCGCAGCGCGCGGACCGGGCGGTCATCGGCGTTCGCCAGCGCCCGGCAGGCGAAGGGGCCGTCGGTGTAGACGAGTTGGCCACCCGAGCGCATCCGGTCGTCCAGGGCGTCCACCACGAAGTGCCCGGAACCGTGGTGCGTGATGCCGAGGATGACCGGTGCCACCGCGGTGGTGAGTTCCATCACCCGGCTGCTGTCACCGGAGAGCCGCTGGAGCACCGGACTGCCCGCACCCACCAGCTCCGGGGCCGCCCCGCCGGCGACGGCCGTGGCCCCGTCCGTCTTGAACACCCCGCCCGTCGGAATCGGCCCCGCACCGCCGGACACCTTGCCGCCGCCCCTCCGCAGCCACTTCATGCCATCCCCTCTCCGGTGCCGGCCTCAAGGTACGGGCACGCACGTACGAGGAGTATGACGCGGCAGCACGATCGGCTGAGGCCGGGTCAGTCGTTGTACGGGGCGGTGACGTCCAGGACCCAGGTGACGCCGAAGCGGTCGGTGAGCATGCCGTACAGCGGCGCCCACTGCGCAGGCTCCAGCGGACGCACGATGGTCGAGCCCTCGGCGAGCTTGGCCCACAGGGCGCTGGTCTCCTCGGCGTCGTCGCCGCGTACGGAGACGAAGAACGGGTTCTCACCCTGGTCCCAGGGCAGCTGCGAGGGCACGTCGTAGGCCATGACGTGGAAGCCGTTGTCGCCGGTCACCTCGCCCCACATCACCCAGTCCGCCTCGCTGTCGTGCTGCACGGCGCCCGCGTCCTTGTAGGTGACCGCGACAGTGCGTCCGCCGAAGACGGACCGGTAGAAGTCCAGCGCCTCGCGTGCGGTGCCCCGGAAGTTCAGGTGAGTGGTGGTCGTGACGGACATGACCTGCTCCTTGCTTCGATGTGACGATGACGCCGCCGACCGTCCAAGCCCAGTGGGCGGCTGCCGTGACCAGGAGGGGTGCCTCCCGAACGGCTCGTAGACCACCATGGCGGAGGTAGAGGACAGGTTGTGTCCTGTACCGCCGTGAAAATGGATCTCATGCATAAGACCTCCTCCCGGCTGCTCGCGCTGCTCTCGCTGCTTCAAACGCACCGTGACTGGTCCGGCGACGATCTCGCCGAGCGCCTCGACGTCACCTCGCGCACCGTGCGCCGTGACATCGACCGTCTGCGTGGACTCGGCTACCTGATCACGACCGTCAAAGGGCCGGCCGGCGGCTACCGCCTGGAGGCCGGCACCCACATGCCGCCCATGCTGTTCGACGACGGCCAGGCCGTCGCCCTGGCCGTAGCGCTCCAGACCGCGGCCACCGGCGGCACCGTCGCCGAAGACGCCGTCCGCGCCCTGGCCACCCTCCGCCAGGTCATGCCGGCCCGCCTGCGCCACCGCATCGACCTGCTGCGCGTCACCGCCGTCCAACCGCCCGCGGTCCGCGACACCCCTCAGGCCGACCCTCAGGTCCTGATGGAGCTGAGCCGAGCCATCCACGCCCGCGAGGAACTGCGCTTCGACCACACCCCAGGCCCGAGCACCTCGGCCGACGGCCCCCGCCGCGTACAACCCCAACACCTGGTCACCTGGCGCGATCGCTGGTACCTCGTGGCCTGGGACCTCGACCGCGAGGACTGGCGCACCTTCCGCGTCGACCGCATCCGGCCCCGCACCCCCACGGGCCCCCGCTTCGCCCCGCGCGAACTCCCCGGCGGCAACGTCTCCACCTTCATCACCAGCCGATTCCGCGGCAACGACGGCCCCACCACCGACTGGCCCTGCCAAGGCGAAGTCATCCTCCACCTCCCGGCCGCCCATGTCGCACCCTTCGCCCAGGACGGAATCGTCGAGGAACTCGGCCCCCACCACTGCCGACTCACCCTCGGCTCCTGGTCATGGACCGGACTCGCCGCCACGATCGGCCGCTTCGACACCGATGTCGAAGTCCTGGGCCCACCCCAACTGGCCACGGCATTCGCAGACCTCGCCGCCCGCTACGCCCGCGCCGCTCGAGTCCCGGACCTCCCGGGCCGCCCCAGCGCTCGCCCGACGTGACCCGAGCACGGACGATCGCGGCTTCCGTGTAGAACCACAGGGCTTTGCTCTCGTTGAGGAACGTGGACGTGGCTGTAGCCCTCCTTCTGTATGAAGGAAACAGCACAGGTAAGAAAACCGGGGATCGAGTGGCATGGGTTTGACCAGCGAAGCGACCGTGTACGCCATGGCGGCCTTGTCCGCCGTCTGTGTGGCTCTGCTCGTCTGGCTGTGGCCACGGCTTGCCAGACAGGGGTGGCGGCAGGTGCTCGGACGGCTGGCGGCCATCGGAGTGACTCAGGTGGCGATCGTCGCGGCCTTCGCGTGTTGGCTTAACTCGTCGTACCAGTTCTTCGGGTCGTGGGGCGAGCTCTTCGGCGACACCGAAACCGCTCCCGTCGGTGTGACGCAGGCCTCCATCGGCAACGGCATGGGGCACGGCGTCCCGGCGGGGGCGTTGATACAGCCCGGCACCGACGAGCAGTTGAACCGGGTCAGCGGACTGCCCACCGGTCCTGCCGCGGTGAACGGCCGGGTGGAGTCCGTGAAGGTCATCGGCCGCCGCACGGGCGTGGTCGACCCCGCGTTCGTCTACCTGCCACCGCAGTATTTCCAGAAGGCGTACGCCAGGCAGCGCTTCCCGGTGATCGTGGCGCTCAGCGGATATCCCGGCAGCATCTTCAATCTCGCCGAGCACCTGCGGGTGTCGCAGACCGCCGGACAGTTGCAGAAGAGCGGTCGGATGCAGCCGACGATCATGGTGATGATCCGGCCGACGATCGCACCGCCGCGCGACACCGAGTGCGTGGACGTGCCGGGCGGACCGCAGACCGAGACCTTCCTGGCCAAGGACCTCCCGGATGCCCTGAAGTCCGCGTACCGGGTGGGTCACGACGCCAGTGCCTGGGGCGTCATGGGCTACTCGTCCGGCGGGAGTTGCGCCCTACAGCTGACGATGCGCAATCCCCGCGTGTACACGACCGCCGGCGCCCTGTCCCCCGACTACAAGGTCAAGGACGACCCCACGACCGGCAACCTCTTCGGCAGCGGGCCGAGTCGCATCGAGCGGGCCAACGGGCACGATCTGATGTGGCGGCTGAAGCACCTGCCCGCTCCACAGGTCTCGGTCCTGGTCGCCGAGAGCAAGCACGGCGAGCGGGGCTACCCGCAGACGCTTGCCTTCATCAAGGCCGTCAAGGCACCCATGCGCGTCACGTCGATCCAACCCGACCAGGGGAGCCACAACTTCCCGACCTGGGTACGGGAGATGCCCGCCACCCTTCAGTGGATGAGCCAGCAGCTGACCTTTCCCCAGGACGTGGTGCCCCGGCACCACCCCAGGAAGAGGACGTCACCCGCACCGGTGCTCACCAGCCGACGTCCGTGAGATCCACGACCGGGCTGGATGCGGCCTGCGTGCCGTCAGCCGGTGCCGCGCACGCGCCGCCCGTTCTGGAAGACCGCCCGGACGCGGTCCTTCAGGCCGGTGAAGTCGTACGGGTCTCCGTCCACGACCACCAGGTCGGCCCGCTTGCCGGGGGCGATGGTTCCCGTGGTGTCGGCGAGGCCCAGGAGCTCGGCCGCTGAGGAGGTGGTGGCCGCGAGCACGTCGGCGGGTTTCATGCCGCCCGCCGCCATCAGCGCCAGCTCTTCCAGGTTGCGGCCGTGCGGGCCGACGCCCGAGTCCGTTCCCATCGCGATCCGTACGCCCGCCTCCACCGCCCTGGCGAAGGACTCCCGGTGGACGTCGATCACCTCGCGTGCCTTGGCGACCACGCTGTCCGGCAGGCCGGCGCCGGTCTCCGCGGCCTGGAGGGCCGCCGCCGGAGCGGTCAGGGTGGGAACCAGCCAGGTGCCGGCGTCAAGCATCATCCCGATCGCCTCGTCGTCGAGGAAGACGCCGTGCTCGACGGAGCGGACGCCGGCCCTGACCGCGTTCTTGATGCCGTCGGTGGCCTGGGCGTGGGCCATCACCGGCAGTCCGGCCGCGGTCGCCTCGGTGACCAGCACGTCCAGTTCGTCGGGTCGGAAATGCGCGTGGCGTGGGTTGTCGCGGGGCGAGAGGACTCCGCCGGAGGTGCAGACCTTGAGCACGTCGGCCCCCGCGCGGATGATCTCGCGGGCGCGTTTGCGCATCTCCTCCGGGCCGTCCACGACCCCGTCCGGCCGGCCCGCGTGGGCGGCGAAGAGCGGGACGCAGGTTCCGGAGGGCAACCAGCCGTCGTTGTGCCCGCCGGTCTGACTGAGGATCGTGATCGCGATGCGCAGCCAGGGGCCCTCGATCAGCCCGTCCTCCACGGCTTGGCGGACACCGAGGTCGGCACCGCCTGCGTCGCGCACGGTGGTGATGCCGCAGTCCAGTGTGGCGGCGAGGTTGTGCACCGCTTCGAAGTAGCCGTACGAGAAGGGCCGGTGGACAGCCCGATCTCCGATCCACCCCGAGAACATCATGTGGACGTGGCAGTCGATGAAGCCGGGCAGCACGGTGCACCCGGTGACATCGATCAGCTCGTCGCCGTCCAGGCCGGCGCCGACGTCGAGGATCCGGCCCTCCTCGACGAGGACGTCGCCGTCCGCGACCTCGGCCCCGGTCCCGTCGAACACCTGGCCACCGCTCAGCAGAGTCCTGGTCACGCCCACCCCTCGTCTCTCCCTCGTCGCCGTCTCAGGTCGGTCCATACCCGGATCCGGCGTGCCCTCATCAGCGCGTCCGAGGCCATACTCGACGCCCCCGGCGGCGATGACATGACGAAGCGTTGTCAGACAGGCCTAGGGCTGCGGCGCGGACAGCCGCCGCGGAAGCCGCGCTGTCATCTGCGACCTGATCAGCGCGTCACCGGCCACCGCAGCCCTGACATGTGGTCGTCAGGGAAAGGCCCCCGGCCGGCGCGACCGGCCGGGCGCGCCGGCCGGACGTGTGACCGAGGCCGGCAGCCTCGATCCTAAGGACGGCTGTGCGCCGGTGCTCTCTGCCGAATGGCGTAGGCCGGATGCCTGCGAGTTCCGACGATCTGCCGGCGAAGAAGCCGCCCAAGCTCGCGAGCGTAAGCGGGTCGGCGCGCGTCTACTACACCTACTCACCTGACGACGACATCCACTTCTCCTTCGACGTGCAGGCGGCACCGACGCGCGGGGCGCGGGCCGCGACTCGCCGGAGCCTCACGTTCGTGATCGAATGCGTCCACAGGGAGCCGGCGACCTCGCTCCGGATCAGAACATTTTTTCGAAATCCCTACCGATGGGTGAAACCTTGTGGCCATTGTTGCGTGATAGCTAAAATATTTCTTGTACTCCTCGCGCTTGATGAAAGTTCTTCCGTGAACGGCTATCGAGAGTAGGTGCTCCATGACGGTCGCCGCTACGTCGACGGCTCACCCGGACGAGGTGCACGAGAGGCTCGGCCGCCATGTGCTGACCGACGGCTTCAAACTGGTGCTCGACCCGCTCGCCAGTCAGGGATCGTGGATCGTCGACGCACGCACCGGTGAGAAGTTCCTCGACCTCTACTCGTTCTTCGCGTCCGCTCCGCTGGGGCTCAACGCGCGGGGCATCGTGGACGATCCGGAGTTCATGACCCTGCTCGCGCAGGTGGCGGCGAACAAGCCCGCCAACCCCGACATCTACACCACGCACTACGCCGAGTTCGTCGAGACGTTCGCCCGGGTGCTGGGCGATCCGGACCTGCCGAGACTGTTCTTCGTCGAGGGAGGGGCGCTCGCCGTCGAGAACGCGCTCAAGGCGGCGTTCGACTGGAAGAGCCGCCGCAACGAGGCCGCGGGCCGCTCACCCGAGCTGGGCACCAAGGTGCTCCACCTCCAGCAGGCGTTCCACGGCCGCAGCGGCTACACCCTCTCCCTGACCAACACCGAGCCCAACAAGACGGCACGCTTCCCGAAGTTCGACTGGCCGCGCATCGGCGTACCCGCCGTGCGGTTCCCCCTCGAGCGCCACCTCGCCGAGGTCGAGGGGGCCGAGCGACGGGCCCTCGAACAGGCGCGGCGGGCGTTCGAGGACAACCCGCACGACATCGCCTGCTTCATCGCCGAGCCGATCCAGGGCGAGGGGGGCGACAACCACATGCGCCCGGAGTTCCTGCGGGCGATGCAGGCGCTCTGTCACGAGTACGACGCGCTGTTCGTGCTCGACGAGGTGCAGACCGGGGTGGGGATCACCGGCACCACCTGGGCCTACCAGCAACTCGGCCTGGAGCCGGACATCGTCGCCTTCGCCAAGAAGGTCCAGCTCGGTGGAATCATGGCCGGCCGCCGGGTCGACCAGGTACCCGACAACGTCTTCCGGGTCTCCGGCCGGATCAACTCCACCTGGGGCGGCGGGCTCGTCGACATGGTCCGGGCACGCCGCATCCTGGAGATCATCGAAAGGGATGATCTGGTGGCCCATGCGGCCGCCGTGGGATCGTGGTTCCTGGCCGAGCTACGTGATCTGGAAGTCCGACACGCATCGGTGGCGTCCAACTCGCGGGGGCGCGGACTGATGAGTGCAATCGATCTGTCCGACAGCGGCGTCCGCGACGAGGTGCTTCACCGGTTGCGAACCGAGGAGCAGGTGATCGCATTGCCGTGCGGTGAGCGTTCGGTGCGCTTCCGTCCTGCCCTGTCCATCACCCAGGAGGAGCTCGGGATCGCCCTGCGGGCCCTCGACCGGATCCTCGCCGGCCTGCACTGACCCGTACCAGCGGACAAGGAGCTACGTCATGGCCCGTTCCGTCGCCTCGATCGTTGCCGGCCACCCGGTCGCCGGCGCTCCCGGCGGGACCCTTCAGCGCCCCAATCCCGGTCGTACCGCCGAGACGGTCACCGAGGTCTCGCTCGGGGACGCCTCTACGTTCGTCGAGGCGTCCAAGGCCGCGAAGGCGGCTCAGCGGTCCTGGGCGGACGTGCCGGCGCCGGTGCGCGGATCCGCGATCGGAAAGATCGGCCGGCTCGTCGAAGCCAACAAGGACCGGCTCGCCCGCATCGTGACCGAAGAGATCGGCAAGCCGCTCGCGGAGGCACTCGGCGAGGTCCAGGAGATCATCGACACCTGCGACTTCTTCCTGGGCGAGGGCCGCCGCCTGTACGGCCAGACGGTGCCCTCGGAGATGCCCGACAAGCAGCTGTTCACCTTCCGCAACCCCGTCGGCGCGGTCGCGGTGATCACCGCGGGCAACTTCCCGGTGGCCGTGCCGGCCTGGTACCTCGTGCCGGCGCTCGTGACCGGCAACACCGTGGTGTGGAAGCCCGCGGAGTACGCCGCCGCGAGTGCCAAGGCCCTCTTCGAGCTGTTCGTGCGCGGAGGCGGCCTCCCGGACGGCGTCCTCAACCTCGTACTGGCCGACGGGGAGCAGACGTACGCCGGTCTGGAGGCCTCCCTCGACGCCGGGCTGGTCGACAAGGTCGGCTTCACGGGGTCCACGCTCGTCGGCCAGAAGATCGGCGCCCTGTGCGGAAGCCACCTTCAGACCCCGTGCCTGGAGCTGGGCGGCAAGAACCCCCAGGTGGTCACCCCGAGCGCGAACCTCGACCTGGCGGTCGAGGGGGCGTTGTTCTCCGGATTCGGCACCGCGGGGCAGCGCTGCACCTCGCTCGGAACGGTCATCGTCCACGAGTCGGTGCACGAGGACTTCCTGGCCCGCTTCGACGCCGCGAGCCGCGCGGCCCGCATTGGCGACGCGTTCGAGGACGTCCTCTACGGTCCGATGCTCGACGAGCGGTTCGCGCAGCGCTACGAGACCTTCCTCGGGTGGATCAAGGATCACCACCGCACCTACGGCTCCGACGGCATCGGGCGGATCACGGCCGACAACCCGCGCAAGGGCTTCGTCGGATCCCCTGAGGCGGGCATGTTCTACCACCCGGTGATCGTCGACGGAGTGCGTCGCGACGACGACCTGTTCCTCACCGAGACCTTCGGCCCCCTCGTAGGCGTGACCACCTACCGTGACTTCGACGAGGCCCTCGACCTGGCCAACGCCCACGGTTACGGGCTGTCCGCCGCGATCTACACCACCGATCCTAACGAGGTGTGGACGTTCCGGCGCGGTATCTCCGCGGGCATGGTCAGCGTCAACAACACCACCTCCGGAGCCGAGGCGCACCTTCCGTTCGGCGGCAACGGCAAGTCGGGCAACGGCAGTCGCCAGTCGGGGCAGTGGGTGCTCGACCAGTTCACCCGCTGGCAGTCGATGAACTGGGACCACTCCGGCCGTCTGCAGAAAGCGCAGATGGACGTGGCCACGCTCGAGCCCGACATGGCCTTCCGCCTGTGAACGGTGTCGAGGACCTGGACCGGCACTTCCGCCAGGGAGTGGCCGGTCTCCGGTCCGCCGGCCGCGCGGACGCGGCGGCCCAGCCGCACCCCGGCGCACTGGACGCCCGTACCGCACTGGACCTGTACGACGCCCAACTGGAGAGCCGGCACGCCGACGCCGCCGCGCGCTGGATGCAGCAGCAGGGCCGTGGCTACTACACCATCGGATCGAGCGGACACGAAGGCAACGCCGCACTCGCCCTCGCGTTGCGCCCCACCGACCCGGCGTTGCTGCACTACCGGTCCGGCGCCTTCTACTGTGCCCGCGCCCGGCAGGCGGGCGGCGTCGATGCGGTCAGGGACATGCTGCTGGGGGTGGCCGCCGGGGCCGACGAGCCGATCGCCGGTGGACGGCACAAGGTGTACGGGCGTCGTGAACTCGCCGTCGTTCCGCAGACGTCGACCATCTCCTCCCACCTGCCGCGGGCCGTCGGGGTGGCGTGGAGCATTGCCCGCGCCAAGCGGCTCGGGACCGAGTGCGCCTGGCCCGACGACGCCGTCGTCTGCTGTTCCTTCGGCGACGCCTCGGTCAACCATGCCACGGCGGCAGGCGCCATCAACAGCGCCTGCCACGCGGCCTATCAGGGCCTTCCGATGCCCGTGCTGTTCGTCTGCGAGGACAACGGCCTGGGGATCAGCGTGCCGACACCGCATGACTGGGTGCGGCGCGCCTACGGCAACCGGCCCTCTCTCGCCTACTTCGCCGCGGACGGCTGTGATCCGTCGGCCGCCTTCGGCACCGCGTGCGAGGCAGTCGCCCATGTACGCAAGAGTCGGCAACCCGCGTTCCTGCACCTGTCGATGGTGCGGTTCCTCGGCCATGCGGGCTCGGACGCCGAAGCCGCCTACCGGGTGCCTTCCGAAGTCGCCGCGGATCTGCGCCGTGACCCGCTGCTGGCCACGGCCCGGCTGCTCACAGCGACGGGCATCCTCACCCCGCAGGAGGTCCTGGACCGCTACGACGAGGTGGGCGGACGGGTGTTCGCCGTTGCCAAGGAGGCCCTCGACAGCGAGCCCCTGACCACCGTCGCGGAGATCACCGCCCCCATCGCGCCCCGCCGTCCCGCCCTCGTGGCCGCTGCGGCACGCCGCACGAGCGAACCACCGGCAGCGCCCGTCGGCGAGCCCGTCACCGTCGCCCAGGCCATCACCCACACACTCGCCGACCTGCTCGGCAGCTACCCGGAGATGGTCGTCTTCGGCGAGGACGTCGGCCGCAAGGGCGGGGTCTACGGACTGACCCGGGGACTGCAACGGCGCTTCGGCAGTGCTCGGGTCTTCGACACCCTGCTCGACGAACAGGCCATCCTCGGCCTCGCGCTGGGGGCGGGACTGTCCGGGCTGCTGCCGGTGGCGGAGATCCAGTACCTCGCGTACCTGCACAATGCCGAGGACCAACTGCGCGGCGAGGCCGCCACGCTCCAGTTCTTCTCCCAGGGCCAGTACCGCAACCCCCTTGTGGTCCGCATCGCCGGCTACGGCTACCAGCGCGGGTTCGGCGGCCACTTCCACAACGACAACGCCCTCGGCGTCCTGCGTGACATTCCCGGGCTGGTCATCGCCACGCCGTCCCGCCCCGACGACGCCGCCGCGATGCTCCGCACCTGCGTGGCGGCCGGCAAGGTGGACGGAACGGTCAGCGCCTTCCTCGAGCCGATCGCGCTCTACCACACGCGAGACCTCCACACGGAGAAGGACAACGCCTGGCTCGCCGCGTACCCGCCCCCCGCACAGCACGTACCGATCGGCCGGGCACGCACCTACGGCACGGGTACCGACCTGACCCTCGTGACCTTCGGCAACGGTCTGCACATCTCGCTCCGAGCCGCACACCGGCTGGAGCAGCAGGGCATCGCCTGCCGGGTGGTCGACCTGCGCTGGCTGGCCCCCCTCCCGGTCGACGACCTGCTGCGCGAAGCGCGTGCGACGGGACGCGTCCTCGTGGTCGACGAGACCCGCCGCACGGGCGGTGTGTCCGAGGGAGTCGTCACCGCCCTCGTCGATGCCGGTTTCACCGGGGCCGTCCGACGGGTCGCCGGCGCCGACAGCTTCATCCCGCTGGGGGACGCGGCGCAGTTGGTGCTCGTGTCCGAGGCCGACGTCGAGCGCGCCGCCGGCGAACTGCTCTCCTCAGGTCCGCATCCTCATCCGTGAGGCCGGACAGCCCCTGGAGCGAGCCCGGCGACTCAGGAGACGGCGTCGGCCGTCCCCCCACCGCCGGCGGCGATGCCGCCACTCGGCTTGGGCGGGGCGAAGGGAGGCGTGTCCGGTCGGCACGTCGTTCCGACCGGCGGGAGGGCGCCGTCGACGAGGTAGCGGCTTTCGTGGGTCTTGACGCAGCTGCTGGGGTTGCTCAGCGCCGTGTGCCCATACCGTCGTTGGTGAGCAGGCGGGCGTCTGCCAGTTCTTCGACCATGGCCTGCGAACCCGAGTAGGGAGTGGCGGGGTCGTAGACGGTGCCGACCACCAGGACGGGGTGCGCCGTGGGCTCGTCCCAAGGTCCGCGGTATCGGTTGGTGGCGAGCACCGGCCAGGTGGCACATCCCGCGGCGGCCCACGTCCAATAGCGGCCTGCGTCCCCCGCACGGCCGGCACTGGCCTCCTCCAGAGCGGGGTAGACACCGGGGTCACGTGGATTCGGGCTGTCGCCGCAGAACACCGCGGCGGCCTGTTCCTCGCCCACGTACGGATTCGGATGGGGGACCGGTGGTGCGGGCGGGAGCGGGGAGGGCCCCGGGACGCGGCCGCGCCACAGGTCCTGCAACCTGCCGGCGAGGTCGGTCCACCCAGGGTGAACGATGTACAGGCTGCTCACCACGTCAGCGACCGTGCCGGCGTAGGTCGACGTGCCCACGGGATGCTTCCGAAGCCGCTGCATCAGCTGTTCGAACTTGTCCCGGGTCGCTTTCGGGCTACCCGCGGAGAAGGCACAGCGGGCGGTGGTGGTGGACCCGCACAGGGCGAGGAACCTGTCCACGACCGCTGCCGCGCTGCGGTCCGAGCCCAAGCGCAGGAATGCCGGGAGCCGGGCGTCGTCGGAGGCGTGGTTCGTCCAGGCCTGCGGGTCCCAGTTGCTGTCGAGGACCATGGCGCGCACCCTGTCCGGGAAGAGGTTGGCGTAGGTGGCGCCCAGGAACGTGCCGTACGAGGTTCCCAGATAGGTGAGTTGTGACTCTCCCGTCGCCCGGCGGAGCTGGTCGAGGTCGCGAGCGGTGTCGGCGGTCGAGACATGACGCAGGAGCTCCGGGTCCAGCCGCTCACAGCGCCGGGCCAGCTCCTTGTACGCGGCGATCCAAGCCGTTCGCTCCTTCGCACCCACCGGGAAGCCCGCCGCTTTGCTCGCGGTCCAGTCGGCGGCTTCTTCACGGCTCGCGAAGCAGTTCACCGCGGTGCTGCTGCCGACCCCGCGCGGGTCCCAGCTGACGATGTCGAACCGCTCCCGCACCTCGCGCGGGAAGAACTCGTAGAGCTGTGGCATCTGGACCGTTCCTGGACCGCCGGGTCCGCCGGGGTTGAAGAACAGGGTGCCGATGCGTCGACCGCGGTCGGTCGCCTTGCGTTTGACGACGGCCAGTTCGATGGCGCGACCGCCTGCGTTGTCGTAGTCCAGCGGCACCTTCGCGGTCGCACAGTCGAACGGGCTGCCATGAACGCAGGGTCTCCAGAGCAGCGTCGGGGCCGGCTCCGAGGACGTGGGCATGCCTCCGGCTCCTCCGGCCTCTCCGACCGCGGCGAGGTCCTGCCCGGCCAGAGCGGTCGAGCAGATCACCACCGCGGCGATGACCAGGGCACAGCCCCGGCGGCCCGCTGTCGATCCCGATATGTGCATGGCTCGTCCTCCCGCGGCTGAGTGCCGGACACCCTTCGGCGTTGGACGTCCGCACGCATCCGTGTCAACGGCACCGCGGCTCGGCGGGGCGCGCGAGCCGACTCGGCCAAATGGCCCCACCAGGCTGCCGCTCAGCCGAGGTAGAAGTCCTTGCGGGCAGCCACGAAGGCCCTGATGGTCTGGGCGGGTGCACCGTCACGCTTTCGACGTCATGAGAAGTGCGGTCGTAGCGGTTTTCGCGGTGCAGTCGGGCCGTGGTGGCGATGTGCGCCCGGTGCCGAACGGCAGGGCGATCGTGCCCTTCTTCCGGATCGACGCCGCCGCCAGGGTGGTGAACAGCGGGTTGTTCAGAAACGACGTGGGCCGGATGTGGACCACGGGCAGGCCTGACCAGTTGAGTGCCTGCTCTGCCAGCCAGTGCAGCCGCTGCTGGTGGGACTCGGCGGTGCTGATGGCGGTCATCTGCGACACCGTCATCTGTGACATGCCCACCAGAGCCTCAAGCCGCCCGTACTCGCGTGCCACAGCGGCCACCACCGTCGCGGCCAGCAGATGGTCCGGTGACACCGACATCGCGAAGTACATCCGCCCGACGCCCTCCAGAGCGGTTGCGACGGTCTCCGGCCTGGTCAGATCGCCGACGACCACCTCCGCGCCGAGCGCGCGCAGACCGGCTGCGCGCCCGTCGTCACGGCGGACCAGCGCGCGCACCGGCACGCCCTGCGCGTGGAGTTCCTCGAGGACCGTACGGCCGACGTCACCGGCGTTGCCGATGAGGACGAGGTCGCTGGCGGTCACTGGCCGATCTCCTCGATGAGTGGCGCGCTGAGGACGCGACTGCCGGCAGTCGATGCGGCGGTGCGCGGACCGAGCAGCAGCGCGGCGATCACGGCCCACAGGGCGTCAGCTGTCGGCTTCGTCGTCCTGCCCGGCCGCATCGCCGATGGCGACGCGCAGGTCATGCATGCCTTGCAGGATGTCGATGAGGGCTTCTTCCGCCCCGCTCAGAGCGCGGCGGGTTGCGTCCGTATCGCTGCGCTCCGCGTGCAACTGCGCGCTGAGCGCGTACACCGCTGTCATGACGGCGGCGAAGGCGGCCTCCCGGCCGGGTGGCAGTTCTTCCGCCTCGGGTTCGGAGACCTGCAACGCGGTGCGCTGTAGCCGGTTCGTCAGGACGTTGACCGCGAGACCAGGGTCCCCGCCCAACTGTTCCCCCCAGCCGAGCAACGTCTCAAGGACGTCCTCGATCTCCTCTTCCTCGGTCAGACGGGTGGCGGCGGTGATCTCGAGCTCCGTTTTCGCCAGCAGACTGCCCAGCAGGTGCAGGCGGTCTTCTTCCTGCGGCCCCTCTGGTCGCTGCTCCGGATCAGCCACCGGCTCAGCCGCCAGAGCGGCCAGCGCTGCGTAGATCTGCTCAGCACTTACCGGGTGCTCGCTACTGATGCTCACGCCTTCAGCTTCCCTCAGCGATGGCATATCCGCCCGCTCAGACGCTTTCGAGTCCCAGGCTGGACTTCCAAGATCGCGTGGCCGACCGTGTCGAGTCGTGACAGAGGGCATGCGGGCACAGGCCAACGCCTGGCCACGACGACGGGGCAGCCGCATTCCGGAGCCATCGCGTGATCTGGTGAATTGTTGGCGAAATTGGCTAGGTTGCCACCACCTCACCCGACGTCGATGGGAGCGGCAGCCATGAGCCGGCAGCGGAAGGTCTTCCGTGCCATCGAGGTCGGCGGCTGGACCCCAGAGGGTGCGGACCGTGCACGGAAGCTGTTCGAGACACACATGCCCGAGCTGGTCCCGGTACTCGGCAGGCTGACCCGTCAGCTCGACCGGCCCGGAGGGGACACCTTCCTCACCCACGCAGCGATGCGCCCCTTCTTCTCCGGCTGCACGCAGATCGGTGGCGAGGGCACCCTGCTGCGCAACTACGACTTCGACCCCGCCGACTGCGAGGGCACCATCGTCTCCTCCCACTTCCTCCGCCCGGTGATCGGCATGCAGGATGCGTCCTGGGGCTTGCTGGACGGTATGAATGATGCCGGGCTCGCGGGGCTCGCGGTTTCGCTCACCTTCGGCGGGCGATTCGTCCATGGCCCCGGCTTCGCCATCCTGATCGTGCTGCGCTATCTGCTCGAGACGTGTACCGGCGTTGACGAGGCGATCGGCAAGCTGCGATCCATACCGGTCGCCATTCCACAGAACGTCACGCTTGTCGACTCCGAGAAGGCGGTGACGGTGTTCGTGGGGCCGGACATCCCTCTGCCCGAGGCACCGGACGCCTGCGCCGCCAACCACCAGCACCTGCCGGTGCCTGACGAACAGGAGCAGTCCTCCCGGACCCAGGAGCGGCTGAGCGCCATTCGTGCAGCGGGCACGGATGTGGCTGCGCTGCTGAAACCGCCGCTGTACCGATCCCGGTTCGATGAGGGATGGGGAACGGTCTACACCGCCCACTACCGGCCCTCCAAGGGACGGGTGACCTACTACTGGCCTGGTGAGTCCTGGGAACAGCGCTTCGACGACTTCGCTCCCGGGTCCCGCACTATGATCATCGGCCAGGCTGGCTGAGACGGCACTCGGGATGCTTTCAGATGTCCGGTGGCACGGTCGCTGTCCATGACCGACAATCTCACCGACAACATGGGCGTGCCGCTGGAGACGAGTACGACGGTGTTCGAACTGCCGCCGGTGACCTGGTCTCCGAGCGCATGGACCTCGGCTATCGGCTGTCCGCGGCCCTGTTCGCGGCGGCCGTCGCCGCGGTGGCCATCGCGCACTTCGCGCTCGGTCTGGACGCGGTGTGGAGCTTCTGGATCGCCTACATCCTCACCCGCCCCCTCGGCGCATCGATCGGGGACTACCTCTGCCAGCCGAGCGGAGACGGCGGCCTGGGCCTGGGCACCGTGATCACCAGTGCGCTGTTCCTCGCGGTCATCCTCGGTCCGGTCGTGTACCTGGGTGTTACGCGCAAGGACGTCGCCGAACCGAAGGGATCCCCCCGGCACACGGCCTGACCTGCCGAACGGCTCGCGTTCAGGATACGTTCAGGTTTCTCGTGCCACGGTCGACGATCACGGCCGCCGCCGGCGGCCGGCTCATCTCACAGGGCGCTCGTCCCGCTTCCCGGGGGCGAGCGCCCTGTCGTTCGACCGGACAGGAGAAGCTGAGTTGGAGAAACCGGAGGTCCTCACCGACCTCGGCGTGGCGAGCACGTCGAGTACGACCAAGTCGGTGATGAAGAAGCTGCCCGAGGTCACGCTGGCTTTCTGGATCATGAAGATCGCGGCGACGACCCTGGGCGAGACGGCGGGCGACCTCTTCGCGCAGACACTGAAACTGGGCTACTTCCTCACCACGATCGCGCTGTTCCTGGTCTTCGTGGTGACGCTCGTGATCCAGTTGCGATCCAGCCACTACAACCCGTTTTTCTACTGGACCGTGATCCTGTCGACCAGCATGGCCGGCACCACGATGTCCGACTTCATGAACCGTGACGCCAGTGCCAAGTACCTCTCGAACGGCGCGACGAAGCTGGGCTGGGGCCCGCAGGGCCTGGGCCTCGGCTACCCCGCCGGAGCGGCGATCCTCGTCTCGATCCTTTTGGCGATCTTCCTCGTCTGGAAGCTGAGCGGGATGACGTTCCAGATCCGCGACATCGTCACCTTCAGGGGTGAGGCCCTGTTCTGGTCGGCGATCCTTGTGTCGAACACCCTCGGCACGTCCATGGGCGACTTCCTTTCCGACAGCTCCGGCCTCGGCTACGCCGGCGGTGCCCTGCTGGTGACAGGGGTGCTCGCCGTGCTCGCGGCGCTGATGAAGGTGCCCGCGGTTTCGAACGTGCTGCTGTTCTGGTTCGCCTTCGTCCTCACCCGCCCGCTGGGCGCCACCGCGGGCGACTTCCTCACCAAGCCCGTCGCCAAGGGCGGCCTGGACCTCGGTACCGCGGGTTCGTCAGCCGTCCTGCTCGCCGTGCTGTTCGGCTTGATGGCCTACGCCCAGGTGCGGGAGCGCCGGACGGCCGTCCGGCCGGCAGAGGAGGAGGAGGCCCCGGCCCCGCGGCAGGCAGGCTGATCGCCACCCCGGCTCCGGGCACGCGCCCGGAGCCGTAGGACACCCGCCACCGACGGCGCGGGCCAGGCGTCGCACGAGCGGCAGCGCCAGGCCCGCGCCGTGACCCCGAACTGGAAACCTCAGTGGCGGACACCCATTGAGAACGACCGGTTCCGGGCGTGTTCGCCGGGCTTCGGCGATCGATAGTGGCTGCGTCCCCGTCCGGTCGGCCACTGGAGTATCGATGCGTCGTACGTTCGCCGGTCCCGTGCCGGCAGGCTCGTTTCGTGGGGGTTGGGCGTGATCCGATATACCGATGACATTGCCAAGGCCGACGAAGGCATGCTGTGTGGCTTCTTCGTCGGTTGGCACAACGCACCCTCCCCAGCACAGCACTTGGCCGTGCTGCGCGGGAGCTTCCGCGCGGTGCTGGCGATCGACGATGCGGCGGGTCGTGTCATCGGATTCGTGAACATGATCAGTGACGGTGTCCTCACCGCGGCAATTCCTTGGCTGGAGGTCCTTCCCGGTTACCAGGGCCAGGGAATCGGGAGCGAGCTGATGCGCCGCATCCTGGAGGGCACGGAACAGTTCTACTCGGTGGATCTGCTCTGCGACGTGCCATTGCAGCCGTACTACGCCCGCTTCGGGATGACCCCGGTGCCCGGCGCTGCCTTGCGCCACCCCGCGGCACTGCGCGGCGGAGCGGTGGCGCACAGGCGGGACGCTGGGCCCTGACCCGGTCGAGCCGCGCTGGGACACCCCGGATCATCGATCTTCGCGGGCGTCCTCCGGGGCCCCGATCCAACGGCTCGCCTCGACGTCGGCGGATGTGTCCCGCACCAGGGTCGGCGCGATCACCAACTCCTCGACGACCGTCCGCTGCGGGAGCGTGGCGCACAGCAGGACGGCTCGCGCCACGTCCTGCGGCTGCACCATGGCGGCCCGCGCCTCCTCGCCCGGCGGGACGGCGCGGTCGTCGAGGATCGGTGTGTTCACTTCACCGGGCATGATGCAGGTGGCGCGGACCAGGTCGTTGCGGTAGGTGTTGCGCAGGTACGTCATGAAGTTGCGCACGCCCGCCTTCGCCGCGCCGTACGGGGCTCCGCCGAGCAGGGTGGGCCGCACCGCGGCGAGCGAGGAAACCGTGATGACCGTGCCGCCGCCGTGCGCCAGCATGTCCGGGAGGACGGCCTGGGTGAGAAGATAGACCGCGGTGAGGTTGACGCCCATGACGGCGTTCCACTCGGCCTCGCTGATCCAGCGGACGTCGAGCACCCTGCTCGCGCCGCCGGCGTTGTTGACCAGGATGTCGACGGGCCCCGCCATCTCCCGCGTCCACGCGACGAGTTCCCGGACCTCCCCGGCGTTCTCGACGTGCGTGGGGCGGGTGAAGGCCCTGCCACCGGCGTCCCCGACGGCCGTGGCCACCTCCTGGAGGACGTGCGGCCGACGTCCGACGAGGATCACCGTCGCGCCCGCCTCGGCGAGCAGCAGCGCCGTCGCCCGGCCGATGCCGGTACCCGCCCCGGTGATCAGCGCGGTCTTTCCGTCGAGGAGTCCCATGGGTTTCATCCCTCCCAGCCGTGGGCGCGCCGCACGCCCTCAGCGCCAGGATGCCCTCGCAGACCACTCGGGGGACGCGGGATCCGTGGAGGGATCCGTCGCGGAGCACGACGACCAGGTCGGGCCGGCAGAGCTCCACCACAGTTGAACGCGTTCAAAATCCCTGTCAGGATACGTCCTGCCGCCCGAAGCGCGCTGAACGAGAGGACCACGGTCATGACGAGCTCCCTCCTCACGCCGCGAGGCCGTGTCCGCGTGCGCATGGCCGACAGGGGAACGGTTGAAGGGAGCACGGCCCCGACGCGGATTCTGGACTGGCAGCATCCGAACGTCTCCTCACTGCTCCGGCTGATCGACATCCCGGCTGACTCTGCCGACACCTCGGGTCCCGCCCACCGGACAGCGGTCCTGCGCGAGGCTCACCGATGGATCGCCGCAGCTGTTCAGCCCGTGTACTCGGTTCAGGACGAGCGACCCGTGTCGGAGGTGATCCGCCGCCGCCGCGGATCGTGCAGCCAACGCCTTGCGGTACTGGAAGCCGTAGCGCGGGCATCCGGGGTGGCCACGCGGGTCCGTGGCCTGCTGGTGGACGGGAGGTTCTGGTACCCGCGCTTCCCCCGCTTCCACCGGATCGTCCCGCACCAAGTTGTGCTCGCATGGCCGGAGTTCCGACTTGACGGGCCGTCACCGACCGAACACCTCACCGCGCCCTGGTTGACGGTCTCGGAACTCTTCGGTGGCCTCGACGAGCTGAGCGAAGGCAGTGGCGGCGGCTTCACCAACGCAGGCACGGAGACGCTCTTCGAGGCGCTGTCCAGGACAGCGATCGACTGGGACGGCGTGACGGTCTGCCCAGCGGCCGACGCCGCGTGCGATCTCTCGGCTCATGTCCTGGCGGACCTTGGCCATTTCGACTCGCGTGACGAACTTTTCGCCCGGCACGGCCAGACCCTCTGCGGCATGGCGAGACTTCTGGCCGAGCCCATACTGAGTCGCCGTTCGGCGCGCGCCTAGGTTCCAGGCTGGCGCGGGACCTGCTGCTCGCTACCGTCGCTCGGTAGGTTCAACGGCTGTGCGGTGACGGTTCGTTCCCGATACGGGTGTGACGTTTCGCCCAGCCTTTTGGCCTGTCACCGCACCCCGTGGTCGTCCCATACTCCTGAACCTGATGGACCGACAGGTGGAGGAGCACGGTGAACGCGGCGGCGGCAGCAGGGACCTGGAAGCTCGGGGACCTGGAGGTGAACCGGATCGGCTACGGTGCGATGCGGCTGACGGGCAACGGCATGCTGGGAAACTCCGACGATACGCCGATCGACCGCGGTGCCGCGGTCCGGCTGCTGCACAGCGCGTTCGAGCAGGGCGTCAACCACATCGACACGGCGGCCTTCTACTTCTCGCCGCTGCGCTCCGCGAACGAGCTCATCAACCGGGCCCTCGCCTCCTGGCGCGACGACGTGGTCGTGGCGACCAAGGTCGGCCCGGGGCGCGACGCCTCCGGCGAGTGGTTCTCCATGGCCAGCCCCGACCAGCTGCGCGGCCACGTCGAGGAGAACCTGCGCCAGCTCGGCCGGGACCACCTGGACGTGGTGTACCTGCGAAGCAATGGACTGGATTCGGTCGCCGAGCACTTCGGCGCCCTCGCCGAGCTGCGCGCGGCGGGCCTGGTCCGGCACCTCGGGCTCTCCAGCGTCCGGCCGCAGCACGTCACCGAGGCCCGGGCGATCGCGCCCGTGGTGTGCGTGCAGAACTCCTACGGCCTGGACTGGCGCCGCGCCGATGAGAGCGGACTCGTGGACCTGTGCCTGGAGCAGGGCATCGCCTTCGTCCCGTTCTTCGCGATCTCCGGGCTGCGACGCGAGGCGGCAGCGGACCAGGAGCGGGACGCTCGCCTCCACACGGTCGCCCGCGCCCACGGCGCGACGCCCGCCCAGATACGGCTCGCCTGGACCCTCCACCGCGGACCCCACGTGCTGGCCATACCCGGCACCAGCAACCCCGCCCACCTTGCCGAGAACATCGCTGCCGGCGCCCTTCGCCTGACCCAGGAGGAACTGGCTCTCCTCGACAGGCTTTACTCGGAACGGATGTGACGGACAGTCAGCGAACCCGCCCGGAGCCCCTGCCTTACAGTGACGCCATGAGCAACCACTCCGAAGCGCCTGTCGCGCCCGTCGAGGCCTATGAACCCCCCTACTACGTGGCTGTGTTCACTACGGTGCGAACCGAGGACCAGAGCGGATACAGCGAGACCAACGCACGCATGGAAGACCTGGTGAAGGACGTCCCGGGGTTCCTGGGGATGGACCACGCGCAGACTCCTGGCGGGCTGGCATCACCGTCGGCTACTTCCGCGACGCCGAGGCCCTCACGGAGTGGCGGAACAACGCCGAGCACCACGCGGCGCAGAAGCGCGGGCGAGCCGAGTGGTACCAGAGCTACACGCTGCATGTGGCGAAGGTGGAGCGCAGCCACGGGTTCACCCGAGCGTAGGTCCCTCCCGCACGCGGGTGGCCTGCGGGCCCATCTCTTCCTTGGCCAGCGGCGGCGCCCAGTTCCCTTGTTACCAAGTGCGGACAGAACCCGGTGAACAACTCCTGTCCTGGTGTCATCTCATGGGGTGCAGGAAACAGCAGATCCGGCCGTTCGTCTCGCGGGGATTGACCGCATTCCAGGGAGGGTGCAAGGACGCCGCAGACAAGCCTCTGACCGACGTGCAGTCCGTGGCGTCCGCCGCGCACCACACCACCGCACAGGTCGCCGCGACCAAGGCGGCAGCCCCGGTCCGCACCCAGACCCTGGCGGACGGCAGCAAGGCCGAGATCTACGAGCTCGGCGCCCAGCACTACCTCGCCGAGATCGTGCACAGCGGTCAGGTTCTGGCCACGCTGGAGACGAAGCAGCACGACGCCGGGCTCGACGCCAACGGCGTATACGTCGTGCTCAGCGCCGACGGTGTGATCAGCGCTCACGAGTAGACGCCTGCCCGGTGGCGCTCGGCGCGTCAGCGGTCAACCGCGCACGTGCAGTCCGAACCCCGTGCGGCCCGCCGGCTCCAGTCCCTCCTTCAGGTGCAGCGAGGGGATCTCGTAGTCACCGAAGTTCTGCCGCCGGAACGGGATCGGCTCGGTCGACCCCAGGGCGAGCAGGCGCCGCTCCCAGGCCTTGGCGACGTCGGGGTAGTCCTCGCCGGTCATCCGGTCGACGCCGTACAGCACGAACGGCGGCAGCACCTCGATGCCCGGGTAGTAGAGGATGCCGTGGTGGATCGGGAACAGCAGATCGTCGATGGGGCCGTTGATCCCGCGAGCGGAGTAGTGCGATTCCGGTCCGCCCGCGGTCACCGACAGCAGAGCCTTCCTGCCCGCGAGGGTGCCTTCACCGAAGCGCTCGCCGTACCTGGTGTCGCTGTGCTCGCCCACGCCGTACGCGAAGTGGTAGGTGAACACCCGGTCCACCCAGCCTTTGAGGATCGCGGGCATGGTGTACCACCACAGCGGGAACTGGAAGATGATCGTGTCGGCCCACAGCAGCTTCTCCTGCTCGGCCGCGACGTCGGGGGTCAGCGTGCCGGCGTCGAAGGCCCGGCCCGAGTCCAGGGCGACCTTCAGCGGGCTCGAGGCGTCGGGGCCGTAGTCCGCGGCGTCCACGACCGCCTTCCAGTTCATCGCGTACAGGTCGCTCACCCGTACGTCGTGCCCGGCGTTCTCCAGCGTGGACACCGCGAGGTCCTTCAGTGAGCTGTTGAGCGACTTCGGCTCCGGGTGGGCGTAGACGATCAGCGTCTTCATGGGGACTCCTTCGGATCGGGTGCCTTCGATCCTGGGTGTCGCGGCACCCGGCGTTCAGGGGCGCCTCTTCCGTCGGACGGGACTTCCTGGTATCGGCAGGGCCACCTTCACGGCCACCGCCAAGGCCATACTGGGCGCATGGACGATCTCGCCGGCTTCCTTCGGACCAGGCGTTCCCGGGTCGACCCGGCGGTCGTCGGCATCCCCACCGACAGCCGCCGCCGGGTCGAAGGGCTGCGCCGCGAAGAGGTCGCACACCTGTCCGGAGTCAGCGTCGACTACTACGTACGCCTGGAGCAGGGCCGCGCGACCCAGCCCTCCGAGCAGGTCCTCGACGCGCTCGCCCGCGTCCTCGGCCTCGACGAGACCGAACGCGGACACCTCTACCGGCTCGCCCGGCAGCGCCGCCGCCGTGCGAAGGCGCCGGGTGGGCGGGTCCGGCCGGAGCTGCTGCGCGTCCTCGCCCTGGTCACCGACGCACCGGCGCTGATCATGGACCACCGCCTCGACGTGCTCGCCGGGAACCGCCTCGCCGGGCTCCTCTTCGGCCGGCCGATGCCGGGCCTGAACACCGCCCGGCACATCTTCCTCGAGGAGGCCGAACGCGGTCTGTACGCGGACTGGGAGAAATGCACCCTCGACGTGGTCGGGCACCTGCGCCTGGCCGCCGGCAAGTACCCCGAGGACCCCCGACTGGCCTCGCTCATAGGAGAGTTGGCGATGGGCAGCGAGCGGTTCCGCCGCCTCTGGGCCCGCGCGGACGTGCGCGCCCGCACACATGGACGCAAGGCGTACCGGCACCCGCTGGTCGGACTGCTGGAACTGCACCAGGAGAACTTCGCCCTACCGGACGAACCAGGCATGGAGCTGCTGGTGCTGTCCGCGGCCCCCGGCAGCCCCGCCGAGGACGGGCTGCGCTTGCTCGCGGCCCTGGGCGCGGACAGCGGTGACGCCACAACTCGTCCGGCACCCGCCGCTCCATGATTCCCAAGCCGGAAGGCCATCGACGACGCCACATGAGACGGCGTCTGCGAAGCAGGAAGAACCGGCGCGAGAGGGGCTGCCGTCATGGACGCTGTGTGCCCCGGATCACGGCGACGGGACAGTGCGCGTGGTGCAGCAGGGCCTGACTCACCGAGCCGAGCAGCAGGCCCGTGAAGCCGCCGCGGCCCCGGGCACCCGCGACGACCAACTGCGCGTCGCGGCTCGCCTCGATCAGGGCCGGACGAACCCGGGAAAGCACCAGCCGCCGCTCCACCGTGATCCGGGGATGGCGCTCACGCCACGGGCGCAGAGTCTCGTCCAGCAACCGCTGCTCCTCCTCGCGGAGTTGCTCCACGTCCACGATCACGTCCAGAGCATTGACAGGGCCCCGATGGACCGGCTCGCTCCAGGTGTTCCACACGTGCAGCGCCACCAGGTCCACGCCGCGCAGCGACGCTTCGGCGAACGCGAACTCGACGGCCTGCTCGCCGGCCGGTGAGCCGTCGACCGCCAGGAGTACGGGACCGCTCGGGTTCGGCCGGCCGCGTACCACCAGCACCGGACAGCGACCGTGTGCGGTCAGGTGTACGGCGGTGGAACCGAGCAGCATGCCGCCGAACGCGCCCAGCCCGCGGCTGCCGACCACGATGAGCGAGGCGGTGCGCGACTCGATCTCAAGCACCATCAGCGGCTCACCGACGGTGACCTCACGCGTGATCTCCACGTCCGGGACAGCCTTGCGGGCACGCTGTTCGGCCTTGGTCAACGCGTCGTCCACCAGTTCGCGCACCCCTGCCACGGCAGGATTCCACAGAGGATACCCACCGGGCGGCAGGTGCATGGACGGCCACCCGAAGGCGTGCACCAGCCGCAGCCCCACGCCCCGCAGGCCGGCCTCGTGTGCCGCGATCTCCACCGCGTCCAGGCTCGACGTGGACCCGTCCACTCCCACGACCACAGGGTTCGCCATGACACACCTCCGGGGCGGATAGCTGTGGCACTCGGCTCGATTGCCTCGCACTCAGTCCGGCTCCATGTAGGGGCGGCGGAAGACCGGGGCCTGGCCGGTGCCCCAGGGGCGTACGGCTCTCAGCGCCCGGGAGACCGCGGACTCCAACGACCCGCTGGTGTCGACCGCGACGGCCTCGGGCCACGGTGGTTCCCTGGCCGCCATGGCGGTGGCGATGACGACGTCCGCGTCGGACATCCCGGGGGCGCGCGTGTCGAGACGGGCCGCCGCCACGTCACCCGGAACGTGGCAGTGCAGGGCCAGCAGGTCGGCGCTGGTCCGCTCGGCCACGCGCAGTGCCGCTTCACGCTGTCCCGTATCGGACCAGGAGGCGTCCAGGACGACCGACTCACCGGAGGACAGCAGGCTGGCCGCACGCTCGAGCAGGACGGCATAGGTCCTGGCGGTCCACTCGGGTGTGTACAGGCCCTCGCCGTAGCCGGCCGCCGCGGACTGCTCCGCGGGGATGCCCGCCAGCTCCTTGCGGAGGCGGTCGCTGCTGAGCAGGGTGACCCCCAGCCGGTCGGCCAGCGCTCCGGAAAGGGTGGACTTCCCGCTGCCCGGGAGTCCGCCGACGAGCGTCAGGGCGACGGCCGACGTGCGCAGGTGACGCAACGCCGTCGACACCAGCCGTCGTGACGCCGTCTCCGCGCCCGGCGTGCCCTGGTCGGCCTGGATCAGGGAGACCTTGGCGCGCACGAACGCGCGGTAGGCGACGTAGTGGTGCCACAGCGAAGGGGGTGCGGGGTCGCCGGAGTATTCGCTGTACCGGGCGAGGAAGTACGCCGCGGCGTCCGGGGCTCCGAGCTGTTCCAGGTCCATGGCGAGGAAGGCGGCGTCATCGAGTCCGTCGACGTAGCGGAGGTGGTCGTCGAATTCCAGGCAGTCCAGGACGCGCGGGCCGTCGCCGAGGCAGAAGACGTCCTCGGCGAGCAGGTCGCCGTGGCCGTCGACCACCCGCCCCTGTGCGATGCGGGCGTCGAACAGCCGCTCACGGCCGGCGAGATAGCGGCGCACCAGCCACTCGGCCTCCGCCGTCCCGTCGGGCACGACACCGTCCGCGGCGAGCTCCCGGACCTGGGCGAAGCTCGCGTCCCATCGCGACGACAGCGCGTCCCGCGTGCCCTGCTCGTCCACATCGGGGCCCCGGGGCGCGTCCGCGTGCCAGGAGGCGAGGTGGCGCGCGACGGTCCGGAGCACGTCGTCGACGGCGGCCCCTTCCCGCACCAGTTGGGAGAGGCGGCGGTCCGTCGGCATGCGGCGCATCACCACGAGCGGTTCGGCTTCTTCCCCGTCGGGGCCGAGGAACTCGCCCAGGCCCAGATAGACGTCGGGGGCGAAGCGGCGGTTGAGAGCGACTTCGCGTTCGCACGCGGCCCGGCGGGCCGCCACCGTGGTGTGGTCCACGAACCCCAGCTCCACAGGCTTCTTGAGTTTGTAGGCGCGGTCGCCGACGAAGAAGAGGACCGCGGTGTGGGTCTCGTACACCGCCGCGCGCGTCGACGGCCGGCCCTCCTGCCTGTCCACACGCCGGGTCGGCTCAGTCATGAGTGCGGCCTCCGTCTCGTAAGAAGCGGCGATGACGGTGGACGGGTCCGCTGGTGTGGATGGTCCGGACGTCGCGGGCGTGCCGAGTGCGGTGCGTTCTCATTCGAGGAGTACCTCAATCCTGTCGGCGCCGCATGTGGACGTGTGTCGAGATGCGGTCACCGGCACTTGCTGGATACGCTCGCTGAGTGGCCGGGTGATGACGGCCAAGGCCGTGGCGCAGCAGTCGCCACCGCCCCGTCCGCGGGCATCGAAGACTTCCGCACTACAAACCTCTGCACTGTCCACGCCTCCACGGGAGGGAAGGTTGCGATGAGGTTCATCCACATGCGTACAGCAAGGGCTACCACGTCAGCTCTGGTCGCCGTCCCGCTCGCGCTCGGAGGTCTGGCGTCGCACAGCGCTCAGGATGCCTCCCCCAGCCCGTCGGGGACGTTCGGTCCCGGCTGCTCGGGGATCTCCCAGAAGGTCGACACGGCCAAGGACAAGGTCGCGGAGGCTGCTGCCGCATATCCGCAGCTCAGCCAGCTGGTCTCAGCCACGGTCAGGGCAAAACTGAACGACGCCCTCGACGGGAAACCCGACATCACCGTTTTCGCTCCGAACGACAAGGCCTTCCAGAATGTGACCGCCTCGCAGCTTGTCTCGCTCCTCGGCGATCAGGGGCAGCTGAAGAAGGTGCTGACCTACCACGTCGTGGACAAGCAGATCACCCCGGACGAACTCCCCAACGGCTCCTTCAAGACAGTGGAAGGCAGCAAACTGACCACGTCGGGTTCGGGCACCGACTTCAAGGTCAACGGCAAGGCGAACATCGTCTGCGGCAACCTCAAGGCCGCGAACGCCACCATCTACGTCATCGACGCAGTTCTCCAGCCCCCGTCCTGAGGACCGCGTGACCGCGACATCGCCCCCCACCGACGCGCCGCCGGCCCGGTACGACGACCTGGGCGCTCTGGTGATCAACTGCACCCTGAAGCGCTCGCCGGGGCCGAGCAACACCCAGGGACTGATCGACCGCAGCACCGCCATCCTGGACGCACAGGGCGTACGGGTCGATGTCGTGCGGGCGGTGGACCTCGACATCGCCACCGGTGTGTGGCCCGACATGAGGGAGCACGGGTGGGAGACGGACGCTTGGCCGGAGCTGTACCGGAAGGTCATGGCGGCCGACATCCTCGTGCTGGCCGGACCCATCTGGCTGGGTGACAACAGCTCCGTGATGAAGCGGGTGATCGAACGTCTCTACGCCTGCTCCAGCCTGCTCAACGAAGCAGGGCAGTACGCCTATTACGGCCGTGTGGGAGGCTGCCTGATCACCGGCAACGAGGACGGCGTCAAGCACTGCGCCATGAACGTCCTCTACAGCCTTCAGCACCTGGGATACACGATCCCGCCCCAGGCGGACGCCGGATGGATCGGCGAGGCGGGCCCCGGTCCCTCTTACCTCGACCCTGGCTCGGGTGGCCCGGAGAACGACTTCACCAACCGCAACACCACCTTCATGACCTGGAACCTGCTGCACCTGGCCCGGGCCTTGAAGGATCTGGGCGGCATTCCCGCCTACGGCAACCAACGTACCGCCTGGGACGCCGGCTGCCGCCGTGACTACGAGAACCCCGAGCACCGGTAGGGGGAGGCCCGCCTGGCCCCGGGCCTAGTTGCCGTAGGGGACCCACTGGCGCCCGCCGGAGTCGTTCGTGCCGTACCAGTAGCGTGGCATTCCTTTGATGCTGCTGGTGTGGAACGGGCGGCCGTGGTCGTCGATGCGGATCGTGCCGGTGCGGCCCTGGGAGGACCAGTCGAGCTCGAGGTACCAGCGGGCGTCGTAGGTCTGGGTAGTCGCGTCGACCAGGAGAACTTCGGGGTCCTCGGCGGATACGCGGTACGGGAAGTGCACGGCCGGGATGGTGTGTTCGCTGTCGGCGCCGTCCTTCGGGCGGGCGATGGGACGGTCGGCGTCGAGGTTCACTGTGAAGCCACGGGGTGTGATCTCACCGCCGCAGCCCTGGTCCATGGCGTACGCGTTGCCGGCCGCCGGGTTGCCGCGGCTGACGATGCGGACCCGGAGCGCCTCGAGGACGACGGCCGTGGAGGACCGGCCCTGCACCGAGATCTGCACCATCGTCTGCCGTCCGTGTACCGCGCCCTGGGTTGCCGCCCACGCTGCGGCGTCCTGCTGGACCGGGGGCGGGGGGACCTGCGTGGGCGGCTTGTCGATGACGTAGTCGTGGCCGCAGCCCAGTTTCCACACCTGGGAGTCGGCGCTCCAGGTGACGGGCAGGCCGGTGGCCGGTTTTCCGGCGCCGGTGGGGTTCGTGCCCGCGGCGGACGAGCCGGGGGCGGACGAGCCGGGTGCCTTGTGCTTCGCGACGGGTGAGGACGAGCTCCGGTCGTCGGTGGGGGAGGAGTCCGCGGACGGTTCCGGCTTCGACGAGCGATGGGGCGTCGTGGGAGCGGTCGTCCGCGGGCCCGACGAGACGTGCGGGCCGGAGACGTCCGGGGAGCGGTCCGTCGGCAGGGCCGGCAGGCTGCCCAGAGTCGCGAGCAGCCCGCAGGCGACAGCCGTGGACACCAGGACCCGTCGCCGGCGGTACCAGGGGCGGGGAGCCGGGGCCGGGGCGGGGGAGGGGCCGGGCTCTTCCGCGACCTGCGGCGCGGCGGCCTCCTCGACGGCGGCGGGCGCTTCGCCCACCGGCTCCTCACCCGCCCCACCCGCCGTACGTACCCGCTGCCGTGCCGCCACCGCGAGCAGCCACAGCCGGTGCAGTTCGAGTCGTTCCTCCGGCGTCGCCCCGCAGAAGGCGGCCAGCCGTTCCACGGGTGCGAAGTCCTGGGGCACGGCTTCCCCCGCGCAGTAGCGGTGCAGTGTCGAGGTGTTCATGTTCACGCGCCGGGCCAGGGAGCCGTAGCTCCGGTCCGTACGGTCCTTCAACCGCCGCAGCAGCTCCGCGAACCGCTCGACGTCGCCCCGAGCCGACACCGTTCCCCCGTCGTCCACCGAATCCCGTGCATCCCGCATCCCAGGCACTCCATATACCTGCACGTCAGAAGGGCTGGGATGGTTCCACCGTCGCCCAACGGGCGTCGAGCGTTGCGCCGGGCCTCCGTGGCGGCCGATGCTCTTGGTGTCGCACCGACCAGGGGCCGGACCGGCCACCGGCGCCGCCGCGACATCCGACACCCATGCACTCGTTCACGGGGGACATCCATGCCCAAGCGCACCCGAGCAGGCGCGCTCATCGCACTCACCGCCGCAGGTCTCGCCTTCGGCACCGCGCTCGCCGCACCGGCGAACGCCGCCGCGAAGGCACCCGGCTTCCTCGCGGCCAAGGACCTCCCGCCGCACCCGTTCTCGTCGTGGACGGCCGGCAAGGTCACCGCCGGCGTACCGGAGGCGGTCGAACTGGACCGCTGCCTGGGCATGGTGCTCGGCGACGGCCGGGACTCCTGGTACCGCGACTTCCGGACCGGCCTCGACACGAACGCCCGTCAGGTCAGCGTCGAGTCGTCGAGCGTCAGTGCGGCGAAGGGCCGGTTCTCGCGGCTGGACCAGGACATCAGGTCCTGCGCGGCACGGACCGAGAAGGCCGACTGGGACCTCGAGGTCACGTTCAAGGACTACGGCACGCTGCCCGTCGAGGAGGGCGCCCACCTCTACGGCCTGCACACCGAGACCTCCGGGGGCGCGAGCGACATCCGCCTCCTCGCGGTCGGACGGGACGGCAGGACCGTGACGGTCGTCGACTGGGGCCAGTTGGGCGGCTTCCAGGACGCGCCGGTGAAGGACTTCAAGAAGACGGCCGCCGCGGCCGTGACCAAGCTCCACTGACCGCACCACCCGGGCCGCCCTCCCGCCACGGGGGTCGGGAGGGCGGCCCACCGACGATCACCACACACTTCGGAAAACGGAGAACACACGTGAACAGCAAGACCCGCACCGCCCTGACCGCCGGCGTCCTCGCCGTCGCCCTCGGCCTCGGCGCCACCGCCCAGGCGGCCTCCGCCGGCACCCCGCGCAGCGTCAGCGGCAAGCCCTCCGACAACATCACCCGCATCGCCGACTTCTACGGCGCCTACATCGACGCGGTGACCGACGAGGACAGCGGCAAGCTCGGGGCCGCACTGCGCAGCCACTACCTCACCGCCGGTTTCCAGAAGGAACTGAACGCCTGGGAGAAGAAGGAGCACGCCGACGGCGTCCTGCGCGCCCAGAACGTCCCGCTCGCCTGGAAGGTCACCGACAACGGCACCGCCGATCACACCGAGGCCGTCGTCACCCTCACCTGGAGCAAGAGCAGCACCACCAGGCTGGTCGTCGACATGACCCGCGGCAGCCGCAAGATCTTCCACATCGGTGAGAAGGGCATCGGCGGGAAGTAAGGGAACAGCGGCACGGCGCGCTTGCCCTCCATCCCGCGGAAGTAACACGCATTTTGTGTGCTTGTAGGGGTGAAGTAAGGGCATCCGGTGGTCAGGAGGTTGATAACGATGGTTCCCCTGCTTCTGGTTCTTCTTCTGGCTCTGATCCTCTTCGGCGCGGGCTTTGCGCTGAAGGCGCTGTGGTGGATCGCGGTGATCGTGCTCGCCGTGTGGCTGCTGGGCTTCGTCGTCCGGTCCGCGGATGGTGCGGGCCGCAGGGGGCGCTGGTACCGCTGGTAGGCACGCGCCCTCGATGTGAGGCGCGGTGCCGTTGACGGAGATTCAAGTGGGGCCCGGCCGGGGACGGCCGGGCCCCACGTATTCACGCATGAAGGCTGGTGACGGGGGCCGTGCTACGCATTCACTTCACGTTCGACGACTTGGCACTGACGCATGTGGCAGCCAGGGCTGATCCGTTATGGGAAACGATACTCGGCCTACAGCAACTGGTTTCTCCGAGGCCGGTGCGCCCATTCCATGAGTGGCGCTTTCGAGCACGGGAAGCGGTCGCGCAGAAGACGCTGAGCAATCAGGTCCGGTTCCTGAAGGCCCTTGTCCCGCAAAAGGGCTATGTGCCGGACTTTCTCACCCCGGCCGAGTCGACCGACGGTGTCGAAGAAGGCCTTTCCGCAGTACAAGGCACTCCGCAGCTTCGAGTCCGACGTGAATTGGAATTGCTGGCAGGTGGCCAGTGGCGTCGATTGCCGCACGTGATACGACAGTTGGCCGACCCGGACCGCAACCAACGCCACATGACCGAACTGGTGCGGGCACTGCGCTCGGTGCATGACGCGGTCATCGCTCCGGACTGGACGCGGTTGGAGGCGTATGTGGAGGCCGATCGTGCTCTGCGCGCACGCGCCCTCCGTGACGGCGGTGTCCCGTGCCTCTTCGAGTCGCTGGGCCCCGCCGTGCGCTGGGATCCACCGGTCCTGCACGTGAAATACCCCATCGAACGTGACCAGTGGCTTTCCGGTCGGGGACTGCGCCTCATCCCGTCCCGGTTCTGTTCTCGGGTGCCCATTGCTCTCGCGGACGCGCAGTTGCGTCCGGTCCTCGTCTACCCGGTCAACCACACGGTGAGAGAGCCGGCCGCCCGGCCGCCGGACGCCCTCGAAGGACTGTTGGGGCGCACCCGAGCGAAGGTCTTCAGAGCATTGCACGCCGGAGCCACCACCACTGAACTTGCCCTGCGCTTGGAGGTGTCCGCCGCTGCGGCGAGCCAGCACGTCCACGCACTGTCCCGCGCGGGGCTGGTCCACAGCCAGCGCAGCGGCGCGTCGATCTTGCACACCCTGACGCCACTGGGTACCGCCCTGCTGGCGAAGAATGCCCATCCTGCCCGGCTCGACCAGCGGATTTCAGGCTTGGCTCAAGGGCCTGGCGCGGCCGCCTGGATGCGTGTCATGGTGCGGACGCAATCAGGGCAAGCCGGTGAACACACGTCCCGGCGCCAGGAATGACAGCAGCGACCAACACAGGGGGAACCACATGCGCGAGAAGACCGCGGCAACTGTGACGGCCGCCGCCGCGATACTCGGTGTCATCGCGTCGGCTCCGACCGCCTCCGCCGAAGCGAACCCGCCCGGATGCCCCAAGGGGTACTTCTGCGCCTGGAGCGGACCGGACCAGACCGGCACGCTCGTGCTGAAAACGGCGGGCAACTGGAGTGGTCAGGTGGCCTTCCGGTCCGTCTTCAACAACGGATACCGCTATCCCGGAGCCGACCACGTCGACATGACCTACTGGTACGAAGGGGACGGCACCGCCACCAGCTGCATCCACTACAACCCCGGGCCCGGCGAGTACAAGTGGACCGCCCCGTACACCGAGGTCCTCTACAGCGTGCGCTGGCGAGGCGAGTGCTGAGCGTGCACACGCGCAGACGTTGGATCGCGTCGCCATGACCAACTGTGCCGGCCCTTCGGACGAGGGGCCGGCACAGTGCTGCTTCCGCGTACAGCAGGGCGAGGCTGCGCCTCGGTCAGGGCCGCAGGGCGTCGGGGAGGGTGGGGTAGCAGTCGATGATCGTGTCGAGTTCCACGATGCGAAGGGTGCGCATGACGGAGTCGGGGACGCCTGCCAGGCGCAGCCAGCCGTGCCGCTGTGTCGTGGCCCGGCGGGCGGCGATGAGCAGGTTGATGCCGGCGGAGTCCATGAAGGTCACCTGCCGCATGTCGATCACCACACGCGGCGGGGAACCCAGGCGCGTCACGTCCAGGGCCTGATGGAGGGGCTGGGCCGTGTGGTGATCGATGTCGCCGGTCACGGCCAGCACGCGGATACCGCTGGTGGCGACGGACGCCACCGACAGACGGCCGGGCTCATGCGCTTTGTCGGAGTCCGCCATGCTTGCCTCAATACTGTCGGAGATACTTACGGACCGGCTCTCCCGGCGGGCTGATGTGCATAGTACGGGGAGCCTCCGTACGGGTTGGGCCGGACGGGGTGGACAGGGCGTGTGGGACGACCCGGCGGGTAGACGCCGGGGATGGAGGGTGAGGGCGGCCTTGGTGGAAGCGGTACCCGTGGGTGAGGGCGGCAATCCGCCGCAGTCTGGGCCGGCCCGGACCGCGATAGCTCTGGGGGGCGACGGCGGCTGTATCGCTGAGGCCCGTCACGTGGCCATCCGGTTCCTGGCCGCCGTGCAGACGGAGCACGGGCTTCCGGTGTCGGCCCGCGCCATGGATCTGACCCAGCTGGTCGTGAGCGAGCTGGTCACCAACGCCCGCAAGTACGCGCCGGGGCCGGTGCTGATGGAACTGGGGATCGTCGGCGACCTGGTCGAGGTGACGGTCTGGGACGGCGACCCCACGTTGCCGGTGGCGCGGGCGGCGGATCCGGGCCGGGTGGGTCAGCACGGCCTGGAGATCGTGATGGCCGTCGCCCAGGGGTTCGAGGTGGTGCGGGAGCCGGTGGGCAAGCGGATCACCGCCCGCATCGCGCTGCCCGACGACCCCGGTGGCGGCATCGCCGGACGCCCGCCCCTGTAGGACAACGGTCCAGGTCAGCCGCCCAGGCGTGAGTGGGTGGCGTGGCGATGACCGACAACGTCCGCACTTGCGGGCATGAGCTGCACACACCTGGGTAGGCGATTCGTCGTCGGCCCGTGGCAGGCCGAGGGCGTGCAGTGCGGCGACAGGGGAGGGAAGCATCATGGCGACAGTGACTGCGGCGAAGACGGACACCGGCGTATCCGGCCTGCCGAGGGTCGCCGACCCCTCCAGGGTTGCGCCGAAGGACGCGCGTGAGCTGTCGCGGTTGTTCTTCGACCAGCTGGCGGTGCTGGAGGAGGGCACGCCCGAGTACCAGTACGCGCGCAACACGCTGATCGAGATGAACATGTCCCTGGTCCGCTTCGCGGCCGGCCGCTTCCGCAGCCGGGGCCCGGAGGAGATGGAGGACATCGTCCAGGTCGGCATGATCGGACTGATCAAGGCCATCGACCGGTTCGAGCTGTCCCGCGAGGTGGAGTTCACCTCCTTCGCCGTGCCCTACATCGTCGGCGAGATCAAGCGGTTCTTCCGCGACACCACCTGGGCCGTGCACGTGCCGCGCCGGCTTCAGGAGGCGCGAGTCCAGCTCGCCCGCGCCACCGAAGAGCTGCGCAGCCGGCTGGGCCGCACACCGACGGTCAAGGAACTGTCCGAGCTGATGTGCCTGCCCGAGGACGAAGTCATCGAGGCCCGGCTCGCCGCCAACGGCTACAACTCCACCTCCCTGGACGCCACCCTGGGCACCGGCGAGGACGGCGAGAGCGCCCTGGCCGACTTCATCGGCAGCGACGACCAGGCCCTCGAGCTCGTGGAAGACTTTCATGCCCTCGCCCCGATGATCGCCGCGCTCGGGGAGCGAGACCGGCAGATCATCCACATGCGTTTCGTGGAGGAACTCACCCAGGCACAGATCGGTGAACGCCTCGGCGTCTCCCAGATGCACGTGTCCCGCCTGCTCTCCCGCACCCTCGCCCGGCTGCGCGAGGGCATGCTCAGCACCCGCTGAGGACCCCGGGCCGCAGGTCCGGGCCGAGTTCGTAGTGGTCGCGGTGTGCCGCCTGGCGAGCACACCGCGGCCACTCGCACGTTTGTTTGGTCTTGGCCGATGGGGCTACCCGCTCCCACAGGTGTGCCTCGTAGCGAGGAACAGCGCCGACAGGACCGCGCAGAGACGGATGACAAGGGGTTGGTCGCGATGACCGTGGCGACACAGCAGGGTGGTGGGGGCGGTTCCAGTGGCCTCTACGACGTTCTGGAACTCATTCTCGACCGCGGGCTGGTGATCGACGCGTTCGTGCGGGTCTCCCTCGTCGGTATCGAGATACTCAAGATCGACATACGGATCGTGGTCGCCAGCGTCGACACCTACCTGCGCTTCGCCGAGGCGTGCAACCGCCTCGACCTGGAAGCGGGGCCGCGCAAACCAGCCGGCCTTACGGAGCTCACCGGGCAGCTCACGGAGTCCGGCGCCCGCGGCAAGACCAAGGGAGCCCTGTCCGGCGCCGCCGAGACGATCTCCGACGCCTTCCGGCAGGCACGTGACGAGGGCCGGGAGCGTCAGGACGACCGGGTCGCGCGCGGAAGCGGGGAATGAGGGACGAGAGGAGGCCTTCGTGCAGAAGGGGAAGTGGATCACAGGTGGTGCCCGCGTGCGGCTGGCTGAGACCTTCGCCCAGGAATACGGCGAGGGCCGGTCGATCCGAGCCATAGCCGAGGCCCACGGGCGGTCCTACGGCTTCGTGCACCGCGTGCTCACCGAAGGAGGCGTACGCCTCAGGACCCGCGGGGGCGATGTGCGCACCGGCACCGCCCGGTCGGCGCCGTGACGGCAGCATACGGTGATCGATTGCGGGCACACGATCTTTCCGGCGGAAGTATCTGCTCGAAAGGGGTTGTCGCTGTGCTGCTGCCTGCGGAGAAAGAACTGCGCGCGGTGCTGGCCCGGTTCGCCGAGGCCCGCTTCCGGCATGACCTGCATCCCACCGGCTACTCGAGCCGAGAGCTGGAAGACACCTCCAGGAGGCTGTGCGTCATGACCGGCACCCAGTCGGTGGACGAGGCCCTCACCGCGGCCGACGCCCTCCTGGAACGCATGCGAGCGGACCGTCATACGGCCCCTCGAACACCCCAGACTCTGGCTGCGTGATTGCACCCGACGTGATGTGGCGCCTTGCCCGCGGGACCTCACGTCTGGTGAACGTCGCAGCAGCCGTCCCTGCGCATCAGCCGCCCCACCCCGAGCCATTCCTCCCCGGCCGTGGCCGCGAGCCGGGTCGTGGGTTCGAAGGCTGCCGTCAATTCCTCGGTGGTGTACGGCACTCCGCCCCTGAGCACCGCCACGGTACGGACCAGGGTGGCGAAGTCGGTGAACGGGTCGCCGTCCACCACGGTCAGGTCGGCGAGTCTGCCTTCCTCGAGGGTGCCGAGGTCGCGGTCGGCACCGAAGAGACGGGCGGGCAGAACGGTGGCGGTGCGCAGGGCCTGGGCCGGGGACAGGCCGCCCTGGTGAAGGGCGCGCAGGCCGAGGTGGAGGGAGAGGCCGACGGGAACGAGCGGCTGGTCCGTGCCGAGGGCGAGGAGTCCGCCCGCGGCCAGGACGCGCCGGTAGATGTCGGTCTCCGTTCGCAAGCTGGCGAGTTGGGCCGCCGTGGGCGGAACTCCTGCCGCCTGCCGGACGGTTGCGGCGTCCCACGGGGGCATCACCACGGTGACCCGGGGGTCGCCGGCGAGGTCGGGGTCCGCGCCGAGGAGGGGCAGGGCGGTGAAGGGGGTGGCGATCAGCGAGAAGCGCACCCCGCGCGCGGTGTAGATCTCCACGAGGTCCTGGTAGGCGCGGCCCGTGGCGGTGACCGAGTGACCGGACTCGGCCCGCTGAGTGGCCTGGAGATGGGTCGTCAGGTCCTGACCGAGCTGGACGCCGGGGGAGAGCAGATGGCCTCCGGTGCGCACACCGAGACGGTCGTGGGCGAAGCGGGCGGCCTCCGCCATCACCCAACCGGGAGCTCGCACATACGTCTTGACGAAGTCCCAGTCCAGCGCCGCGGCCCTTTCCAGTGAGCGGCGCAGACCCTGCCTGGTCCGGTGCGCGCGGCCCATGCTGTAGGCGACGCGGGCTCCGTCGAGGAGTTCACCGGTGGTCAGCAGCCGGGGCCCGGCGAGCTGTCCTGTGGCCACCGCCTCGCGGATGCGGGCCTGTTCGTAGGCGAAACCGCCCAGGGAGACGACGGTGGTGATGCCGTAGGTGAGCTGGCCGACGGTCTGGCGCCCGCCGTAGGTGCTCTGCCAGGGGTGGGTGTGGGTGTCCCACAGTCCTGGGATCACGGTGCGCCTGGAGGCATCGATACGGTGGAGGGCCTCTCGCCGCCCTGAGCGGTGGTGCTCGACCGCCGTGACGCGTCCACCCCGTACGACGATGTCGGCGTCGTCACGGGTCGTCTCGGCGGTGCCGTCCCACAGGCGTCCGGCGTGCACCACCAGGTCGGCGGGCGTGGGTCTCGGGGCGTCGAGGGGAATGCGGACCGTGCGGACCAAGTCGCCGTCGACGCCGACGAGGCGCAGTCGGCCGGCGCACAGGTAGAGCAGGGTCGTGGAGTCGGCGGACCACGAGGGATGGTCGCCCGGTTCGTCGGTGAGGGGGCGCAGGTCGCCGCGCGGGGTGCCGTCGGGGTCGACCGGCAGCAGGCACAGCGTCGACTCGACGACCACCGCCATCCAGCGGCCGTCGGGCGACCAGACGGGCCCGGAGTCGTAGCGGTCGGCGATGGAGGTGTGGGGCGCCACTGCGTGCAGGCGGGCGGCGCCGGTCGTGGTGTCCACGATCCGGATGAGGTTGTAGCCCTCCCGGAAGCGGGAGTTGAGGCGGTTGCGGTCACACAGGGCGAGGTGGCGGCCGTCGGGCGACCAACTGGGGCGGCCTGGCAGTCCGCCACCGCCGAGAGGCTCGGCCAGCACGTGTTCCTCTGCGGAAGCCAGGTCACGGACGAGGAGCCGGCCGGTCAGGTCGAGGCAGGCGAGCCGTTGCCCGTCGGGTGACAGCGCCGGATGCACTCGGCCGCCGGTCGCGAGCGCGGTCTCCGCGCCGGTGGCGAGATCGTGCCGGTACACGCCGAGGAGCCCGTCGCGGTCGTCGGCGTAGACGAGCGACCGCCCGTCGGGTGCCCAGGCGGGAGCGAGCAGATAGCGGGTTGGCGCCGCCTTGTGCAGCCGCTGTGGCGGACGTCCCCCCGAACTCTGGGCGAGTCACAGCGAGTTGAGGGCCGCGAACGCGATCTGTCGGCCGTCCGGCGAGAGCGCTGGCAGATGGATCCCGCGCACCGGACGGGTGCGGGCCTGCCCCAAGTCGTACTTCTTGGTCCGGTACCGGGGCCGCTCCACCGGGAGCACGCCCCCGAAGGGGATGGCCTCCGGCTGCTCGGGGCTCTCCGGTCGTACGAGGGTGAAGGCGCCGTCGAGCGTCAGCAGGAGCCGCCCGGCCGGCGTCCAGCGCGGGGGCACCGGCGCGATGTCGCCGGTGACGGGGACGGGGCGGCCGTCGACGACGAGGGTGCAGGAGCCGTTCGGGGCGGCGGTGGTGCGCAGGTGTGCCAGGCGGCCGTCGGGGGCGACGGCGGGAGCCATGACCTGCGCGGCCTCGGTCTCGGTGTGCCGGACGGTGACCGGCCCGGTGCCGTCGGCGGGCACCGCGGCGATCGTACGGGCCTCCACACTCAGGCCGAGGGCGGTGCTGACCGTCCTCGCGCGGACGAACAGGATGTGCGTGCCGTCCGGTGACCAGGTGGGGTCGAAGTCCTCCCACGGGCCGTCCTGAAGGGGGCCGTCCTGGCCGGGCAGGCCGGTGACCCGGGTGATCCGGCCGGTGCGCAGGTCCAGGACGTGGACCCGGTACGGGCTGCCGTCGACATCATCGCCGCCGCGTTCGGAGGAGAAGGCGAGCCGGGTGCTGTCGGGTGCCCATGCCGGGCCGCGGTCGTCCCAGGGTCCGTCGGTGCGTCGCCGCAGGCCGGAGCCGTCGGGGCGTACCGTCCAGAGGTGGAAGCCGCCGTCCCGGTAGGCACAGAAGGCGATGAGTTCGCCGTCCGGCGAGTGCGTGGGGCGGTTGGGCTCCAGGTCGGCCGGCGTCAGGGCGTGTGCCGTACCGCCGGTGCGGGGCAGGGACCACAGGGTGCCCTGCACCTCGGCGATCAGGCGGTCGCCGGCCGGGGCGAGGCTGGCGGAGCCGTTGGTGGCACGGGTGAAGGCCAGGGAGGGGTTGTCGGTGCGGGCCGCCGCCTTCGCTGCGGGGGCCACGCCCACGAGCGGAACAGCCCCTGCTACGGCGAGGAGTTGCCGACGGGTCGGACGAGCGGTGCTGCTCCGGCGCTCCATGGCCGTACACACTGGCGCACCAGTGGCCCCTTGCTCAACGACCTTCACCCTCGATCGGTACGGATTCAGCCACACGGGGTGACCACGGAGTCACTGCTCCCCTCGCTCGTCAGGATCGCGCTCGCGACGACCTCGAAGAGGTGATCGGCGCGTGGCGCGAGCGAGGGCTGGTCGCCGAGCCAAGCGAGCATGGCCACCAGAGCGAACACGTCGGCGCCATCGATATCGCTCCTCGCCATGCCCGCGGCCTGAGCGCGGGTGAGGAGCCGCGCACCCGCTGCGCGCAGGCTGACGCACGAAGCGTGGAGCGCGGATTCGGTGTCCTCGATGGCGGCTGCCATCAGCACGGTCACGCCCCGGTACTCGGTCGTCCATCCGACGCAGTCGCGTAGCCACGAAACGAGCGCGCTTCGGGCGAGTCCGACGTCTCGAGCTCGGCTGCCTTCGCCGTCAGTGCGTCGAAGCTCGTGCGGAGCAGGGCATCGAGCAGCGCCTCCCGCGTCGGTTCCTGGCGTCGGCCCGCATCTGTCCCTCTGGCGGAATCGACGGTCAGCCTGTCCGTGATCCCGGGGACGGACGTGTCGGGCGTCGTCGAGGCCGTCGCCGGGGACGTGGCCGCGCCCGCGTCGGACCTCGCGCGCAAGCCGGTCGGCATCGACCACGTGCATGCCGCCGGGGCACCCATGGCCGGGCTCACCGTCCAGGAGGCACGGCATCGCCCGACGGCGCTCGAGGCCGACACGACGGTGCTCATCAACGGCGCCGCGGGCGGTGTCGGGCACTTCGCAGTACAGCTGGCGAAGTGGAGGGGGGCGCGTGTCATCGCTGTGGCATCGGGCGCGCATGAATCGTTCCTGCGTGAACTGGGCGTCGACCGGTTCATCGACTACACCAAGTGTTGCCGAACTGGCGTGCCTGCTCGAACCGGGCACGGTCCGCGTGGCGGTCGACAGCACCTTCGCGCTCGCGGACGCCCGGGCGGCGCACGAACGCGCCGCCCGAGGGCACATCCAGGGCAAGATCGTGCTCACGGTCGCTCAGGAAGTGCCAACCGCCGGTCGGAGCTCGGTACTTGTCTTGTCAGCCGACCCCCGCCAGCGCGGCGAGCACGGTGTCATTGGCTTCCCTGCTGCCGACGGTGAGCCGGATTCCCTCGCCGGGGTAGTGGCGGGCCTGGACACCGGCGTCGGTGAGTGCCGCCGCGCCCTCGTCGATCGGGTCGGGCGCGGCGAGCCAGACGGAATTGGCGTGGCCCGGGCGCACGTGCCAGCCGAGGCCCAGGAGTTCGTGCCGGAGCCGTTCACGTTCGGCGACGACGGTGTCCACGCGTGAACGCAGCTCGCTGCCGGCTCGCAATGAGGCCTTCACGGCCGCCGCTGCCACCGCGTTGATCCCGAAAGGAAGCTGGTTCCGGCGGATCCGCGCCACCAGCCCGGAGTCGCCCAGTCCGTAGCCGACCCGCAGCGCGGCGAGACCGTAGGCCTTGGAGAAGGTGCGCAGGACCAGCAGGTTGGGGTGTGCGCCCAGGAGCGCGGACGTGTCCGGCAGGCCGGTGCCGCGGGCGAACTCCACGTACGCCTCGTCGAGGAGCACGGTGACGTGTCGGGGGACCTGGTGCAGGAACGCCGACAGGGCGTCGGCGGTGACCAGGCTCCCGGTGGGGTTGTGCGGGCTGCACAGCACCACGACACGTGTGCGGTGGTCGAGTACGGCCAGCAGGGCGCCCAGGTCCTGGTGTCCTTCCGGTGACAGGGGTACCGGAACGGGGCGAGCGCCGACCATGTCGGCCAGCAGGGGATACGCGTCGAAGGTGCGCCAGGCGTAGGCCATCGCGTCGCCGCGCTCGACGACTGTCCGAAGCAACTGGAGTGCCACGCCCACCGATCCATTGCCCACCACGACGTGGTCGGGAGGAACCTGGCACCATGCGGCGATCCGCTTGGTCAGGTCGTCGGGGTAGAACTGCGGGTACCGGTGAGCCTCGGCGACGGCCCGTCGCATCGCCTTGCGCACCGAGGGCAGTGGCGGGTACGGGCTTTCGTTCAGGCCCAGTCGGTGCAGCACGGGAGCGCCCATCGGTCATCGCCGCCCGCTCTGCCAGCGGACGGCGACGGCACCGGCGAAGTCGCCGGCGTGGGCGAACCCCCCGAGGACCACCAGATCGCCGTCCTCCACCTGCCGTGAGCGGATGGCGCGGTCCAGTGTGATGGGGAGCGCCGCTCCGAACAGGTTCCCGTACTCTTCGAAGGTGTTCAGGTGCCGTTCGGCCGGCAGTTGCAGCGCCTCTCGCCAGTTCCGCAGGAAGGTGCGGTTGGGCTGATTGGTGATGAGGACGTCGATGGCGGTGGTCGCCACCCCGAGGCGTCGGCACAGGTCGGTGACCACTTCGGGAACGAGGCGGTTCCCGCGCGCCAGGACCTTGGCGAGGCTGGAATCGGTGAACCCGATCCGCAGCTGGGACTCTCCCGGCTCCCAGTACTTGCGTCCGTCGTCGACCGCAACGGTCATGTCCCCGGCGTACTCCCCGATGTGCCGGGTCTCCACGTCCAGGAGCGGCGCGCCGGCCGACGTCGTCACGTATCCCACGCCGCAGCCGTCGCCCGGGATCGCCGCCTGGGCGAGCCTGCGCACCTCGGACTGGGTGAAGCACTGACCCGCGGCACTCTGCGCGTTGCAGATCAGCGCCGTCTTCGCATCCGTGGTGGTGAGGATCTGCCGGGCCATCTTGAGCATGTACACGAAGGATGCGCACCCGGCATTGGCCACGTCGACGAGCCACTCCGGGTTCAGCCCCAGTCGGCGTGCCACCTCCGTGCCGGCGCCCGTGAACGGCAGGTCCGGCAGCTGGCTGTGCACCAGCAGCACGTCGACACCTCGTATCTCGTCCCTGCCGTGCCGCTCGATCAGGGGCTGCACGGCGCGTTCGACCATGTCCGCGTTGGTCTCGTCCGGGGCCACGTGGTGGCGGGACCGGGGGACCTTGAACATGGGGTGGTCGCGGAGCTTGTCCTCGGCGCCGGGGTACTCGGTGTAGAACTCGGCGGGGACCGGCTCGCCGGGGAGGTAGCTCGCGACGTCGGTGAGGCTGACCGTGGTCACCGCGCCACCGCCTTCGCCGGGGCCACGCCGACCGGCCGGCCGGCGCGGTGGCGGTGTTCCAGGATCGCCTTGAGGTTGTTCATCTCGACGGTGTGCCCCGCGTAGAAGAGGTCCCAGTAGTCGCCCACCCAGGGCCGGTCCGGGCGGGGGGCCATGCCGGGGTGCGGGTTGGCGTCGTAGTAGGGGTGTCGGCAGTTGGTCCACGTGATCACCGATCCCGGCTTGTCGAGCACCACGTGGGCCGGTACGACGCGCATCAGGTAGATCATCCACAGCTTCTCGCCCTGGTCCCAGGAACAGTGGTAGTCCACGGTCATGGCTTCGGGGTTGGCGACGACCTTGCAGTAGATCCTGGTGTCCGCCTCGAGCCGGTCGTATCCCACCCACACCCCCGGCGTGCCGGCGGGCGTGAAGTCCCGCAGGCTACAGGTCCACTCCTCCAGGTGGTGCCCCTGGCGCAGGTAGTCGTAGGCCTGCTCAGGGGGGCAGTCGACGTACTCGTGGATGGTGCAGTACTGCCCGTAGACCTGATGGTGGGGGTAGACGGCGTGGGTGAGCTCCATGCAGTGGGCGGTCAGCTCCTCCTTGCCGGGGTTCTCGATCCGCATCAGGCCGGGGATGTCAGCCAACGTGGACGGCTCCTCGTTCATCTGCGTTCTCCTTGGCGTAGGGGCGTTCGGTGCTGTGGGTGGCTTCGGTGAAGGGCCGGAAGGGGAGGAAGGGAGGGACCTCCCAGGGATCGCAGTCCAGCGCGACGAAGGCCGGGGCGCGGCTGGTGTTGCTGCGCAGCAGCGCCTCACGTAGCTGAGCCGCGTCGCCGGCTCCTGTGACGTCGAGGGAGGGGAAGGCGGCGGCCAGGCCTGCGGCGAGGTCTGTCCGGCCGAACAGGTCGTCGCCGCGGACCCCGCCCTGGAGGAACTCCTCACGCAGGGCGCACATCGCGTGGGCGTTGTTGTTGAAGACGACGAAGGTGACGGGTGCGGCGTACTCCACGGCGGTGTGCACTTCCATCCCGTGCATGAAGAAGGCCCCGTCGCCGGCGAGTACGTAGGTGCGTCGCCCGGTGGCGAGCGCGGCGCCGATGCCGGCGCCGAAGGTGTAGCCCATGCCGCCCATGCCGACCGCCACCACGAAGCGGCCGTGGCGTGGTGCCGGCAGGAGATGGATCGCGCTGGCACCCGCGTTGCCGGCGTCCACGAAGACGTGGGCGTCCTCGGGAAGTGCCGCCTCCACCGCGGCAATCGCCTCGGTGTAGGCGACGGTTCGCCCGCGGCCCCGGGAAACCGGGCCCCGCATCGGTGCGGGGTGGGGACCGGCGTGCTGAGGGCAGGCATGGGGGCGCCGAGGTAGTCGGCGGGTCACCGCGCGCAGCGCGTCCCGCAGGTCCCCGCCCAGTGCGGTGGCCGCCACGAACGGTGGTTCGGGACCGAGGCACACGATGTCCGTGGTGGCGAGGGCCCGGTCGAGGCCGCCGCGGGCCAGCAGCGGAAGCCGGGTACCGACCAGCACGCACACGTCGGCCCGCCGCAGGCAGTCCTCGACGTTGGCATGGCCCATCACCCCGGCCACCCCGGCGAACCGGGGATCACGGTTGTCGAAGACATCCTTGGCGTCCGGCGTGACCGCTACCCACGCCCCCAGTTTCGTGGCCAGTTCGGCCAGCTCCGCACGGGCGTCCGCGGCGGCGACGTCTTCACCGGCGATGACGAGGACGCGACCGGCCCCGCGAAGGGCGTCCGTCACGGCGGTGAGGGCCGTGCTGTCGAGCCGTGCCACCGATGCCGTCGGCGGCACGCTGTGCCCGGGGAGCCGGACGTGCGCCTGCTGTACGTCCTTGGGCAACAGCAGCACTGCCGGCCCTCGCGGATCGGCCTGAGCCGCCGACACCGCCCGGGGCAGCATCTCCATGAGCTGGTCCGCGTCCTCGACCCGGGCGCAGAACCGGGAGACCGGTGCGAAAAGCGCCCCGGCGTCGAAGGAGCCTCCCTTGCCGCTGGAGTCCTGGAACGCTCCGTGGCCCTCCTGGCCGGTGCGCGGCTGGCCCACCAGGGCCAGCACGGGCACCCGGGAGGCGTACGCCTCCGCCAGGCCCGGAATCAGATTCATCGCACCGCCGCCCGAGGTGGCGGCGACAACGCCGAGGCGTCCCGTGGTCCGGGCGTATCCGTCGGCCATCGTGACCGCGGAGAACTCGTGCTTGGCGACGACGCCGCGGATGGTGCTTCCACGGTGCACGGCGTCGTACAGGTCCTCGATGTTCGCGCCGCCGACGCCGAAGACGTGAGTGACACCGGCCTTGGCGAGTTCCCCGGCCAGGTGGTCGACCAGGCGTAACGCTTCTGCCTCGGGTGCGTCCGAGGTCGTGATGGTCATGCGGGGCTCCTGTCCGTCTCCTGGTGCCGGTCGATGAGGCCGGATGGCGAGATGACCTGAAAGCGGTGCCGGTACTCCTTCGGAGTGAGTCCCAGGGTTCGTCCGAAGGAGCGGAAGAACGTCTCGGGGGCGGCGAATCCGCAGCGGCCCGCTATCTGGCTGATGGTCAGATCGGTGGTCTCCAGCAGCTCGCGTGCGCGGGCAATGCGCGTTCGCTCGACGTACTGGCCGGGTGTCGTGCCCACCTCGCGCCTGAAGACCCGGGCGAAGTTGCGCAGGCTCATGTTGGCCCGCCGGGCGATCTCGGCCACGGGCAACGGGTTGTGCAGGTTGTCCAGAATCCACTCCTGCGCGGCCCGGATCGGCGGATGGTCGGCCAACTGGGCGTCAAGGACGGCGCTGAACTGGGACTGCCCTCCGTGCCGCTTGAGGAAGAGCACCAGGAACCGTGCCGTCTCCAGCGCGAGCGCCGCACCGTGATCGGCCTCCACCAGGGCGAGCGCCATGTCGATGCCGGTCGACACGCCCGCCGAGGTCACGAAGGGCCCGTCCCAGACGAAGATCGGCTCGGCGTCCACCGCCACGTCCGGATAGCGGCAGGCCATCGCCTCGCTGTACGCCCAGTGCGTGGTGGCGCGTCTGCCGTCCAGAAGGCCCGCCTCCGCCAGCAAAAACGATCCGCCGCAGACGGAGGCGACCCTGCGAGACCGGGCCGCTGCCCGGCCGATCCAGGACACCAGCGGCTGGTCCCGGAGCGCGTCACTGAGACTCCATCCGCCCGGCACGAGGAGTGTGTCCATCGGTCCCTGCCCCGCCGCGAGTGGCGCGGCTTCCACGCTCACTCCCGAACTCGTGCGCACCAGTGGGGCGTCGGCGGACACCAGCTCGATCCGGTAGGGGGACTCGGCGGGGCAAGAAGCCGGTTGGCGGTATCGAAAACTTCGATCGGTCCGGTGATGTCCAGCGCCATCGCGCCCGCGTACACCACAACCACAACACGTCGCTCTAACACGGTCACAGCCTGTATCGAGGCTCGCACTGGCTGCAATGACAGATTACTGACGTATCCGGCCAACAGGCAGGCGCCGACCGAGGGAGAGAGTTACTGACCAGGCGGTTTGTGTGCCGGGACGGACAGCGGTGGGTGAGGCAGCTCACAGCCCCCCGAGGGGCCGGCGTCGGCGTGGGCGACGCTCTGCCGCGGTCACAGGGGTCGGACTCGGGTGAGCCGCGTCGCATCGGAGCGGGCGGGCTTGCTATGCAACGAGTTGCATAGAAGGATCGGCGTCGTGGCGCTCGAACACGCGATCTTGGTGTCGCTTCTGGAGAAGCCGGGATCCGGCTATGAGCTGGCCCGCCGCTTCGAGCGGTCCATCGGCTACTTCTGGACCGCGACGCACCAACAGATCTACCGCGTGCTCAAGCGCATGGAGGACGACGGCTGGGTCGACGTCCGGGACGTCCCGCAGCAGGGCCGGCCGGACAAGAAGGAGTACAGCGTTGCCGATCTCGGCCGGGCCGCGCTGTCCTCCTGGTTGCACGATCCGATCGAGCCGGAGAGGGTCCGTCACGACCTGGCCGTGAAGATCCGCGGCGCCGCCTTCGACGACCCGGCCGCACTGATCCGCGAGGTGGAGCGGCACCGGCAGGCGCACCGTGACCGGCTGGCGCACTATCTCGCGGGAGAGACGCGGGACTTCACAGGTCCCGGGGCGAGCACGGCCGGACCGGCGGAGCCGCTCGACGCGGAGCGGGAGCTCCAGCACGTCGTACTGCGCGGCGGCATCGCGTACGAGCGCATGATGATCGACTGGCTGGACGACGTGCTCGCCACACTGGGCCGCTTCGGTCCGGGCCGCTGATCGCCGCCGCGCCCTCCGCCGATCCTCCCGAGCCGGCCGGCCCGGCCGTCGGACCTCCCGACTCCCACCCGTCCACCAGCCGAAAGGCATCCTCATCATGGCTGACCAGCTGCTGTTCAACCCGCGCACCTACGACCCCGCGCACTTCGACCCCGAAACGCGCCGCTTGCTGCGTGCCACCGTCGACTGGTTCGAGGAGCGCGGGAAGAGGCGGCTGATCGAGGACTACCGGACCCGGGCGTGGCTTGCCGACTTCCTCGCCTTCGCCGCGAAGGAGAACCTGTTCGCCACCTTCCTGACGCCGTCGGCCGTCGCGGGGGAGACGGAGCCGGACAAGCGGTGGGACACCGCCCGGATCGCCGCGCTCAACGAGATCCTGGGCTTCTACGGCCTGGACTACTGGTACGTCTGGCAGGTCACGATCCTCGGCCTCGGCCCGGTCTGGCAGAGCGACAACGCCGCTGCTCGCGCCCGCGCCGCCGAACTCCTCACCCAGGGCGAGGTGTTCGCGTTCGGCCTGTCCGAGAAGGCCCACGGCGCCGACATCTACTCCACGGACATGCTGCTCGAGCCCGACGGCAACGGCGGATTCCGCGCCACCGGCTCCAAGTACTACATCGGCAACGGCAACGCCGCCGGACTCGTCTCCGTCTTCGGCCGCCGTACCGACGTCGAGGGACCCGACGGCTACGTGTTCTTCGCCGCCGACAGCCGCCACCCGGCCTACCGCCTGGTCAAGAACGTCGTCGACTCCTCCAAGTTCGTCAGCGAGTTCCGCCTGGAGGACTACCCCGTAGCGGCCGGGGACGTCCTGCACACGGGCCGCGCGGCCTTCGACGCCGCCCTTAACACCGTCAACGTCGGGAAGTTCAACCTGTGCACCGCCTCGATCGGCATCTGCGAGCACGCGATGTACGAGGCCGTCACCCACGCCCACAACCGCATCCTCTACGGCCGCCCCGTCACCGGCTTCCCGCACGTGCGGCGCGAGCTCACCGACGCGTACGTCAGGCTCGTCGGCATGAAGTACTTCAGCGACCGCGCTGTCGACTACTTCCGCTCCGCCGGCCCTGACGACCGCCGCTACCTGCTCTTCAACCCGATGACGAAGATGAAGGTGACCACGGAGGGCGAGAAGGTCATCGACCTGATGTGGGACGTCATCGCGGCCAAGGGCTTCGAGAAGGACAACTACTTCGGCCAGGCGGCCGTGGAGATCCGTGGTCTGCCGAAGCTCGAGGGCACGGTCCACGTCAACCTGGCGCTGATCCTGAAGTTCATGCGCAGCCACCTCCTCGACCCGGTCGACTACCCCGCTGTGCCGACCCGCCTCGACGCGGCCGACGACGACTTCCTGTTCCGGCAGGGACCGGCCCGCGGCCTCGGCTCGGTGCGCTTCCACGACTGGCGGCCCGCCTTCGACGCGTACGCGCACCTGCCCAACGTGACCCGCTTCCGTGAACAGGCCGACGCGCTCTGCGCGTTCGTCGCCACGGCTGCCCCCGACGCGGAGCAGAGCCGCGACCTCGACCTCCTCCTCGCGGTCGGCCAGCTCTTCGCCCTCGTCGTACACGGACAGCTCGTCCTGGAGCAGGCCGCCCTGACCGGACTCGACGAGGACGTGCTCGACGAGCTCTTCGCCGTCCTCGTACGCGACTTCTCCGCGCACGCCGTCGAACTGCACGGCAAGGACTCGGCGACCGAACAGCAGCAGACCTGGGCCCTGGGTTCGGTCCGGCGGCCGGTCGTCGACGAGGCACGCTCGGAGCGGGTCTGGCAGCGGGTCGAGGCGCTGTCCGGCGCGTACGAGATGGCCCCGTAAGGGCGCCCACGCATCACCGGTGGCTGGGCCCGCGCGGCCCGGCCACCGGTCAGCGGCCGGGCTCGTAAGCGAGCTGCTTGACCTCTCGCAGGGCGAGGGTGGTCTCGACGGAGCGGACGCCGTCCAGGGCTCCGATCTTGTCGCTGAGATAGGTGTAGAGGGCTCCGGTGCTGGGATGCAGGGTGGCGGCGACGATGTTGGCCTGGCCCGTGGTGGCCGCCGCGAAACGTACCTCGGGGTGCGAGGCGAGGGCACGGCCGGTGTCGGCGAGGGCGGCCGGGGCGACGGTGAGCCAGAGCATGGCGACGACGTCGTTGCCGAGGTGTTCGTGGTCGAACTGCACGTCCAGGTAGAGGACCCCGATGGAACGCAGTCGATCCACACGCCGCCGTACCGCGGATTCCGACAGGCCGGTGCTCGCTTGGAGTTCGGTGAGCGAGGCCCGTCCGTCGCGGGCGAGGGCGGCGAGCAGCGCCTCGTCGGCGTCCTCCAGCACGACGGTATCGGTGCCTGGGTCGACGGGTGGCGGACTCAGGGCGGCCTGTTCGTCGGGGCTGAGGGCATCGATCTTGCTGAGCCACCCGACCGGTCCGCCATAGAACTGGTGCAGCAGGCAGTGGGCGCTGACCGACGTGACACGAGGGGTGCGCTGGAGGCGGTCGAGGAGGAGTTCGTCCCGCTCCTGCCGCGTGCGCGGCTTCATCGCGCACATCACTTCGGTGCCGCCGGAGATGACGCTGACGTAGGCGGTGTCCGGGCGCCGGGCCAGTGCGCTCGCCAGTTGTTCGGCGGTGTCCGGGATGCAACGCAGGCGCAGGAGCCAGGTGCTGCGGCCGAGTCGGCTTTCGTCGGTGATACCGAGCACACGCAGATGGATGGTGCTGCGCAGCCGCCGGAAGCGGCGGGCGACGGTCTGGTCGGACACCCCCAGGACGTCCGCGATCTGGTTGAACGGCGCCCGGCCGTCGAGCTGGAGCGCCTGCAACAGCTTCAGATCGAGTGGATCGGGTGGCTGGGCCCGCACTGGGTTCCTCCTTGTCGAGCGTCAGGTCGTGCGGGTGAGGTCCGGGCCCCGGAAGGACCCGGACCTCAGCTGGGCGCGCTCCCGTCCCCACGGCCGGCGCCCCGCACCGGACCCGGCTGCTGTATGCCCCAGTGTCACCGGATCCGGCACGTATGCGAGCGGGCAGACTGGGCCACGGCTTCAGCTGTCCGGGTGAGCCAGTTCCAGATGGACGTCCTCCGGAATCCGGCCGTCCACGGAGACCGCCTTGCTCACGGGCGGATACCCGGCAGCGATCACCGAGTAGCCGCCGGCGTCCAGATCGGCGAAGGCGTAGCCGCCGTCAGGGCCGGTGGTGGTGGTGCCCACGACATTCCCGGCCGCGTCCACCAGCGTGACCCGCGCGTCGGCCAGGCTCCGAAGGTGGGCACCCGCCCGTACGACGCCCCGCAGCTGCGCGCCCGACCACAGCGGCACCTTCAGCGCGCCGGCTTCGGGGTCGGAGGCCTGCACGCGAAGTGCGGCGGGCCGGAACCCAGGGGCGTTCACCGTGAGCGTGACGTCGCTCGCCGGCAGCTCACCGAAGGCGAAACGCCCGGCGGTGTCGGTCATGCCGCCGGCCAGTACGTCGCCGCGTACGTCAGTGACCGTGACCAGGGCGCCCTCCACGGCCATTCCGCCATCGGCCGACACCACGGTGCCGGCGACCCTGCTGCCTCCGGCCAGAACCAGGTCATGGACCAGCGGCCGCTCGCCGAGCACAACCGTGGACGCCTGGGGCTGGTGGCCGTCCGCGGCGGCGATCAGCACGTACGACCCTCCCGTCGGGGCGGTCAGCTCGTACCGGCCGACGATGTCGGCCACGACTCGGCCGACCTGGCTCCCGGCCGACGAGACCAGGGTGAGCGCGGCACCCGCCATGCCGTCGCCGACGGCGTCACAGACCCGGCCGGAGAGAACGGCCCCACGACCGGCCCGGGCGGGAACATCGGTCTCACTGCCCGCGAAGCCCCACCCGCCCGACCGCGGGATCGGGGCCGACACCGGGCCGTGCCCACCGCCCGCACCCACGAGAACCGGCTCCGGGTCCGGATCGCGTTCGGCGAACGGCTTCGCCTCCTCGGGGCCCCGCGGGGCCGCCGCCCGCGGGGTGCGCAGCAGCACCACCCCGACGACCGCGGCGAGCAGCGCGAGAGCGGCGGCCACGACGAGGCACAGTTGAAGGCCGTCGAGGAAGGCCGCCGAGAGAGCGCCCAGGGCCCGGCCGGTCTCCGCTCCCAGGTCCATCCGGGCCACCACACCCAACCCGCCGGAGTCCACCGCCGCCGTGATCCGCTGCGCCGTCGAGCCGTCCACGCCGGCGTCGGCGAGATGACCGGGGAGGGTGTCGGTGGCCCTGGTGGTCAGCAGCACGCCCAGAACGGCCGGGCCGAGCGCGCCGCCGACCTGCCGGAAGGCGTTGTTGCCCGCCGCCGCCATACCGGCCAGGTGATGAGGTACGGAGGCCACGGCGGTGGCGGTCATGGGCGTGACGACCAGACCCAGGCCGAAGCCGAGCAGGGCCAGCCGCCAGGCCAGCGCACCGAACGGCGTGTGCGCGTCGAGCGCGGTCAGGGACAGCAGGGCCCCCATGGTGAACAGCAGACCAGTGGTGATCAGGAGGCGTGCCGAGACCCGGCGCATCAACGGCCCTGCCACGACCCCGACGAGCAGGCACACCACCGTCACCGCCAACAGCCGGTACCCCGCGTCGAGGGTGTCGAGCCGCTGCACCATGCCGAAGTAGAGACTGAGCACGAAGAAGAAGCCGATCAGGCCCAGGAAGGTGATCATCGCGATCAGCGTGGTGGCGCTGAACGCCGGGCTGCGGAAGAGCGCCAGGTCCAGCATCGGGCTGGCGCTGCGCCGCTCGGCCAGGACGAACACGAGGGCGCTGACGGCGGCCAGCACGAAGGAGACGATCACCCTGGGCCGGGAGAAGGAGTCGGCACCGCCTTCGATCACGCCGTAGACGAGCGAGGTGATCGCCAGCGCGGCGGTGATCTGGCCAGGCCAGTCCAGCCGACGCGAGCCAGGGGCCCGGGAGTCGTCCACCAGGGGCACCGCGACCGCCATGGTGAGCACGGCTACCGGTATGGCCGGCAGGTAGATCCATCGCCAGGCGGCGTGGTCGAGGATCACGCCCGCCACCAGGGGACCGGCGGCCAGTGCCGACATCAGGGCAGCGGCCCACAGGCCGACGAACTTGGCACGCTCGTGCGGGTTGGGCACCGCGTGGCTGATCAGCGCCAGCGTCGTGGGCAGCAGCGCGGCCGCGCCCAGCCCGGCCAGTGCCTGCCCGACCCACAGAACCTGGACCGAGTGCGCGCTCAGGGCGACGGCCGCTCCTATGACGGCGAACAGCAGGCCCGCCTGGAAGACCTTCTTGCGGCCGTGCACGTCTCCGAAGACGCCGGCGGTCAGGATGAGGGCCGCCATGGGCAGGACGAACGCGTCCGAGATCCACGACAGCTGTGAGGTCGACGCGTGCAGAGCCCGCTGGATGGCAGGAAGGCTCGCCGAGACGCTGGTGACTGGCAGATAGGCGACGAACACCCCGACGCAAGCCATGACAAGCGTGGCTTTCGGACTCTGCCGTGGTCCGGCCGCCGTTGTTCCGACGTTCACAAATCCTCCGTTCCGGTGCGGCGGGTCGCCAGCACGACGGCCACTTTCCGGCCGGTTCCAGCCAGAGGCCAGTCACAGCCCGCAGAGCCCGGAAAACCGACATCCGGGCGGAGGATCCGAAGGATTTCCGACAGCTGTCGACGCCCGGCACCCGGGCTCAGCCACCGGCAGGCCCGGTGGCGTGGATCCATCGATCACTCCGGGACCGCGTGCCGACCGCTCCGCACGGGCGTACGGTCCTCATATGGGCGAGGCCGGGTATGCGCGGCGTTCGGGTGCCGCTCCGACGGGGAGCAGTCACTACCGGACGGGGAGCAGTCACGACCGGTACGGGTGATCCTGGCATGGGTGCCGATGCACTGGACGCCGCGCTCGCGGAGACGGTGCGCCGAACCGGTGCGTCCATCGGCGCTCTGTACCTGCTCGCACCGGACGAGCGGCTGCTGTGCCTGGACGTGGTGTGCGGGGTGCCGCTCGAGTTCGCCGCCCCCTGGACGAGGGTTCCGCTCGCCGGCCCGGCACCCGTCGCCGACGCCGTGCGCGAGGACCGCATGGTGTGGGTCGGCAGCCAGGAGGAGATGGTCCGCACCTATCCGCGCACCGCGATGGTGCTTCCCTACCCGCTGGCGTTGGCTGCCGCGCCGGTCACCGGCGTCCGGCGGTGGGGATCCCTGCTGCTGATGTGGCCGGCCACGCGTCCGCCGCACATGACCCGACGCGAGCGCGGAAACATCACGTCGAGTTGCCGGCGTCTGGCCCGGCTGCTGGAGGAAGCCGCCGAGCAGGGCGCTCCCGCAGGCCGCGAGCGGCCGCGCGCCGTGCCCGTCGGCGCCGGCCAGCGGTCCGTGCCTCCGGAGCTGGCGGTCGCCGACTTCGTCGATCGCCTGCCCGGCGGCAGCTGCGCCCTGGATCTGGAGGGGCGCTTCACCTACGTCAGCTCCGGTGCCGCCGACCTGCTGGGCCGTGAGGCCGGTCAGCTGCTGGGCACCCTGCCGTGGCAGTCCCTGCGCTGGCTCGACGATCCGGTCCACGAGGACCGTTACCGTGCCGCGGTGATCAGCCGGGAGCCTGTTTCGTTCACGGCGTGCCGGCCGCCGGACCAGTGGCTGGACTTCCACCTGTACCCGGACGACAGCGGCATCAGCGCTCGGATCCTTCCCAGCAGTGCGCACGAACCGTCCCCACCGGCGTCCCCCCAGCCCGCAGGCGCCGCTGGACCGGCCCGTGCCGGCCAGCTGTACCAGCTCACGCATCTCGCCGCCGCGCTGGCCGAGGTCGTCGGTGTCCAGGACGTCGTCGATCTGGTAGCCGACCAGATCATGCCTGCCTTCGGCGCCCAGGGCCTGGTCCTGTCCACCGCCGACGCCGGCCGACTGCGGATCACCGGCCACCGCGGCTATGCCTCCGAGAGCATCGCAAGTCTGGACGGCCTCCCGCTCGACACCGCCTTCACCCCGGCCGGGCACGCCCTGGCCAGCGGCGTCCCCGCGTTCTTCGCCGACGTCGAGGAGATGCGGCGCAGCTACCCAGAGGCACCGTCGGTCAGTGGCAAGCAGGCCTGGGCCTTCCTGCCTCTGGTCATCTCCGGCCGACCGGTCGGAGTCTGCGTCCTGTCCTACGACAGCCCCCACGCGTTCCCGGCCGAGGAACGCGCCGTGATGACCTCGCTCGCCGGGCTCGTCGCCCAGGCATTCGACCGCGCCCGCCTCTACGACACCAAACACGAACTCGCCCACGGTCTCCAGCAGGCGCTGCTCCCACGCAGCCTCCCGGCGATCAACGGCCTGCGGGTCGCCGCCCGTTACCTGCCCGCCACCCGCGGCATGGACATCGGCGGAGACTTCTACGACCTGATCCGCCTCGGCGACACCGCCGCGGCGGCCGTCATCGGCGACGTCCAGGGCCACAACGTCGCCGCCGCCGCCCTGATGGGGCAGGTACGCACCGCCGTCCACGCCCACGCGACCCTCGGCACACCGCCCGACGAGGTCCTTCACCGGACCAACCGGCTGCTGACCGATCTCGCCCCCGGCCTGTTCACCAGCTCCCTCTACGTCCACCTCGACTTCGCCCGCCGACGCGTGACGCTGGCCAGCGCCGGCCACCCGCCACCGATCCTGCGCCTTCCCGAGGGCGAGACCCGGCCCCTCGAGGTCCCACCCGGACCGCTCCTCGGCATCGACCCCGACGCCGCCTTCCCCGTCACCGAGGTCCCGCTCACCGAGGGAATGCTGCTGGCCCTCTACACCGACGGCCTCGTCGAGACACCGGGCGTCGACCTCGACGACTCCATCACCCACCTCGCACACCATCTCGCCGAGGCCGACGACCAGGACCTGCACCTGCTCATCGACGCCGTGCTGAGCAAGACCGACACCACCAGGCGACGCCTCGACGACATCGCCCTGCTGGTGCTACAGAAAGAAGCGTGCCGCTGACGGCGGGGTTCACCAGGCTTCCAGACCCCGCTGGGGCGGGACACGACAACCTCCCGCCCACCAGGGTGCGGACATCCGCTGCTGGGCGAACCGCACGGCAGCGCCCATTCCATGGCTGGTGAGCCCGCTGATGCGATGCGGCGCGTACCTCACGGACCGTGCCCGGCCTCACCCTCTGCCATGAGATGGCCGGACACCGGGCGACGGCCTCGTCGAGTAACCGATTCCCCGGAATTCCCGCTGATTCTGCCCTGGACCGGCGGGTACTCCCAGCTGTATGGGATCTTTGGGTTCGCCGGTGTTGCTGGTGTTGTTCGTGGCCAGTGCGGCTGTCATCTGGATTGCGGGCATCAAGCTGTCGGACACCACCGATGTGCTCGCCGAACGACTTCACCTCGGCAGCGCCTTGAGGTTATGAGCCTGCCCCGTGATGGCTCTCCGAGGGCTGCTTTCCCGCTGTGCCCGAGGCCCCCTGCCTGCAAGACTGGCCGCATGCCAGAAGTCGCCTTCACACGGGTCGCGCCCGTTGTCCCGGTCCGGGATCTAGACGCCGCTCTGGATCGATACCGGCGTCTGGGCTTCACGGCCAACGCCTATGAGGGCCCTGATCGTTACGGCACCGCCGAGCGGGGATCGGTCTCGGTCCACCTCACGGAGTGGTTGGAGCACGATCCTCACCGCACCGGAGCCGTCATCTACCTCTACGTGAGTGACGCTGACGCCGTCTATGCCGAGTGGAAGGCCTCCGGGGTCGAGGGCCGCTTCGTCGACCCGTCGGACACGCTCTACGGCCTCCGGGAGTTCGCGTACGTGGACGCCGACGGCACGGCTCACCGTGTGGGTTCACCTCTGGCAACCTGAGGCGCCGGTCGCGCCGCTCGCGCCGGACTCAGCCGACGGCATCCCTGGCTGCCGTGTCGAGACGGCGGCGATGTGCTCGCTGTCGGCAGGTCGCTCCGCAGTAGCGGGCCGGGCGGCCGGTGGAGCGGGCCTCGAGCGGGGCCCCGCATTCCTCGCACCACGACGGTGTGTGCAGCGTTCCGGGAGTGTCACGAAACCGCCAGTCTTGCGTGACGGATGAGGGAGTTCGCAGGCTCTCCAGCGCCAGCCGCACCATGCGGGTGCCCCTGTTCTGGTCGCGGTGGGCGGCCCGTATCGTCGCGCACCCGACGGTGAGCGCGGCGACATCGTCCGTGCTGACGTCCGTGCGGACCCCACCAGCCCGTTGGGCTGCGCGGAGCAGTTCGTCAAGTGCCCGGCGGAACCGTCGTGCCGACGCGGCCAGGCACGGCCGTGGCCAACTCGGCTGCTCGGTCAAGGCGTCGCAGGCGTACTTGCGCCCGTGGGACGTGTCGACGACCTCCAGGAGGAAGCCGAAGAACGCCGCGACGGGGTCAACGCGGGCCGCCCACTGTCGAGCGGCGTCCACCAGGTCGTCGACCTGCTGGACGAGTACGGCCTCCAGCAGGATCTCCTTGCTGGGGAAATGCCGGTACACGGTGCCGGTGCCGACCCCCGCCTGCCGTGCGATCGCGGCGAGCGAGACGTCCAGGCCGTATTCGTCGAACGCCTGCGAAGCGGCGGCGAGCACCTTCCTGCGGTTACGGCGGGCATCGGCCCGGCCCGGGTCCTGGGGAGCTGCGGTCATGTCACGTAATCCCTTGTCCGTGCCACTCGACCGGGTGGAGCATTCCACATCGACCCCGGGTCCAACCCACCGTACCCACCGACCGTCCCGGGGCGGAGGACGACATGACCACTGACCGCTTGGTTGTGGTGACCGGTGCGACCGGTCGGCAGGGCGGTGCCACCGCACACCGGCTCCTGGCGGCCGGCAGACCGGTGCGCGCGCTCGTACGGGACACGAACGCACCCGCCGCCACAGCACTCGCAGCCGCGGGAGCGGAGCTCGTGCACGGCGACTTCGACGAACGGTCCAGTCTGCCTGCCGCGTTGGAGGGAGCAGCGGCCCTGTTCGCCGTACCACCCGTGGCGTTCGGACCGGACGGCCCTGACGTGGAGCGCGAGTTCACCCGGGGCCGGGCACTGATCGATGCCGCGGCCGCGGCGGGAGTCGAGCACGTCGTGTTCACGGGTATCGCGTCCACGCCGGGTCGACCGGGTGGCTCCGAGGGAAAGAAACGCATCGAGGACTACTTGTGTGAGCGGATCCGGTCGGTGACCGTTCTGCGTCCGGTGCGGTTCATGTCGAACTACCTGGGTTCGACGCCCATGGGCCTCGACGGCATCGTCCGCGGCGTGCACCGGCACATCTTCCCGCCGGACGAACCCGTCCAGATCATCGCGGTGGAGGACATCGCCGAGTTCGCGGCGCTGGCCTTCGACCAGCCGGACCGGTTCGCCGGACGGATTCTGGAACTGGCCGGGGACGCCCCCACTCCGGCCGAGGCGGTCGCCGCGATCAGCGAGGCCACCGGTACGGCGATCCGGTACAAGCAGCTGACCCACGCCGAGGCCACAGGGCTCAACCCCGAGATCGCCCGGGCCAGGGAGCGCTGGGCAGCCGGATCGCGCTGGCATGCCGACATCGAGGCGCTGCGCATCATCCATCCCGGACTGCGTACGCTCGCGGACTGGCTCGCCGAATCCGGTGCCGTCCTGCTTCGGAAGCGGCTCCTCGAAACCGGGACTCGTGCGGAGCAACGCAGCGGTGCACCAACCGCCTGAAGCAGTGGGGATACATCACGACCCGCTACGAGAAGACCGCGAGCACCCACCGGGCCGCACTCCACCCTCTACACGCCTCGCGGCTACCAGGTAGCAGAGCCAGGCCCGCGCCGGTAAGTGTGCGGCGCGATTTCCGTCTTCGCATGTCACCCGAGGTCCGGAGCTGGCTCAAGGAAGTCGGTGAGCGCAGAGGCGAATGCCTCGGGCGCCTGCTCCTGCCGCCGGCGCGACACCGACACTTCCTTGCCCCGGCCGGTACCGACCAGGTGTGCGCGTCAACCCATGTTGCCGTCGGCTCCACATTCGTGACCGACCGTCCGTGTGCCACCCGGTGATCCTTACAGACCGTGGTCTACTTCTGGTCACGGTGCCGACAACGAGAAGCCGAGGTCATGACCAATCACTGCTGCGAGGCGATGACCAGCCGCGTGAACGTGGGCTGCGAACAGCACGACGATTCCTTCGCCTGCCCGGACGCGCTGGTCGACTTCAGCGCGAAGTTCCAGGAGTACGGGCTGATCATCCATGACGGCGGCACGTCGAGCATCACGATCAGCTTCTGTCCCTGGTGCGGACGACGGCTCCCCGAGTCGCAGCGGGACCGATGGTTTGACGAACTGGAGCGCCGCGGGATCGATCCCTGGGAGGAAGAGGTGCCTGCCGAGTTCCAGGACGACCGCTGGCTCGCCTCTCTGCACCGGGAGTAACAGGCGTAGCTTCCGGTGTCAGTGCCCCTCTGCCGGGGACGGACCAGGGGCTGTCGACCGGCGGCGTCACCCGGCTGTGCGGCGACGGTTTCTAGCGCACCGGGAAGCTGGAGTTTTATATGGGAGGCGGCGGGATCGCCCGCTACGCGCGTGGCCGCCTCCGGCGCTCGATGACTCAGAGCACATCCACGAACGCCCGGCCGGCGCGCGAGTTGTCCCGCGGCCGACCGAGTGGTTCCGGGGTGGGCTCAGGAAGTCGGGGCGACGAGCATGTGTTCGGTTCCCAGTCGGTTGGCGAGCGTATCGGTGTACATGGTCGTCTCGCCGTCGGACCAGCGGATGACGAGGTCGTCGGTACGACCGTTTCCGGTGTAGTTGCCGGTCGTCATGGCACTGTCATGGGTCCAGAGCTTGTTGGGGTCCAGGATGCGCTGCTCGGTGCCGAGGCCCGACGTGGTGGTGCCGACGTAGTTGTCGAGTTCACCGTCGGTCCAGCGCACCATGAGGTCCCACTTCTGGTTGCCGGAGAACTCACCGGCGGTCAGGAGTGTGGCGTCCTTCCACGTGTCGTTGGGGTCTTTGAGCTTGTGCTCCTGGCCGAAGGTGCCGGCGCTGACGTTGGTGTAGAGGGTCAGTTCGCCGTCGACCCAGCGCACGACCAGGTCGGTGACGTACTGGGAGGCGTTGAAGCGGCCCGCCGCGATCTGGATCGCGTTCTTCCAGAGGTCGTTGGGCTTGATCATCTGGGTGCCCGCCCAGTTCAGTCCCTTGGAGCCGACGTCGCCGTAGAGGGTGACCTCGCCGTCGGACCAGCGCACCAGCAGGTCGAACTGGTTGGACCCGGTGAAGTCACCGGCGGTGATGGTTTCCGCGTGGGTCCACGTGCCGTTGGGGGCCAGCAGTTGCCGCTCGGTGTCGTAGCCGCCGTTGCCGTTGCCGGGGTAGAGGGTGACTTCGCCGTCGGTCCAGACCACGATCATGTCGCTGTGGCCGGTCTGGCGGAAGTCGCCGGAGGCGAGCAGCTTGGCGTGCTGCCAGGTGGTTGCCGCGCCGGGCAGTCGGGGGCTGTCCGTCGACGGCTGGTACGGCGGCTTGCTGCCCGGCAGTCGGTGGGCGGCGGCGTCCGCGAACAGGTCCTGGGCGTCCTTGCCGTAGACCGGTGCGTACGTCACCCAGTCGTCGTTGGCGTCGTTGCCACCGCCGTTGTACCCGCCCGTGTTGCCGATGACCTTGCCGGTGCCGGTGGTGGGGTTGTAGTCCTCGATCCAAGGACCGCCGGAGACACCGCCGTAGAAGCCTGTGCAGGTCATGCGCATCTGCCGGAATCCCGGCAGCCGCGAGGTGGTGACCGGGCAGCGAACCGGCTCGTGCTTGGGGTTGACGCTGTCGCTGCCGGGATAGCCGATGACGGTGACGTTGTGGGTGTAGCTGGCGGTGGGCGTGAACGTCAGAGCTCCGGTGACGTCCTCCACCTTGCCCCGGCTGTTGGAGCCGACCCACGCGAAGGCCAGGTCGAGGTCGGAGGTGGGTGCTTTGGTGTTCTTCTCGTAGCGCGGGTCTATGTACACCTGGGAGACCGGAAACACGCCGTGCGGCTGATCGGCGGCGGACTTGCCGTCGCGGTACTGCGGTACGAAGATGCGGTGCTCGGCACCCTCCAGGCCGCGGCCGCAGTGCCCGGCGGTCAGGACGATGTCCTTGGCGGCGGTGTGCACGACGCTGCCCGTGCAGTACGTGCTCTTTCCGCCCAGCGGCCTGCCGTCGAAGAAGAAGGTGCCCACCATCGGGTGCCCGCCGAAGTGCTCCGGGTCGGGCGTACCCGAGGGCGGTGACCGGTCCGCCCCGGTGACGCCGGCCACGCCGTGCGGCGAGGCGGGGGCCGAGTGCGGTGCGGCGTCGACCGGGACCGCTTCGTCCATGCGGTCGGCCGTCCAGTACTTCTCCTCCTCACTGAGACTCGGCGCTCCCGAGGGGGCGGAGGGCACCGTTGGGGCGGCGGGCTCCGTGCTCGTGGACGACGCCGACGGGGAGGGGGAGGCGGTCGGCTCGACGGCCCCCGCGACCGTCGAAGACGCCGAGGGCGCCGGCGACCCCGACGGCATCTGACCGGCTGGGGCGGAGGCAGTCGGCGCGGCGGAACCGGCCGGCGGCGGAGTGCCGGTTGCGGCAGACGCCGGGCCGGTGCCGAGTATGCCGGCGCACAGTCCGAGCGTGAGGGCCGGAATCCATCTGTGTCTGGAACGCAACGAGGTGTCTTTCCATCTAGTAGGAAGCCGAACGGCGGGCGACCCCCAACTCACGGGAGCCGCAGACCAGTTCGGCATATCGACCAATGGCATACTAGCGAGTAATTACTGACATACCACCAAATAACAGACGGGCGAGACGATGCACCGACTCCGTACGGCCGCGTGGGCGGCGCTCCCGCTGCTGCTGGCCCTCCTGGCGGCCGGGCCCGCCTCGGCCTCCCCGTCGGCACCGCCGCTGCCACTCCGTGGTGCCCGGTCTGTGCATCCCGGTGACACCCTGATGGTCATTGCCAAGAGCGGACAGGCCGCGTACGGCGACACCGTCCACTCGACCGTGTTCCTTGCGGCAGGGCGGCTGCGCATGATGACACCGGTGCTGACGGCCACCGTCACCATCGCCTGCGATGCCCGGCCCGGCACGTATCCGGTCACGCGGACCGGGGCCGGCGCCGACGGACCGGCCGGTCATCCGGCCCCTTGGGCGCGGCTGCACGTCCAACCCGCCGACGAGGCCGCACGCAGCGCCTGTCGCGACAAGGTGAAGAAGATGCCCCCGCCGGACCGGGAAGAACACTGGCCTGCGGACGACACCTGGCCCCAGTCGGAGTGGGATGTGCGGACCTTTCACGCCGGCAGCCGCATCACGATCACCGACAACGATGACGAGGGGATGGACGGCGACATCACCCTCAACTCCCGTGCGTTCACCGACCGCCCCACTCTGCGCGGAGCCAAGGCCGTCCTGACCGCCACCACCACTCTCAAGTGCGATGCCACGCCCGGGCTTTACACCGTTTACCGACATGATGCGGAACACGTCGAAGGCCAGTCCTCCAAACCATGGGCCCGGTTGCGCATCGCCCCCGCCGCACGAGCGAGTGCCTGCTCCACACAGGCGGCGGCGCACTCCTCCGGCACATCCCGCACCGCGGTGATGGCGTGGGCCGCGGGCAGTGTGCTCCTCATCGCCGCAGCGGGCACGGCGCTTCTCCTGCGGGCCCGGTTCCGCCGTCCGAACTCCGTCTGAAAAATGGCCCGTCCGTGGCGTTGATCTTCTGGGCCGGGTGGACGGTGTGTCAGGTGGTGACGGTGGTTACGGGATCGAGGCCGTAGCCGACGAGGGTCGTGTACATCTCGTCGAGCGGCCGGCGTTCGTAGCGGACGGGGCGGCCGAGCTGTTCGGTCATGATGCGGGCCAGGTCGTTGGGGGACAGGCCCCGCGGCCCGAGGGCCGGGACGCTGTCGGCGCCGGCCCACGAGCGGTCCAGCAGCAGGCCGGCGGCGACGGCCGCGATGTCGGCGACGGCGACGAAGGGGGCCTTGCGGTCGGCGTCGACGGAGTCTGTGAAGACGCCCTTCTCGCGGATCGAGTCGGTCTCCTCCAGGAGGTTCTCGAAGAACGACGCGCCGGCCAGGGCCCGGTAGGCCACGCCGGTGCCGGCGATGAGGTCGTCCATGGCGAGGGAGGCGGTCACGAGGCCGGCCCGGTCGGCGAGCGGGGTGCCGCGGCCGAGCGCGGAGACGCCGACGACATGGCCGACGCTATGGGCGGCGAGCGCCTTGACGGCAGGGCGGGTGAAACCGCTGTAGGCGTCCTGCGGGGTCTGGGAGGCGTCCGGGGGGACGAGCCAGAAGACGGCGTCCGCACCCTCGAAGGCCCGGTCGAGGACCTCGGCTTCTGCGTGCGAGCCGGTGACCACCTCGACGCGTCCGCGCGCCGCGTCCGGAAGCCGGGCGGGAACGCGCACGATCACGCGGAGTTCCTCCCCCCGCGGCGGGGGCGGACTCCAGGAGCCGCGGGAGCAGGTGGCGGCCGATGTTCCCGGTGGGAGCTAATGCTGGTGAGCGGCCCGGATCCGGTCATCGACGCCAATCTCGCCATCGCGCTGGACGCTCTGCTGGCCGAGCACAGCGTGACCCGCGCCGCCGCACGTCTGCACACCTCGCCCGCCGCCATGAGCCGCACCCTCGCCCGTCCGCGCCCTCCAGGACCCCCTCCTGGTCCGGGCCGGACAGACCATGGTTCCCACCCCACGCGCCCAGGCCCTGCGCGGGAAGGCCGCCGCAGTGGTACGCAGCCTCGGGGCGCTGCTCAGTCCTGGCGCGAGCGTCGACCCCGTCGGCCTCCGCAGCACCTTCACCCTCCAGGCCACCGACCTGGTCGGCGCGGCACTGGCTCCCGGACTGCTGCGACTGGCCGAGACATGCGCTCACCGAAGGTCACTGACCCCAGCCCGGCTCGCCGTCACAGAGTTCTCCGACTCGGGTTCCGACTCGGACCAGGCCCAATAGGGCGGGTAGGACGTCGACGCGCGCCACTGCCGTCAGGGCGCGGGACGGGGCGCAGTTGTCAGCGGGGTATCGGAGGCGGGAGGGGCTGTTCGGTCCAGATGGACTTGCCGGTGCGGGTGTGACGGGTGCCCCAGCGCTGGCAGAGCGCGGAGATGAGCTGTAGGCCGCGCCCGCCCTCGTCCGTGGCGGAGGTGTGGCGGATGTGCGGTGTGGTCAGACTGGCGTCGGAGATCTCGCAGATCAGTGTGCGGCTCCGGAGCATGCGCAGCCGGATGGGGCCACAGGCGTGCCGCACGACGTTTCCGACCAGCTCGCTGACCAGGAGCTCGGTGGTCATGAGCAGGTCCTCATCGGCCAGGTTCCAGTCGGCGAGCTGGACGCGGACCAGGTCACGGGCCTGACCCGCCGCCACCGGGTCCTCCGGCAACGGCCACTCGGCGACGTTCTCCGCGTCCAGCGGATGGGTGCGGGCCAGCAGCAGGGCGGCGTCATCGCTCAGCGCGCCGTGGGCGGGGAGGAGGGCGGCGGTGAGGTCGGCGCAGAGGGCGTCCAGGTCTGACCCGTCCGCTGGTGAGGCCTGCATGGCGTGCACGGACTGTGAGAGGAGCTCGGCGAGGTGGCTCATGCCGGTGGCGAGGTCCCTGTCCTTGCTCTCCACCAGGCCGTCGCTGTAGAGGGCGAGCAGGCTGTCGGCGGGCAGCAGGGTCTCGTGGGTGTCGAAGGGCGGAGCGGCCACCCCCAGTGGTGGGTCCGGAGCCATGGACAGGAAGGTGACGGTGCCGTCGGGGTGGGCGACCGCCGGGGGCGGCTGGCCGGCGCTGGCGTACGACAGAATCCGCGTCACCGGGTCGTAGATGCCGTACAGGCAGGTGGCGAAGGCGTCCGTGCCCAGCTCGCCGACGATGTCGTTGAGGTGGCCGAGGATCTCGTCGGGCGGCAGCTCCAGTTCCGAGAGGGTGCGGACGGCCGTGCGGAGCCCGCCCATGGTGGCGGCCTCGGCCATACCGTGGCCCATGACGTCGCCGATCACCAGCGCCACCCGGGCCGCAGAGAGGGGGATCACGTCGTACCAGTCGCCGCCGACGTCTGCTCCCTGTTCGGCCGGCTGGTAGCGCGCCGCCGTCGTCACCTCGGGCAGTTCGGGCAGTGCCTGCGGCAACAGGCTGCGCTGGAGGGTGCGGGCCCGGGTCGTCGCTTCGTCGTAGAGCCCGGCCCGCTCCATGGCCTGCGCGATCAGTCCGCTGAGCGCCGTCAGCAGCGTCCGTTCGTCATCGTCCAGCACCCGCGGCCGGCCGAAGGAGATCACCGCGGCGCCGATCTCGCGCCCGGACACGGCCAGCGGCAGGAAGACCCACGCCTGCTTGCGCCCTTCCCGGACCAGGACCTTGGTTGCCGGGTAGCGCTCCAGGAACTCCTCCGGGGAGGAGATGAAGAGGGCGGTGCGGGTGCTCAGGGCGTCCCCCACCGGGTTGTCCGCCACCGGCCACTTGCCGTCCAGCATCCGGGTGAAGCGTTCCGAATACCCTTGGGAGCCGACCACGGTCAGTCGGTCGTCGGCCACGCCGAGCATGATGAGACCAGTGGCTCCCAGGGGTGCCATCACACCGTCGGCCACCGCCGCCATCACGTCCTGAGCCGTGACAGCCTCGGCCAGCTCCCGCGTGGTCCGCTGCACCAGGGCCGCGCGTTCCCCCGCGGCCCGTTCCGCGGCGGCCCGCTCGACCTCCCGCAGATGCCGCTCGGTGGTGTCGGTGATGTAGAGAGTGAGACCCTCCGGTACCGGCACCAGCCGCAGGTGGTACCAGGACGCCCCGTCCGGTCCTGGTACGTCCAGCCCGGCGGGCCGGCCCTCGGCCGCCGTGGCCCGGCACCGTTGCTCCAGATCCGGCAGGGCCTGTAGCGCAGGAATGTCCCAGAGCAGGGCTCCGGCCACGTCGCCCGCGGCGCCGAAGAGCTTCTCGGCGGCCTGGTTGAGGAATCCGATGCGCCAGTCCCTGTCCAGGGAGACGAAGCCGTCGCTCATGTGCCGCAGCGCCCGGCCCACCGACTCGGCCGCAGTGTGCGTTTCGCTGCTGTCCCGGAGGCTGCCGATCACCTTCACCGGGACCCCCGCTTCGTCCGTGAGCGTCCGCGCACAAGCCTCGATCCAGAGGTACGTGCCGTCCTGCCGCCGGATCCGGTACTCGTCCTGGAAGCCACCGCGGAGCTGGATGCCCATGTCGAATCCGGTGACCGCACCCGGCAGGTCGTCCGGGTGGATCAGCGCCGCCCACGCCTCGATGCCGCCGACCATCACCTCCGGATCGATGCCGGCCAGCACCTCCTCGACGGGGCGGTCGGCGGTCAGCTCACCGGTGCGCAGGTCCCAGGTGTACGTGATGGAGGTCGCCCCTTCCGCGTTCCTGGGAGGCGCTTCACACGTTCCGGGCCCGTTCTCCAGGGCCCGCAGCAGGGTGGGGGACGGCTTGAGGATCCCGGACGACCTGAGCCTGCTGGACATCCAGGCCGCCACCTCGTTCAGAAACGCGCACTCCGTCGCGCTGGGCTCGTCGCCCGGGGCGAAGAGGACCGAGAGCGCGCCCCTTCGCCGGCCACCGCCCGGAACGGGGACGGCCAGGTGGCCTATGCCGTCGGGGACCCGGGAAGGCCACAGGGCGGCGGGATCCCGACCCGGCACCGGGTCGGGCGGGGCCAGGTGGGCCTGCCAGGTGATGGCGTCGTCGCGGGCGGACATGCTGGGCGGCGCCGAGCCCCGCGCCGGGATGATCAGCCAGGGCCGGGTCATCGACTCCGGCAGGCCACTGTCGGCGACCAGGTAGAGGATGCCGCTCATGCCGCCGCCCGGAAGATGCACCATGCCGCCCAGACCGTGCACCTCGGCCACCGCCTGCTGGAGCGCGGTCAGCAGCACATCGACATCGCGCCGCTCCTCGTCCACGGCGTCGAGCAGCCGCATCCGCATGCGGTGTCGCGCCAGGGGACGCGCGACCTGCACGTTCCGCAGTCCCTGCGGCTGGTGCGGCGGACGGGGAGTGTGTGACATGGGCGCGCCGATGTCGTTCGCATCGCTGCTTTTGGCATTCACCACGGCCGACTGTCGCCTCCGCTCACCGCTCGGCTACTCGCTGGGCTGCGTCATCGGTTGGAGACCACAGCGGTCCACAGCCGTCGATTCATCCTAATCCGGACGAATTCAGGAGATTTAATCGGCACCGCCGGTTTTTCGCAATGGTCAACCGTACGCGACGTCATGTCGCTGACTGTTACCGCCGAGTCGGCGAACAGCCGTTGCACGAGGGCCGGTGGCTGCTTCGCATGCCGAGTACTGGAGCTCGATGCTCGTCGACGGCCATCCGGACGGATACATCGACTGGTTCGTCCATTCTGGTTCGTGGGAGGTCCTTCCGCTGCGGCCCATGCCGGATGCCGCCGTCCACGGGCGGCCGGCAGGGCGGCCCGTCGACGGACCGGCGGGACTGCGTGGCGGTGTCCCGGCCGGGATGAAATGCGGGCGGTGCGGGAGTTGGGTGTGGCGACGGGGCGATCGGCGATCGTCGTGTCGCCATCGGACTGCCATCGAAAGGCAACCTCATGTCGCTGCTGCGCCTCGGCGTCTCGCTTCAACCGCGCTGGCCGCTGCACGACGGAGCCGGCGTGCTCCGTGCCGCACGCCATGCTGAGGACCTGGGCTTCGATCACGTTGCGGTCGGCAACCGCCTCCTGGACAGCGGTTTCGGTCTCGACACGGACCCGCTGGTTCTGCTGGCGGCCGTCGCCGGGTCAACGACGCCAATCAGGCGGCCACTTTGGACGTCGTATCCGGCGGCCGTCTGATCCTGGGCGTCGGCACCGGCTGGAACCCCGACGAGTCCGCCGCCGTTGGGGTGCCCGCCCGTGAACGCGGTGCACGCACCGACGACCACCTCGCCGCCGCCAAGGCCCTGTGGACCCGGCGACCCGCGGACTTCGACGGACCGTTCACGACACTGCGTCAGGCGCACTTGGGAGTGCCTCCGGTTTCCGCCGGCGGTCAGCCCGTGTGGGTCGGCGGCCAAAGCGACGCGGCCCTGCGCCGTGCGCTGCGGTTCCACCCGGGGCGGCCGCTCGGCGGTGCCGCGCCCAACGCCGCGAGCGTCGCCGACGACCTCGGGCGACTCGCCGAGGCGGGGCTCACCGCTTGCACCCTGTGGCTGCCGGTCGCGGCTGAGCAGGCCCAGGAGGCGATGGAGTGGGTCGCGGCCGAGGTGGCACCGCGACTCACCTGACGCGGCGCATGCGGTGCAGCCCAGGTCGGTGATCCGGGGCCCGGCAGGTACCCGGCGGTGAGGCGGCCGCTCCGGGCGCAACGCCGCCCAACCGCGGCGGCGCTCTCCTCCCGGTCAGGTGCTCCGCTGGATCGACCGGGAGGCGCCGTCGTTCGTCTGCCGCTCTGGTGTGGCTGGTCGCGTCGTTCCCCGCGCCTCTCCGGGGAGCTGTTGCGCCACCGTGAAGTGCCGCTCGGCGCCCGGGCTTTCGAGTTCGTCCAGCAAGGCTACGGCCAAGTCCTCCGCGCTGATGCGGGACTTGCCCTCGGGGTCGAGGAGCAACGTGTCCGTGCCGCGCCGGTACCGGCCGGTGCGAACGCCGGGTTCCAGCAGGGCCGGCGGGCTCAGGTACACCCAGTCCGCACCCGCGTGGGCTCCGCAGGTCCGCAACTGGGCAACGCCGGCGGCGGCCACGGCGCGGTACTCGGCGGGCACGTACACGGGGTTGTCTGCGACCGGAAGATCCGGGGCGCCGGGGCTGCGCAGGGCGCCGGCACCGCCGACCACAAGGACGCGGATCCCGAGCCGGGCCGCGATGTCCAGCACCGTACGGGTGGCAGCGACCAGGAACTCCTCGTCGGCCGGGAAGGTCCGCACGGTCAGGACGACGGCGTCCGCGGCGGCACCGGCCAGTGACTCGCTCAGTGCGGGCGCGTCGTTCACATCCACGGCGGCCGGCGTCACACCCGGGTCCTCACTCGCAGGTTTCCGGGACAACGCCAGCACCCGGTGTCCGCGCCGTCTCGCCTCGGTGACCACTCGGCGGCCGACCATCCCGGTGGCCCCGAGCACGGCGATCGTCATGCGCTGCGTCATCGAACGTCTTCTCCTTGGTCGTGGTGTTCTTCCGTGTGGCCGGGCCGAGTTGCGCGGCCACCAACGCGGTCAGCGCCAGGGCGAAGCCCAGGGTCTGCGGCGGGCTCAGCGACTCGCCCTGCGCGATCCCGATGACCGTCGCGACCAGCGGAGACAGCAGCACCAGCGGTGCGGACGCGGAGACCGGCAGCCTGCCGATCCCGCGGAACCACAGCGCGTACGCGATCAGTCCGCCCATGCTGCCGAGCCACAGGTAGCCGCCGGCGGCGCCCGCGTCGATCCGCTGCGGCACCCCCTCGACGGCCAGCGTGAGGGGCAGCAACAGCAGTCCGCCGACGGCCAGTTGCCAGCCGGCCAGGGCCAGCGGGCCGACGCCTGCGGGGCGGCCCCAGCGTTTGGTGAGTACGACCCCGCCGGCCATGGTGGTCGTATGGCCCAGGCCGGCGAGCACACCGACAGCGTCCAGCCCGGCCTGCGGTCCGAGCACGACCAGGCCCACGCCCAGCACGCCCAGCACGCCCCAGGCCAGCCGCCAGACCGTGGGCCGGTCGTGGAGCACCGCGAGGCCGAGACCGGCGACCAGCAGCGGCTGGGCGGCGCCGAGGGTGGCGGCGACACCGCCGGGGAGCCGTTCGGCGGCCACGAACAGCAGGGGCATGGCGCCGATGTTGAGGATGCCGAGGACCACGGTCTTCCACCACCACTCCCCGCGCGGCAGCACCCGGGTGATCACCAGCGCGAGCAACCCGGCGGGCAGGGCCCGCATCAGGCCCGCGAACAGCGGATGTCCGGGCGGGAGCAGTCGCGTGGTCACGACATAGGTGGTGCCCCAGGACGCGGGAGCGAGCGCGGTCAGCAGGACGGTCATCGCCTGCGCCTTGTTCCGATGCATGAGGGGAGTCTCGGCCGGACACACCCATGATTCCAAAGCATGGTTGTCATTGCAGCCATGAACGGCAACGATGAATGCGTGGACCTTCAGCAACTGCGCTACGTCGTCGCCGTCGCCGACACCCTCAACTTCACCCGTGCCGCGGAGCGCTGTCAGGTGGTGCAGTCCGCGCTGAGCCACCGGATCGCCGCGCTGGAGCGTGAGGTGGGGGTCCGCCTGTTCGCCCGGTCGAGCCGCCGGGTCGAACTGACCGGCGCGGGCGCCGCGTTCCTCGTGGGCGCGCGCGAGTGCCTCGCCGCCGCCGACCGTGCGGTGGCCGACGCCGCGGCCGCGACCGGCGTGGTGCGCGGGCGTCTCGCCGTCGGCGTGATCGTGACCACGGCCGCCGTCGACGTACCGGAGCTGCTACAGCGGTACCGCGCCCGGCATCCGGACGTCCGTGTCGTCCTGCGGTCCGGGCGCAGCGACGAGCTGGCGGCGGCGATCCGGGCCGGGGAGCTGGACATCGCCTTCCTCGGCCTGCCGGAAGGTGAGCGGCCGGCCGGTCTGGAGACCGTCGTCCTCGATCACGACCGGCATGTGCTCGTGGTGTCGGCCGGGCACCGGCTGGCGGGCGCTTCCCGGGTCGCGTTGGCGGAGATCGCCGACGAGACGTTCGTGGACTTCGTGGCCGGGACGCCCGCCCGCGCCCAGTCCGACCGGGCGTTCACGGCTGCGGGGCTGGTCCGCGACGTGGCGTACGAAGCGGGCGTGATCGAGCTGATCACCCGGCTGGTCGCGCGCGGACTAGGCGTCGCGCTGCTGCCGCAGGCGTTCATCCGCCCCCTCGCCGAGGACGATCCCCGACTGTCCCTGATCCCGGTGACCGACGGGCCGCGCCGCTTGGAGTACCTGGCCTGGAGCCGGTTCAACCCCAGCCCGGCCACCCGCGCGATGCTCGACGTCCTCGGGGTCAGGCCGCCATCGCCACGGTCCGACCAGGGAGTCAGCGCCGCTGTTGCCGAAGGGCAGGAAGCCCGGCCGCCCACGGTATAGGGGGATCTGCACAAGGAGCCGCCCGGCGGCGCCGCCGTCGAGCCTGACGACCCCGGCTATGCCCAGCCCGTCCCAGCAGGGGGCGCTGGCTACCGTACGAAGGTGATCGGGTACGGGGACGCACCACCGTCCAGCAGGTGGTCGTCGCAGCCCTTCAGGAACCGGTCGAAGAACGAGGCCACCAGCGCCCGGTTCGCCGCCACCGCCCGGTGCGAGTCGACCGTCCCGACGGCCGCGTCCAGCGTCGCGGCCGGCACCCGGCCGGCCAGCTGCGGCAGCAGCGCCTCGGCATCGGTGAACGACGCGTGCGCGGAGTCGTCCAGCGTGACGTCGGCCTTCCAGCCGCGCTGGTGCTGCCAGAACGACGCCCACGACGGCTCGCGGTGCACGTCGCTCCCATCGGCCGCTGCGCTGCTGCCCATCAGCAGAAACGGCCGGTCCAGCCCGTGCAGCGCGACCTCGCTCAGGTTGGTGCCGTCGGGCTCGGCGGTGTACTCCATCGTGCCGTCCATGTTGATGCCGGCCTTGATCCGCGGATCGCTGTACATCATGTTCGCCGCAGTGAACCCGCCGGCGGAGTGCCCGAACATGCCGATCCGGTTCAGGTCCAAACCGTCGGTCAGCCGGTCCGGCAGGCTCGTCAGCCGGTCCAGCACCAGCTCGGTGTCGGCCATGCGCGAGTGCATCAGCTTCGTGAAGAACGCCAGTGTCGTGCCGTTCCGGAACGCCTGGGCCCAGGCCGCCGTCAGCGGCCCGTTGCCGACCACGTGGCCGTCCGGGAACTGCACCGCCGGCGCCTCCCCGGTGTGGTCGATGGTGACCACCACGAAGCCGCGCGCAGCGAGGTTCTCCACCAGCGACACGTTCCAGTCCCGTGAGTCTCCGGCGCCCGGCGAGTACAGGACGACCGGGAAGCGGCCCGGCGCCATCGCGGCGTCCTTCACCGAGTGTGTCTTGGTCGCGGCCCAATCGACCAGGCCGGCTGGCAGCTTGTTGTTCTCCTCGACCGCCGGACCGACCGCCGCGGCCACCGCCCCCGGGAACTGGTTCGTGAACGGTCGACCGCTGGTGTGCACCGCCGGGTAGAAGACGCTGATCATCAGCTCGCGGTAGGGCCGGCTGGGCACCCACGGGTCCGCGCGCTGTTCGTCGACGAGCTGGAAGGTCGACTCGCCGGTGGCGTAGCGGCCGCGTGGCGCAGGAAGCGTGAGCCTCAGGCTCTTCGCAGGGTTCGGTGACACGGACAGCGCCGGCGCGGCGTGCGAGGCGGACGCGGCCGAAGCCGGGACCGCGGTCGAGAGGGCGAGACCGGAGACGACGACCCCGACCAGAGAGGCGGCAACCGGACGAGAGCTGCGCATGGGAGGTTCCTTCAGATGCGGCGTTGCGGGGTTCGGACACATCGATCTTCGCAACGCACCTTCCCCTGAGCCATCGTGCTACCAGGCGTTCCCCCCTGAGGAGAGCCATACCACCATGGGGTGGACAACCGCCGTATGCCGCCTCCGCGAGGGCCGGAGCCGCCATCCGCGACCAGCGCCGTGAACACGCCGTGACCTGTCCTCGATGAGCGGACAGCAGCGGGACGGTGACCCGCCGGGCCTCCTCGCGCTGGGCGCGGGGCACGTACCCCCCGGCGAAGAAGCCGGCGGCCGACCGATGAGCCGTTCAGCGAGGAGTGAGGCAGGCTTCGAGGGCCGCCCGCTGCTGCGGGGGAAGATGGTCACCCAGAGGCACCTTGCGGGGGCTGTGATCACCTTCGCAGATCCAGCTCCGCTCATCCTCATCGAACCACCAGTCCTCGGCGCCCCACATGGGGTGCCCCTGGAGCAGCTGCCTGGCCAGCGCCTCGCTCGCCTCGGGAGCACCCTGAGCCACGAGGGCCCGGGTCACCGCTGCCACAGCTTCTTCCGGGGCCGAAGCGTCGCCCAGTACAGGAAGCAGGAGAAGGAGCCGAGCATGGGGGTCTGTGACTCCAACAGTGGATTCCGGCGCGTCCAGCAGGGCGGTGAGCTCGGGCCAGCACAGCCCAGGTCCGACACGGTCCTGATCGTCGCTGGCCAGCACAAGATCCTGTCTCCACTCGGGGTGCGTGAGGAAGTAGTCCGTGGTGGTGAACTCCTCGCCGCTGTTGTAGTGCACGCTGATCGTGAAGCCGCCGTTCAGAGGCACTGTGAACACTGGCCATGCAGCCGCGTCTTGGAGCTTGTCCAGCATGGCGTCAGCGTCGCCCGCGTCGGAGCCGAAGGCCTCTGGCGGCAAGCCCCCAGACAGGTCGGCCAGGTGCGCGGGCCAGAAGCCGGGCTGATCAAGGAGCGGGTCCCCGTCCACAACGGGCGCCGAGGAGTACCAGTGCCGTGCCATCACCATGCCGGGATTCTCTACCCTATGGCCAGGGGCAAGGAAGCGCTGGTCCCGTGCCTCGGGACCAGCGCGGGTGCGGGTCGGCCTGGATGGGGGTCGGACCGGGGTAGTTCCGCGGGTCGGGCGGTTGACAGTTCGCGGGGGCAGCGGCAGACGGCATTGGTAGACGACGCGCGGTGCGCTCATTGCACTGAGCGTTCCAATGCACCGCAGTGATCGGAAACCCACTGATAGGCCGTCCGAACGCGCCTCACCGCCCCAGCGTCACGGAGCCGAGCCATGGCGACGTCACCCGCATCAGCCTGGGACTCGATGCCCCGCCAGCAGACATGAGCGACGTCATGGATCCGCGCGCCAATGAGTATCTGCTCACCGACGCCGGGGTCGCACTGTTGCCTCTGCTGGTCGCCATGCAGGACTGGGGTGATCGGTGGGTCTTCGATGGCGGCAGCCTCACCGCGACGACCTCCAACTGTCCAGCGCGCAGGGCGCCGACCTGTCCCTCGTCTCGTCCGACGCCGTCGGGGCCGTGCTGTTCACCTACCCCGGGACGGGAATCGACTGGGGCGCGATGTGACCGTCGACGCCGAACAGACCGTACGGCACACGCTGTTCCCGGTCGTCGACATCCCGGCCGCGGTCAGCGAGGCCTTGCGCCTGGCCGCTCAGTGCGCCAGGGCCGCGTGAACACCTCCGTGTGCCCGGGGTGCCGGCGCGGCGATCCGCACTCCCGACTCCGGCCGCCGCCGTACCGATCAGCGGCGGCGGCACGGGGTCGTACTTCACCCCCCGCCAACGACACCCCGTTGCGCCGCCGCGGCGGTCGCCCCCGATGTGAGCAGGCCAGTGCGGTACCCATACTTGATCCATGGGGACTGTGACAGCGCTGTACCGCTATCCGGTGAAGTCGATGCTGGGCGAAGCCGTGTTCGCCGTGGCGGTCGCGGAGAACGGGTTTCTCGGGGACCGTGCCTATGCCGTGCTCGACGAGACGGGTGCCGTGGGCAGTGCCAAACACCCGCGCAAGTGGGGAGGGTTGCTGGGATGCCGCAGTCACCTGGACGACACCGGCATGGTGCGGGTCGTATTGCCCGACGGCACCGCCCTGCCCGTGGTAGACCCTGAACTGCACGCCCGGCTCTCCAAGTTGCTGGGTCGGTCGGTGATCGTCTCGGCCGCCGTACCCGAGCACAGCAGGCTGGAACGCGCGGTGCCCGAGTACGAAGGCGGGGTCCCGGACGTCGTTCGGGAGTCGGCCTCCGTCGATGCCACCGGAGCGAGCATCACAACGGGCAGCGTCGCCCCGGGCACGTTCTTCGACTTCGGGCGGGTCCACCTCGTCACCACGGCGTCCCTGGCCCGGATGCGGCAGGTGTACCCCACCGGGGACTTCGACGCGCGCCGCTTCCGGCCGAACCTGGTCGTCGACACCGATGCGGGTCCGGGGTTCCCCGAGGACGCCTGGCTGGGATCACGGCTGCGCGTGGGGGAGGCGCTGTTCCGGGTCGTGGTGCCCACACCTCGCTGCGTGATACCCACTCTCGACCACGGCGAACTCCCGGCAGACCCCGGCATCATGCGCGCAGTCGCCCGCGTTCACCGCATTCCCGTGTTCGACCTTGGCCGGCTCTCATGCCTCGGCGTGTACCTGGACGTGCTGGAAGCCGGGACGGTCCGGGTCGGCGACACGATCGCCCTGGAACAGACTGCCTGACCGTGCCGGCGGGGTCGGCGATCCCGGGGAGTTCGCCGTCCCGCACTCTTGCCCTACCTATCGAGATTCGATAGATTCCCATCGTAAGTCGATGGGAGGTTGGGTCATGGGAAAGCTGACAGTGCGTGCGCTGCGTGCCGTGCTCGTGGTGGTGCTCGCCGGCACCGTGTTCGTGCAGGCGTTGATGGTGTGGGCATTGGCCACCGACCCGGAGAGAGGGTCGCTGCCGCTGACCCCGCTGCGAGTGATCACGATCCTGGGCATGGCGTCGGCCCAGGTCGCCCTGGTCTGCGTATGGCGACTGGTGACGATGGTGCGACGCGGAACCGTGTTCTCCCACGCCGCCTTCCGGTACGTGGACGGCGTCATCGGCGCGATCGTGGCGGCTGCCCTCGTGTGGTTCGCGGTCACGGCCCTCAACGCACCGGGGCAGCGGGACGACCCCGGCGTCACCCTCATCATGGGCGGGGTCGGCGTGGCCATCCTGGGAGTCGCGCTCATCGTGCTCGTGCTGCGGATGCTGCTCGCCCAGGCCGTCGCGCGCGACGTCGAGGCAACGCAGATGCGGGCCGAGTTGGACGAGGTGATCTGATGCCGATCGCCGTCGACATCGACGTGATGCTGGCCAGGCGGAAGATGTCCGTGGGCGAGCTCGCGGACCGCGTGGGCATCACGCCCGCGAACCTGGCGGTACTCAAGAACGGCCGTGCCAAGGCGGTGCGCTTCGCGACGCTCGCCGCGCTCTGCGAGGTACTCGAGTGCCAGCCCGGCGACCTGCTGCGCTGGGAGGCCGAGGACGCCGCGGCCGGATGACGTGCCCTGGGCGGGCGCTGGAACGCTCGGCACCACCGGCCCGCGCCTCGGCATGCGCACCGTATGGACGCGGATCGTCAACCACCCGCAGCACCGTCTGGACGCCGTTGAGAGGGGGCCCGATCCCCGCGACCGGTGAGCCGGCCGGTCAGCCCGGATCATCCCGGCTGCCGGTGGCGTTTCCTTTTCCGCGCGGCACATCGCGGATGCCGCCACACGGGAGCAGGATCTCCACCAGCTCACACTCACTCATATGGGGGAGCAGCACCGCTTTTCCCGGCTGTTTTGGTCCTGTCACCGGACAATCCGGCCATGGGTGCTGGTGGGCGGACCCGACGGGTCGGTGTGCTCTATCTCGTGCTGGCGGCCGGGGGTGTGGCAGGGGCCGTGTTGGTGGCCTCCCGGTTCAGTCTGCCTGTGGCCGAGACGGTGGTGACACTGCTTCCGTCGGTGGGCGGTCTCTACCTGTCCTGGGCGTCGTTCTACGCCGATCGGCGGGAGGCGGCCGAGGAGCGCGGACACAGTGTGGCCGAGATCGCCGATCGGCTGGCGGTCGCCGTGCGGGGGCAGTGGGACGCCGAGGCCCGGGTGCGGCGGCTGAACGACCCCTATCCGCTTCCGGTGTCATGGCGGGCAGCTGATGAGCGGTTTGCCGAGCCGTGGCCGCTGATGGGGGAGATGGCCGAGCACTGGCCGTCCGGCTGCGCGTCCGATCCCGCCGACTGGGCCACCGAGCCCGCCGAACTGGCCGGTTGCGGTGGGGAGATCACCGAGGTGTTCCTGCGACGGGTGCCGACACGCCGCCTGCTGCTCCTCGGAGGTCCCGGGAGCGGGAAGACGATGCTGCTGATCCGCCTGCTGCTGTCCCTCGTCGCCGAGCGCGAAAAGGGCGGCGCGGTGCCGGTGCTGTTCGCGCTGGCCTCATGGAATCCCGCGGAGCAGACGCTGGAGGACTGGATGGCGGAACGGCTCGCGCGTGACTACACCGGTCTCGGCGAACCACAAGCCGGGCACGCCGGGCAGGTTGGCCATGCCCGGGCGCTGCTGGAGCACCGGTTGGTCCTGCCGATCCTGGACGGCTTCGACGAGATTCCCCCACGGTTCCGCGGTGCGGCACTGGACTCGATCAATGCCGCCCTGCCCCTGGGACAGCCAGTGGTGCTGTCCAGCCGGGTGACGGAGTACGAGGACACGCTCGGCCCGGCCGGCGGGGTTCCGGTGAGGCTTTGTGGGGCGGCTGCCGTGGAACTGCGGTCGCTGGACGCGCCGGACATCGCCGACTACCTGCGCAGGGACGCCGGGGGACAGGACACGGCGGCCGCTGTCCGGTGGGAACCAGTGATCCGGCTGCTCGGCACAGACGCCCCGGTGGCCCGGGCGCTGACCACACCGCTGATGCTCTTCCTGACCAGGACGGTCTACAACCCCCGTCCGGGAGAACAGTATGCAGCCCTCCCCGCGCCGGTGGACCTGTGCGATCCGGTGCACTTTCCCGATCCCGCCGCGGTCCGGACCCATCTCTTCGACGCGTTCGTGCCGGCCGCCTACCGCCCGCATCCGCGGTATCCCTGCCGCTGGTCTCCCCGGCAGGCCGAGGACGCCCTGCGGTATCTGGCACGGTACCTACAGCACACCCTGGGCACCACCGACCTGGCCTGGTGGCAGCTGCGCCGGGTACTGCCACCCCGTACCACCCAGGTGATGACGGCAGTTGTGCTCGGTGCCGTGGCGTGGGTCGCCACCGCCGCGGTCGGCAGACTCACCGCGCTGCTCGCCGGCCTGGGCTCCGGGTGGCTCACCGGCCCGCCTGCCGCGATCGTCGGTGGCCTGGCCGGAGGGATCGCGGGCGGGATCGGCGGCGGCATCGTCGCGGGCCTGACCGCGGGCCTCGCCGAGGGCGTCACCCTCGCCCTGGCCTCCGGGCAGCCGGGATGGCTCACGACCACGACCGCCAACGGGCTCGCGTACGGCTTCGCGGGCGGGATCGTCGGCGCGCTGTCCAGCAGACTCACCGACCGGGGGCGGGAGACCGGCGACGCGAGGACGGCCTGGTCCTGGGACCGGCGTCTGTGCGCCCTCGGATTTGTATCCGGCGCCGCCCTCTGGTTCTCCTTCCGGTCCGGCTACGGCCCGGCGGCCGCGGCCATTGGCGCCCTCGGCAACGGGACCGTCTACGGCCTGGCCGGCGGAACCGTCGGCGCACGGGCGAGCAAGCTGTCCGCGCGCCGCCCGAGCGCTGCCCCGACCGTCCGTACCCTGTGGGCCTGGGACTGGCGCGGGTTCACCGTCGGACTCGCCAGCGGCTCGACCATCGGCATCACCCACTGGGCCGTCCTCAGACTCCAGTCCTTCCTCACCGGCGTTCCCTCCTACACGTTCGCCACGTTGCTGTCCTTCGCCTGCGCGTTCGGACTCGCCGTGGGACTCGTCCACGGCCTCAAGGGCAAACCGGCCGACCTTGCCACGGCGGTCGGGCCGACGGCCCTCCTGGAGCAGGATCGCACCGCCTTCCGCAGGCTGTGGGCCGCCATAGGTCTCGCCGTCGGCACAGCGTTCCTCCTCTGCTACGGCATCGAGTACGTCGTACACCGAGGGCTCCCGTACGGACTGACCCGTGGGGCCACGGGCACCGGGATGATCCAGATGACTCCGCCCCACATCCTCGACCGCGGCCTCGCCTACGGAATCACCGTTGGACTTGCGGCAGCGATCAGCCAAAACGCCTGGTGGCACTACACACTCACCCGCCACCACCTGGCGCTGCGCCGACACCTCCCACGGGATCTGACAGCCTTCCTGGCCGATGCCCACGAACGACGCGGCGTACTGCGCCAGGTAGGAGCGGTACACCAGTTCCGCCACATCGACCTGCACCACCACCTCGCCGGTCCGGCAGGGGATCAGGGACCCGACACGTCACGCCTGTCCCTGCCCTGGCCACGCTTCCCGCGGACGCTGGTACGCCGACGGTGACCCAGGACGGCTGGGGCGGCGGCTCCTTCGACCGCCTCATGGCCGCAGCCGGGACGAAGGCGGAGGCGGATGCGGACCGGCTGATCGCGATCGACCGCGCCCTTGAACAGTCGGTCCTTCCCGGGCCGATGCGGCGCGATCCTGACCACGGACATCAGGTGGCGGACAGCGGTCGGATCCCCTGCGGGTGCAGGCGGGCGGTGAGGAAGGCGAGGATCTCGTCGCGGGCCCGGACCGTGGGGTGGCCGGCCTCGTCGACGAGATGGGCGGTGACGACGCTGTGCGGGGTGCCTACCAGGTCGGCGAAGAAGGGTGGCGGAGCCGGGTTGGCGGCGCTGTCCGGGAGGACACGCCCGTCGAAGGCGTCGCCGAGCAGCGCGCGGTACGCGGCGAAGCGCTGCCCCGTGCACCAGCGGTCGCCCTCGAATCGGTAGGCGAGGACGGTGAGCCCGTCGCGATCGAGCCGGTCGCGCACCGCGCGCGCGTCCGCCGCGTCGAGTTCGAGTCCGCCGGGGTCGTCGAGTGGCAGCGACGGGTGGTTGACCACCGGGGCGATCACCGCCGGCTCCAGGGCCATGGTGAGGGCGAAGTTACCGGTGAAGCACAGGCCGATCGCGCCTACCCCCGGCCCACCGCACCCGGTGTGGGCCTGGCGCGCCAAGCCGCGCAGCCAGACCGTCACCGGGCTGGTACCACCTCCGGCGAAGGCGCGGAACTCCGCGCTGACACAGGCGCGGCGGACGACCTCCCGGCCGCCCTCCACCGTGGGGAAGGCGCCGTCCGTCCCGAACAGGGAGGGCACATGGACGGTGAAACCGGCGTCCCGCACCCAGCGCGCGAGCCGCAGGACGTCGGGACTGATGCCTGGCATCTCGGGCAGTACCACCACCGCGGGCCCGGCTCCCGCCACGTACACCGTCTTCTCCACCCCTTCCACGGTCACGCTCCTGCGGGTGAAGTCGGTGATCGGATCGTCGTCGCTCATGGGGCCAGCCTGGCCCCCGGGCCGGCTGCCGGGTCAGGGGCCAGATCGCCAAGGCCAGGGGTAATCTCGCCACAAGGCGGGCGGGCGGTACATGGTCGGCGCCCCGGGGGCCAGGGACGCCAGGGGGTAGGGAAGCGATGACGGAGGCGGCGCGGCAGGCGGCCGACGATGAGGAGCCGGGCACCGGAACGGGTGCGCTGCGGGTCGGGGTCCTGGCGTACCCGGACTGCTTCGCGTCCGAAGTCTTCGGCGTCCCCGACCTGTTGACGATGGCCGGGCATGTCGCCGGACCGGACGCGCCCGGCTACCAGGTGTCGCTCGTCTCGCCCCGCCGCCGGGTCACCGCCTCGGGCGGTGCGAGCCTGGACGTGCGGCCCTTGCGCGAGGCCGACGTCCTCGTGGTCCCCGGCTTCGAACTGCGCCCGGACACGGACCTGGACGCGCGGCTCGCCCCGCTCGCCCCGGAGATCACGGCGATCCGCACACAGGCCGCCGCCGGCACCGCCATCGTCTCCCTGTGCGTCGGCGCGTTCCTGCTCGCCGAGGCCGGGCTTCTCGAACGGCGCCGGGCCACCACCTCCTGGCTGCACGCCGCCGAACTGGCCAGGCGCTGCCCGGACGCCGACGTGCGGCCCGAGTACCTGGTCGTCACCGACACGGGGGTGACGACCACGGCAGCCTTCAGCGCCATGTACGACTTCGCACTGGACCTGATCCGCCGGCACAACGGTGCCGGGGTGGCCCGCACCACCGCACGGTTGGCACTCGTCGACGACGCGCGAACCTCCCAGACCCCGTACGTCGACCCGCGGCTGCTCCCGCAGCCCGGCCGGGAGTTCTCCCAGCGGGTCATGCGGCGGCTCGACCAGAACCTCGCCGAACGGTACGACCTCACCGCACTCGCGGACGCCTTCCGGGTCAGCACCCGCACGCTGCTGCGCCGCTTCGCCGAAGAGACCGGACGCAGCCCGCTGGCCCATCTACAGGCCTCCCGGATCCGCCGGGCCCGCCATCTCCTGGAGACCACCGACCGCACCGTCGCCGCAGTCGCCGCGGCCGTCGGCTACCAGGACCCCGGGACCTTCGCCGCCCTCTTCGCCCGCCACACCGGACATCGCCCGGGCGCCTACCGGGCGGCCTTCCGCCGCGGCGGGTGACGGACCCTGCTGCGGCACAGCCCGCTCCCGCCTGCACCGGCCGGCCGGCTGGTCCCGGGAACCGCGATCGGAACCAGCCTGCCGAGGTCAGTGTCCGCCGTGCCTCACCGGCCGAAGCCGTAGGCGAACACGTGGGCGGTGCCCGTGGAGCCCGTCACCGGAAGGGTGACCGACGCCACCTGCTTGGAGGCGTCGAGGGGAACCTTCGTCGCGAAGACGTAGGTCTTCACGTTGTCCCGGTTTCCGCCCCCGGTGTTGCGGTAGGCCGTCGTGACAGCCGTCGTGTCATCCGGAAGCGGCTTGCTCCGCCCGCCGTTGAGCGTCCAGTCCGAGAAGCCCACCGTCGCCTTGGAGGTGGTGCCGTCGGTGTAGGCGACGGTCAGCGTGCCCGAGACCCCGCTGCCATCGGTCGGCGCGTTGGCCGCCGCGCCCAGCAGGCCCAGCGACGCACCGGACGTGCCGTCCGGCATGGGTATGGTCTGGCCGGCCATCTCCAGGTTGTCCAGCTGACCGGACGTCACGCTCGGCCAGGTGTAGGAGATGCCGTCCGCGGTGACGGTGGAGCCACTGGTGACGCCCGCCGCCGACAGCGCGTTCTGCGAGTACGCCCAGCCGCCGCCGTCGAAGCCGGCCGAGAAGCCGGCACCGTCGGGATAGATGCCCTCGTTGGTGTCGTACGGCCACAGCGCACCCGCCTTGGCCACGGCCACGCGGAGCGTCGCACCGCCCAGCGCCGCACCCGTCGTGTGGTCGGTCAGCGCGAAGGTGACCGGGAACGTTCCTTCGTTCGAGCCCGCCGTCACATGGACCTTCGCCTCGGCGCTGCCCGAGGCGGCCACACCCAGAGAGCCGGACGCCGTATCCAGCGTGACGCCGGAGGGTGCGGTCGCCTTCCAGTCAGCCGTGACGTCCTTGCCGCCCAGGTTGGTCAGCTTCAGCGTGCCGTCACCGGACGCGCCCGGCTGGAGAACGAGACCGTCGCTGGTGGGACCGGTCGCGGCCAGCACCCGGTCACCGCCCGTGGTGTCCGAGGGCGGCACCGCGGGCGGGCCGGACGCCCATGAGGTGTTGGGCTGGGTGCCGAGCGTGAAGTCGAGCGTGCCCGCGCCCGCGAACTGCTGGTACGTCAGCCAGGAGGCCTTCCACTCCTTGCCCTTGACGTCGAGCGACTGCACGTAGGGCGCGTCGGGCGCGGCCTGCGGCGCCTTGATCTGTACCGTCTTGCCGCTCGCCAAGGCCACCTTGGCCACCGGGAACGCCGGACTGCCGAGCACCAGGGTGTCCGCGCCCGGGGTCTCGGGGTACATGCCGAGCTCGGACCAGACATACCAGGAGCTCATCGCGCCGAGGTCGTCGTTTCCGAAGGAGCCGACCGGGGCGTTGAAGTACAGCTTCTGCTGGGCGTCGCGTACGGCTGCCTGGGTCTTCCACGGCTCGCCGGTGTAGGCGTACTCCCAAGGGATCTCGACACTGGGCTCGTTGCTCAGGTCGGCATCGGTGCCACCGGGGTGCGCGATGTTGTCCAGCAGGCTGTCCAGGTAGGACGAGTACGCTTTCGCACCGCCCCGCGCCTGGATGAGCTGTCGCAGGTTGAACGGGACCATCGGCGTGTACTGGGCCGACGTGCCCTCCACGAAACCGTTGGAGGTGCCCGGCGTGAATCCGCCCGTGAACTGGCCGTCCTTGTTCTTGCCCTGCATGTAGCCGGTCTGTGGGTTGAAGACGTTCATCCAGTCCTGTGCGCGAGTGGCGAACTTCGTGTAGACGGACGTCTTGCCCAGTGACTTCGCGAAGGCGGCGATGGCGTAGTCCGCGGAGTCGTATTCCAGCTGCGTGGAGACCGGGCCGTAGAAGTTGCAGCAGCCATAGTCGTTCTCGTCCAGCGGGAGGTAGCCCTTCGCGTCCCGCACCGCCTCGCCGGGGCGGTCGTTGTTGGGCACGGTGGCCTCGTGTTGCAGGGCGGCGAGCGCCTTGGTGCTGTCGAAGCTCCGGGCCCCGAAGGCGTACGCGTCGGCGATGATGCCGGCGGCAGGGTCACCGACCATCACATAGCTCTCGCCGTTGTTCGAGGCCCACTTGGGCAGCAGACCTGTCTGGTCGTACCCGTTCAGCATCGAGGTGACGACGTCGCTGGTGACCTTGGGCTCGATCATCGCCATCAGCTGGGTCTGGGAGCGATAGGTGTCCCAGCCCGAGTAGTTGGCGTACTGGGCCTGTTGCCCCTTGGCCAGCTTGTGGATCTGGTTGTCCATGCCCATGTACTGGCCGTCGGCGTCCGAGAAGACGTTGGGGTGCAGCAGCGCGTGGTAGAGCGCGGTGTAGAACTGCACCTGCTGGTCCGCGGATCCGCCGCCGACCCGGACCTTGTTCAGCACCGCGTTCCAGGCGTCGTGGTTGGCCTGCTCGACGGCGTCGAGGTTCCAATTCTCGATCTCGCGGGAGAGATTGAGCGCCGCGCCCGCGTCGCTGGTGTACGAGACGCCGACCTTCGCGCGCACCGTCGGGTTGGCGGAGGTGTCGAAGGTCAGGTACATCCCGTTCGCACCCGTCGTGGGCGGCTCGGCCGCGCTGCCCGCTCGGGTCTTGCCGTCGGACGTCCGGGGTGCGCTGCCGGCGCTCGCCGCCGGGGTCGGACTGGCGGAGTGCGTGCTGCCGCCGCTGCTGCCGTGCACGGTCGGCGACGGCGCCGCGGGAACGGTGAAGTGCTTCTCCTTGAGCGGTTTCGACGGGTGCGTCTGCGGGGGCTGCCGGACCTTGCCCGCCTTCAGCGAGGTGGCGCTCGGGTTGATGGTGCTGCCCACCCAGGTGCCGCTCGCGGTGAACGGCTGGTCGAACTTGATGTCGAAGTGCAGCGTGTACCTGTTGCTCGCGCCGCAGAAGTGCCCGCTGTCGATCGAGCCGCTGATCTCCTTCTTGTTCACCACCTGGACACGGGTGCCGTCCACTTGCGTGGCGCCACCGCTGAGCTTGAACAGCAGGTTCGCCTGCCGGTCGGCGGGAAAGGTGAAGGCTCCCAGGCCGGCGCGAGTGGTGTCGGTCAGCTGTGTCGTGACCCCGTTGGCGTCGGTCACCTTGTAGGAACCGATGCCTGCCTTCTCGTCGCCGTGGCTGAAGCCGACGGACTCGTCGCCGAGGCTTCCGGACAGCGCGCCGGTGACCGGCAGGACAGGCAGATCGCCGGCGACGCCGCAGCCGGGACCAGAGACGTGGGTGAGGCTGAAGCCGGAGAGCTTCTTGTCCGCGTACTCGTAACCGCCGCCCGAGGGGCGGTGGGGCGTCGTGTCGGGACCCCACTGCACCATGCCGGCCGGCATGTCGGGGCCGGGGAAGGTGTCCACCGCACCGGAGGTGCCGATGAGCGGGTTGACCAGGGACGCGGGGTCCTCGACGAAGACCGGCGCCGTGCTGCTCGCGGCGTGGGCGCCCCCGATCGCGGGAAGCGGGAGTACGGCGATGCCCAGGACGGACACCACGGCCAGGCGTTGGCGGAATCTCGTGCGGTTACGTGGAGCGGCTGAGCCTCGGGGTCTGGGCATTGGTTGCCTCCGCAGCGTTTCCCATTTCGCACATGAGGTGCCGGCGTGCCGAAAGTGCGCAGCGCCGACGACAGGCAACAGTGCCGGTCGCTTCCAGCGGCCTGACAACGTTGCCATGCACGAGAGTTGAGTGAAACGCGTGTTCTTACGGCATGTCAACGAGACCAACAGAACTTTGTGAAGCCGAAGTTCACGGGCGAGTGTCTTCAGTACACCGCCATCCCCCTGGCTGTGCCGGCCATCCTGGGCCCGCGTCGACTTCGAGCGACCACCCACAGTTGCATAGGATCGCCTTGTTTGTCCGCCGGCGATTGGAGTCCGAACGCTCATGAAGGATCAGCGTGTTGTGGTCGTTACCGGGGGCGGAACAGGCATCGGCGCGGCAACTGCGCAGTTGTTGCGCGCGGCGGGGCACGAAGTGGTGATCTCCGGTCGCCGGCCGGAGCCGCTGGACCGTGTTGCCGCGGATACCGGAGCCCTGGCTTTCCCTGCTGACGTCGCCGATCCAGACGCTGTTCATCAGCTGGTTGAGACAACTGTTGCGCGGTTCGGCCGACTCGACGGGTTGGTCGTCAACGCGGGGGTGGGACGCGGCGGCGGTGTCGGTGAGCTGTCCGATGACGACTGGGAGTTGGTCATGCGTACCAACCTCACCGGTCCCTTCCTGCTGATGCGTGCGGCATTGCCGCATCTGCTGCGGGTGCGAGGGACTGTCGTAGCGGTTGCATCGGTCTCCGCCCTGCGCAACGGGGTGGGCAATGCCGCCTACGCGACCTCCAAGGCGGCGCTGCTTCAGCTGTGTCGGTCGTTGGCCGTGGACTATGGACCGCATGGCCTGAGGGCCAACACGGTGTGCCCCAGCTGGGTACGCACGGAGATGGCGGACCGCCGTATGGCACGGTTCGCTGAAGACGCCGGGCTGGGTTCCGGCGGCGTCGAGGCGGCATACGAAGAGGCCACCCGCCTTCTGCCGGCACGTCGCCCGGGCGACCCACGCGAGGTCGCCGAGGCCATTGCCTGGTTGCTGTCGCCGGCGGCGTCCTTCGTCAATGGTGCCGCGCTGACAGTGGACGGCGGGGTGACCGCGTTGGACCCGGGGACGGTCCCCTTCGACTTCCGCGTCACTCCGCGAGAAGAAGCGAGTTGATCGCGGCTCGCCGTGTGCCGTTCGTCTCGCGCGAGATCGCTGCCGTCGAGCGGCAGCTACCGGCCGAGGTGGCCGTATCCGTGAGGCGAGGTCACTGCCTGCCGGCGCGCTCGAGTTCTCGGGTGACGGCTTGTTCGTTCTGGCCGAGAAGTGCCTTTTCCAGGCTGTCGTCGTCCGAGCGGGAGAAGCGTTCGCCCCGCGCGACATCCCCTTTGCTCAGGACACGTCCGCACCACTCGCCCTGGTCACCTGTGTGGTCGTCGAAGGGCACGGCAGCGCCTTCCCCCAGGGTGACCCACCCGTCGTCGGTCCAGCGGAGGGCGAGAAGGTAGGTGTGACCGGTCTCCAGCCGCGGAGCATCGGTGGCCGTCCTCTTGACGCGGCTGCCGCTTGTGTACACCTGCCAGCCGGGGGCGGTCATGTCGAAGCCCTTGCCGATCGCTTTCGCGGGGTGGCGGCTGGACCAGAGGAGGTTGTCCGTGCGGAACGTCACCGCGCGATCGACCTGGTAGCGGATCGCCCCCTGCGTGAAATCACGCCGGTTGGCGTCCCGCTCCTGTGTGGGAGTGGCCACCACCACGTGGTCGGCGTAGGTGATCCAGTCCTTGGCGGTCTGGGACGGATACGCGTCACCGCCCATTCCGCAGCCGACCACTGTGGTGAGCCCGGTTCCGCCGGCCAGGACGGCGGCGACGGGTCTGCTCATGACAGAGCTGCCCAAGGAAATTCGCATGACTGGTACACCCTCCCCGTGCAGCGACACGGTTCCCCCGGTCGCTGGATGACGTGCGCGGTGACGGAGTGGTCAAGATCCGCCAGGCGCGGCGATCACCATAGGTACAGCTGGGCCAACCAGAACAAGGGTCACCTTTGTCCCGGAACACACTTGTGACACACAGACATGGCCTTGCGCTTCTTCTATGACCAGGAGCGCAAGGCCGAGCGGCTCGTCCTCCGAGGTCGGACAGTCCACGGGAACTACTGGTCCGATGCGACCGACTCATAGGGCAAGTCAGCGCTACTTGCGAAGAGCAACGAGGGTCGGAGGGGACGAACGTGGGCAGCGTCGTGCCGCTCAGCACTCTCGTGCGACGCGCTTGCGGCCCGCGAGCCTGCTCAGACGCGTCCGCGGACGCTTCACCAGCCAAGGGAGACAAGGCGATGCCTCTACGTGTTCAGGGCGGCGGCGACCGGCTGATCCACGATCCAGCTGTCCTAGGAGACCTCGTACGGGCCCAGGAGGCGGGAGTCGTCGTCGCCGGTGTCTGCACCGGAGTGATGGTGCTGTCCGCAGCAGGCCTGACCAAAGGCCGCCCCTGCACGACCCACCACCTGGCCAAGGCCGATCTGGCCGCCCAGGGCGGCAAGGTGATCGACGCACGGGTCGTCGACGACGGGAACCTGGTGACCGCGGGCGGTGTCACCAGCGGAATCGATCTGGCGCTGTGGATGATCACCCGTGAGTGCGGAGCATCCGTCGCCCTCGGCGTCGAGTCCATCATGGAGTACGAGCAACGCGGCGCCGTCTGGCGAAGCTCCTGATCACTGCGCCGAACAGACCGCCGTGGCCGACTTCCGCCTACGCCCGCGTCGGCCTGGAGGGCAGCGGCATCATCTGCCCGCCCCGGGAGAGTTCGCAACTGCCGGTAACCCGCGGCCACTTCGCACCGACAGCTGCAACAGAACCCCGAGCTCACGAGTACGTCCCTCACGCAAGGAGCCCGCATGTCGATGAACCGGCCGGCCACAGCCGCCCCGGCCGCGGCCCTCTGTCTGCTCACGGCGGCATGCGGCTCCTCGTCCGACGACAAGGCGAGCGCGAAGCCGACCGAAGCCGCGGCCGCGGGCGCCGGCGGCACCACCGGCCTGACGGTCGCGGAGATCGTGGCCCTGGGCCGCGCCCCCCACCACGGTCTGCTCGGCCGCGACGGACCCGAGGACCACGAGGCCGTGTCCCACGCCATCGACCGCTGTGGCGTACGGACCTTCGCGGAACGCGACTACGCCTCCCTATCCGGCGGTGAACGCCAACGTGTCCTGCTCGTTCGGGCGTTGGTCCAGGACCCGGAGCTCCTCGTACTGGACGAGCTCACCAACCACCTCGACATCCGTGCCCGGTTCGAGCTCCTGGACCTGATCCGAGCCACCGGCGTCACCACCCTCGCAGTGCTCCACGACCTCGACCTCGCCGCCCGCCTCTGCGACCACCTGGTGATCCTGCGGCACGGAGCCGTCGCGGCGGCGGGCCCGGTCCTGGAGGTGCTCACCCCGGACCTCCTCGCCGAAGTCTTCGGCGTCCGCGCGAGCACCGAGCGGCATGCCGACGGCGTCGTCCGCATCACCTACGCGGCCCGGCCTCTCGCGAATAACGACACTCCAGAGGACGACACCCGCATCTCCGCCGTAGCCGCCGACCACTGATCCGGCGTCAGACCCCGGACCCCAGGAAGGGATCCGGGGCCTCGTGCCGGGCGCTCGCGGGCCCCGGTTTGCCTGCGTGCAGGCGAGGGGTTATTCCGTGCGCAGTCCTTCCGGGCGCATCATCCGCAGCAGCGGCGGCAGGCTGAGCAGCGTGACCACGCCGACCACGGCCGCTCCCACGCCGGTCATGGTCAGAACGCTCGCCCAGTCCATGGCCACCGGTGTCCGGGCCATCTTCAGCAGCACCGAGCCGAGGGTGACACCCACCGTTGTGGCCAGCACGAGCCCGAGTCCGACCGGGAGGGCCGTCTGCCACAGCACCGACAGGCTCAGCGTGCGGCGCCGGGTGCCGAAGGCGACCAGCGCGGAGAGCAGCTTCCTGCGCTCGCGCAACTGCTCCAGCTGGGAGACCAGCAGGCTCGCGCCGATCAGTGCCAGCACGAAGGCGGAGCCGACGAACAGGCCGGTGCGAATGGAGGCGTACTTGGCGTCCTCCTCGGTCGCTGACCAAGCGTAGGCGCGTGCCAGGGGGTCGACCCGGGCGACGACGTTGCGTACGTACTCCCGTGAGTCCGGCACCGACGGGTCCAGACGCAGGTAGACACCGTCCGAGAACAACGCGGGCGCGGCCTTGGCCGGCAGGGCGGCGGGGGTGACCAGCAGACCGTTGGCGTTGTCCAGTGAGTCCTTGCGCGCCTCCACCGTCCGGACGTTCGCCGGAACGGTCCAGCGCACCTCGATGCCCCGTTCGGTGGCGTCTGAGTACGACGGGTCGATGTAGAGCTGCCGACCGGGCTTCACCACGGCGATCTCGTCGGCGTTGCTGGCGGAGACGTAGTTGCTCCTCGTCCGCGTGACGAACACGTCACCGTTCTTGCAGGAGGGAATCTTGGCGAGTTCACGCAGGGCGGTGCAGTTGCCCACGGTCAGGCCGTTGGTGTTCTTCGGGTCGCGGCGGCCGTCCCCGTACTGCGCGCCCGCCAGGGCCACTGCCGCCCGAACCCCCTTGGTGCCGTTGAATGCGCGCTCGACACCGGACAGCGGCTTGCGGTCGCTGAAGTCGACCTGCATCTGGACCCGGCCGGGGTCCATGCCGGTGGCCTTGGTGTACTGGCTCTGCGTTCCCGTGAACAGCATCTGCAGGGCGATGGCTCCGGCCACGGCGACGGCGATGCCGTTGACCATGCGTGCGGCGGTTCCGCTGCTCAGCTGCAACCGCCGTACCGCGAGCTGCCAGGACAGCGCGCCCTTGCCGAGGCGGACGACGACCGCCTCCACGACCCAGGGGAGGAGCGCGGTGATGCCGATCAGCAGCAGCAGCACTCCGCCGATGACGAGGTACTGGTTGAAGTTCCCGTTCTTGCGGCCCTTGCCGATCATCGGGTAGAGCATCGCGAGGCCGGCCAGCGGCGGCAGCAGCCGCCACCACAGCCGGCGGCGGCGCTGCTTGGCCGCGCGCACGACGCCGAGCGGTTCCACCACCACGCCGCGCATCGCGAGCAGCGTGACGAGTACGGCGGCGACCGGGACCGCCACCGCGACCAGCGCGGCGAGCGCGGGGGAGGGATCGAGGTAGCTGGGCCAGACGCTCACGTTCAGCACCTCGGTGGAGCCCAGCGTCTGACGTCCGAGGAGGAAGAAGCCGGTGCCGACGACCAGGCCGAGCAGGGCTCCGGCGAGTGCTTCGCCCGCCGCGATCCTCCGGGTCATGTGGCTGTCCGAGCCGACCAGGCGCAGCGCGGCCAGCCGGCGGTCGCGGCGCTCGCCGCCGAAGCGGACCGCGGCGGCGATGAACACGGCGACCGGGGTCAGCAGCACCACGAACACGACCAGGACCATGAGCAGCAGCACCGGGTCGGTCTTCCCGGAGGTCGCGTCCGGCTTGCCGTACTCGGTCAGCCGGTGCACGGGGGAGGAGTCCGCGAGTTTCAGTCCCGAGCCGCCCGCGTAGTAGGCCAGTTCGTGGGAGCCGATGAGTCCGCTCTCGCCGATCGTGCCGGTGATCCTGTAGGGCAGCCGCTCCCGCAGCAGCTTGGCGCCGTCCGAGGCGAGCAGGTCCTTGAGCGCGGGGGAGACCACCATCTCGCCCGCGCCAGGGAAGCTGTCGACCCCCGGAGGCAGCGGCGCCCGCTCGCCCTCGGGCTCGACGAGCCGGCCGCGGATGTCGTCGTCGTGCCAGGTGGTGTCGGTGTCGGCGATCAGGAAGGTGTCGTCGGCCTTCGGCGGGACCTTGTCGGAGTACGTGTAGTCGAAGCGGGCGTCCTCCACCTTCTGGCGGGCGGCGAACACGTTGGGCAGGGCGGTGCACAGCAGGAGCAGTGCCACGCCGAGGCCGACGCCGACGGCGGTGAGCGTCATCCGAACCCAGCCCTCGCGTCCGCCGGTGACGGCGAAGCGGGCCCCCATGGCCATGTCTCTGGCCCACTGGCGAGGATTCATGCGGCGCGCTCCATGTCCCGGGACTTGCCGTCGCGGACGACGACCTCGCGGTCGGAGTAGGCGGCCACGCGTGTCTCGTGGGTGACGAGGACGACGGCGGCGTTGGTCGAGCGGGCCGCTTCGGTCAGCAGTTCCATCACGCGTTCGCCGTTGAAGGAGTCGAGCGCGCCGGTGGGTTCGTCGGCGAACAGCAGGCGCGGACCGGTGACCAGCGCGCGGGCCACGGCAACGCGCTGGCCCTGACCGCCGGAGACCTCGCCGGGACGCTTGGCCTTGAGGTCGTCGACCTCCAGCCGCTGCATCCAGCCGAGCGCGGTCCGCTCGGCGTCCTTGCGGGAGGTGCCGTTCAGCCGCAGTGGCAGGGCGACGTTCTCCACGCAGGTCAGTTCGGGCACCAGCTGGCCGAACTGGAACACGAACCCGAACTCGCTGCGCCTGAGCGCGCTGCGCTGGGCATCGCTCATCTTCGTCAGTTCACGCCCGTCGTAGGTGACCGACCCGGAGTCGGGCGGCACGATCCCCGCGAGGCAGTGCAGCAGCGTGGACTTGCCGGACCCGGAGGGGCCCATGATGGCGACGACCTCGCCGGGGTGTATGGAGAACTCGGCGCCGTCCAGCGCGTGGGTCGGGCCGTACGCCTTGCGCAGGTCGTGCGCGGTGAGCAGGGAACCAGCAGGAGAGGTCGTCATCGGGTCACAGCCTCACGGAGTTTGTCGAGTCGGGCGGCGGTCAGCTCGAGCCAGCGCAGGTCGGCTTCCAGGTGGAACAGGGCGTGGTCGCAGATCAGTTGATCCGCCAGGTCGCCCTTGCGCTTGCGGTCGGTGAGGATCCGCATGCTGCGCAGATGCTCGGAGCGCTGGGTGTCGAGGATCTCGGCGGCGTTGCGCCGGGTGAGCAGGGCGAGGACGACCTTGGTGTAGAGGGTCGACTGGAGGTATTCCTCCGGCTTCTCCGGGGTCGCCAGCCACCGCTGTACGTCGGTGACACCGGCGTCGGTGATCGCGTACCGCTTGCGTTCGGGACCGCCGCCCGCCTCGATCCCGTCGACCTCGACGAGGCCGTTCTTCAGTAGCCGGGACATGGTCGAGTAGACCTGGCCGTAGTGCAGCGGCCGGTCGTGACCGAACTTCTCGTCGAAGGCCCGCTTGAGGTCGTAGCCGTGGCGCGGGCCGGCCTCGAGGAGCCCTAAAAGGGTGTGACCGATGGACATGACCCGCACTCTACACACTGTGTATACGCGAGGTGTATACATGGAGTGTGTAGAACATGGCGGTGCGTACGCCAGTGCAGGTGAGTGAGCCGGGAACAGCGATCGTCACGGTTCGGCAACAGGGGTGAGCTGCGCTTGGCGCGTCGGCTGGCGTGCCCTTTGCCCTCGACACCGACCGGACGGCTACCGCAACGGTCAACGCCCCGCGGTCCGGCATGCCCGGTCGCCCGGTGTGGCGGTGGCGCCGCTCGGGAGCGGGTGGCAGCAGCGGAGCCACACGCTCCCCGGGGCTGTTCAGGACGTCGGCCGGATCCTTCCCAGGCCGGACAGTCCGGAACAGAGCGACTTGGCCGTGCGAATGATCCGGCGGTCGGCAACCATGAGTGAAAGAGGGTCAGCTCACGGCCTGCTTCACCAGCTCGGAGATCCGCGCCTCATCACCGGCCGTCAGCTCCCCGGTCAGCGCGTACGAGGCCGGCCACATCGCCCCCTTGTCCAGGGTCGCCTGGTCGCTGAAGCCGAGGGTGGAGTAGCGGGCCTTGAACTTCGCGGAGCACTGGAAGAAACAGACGACCTTGCCGTCCTTGGCGTAGGCGGGCATCCCATACCAGAGCTTCGGCGCGAGATCCGGCGCGGCCGCTGTGACCAGGGCGTGTATCCGCTCGGCCAAGACACGGTCGCCCGCCTCCATCTCGGCGATCTTCGCCAGCACCTCACTCTCGTGGTCGGCCTTGGCGGAGCTGCGGCGAGTCGTCTTCACCTCCCGAGCGCGCTCCTTCATCGCGGCGCGCTCCTCGACCGTGAACCCCGTCTCGCTCATCGCAGTCTCCTCCCGTTGCGTTGCCCCTCTGTGGGACATGCCCTGATGCTAATGGGCCGTCGAAGTACGTGACTTCTCCAAATCTGACCGCGTCGCCTTGATCACTGACGGTACGCACGAACGCGGCGCAGTCACCGTTGCATCCCCTCGAAGTGGTCCGGGCCCTGACCGGCGCGGTCCACGACGTGTGCGGGAGAGCGCTGGCGGACCGGACACCGTCACTGTCAGGAAAGACTGCCTTTCTCGCACACTTGCCGGGCGACCTCACGCAGCTTGATGTTGTGGTCCTGCGGGTAGCGGCCCAGCACGTCGAACGCCTGCTCCTCGGTGAGGTGATGGCTGCCCAGGAGGACGCCCATGGCCTCCCCGATGACGTGCCGGGTGGCGACAGCCCGTTCCATCTGGGCATGCGAACGGGCGCTGGAGAGAGCGACCGCGGCATGCGAGGCCAAGAGCCACCCGGCCGTCTCACTGACCTCGGTGAAGTCGGCGATCCGGAACACACGCTCCCCGCGATGATGGCGTGCCGCGTCGAAACAGGGGCCCTCCTTCGCCCGCTCCTGCGCCTGGTCGCTGTCGATGACCAGCGGGTCGGTCGGGGCCAGCGTGTCCACGCGTTTGCCGCGCAGGATCAGCACCCCGGCGGCATCGCACCGCGTTCGCCCAGCCCTCCACCAGCTGGGTCGCGGACTCGGTGATCCGCTTCAGCGTGGCATCCACCGACTCCTGGGCCAGCAGATCACGCGCCATGTTCGCCAACTGGTGGGGCGAATGCGCGCCAGTCCGTTCCATCCTCCGCCCTCCCCAGCCCCGGGCATAGTCGTACCGGCTACGCGCGCCCCCACCGGACGAACAGCTCTACGCGGTTTGCTGCCGGAGCTGGTGCGCCGCCGGATAGCGATGGGGTCGCCGGCTGGGGTGGTCATGTCTACGCTGGCGGCGTGGCATTGGTGTGGGTGACGGGCAATTCAGGGACTGGCAAGTCCACGGTCTGCGGGGCGTTGCGAGAGCGTGGCTACGTCGCGCTCGACGCCGACGAGGACGGCTTCTGTCGCTGGACCGACCGAGCTGAAGGCGAGGTCGTGATGGATCCTCCCTATCCGGTTCCCGGAGGCTGGCTCGATCGATACGGGTGGGCGATCGTCCGCGAGCGGGTTGAGACCCTTGTCGAGGAGTCCCGCCTCCACATCGCGTTTCTGTGTGGGTCGGCGGAGAACGAGGCAGACGTCCGCGATCTCTTCGACATCATCGTGTGCCTGGTGATCGACGAGGACACCCTCCGCCACCGGCTCGCGACCCGCACTACGAACGCGTTCGGTCGACATCCCGAAGAGCTCGCGGCGGCCCTGAAGTGGAATCCTCGGATGCGCGCCCTCTACGAAAGCCGTGGCGCGACGATCATCGATGCGTCCAAGCCGGTGACCGAGGTGGTGGACAGCGTGGTCGACGCGGTTCAGGAGCTGGGACGGTGGGACGGGACTTTGCGAAGGGTTTAATTCCGGTATCCGCCGCCATGCTCCCGAATTTCTCTGAAGATTCTTCATGGCTGATCAAGAGCCGGCCGGTCCTCTGGGGTATCTCATTCGGCGAGAAACTCGCTGCTCACACCCCGCCCCTGCCGATCCCGTGGAGATCGCGAAACTGGTGTACGTGCGGTATTGCGGCAAGCCGGAAGGCTCGCTACGCTGGGCGCGCTCCGTGGCGAGCAGCGCTGAATTCTCCCCCGCACGAGGCCGGGGATCGATGCGGGAGGGTCCGCTATGAGAATATTTCCGCGTGCTTCAAGAGTTAATTCTTTCGACTGATGGCCGGGGCAGCGTCGGGTGAATTGTCTCCGTCTTCCACCTCTCTCCAGAAGCGGGATTTTCGATTATTCTGGACAGCTGGCGCGATAGACGGGCTCGGTACTCACGCGTCCGTCCTCGTTCTTCCCCTGGTATTACTGGGAGCTGGATATCCGCCGGGTCTCGTGGGAATGCTCGCATCCATAGCGACGGTGAGCGGTCTGGCTGCCTCCCCGTTCGCGGGTGTGCTCGCGGACAGATGGCCTCGCGCACCCATGATGATCTGCTCCGCGCTCGTGGCGGCTGCCGCCATGGGAACCGTATTCGCGGCGGTGGCGTGGGGCAGAACTGCGTTCGCCCACCTGCTCGCTGCCGCCGTCGTGGAACAGGTGGCGAGTGCGTGCTACACGGCCGCCGCCCACGGCACAGTACGCAGGCTCGTCCCTCCAGCCGACTATCCTCGCGCGATCGGCAGCCTCCAGGCGCGTGACCAGGCCACCCAGATCGTCGGACCCACCCTCGGCGGCGTCCTGTACCAGCTGGCCAGGTGGGTGCCGTTCCTTGGTGATGCCCTCTCCTTCCTCCTCACCGCGGCCCTCGTCCGGGCTGTGCGCGCCGAACTGACGCCCGAACGGGACGGCCCGTCCGCCTCGTTCGTCTCCGATCTGGCCCACGGCGTGCGGTTCGTCTGGACCGACGGATTCCTGCGCTTCGTCATGCTGTGGGCCGCAGGGCTCAACGCCGTGCTCGGCGCCCTCTATTACCACGCTGTCTTCAGCGCGCAGGGCCGCGGCGCCAGCGCCTCGTCAATCGGCCTGATCCTCACCTTCTCCGGCGTCGGCGGGCTCGTCGGCGCGCTCGCCGCGCCCTGGTTGGTGCGGCGCCTGCCAGGCGCGCTGGTCGTCGCGGCGGCTTCGTGGGCCATGGTGCCGGCCGCCGCCGGGCTCGCGTTCACCACCAGGACCTGGGTCTACGGGCTGCTGCTCGGCGCCGTCTCGTTCATCGCGCAGTCCGTCGTCATCGTCCTGCAAGCGCGCGCCGTCCTCGTGGTGCCCGACACCCTTCAGGCCCGCGTCGGCACTGTGCTGGGCACGGCCGGTGAGGGCCTGGCGGCCTTCGCGCCCGTCGCGGCCGGGGTCCTGGTCTCCGCCTACGGTGGACGGACGGTGGGGCTCGGCTGCGCGGGTGCCCTGGGCCTGCTGGCGCTGTACGCGACACTCCGCGTGAAGTACCTGCGCGCCGACGGCCTTGAGCCGGATGAGGAGCGGGAACCGCGTCACATCCGCGAGTCCGTGTCCGCACCCGACGGGGGCCCGCGGTGACCGGGCGGGGCTACGGCGTGTACCGGCCGGTGCTGCCGGCGGTCTGCCCGACCGACCCCGACCTGATGGCCTACGCGGGCGATGCCGACGGCCGTTGTGAGATCTTCGCCTGGGACCGGGCCACCGCTGTTCCCCGCCAGGTGACCGACCGCCCCCACGGCACTCTGCTGTACGCCATCGACGGAGAGGCGGCCATCTGGTGGTTCGACGAGGACCACCGCGGCCGAGGGCACTGGAGGGTCCAGGACTTCGGGGGTGGGCCGCACACCCCGGCGTTCCCCGGCGCCGCCCCCGGCCGGCCGCGGGGCCTGGCCATGACCGACGCGGGCATGGTGGTCGCAGGGCTGGGAGATCCCGAGGGACTCCGGGTGCACATGGGCCGGCGCGGCGGCCCTGACACCGTGGTGCTGCGGACTGACGGGGACGCCCGGCTGTGCGACCTGGCCCCCCGCGGTGACCTCCTGGCGGTCTCCGGCCCCGCCTACTCCGCACGCGCGGTCACCGTCGCCACTCCCGACGGCACCACTGTCGTCACCCTGTCGGGTACCGCCGGCCGCATCTGGGCCCTCGGCTTCTGCCCCGGCTCCGCCGACCCCCTGCTACTGGTCATGTGTGAGCGGGACGACCGCTACCGCCTCGGCACCTGGCGGCCGCCGGACGGGGTCGAGCTGTATCCCTGGTGCTCGTTCGACACGGAGACCACCGCCCGCTGGTACCCCGACGGCGACCGGATCCTGCTCCGCCAGGACCGCCACGGCCGCAGCCGCCTGTTCACCGCCGATCCGGCACGGCGCACTATCACAGCACTGCCCGTCCCCGCCGGCAGCGTCCTCGACGCCGCCCCTCGTACCGCCGGGGACGTCCACTACATCTGGACCGACGCGGTCACCCCGCCGCGCACCCTGTCGCTGTCAGGGGCGCGACTGCCGGGTCAGGACGGCTGGCGGCCCCCCACCTTCGGCCGCCACCGGGACCTGTGGACCCCGGGGCCCGACGGCCCCGTGCACACCCTGGTCACCCTCCCCGCCGACCGGCCGCAGCCCTGCCCGCTGGTGTTCCTCGTCCACGGCGGCCCCGCCGACCACGACCGTGACGCCTACGACCCCATGGTCCAGTCTCTCGTCGGGTCCGGATTCGCCGTGGCCAGGGTCAACTACCGCGGTTCAACGGGCTACGGCCCTTCCTGGCGCGCCGCCTACACGGAAGGAGTCGGCCATACGCAGGTCGCCGACCTGGTACGGGTCCGCGCGGAGCTGCTGCGCCGCGGAGTCGGCCGCGAGGGCGCGGTCGGCCTGTGCGGAACCTCGTGGGGCGGCTACCTCGTCCTCCTCGCCCTCGGGACACACCCGGAGCTGTGGAACGCCGGGGTCGCCGTCAAGCCGGTGGCCGACTGCGCGACGTCCTTCCGGCACTCCACCCCGGCCCTCCAGGCCCTGGACACCGCCCTGTTCGGTGGCACCCCCGACCAGGTTCCCGAGCGCTACGCCCGCGCTTCGCCCGCAACCTGCGCGGGCGCGGTCCGCTCCCCACTGCTCATCGTCGCCGCGCGCAACGACGCCAAGTGCCCGCCCGAGCAGATCGAGGTGTATCTCGCCGCACTGCGCGCGGGCGCGGTCCGGCACGAGCTGGTCTGGCTGGACTCGGGACACGACGGCTACGACGGCGCCGAGCACGTGGCCGTCATGGAACGGTCCCTGCGATTCCTCGGCCGGAGCCTGGCAGGCACCCCGGCCCGGTGCGCACCGGCCCCAGACGTCCCGGCTCCGCAGTGAGCCGGGATGAACAGCACCATGGCCCAGCCAGATCCGATCGACAGAAAGGGAGTGTGTGTCATGCAGAAGGACGTATTCCACGACGACCCGCTTGAGGACACCGACGAGAACCGTGCTGTCGGAGTCGGCGTAGTCATCCGATTCCGCAATGCCGAAGAGCAGGAGCACGAAGAGCAGTAGCAGTACCGGGGGTCGGCCCGCGCTTCGATGGCGAGCCGACCCCCGCCCGGCCGCACGATCCCGACCCATGAAAAGAGGCAAGCCGTGCGCGTACTCTTGGTGAACATGCCCTGGGCGCCGATCGATCTCCCGTCGCTGGCCCTCGGAATTCTCAAGCGCAGCGTCGACGAATTCGTCCCCGGCGGCCGGGCCGAGATCATGCACGCCAACATCGATTTCGTGGACTGGGTGACCGAGCGCACCGATTTCTCCCTCGGGGACTACAGCTACTACTCCCTCGCCTCCTATTTCCTCGGCTGCGGTGACTGGGTTTTCTCATCAGCCCTTTACGACGACCCACAATGGAGGGCCGCGGAATTCTCCGATGCCATGAACGACCGGCTGTCCGGCAAACGGATGGCGATGACGATGGAACTGCACACGGCCGCCCCCGACTTCGTCCGGCACATCGCCGAACGCATCGTCGCGCTCGAACCCGATGTCGTCGGATTCACCTCCACCTTCCAGCAGAACACCGCCGCGCTGGCCGCCGCCAAGCACGTCAAGCGGCTCGCCCCGCGGATCGTGACCGTCATGGGAGGCGCCAACTGCGACGGCAAACAGGGCGAGGCCGTGCACCGGAACTTCCCGTTCGTCGACCATGTCGTGCGCGGTGAGGGCGAGGAATCCTTCCCTTCCCTGCTCAGGGCCCTTGAGGGGAACGGCGAGCTCGCCGACGTCCCCGGGCTGTGCCGGCGCGATCCGGACGGCGGGTCCACTACGAACGCCATGAGCACCAAGCCGCTGCCGCCCGCCGCGATCCTGTCACCCGACTACACCGGGTACTTCGAGCGGCTCTCGGCCTCCGCCGCCCGGTCGTGGGTCGAACCGAAACTCGTCGTCGAGGGCGCCCGCGGGTGCTGGTGGGGTGAGAAGCACCATTGCACGTTCTGCGGGCTGAACGGCTCATTCATGCAGTTCAGGAGCAAGAACCCCAGCGTGTTCTTCGAAGAGATCGTCGAACTCGCCCGCAGGCACCGGATTCTGGACATGTACGTCGTCGACAACATCCTCGACATGGGATACGTCTCCTCGCTCCTGCCGAGGATCATAGAGAGCGGTCTCGATCTCCGGATGCACTACGAGATCAAGTCGAACATGCGCAGCGGCCAGCTGCAGACCCTGGCCGACGCGGGTCTGATCTACGTCCAGCCGGGCATCGAGAGCCTCAGCACCCGAGTGCTCGGCCTGATGGACAAGGGCGTCACCGGCTGCCAGAACGTGCGGATGATGCGGGACGGCGCCGCCGCCGGGTTGTCGGTGGTCTGGAACTACCTCCACGGCTTCCCGGGGGAGGCCGCCGAGGACTACGACGACGTGACGGACCAGCTTCCGGCTCTGGAACACCTCCACCCGCCGGTGGAGGAATCGGCCAGGATCGCCATCGAACGCTTCAGCCCCTACTTCAACAACCCCGGACTCGGCTTCTCGGACCTGCGGCCGGCCGAACCGTACCGGCTCACCTACGACCTGCCGGAATCCGAGATGTTCGATCTCGCCTATGTGTTCGACGTGCCGCCACGCGGTGTCGGCGAAACCGTCGTCGGGCGGCTCAACGCGGCGATCAGACAGTGGAAACTGTCCTACTCCGGCAGCCGTCTCACCTACTGCGACCTCGACGACCGGTTCGTCCTCGTCAGCACCCGGCGCGCCTTCGAGTGGCACGTGCTGGAACTGACCGAGCCCGTCGAAGTCGCCCTGTTCCGCCTGCTCGACCAGCCCCACTCGGTGGCCGCGGCCGTACGCAAGCTCCGGGCGGAGCACGCCGATGCGGCCGGTGACAGCGAGCTGAGGGAGATCCTCCAGCGCTGGCGGAAACTGGGGCTGATATTCGAGAACGGGGGCCACGTCGTGCAGGTGGCGGTGCCCGCGGTCAACGAGGAGCTGCTGAGGATGCACTCCCTACGGCAGTCCACCGCCCAGGAGCTGGCGGCGGCGCCCGCCTGAGCCCCGCGCGGGCGCGGACACCGTCCACGCCGCTCCCGCAGGTCCACCACAGCCGGTCGTTCGAGCCGTAGAAGGAGAGAGACGACGATGACCGCGGTACCCGCTCCCACCCTGCCCTACGCGTTCACGGTGACCGCTTGGCGCGACCACGACGAAGCCGCGAACGAACTCGCGGGCATGCGCCTGGACCCCCAGGACATCGACGGCAGAGGCGATGACGCCGCTCGACGGCTCTTCGAGGCCGGGGCCCGCAGAGTCGTCCTGCCCCGTCCCGTGGACCTGACCGACGAGACCGACGGCGCCTGGGCGGTACGCGCGCTGAGCTTCGTCGGAGACCTCACCAGCCTGGCGATGGCGGTCGACTGGCAGGTGCGCCCCGCGCCCGGCCCCGACGCCTGGATCCCGCTGAGCCATCTCCACCCCCCGACCGCAGTCCTCGGGGTGCCGGATCCGGACGGGACGCTACGGCGTTGGCGCGACGGCTACTACATCTGCAAGTGCATCTACCGGCAGGGGCCCGGATTCGTCCAGGTCCGCGACCGGCGCCGCGGCGAACTGCGCCGGTTCACCATCGACGAACCCGAATACCGGGCGGCGATCGAGCTGCTCGCCGACGGAGCCCCGGCCGCCGGCATACCCATCGCGATCATGGACGACTTCCTCCAGGAGGAACTGGCCGCGAGGATCGGAGAGTTCCTTTGGTGGACGCCGTACCGCGTACGAAGGTGGTCGCAGGCCCCAAGGGTGATCTAGGCACCGTCTCTCGGATCCAGGCCATGAGATCGTCGTCCTCATGATCGAGTCCTGGGTGATCGATGACGGCAGTCCCGTCCCTGTCTCGCCCGAGGTGGTACGGGAGACGCTTCGGGTGAGAGTCGACAGAGGCCGGCTTGAGACGTTGCTGACCAGTTCGTCGGGACGATCGCTGGCCTTCGTGACGAACACCGAGCGGGCGATGGTGATGCTGCTCGACGGAGCGGGCGATCCCGGCGAGCATGCCGTGGACCCAGGAGCCGAGGGATCGAGCGCGGGGTTCGTTCTCTCCAACGGGCAGCACGACGAGTACCGTGACGAAGACACCGTTCCCGTCGGTGAGGCTTTCAGGATCGTGGAGCACGTTGTCAGTACAGGATCCTGGCCGGCGGACGCGCGCTGGGTCGTTGATCGCTGACGCAGCGGGAGCTTGTCTGCTTCAGCCGGTCGATGCGTCGTTCGACCGTGTCGCGCTGCCTGTATGTCTCGGCGTGGAAGGCGGACGGCTGCCCGTCGGCGGGGCCTCGGCGCAGACGGTGGCCGAGCTGGTCGGAGAGCTGAGGCATGATGCCAAGAAGGAGAGACCAGCATGGCGATTCAGCGGATGGACAACGTCGGCATCGTCGTCGAGGACATGGATGCCGCCATCGCGTTCTTCGTGGAACTCGGTATGGAGCTGGAAGGCAGGGCGGAGGTCGAGGGCCTCTTCGCCGACCAGTGCACCGGACTCGACGGCGTCCGCTGTGACATCGCGATGCTCCGGACCCCGGACGGTCACAGCCGGCTCGAGCTGGCGAAGTACCGCAGCCCCGCGGCGATGAGCGCCGGGCCGCGCAACCGGCCGCACAACATTCTGGGCACGCACCGCGTCATGTTCGCCGTCGACGACATCGAGGACACCGTTGCTCGCCTGCGCCCTCACGGCGCCGAACTCGTGGGCGAGATCGCCCGGTTCGAGGACAGCAATCTGCTCTGCTACCTCCGTGGCCCGGAGGGCATCATCATCGGACTGGCCGAACAACTGCGCTGAGAAGGGGGACCGAACCATGCAGCCGAACGAGATCACCGAGGTTCTGAACCGCCCGATCTGTCGGTCGCCCGAAGCGCGATCTGGACGGAGGCAGCCGAGCACAACTCGTTCACCGACTACCAGACGGTCCTCCCCGGCCTCGCCGAGCGGCTCACGCTTCCGAAAGGGTTGCTGTACCGGATGACCGGTACCGTCGACCCGGCGCGGTTCACCGTAAGCCGGCGGGCCTACCTCACCGCCTTCTTCGATCAGCGTCTACGCGGCCGCCACCAGCCGCTCCTGGACGGCCCCTCGCGGCTCCACCCGGGCGTGCGCTCACGTAACGATGCTGAAGATGATCAACTGCCCGGTCGAGCCGACAGCGGCCGTATCTGCTTCGGCGGTGAGGACGTCACCGGCCTGGAGCCGGTGCGGCTGCGCCGGATCGAGTCGGAGAGAGGCCGGTCTTGTTCAGCGGTCGCACCGCGGTCCTGACCGGGAGGGAGCCGCTGGTGTCGTGGACGACGTCGAACGTGCCCTGGAGTTCTGCCTGGTCGGCCGGGTCGGTGGTGGTGTAGTCGTACACCCGGTCGATGCCGAGGGCGCTGGCGCGTTCCGTGGAGGTGGGGCCGCTGGTGCGTGTGACGGTTGCGCCGCTGCCATTGTTCACGTGCGGGCGGCATCGGCCCTCGAGAGGTCCGGCCTGCCGGCGCCAGTTCACGGGCCGGTGCGCGCTCGGCCCGTGCGGGCTGCCGGTCAGTGCTGGGGGTTGCCGCCGGTCTGGATCAGCGGGGAGCGGTCGAAGACGCTGATCGCGTGGGTGATCTTGCCGTTCTCGACGGTGAGGTAGTCGATGCCGCGGAAGTCCTTGGCAAACGGCGTCTCGGTCGTGTAGACGGTCGCCGCGTGTGTGTCGTCTCCCAGAACACCGATCACGGTGCTGCTGATGAGGGTGTTGGTGAACGGCTCCAGGAACTGGCGGTATCGGTCCAGCCCTTGGAAGCGGCCGTTCGGCGCCTCGCACACGATGTCCTCGGATACGAAGGACATCGCCTTGTTGATGTCGCCGCCGAGCCAGGCACGGACGAACTCGTCGGCGATCTTCTGGGCGGAGCCGGTGATGGCGGTCATAACAGGTGTTCCCTTTCCTGGTGCACTGCTCCCGTGCGTCCCGCAGACGCCCAGGACAGCCCGTGTACTGGCGCCCTGCCTTCCGGAAGCGGCCGGGCCGCGCCTTCCGCGACCCGATGACTTCATCCTCCGGCCCCTATATGACATCTTGTGTCATATAGGGGAGAGGATTTTGAAGCCATGAGATCCGACCGCCTGCTCTCGATCATGCTGCTGCTTCAGACACACGGACAGTTGCCCGCCTCCGACCTGGCCGACCGCCTGGAGGTCTCCGTCCGCACGATCATGCGAGACGTGGAAGCCCTGTCCGCGGCCGGTGTGCCCGTCTACACCGTCCGCGGCCCGCAGGGGGGAATCGCCCTGCTCCCCGGCTACCGCACCGACGTCACCGGACTGACCGCAGACGAATCACGCGCCCTGTTCGTTCTCCTCTCCGACAGCGCCCACGCCGACCTCGGCCTGGGTCAGGCCCTCGGCTCCGCCCTGCGCAAGGTCATGGCCGCCCTGCCAGCCCCGCACCGCCCCGACGCCGACCTGGTCAGCCGCCGCATCCTCATCGACCCCGTCCGCTGGCGCGGCACCCCCCGCCCGGACCACCCCGCCCCGGACCTCGCCCCCTTCCAGCAGGCCGCACTCACCGACCGGCGCCTGCGCCTGTGCTACCGCCACGGACGCGACAACCGCGTGGGCACCTACACCGTCGACCCCTACGGCCTCGTCAACAAAGCCGGCGTCTGGTACCTCGTCGCCGACCACGACGGCGAAGCGCGCCTCTTCCGCACCGACCGTGCCCTGTCCGCCACCGTCCTGGACCAGCCCGCCCGGCGCCGCGACGGCCAGGAGCTCACCGACGTGTGGCAGACCCTGCGCCGCCGCATCGACGACATCCCCGCCCCGCTCGCCGTCACCGCCCGCGTCCGCAACGAGATCCTGGCCAAGTTCCTGCGCATCCACGAAGCCGACCTCGCACCCCCCGCCTTGGCCGAGTCGCCCCCCGAACCCGAGGGCGAGCGGGGCTGGACGAAGGTCGAGCTACGCTTCCGCTCCCTGGCGGCCGCCCAGACACTCCTCGCCTTCGGCCCCGACGCCGAAGTCCTCACCCCCGAAGACCTCCGCCAGGCCCTGGCCCGCAAAGCCGCCGCGACCGCCGCTCTCTACAACCCTCGCCAGAACACCTGACAAGGGAGCCGGAGCCGTCCTCCAGCGCGCAGTAGATGATCCGCTCGCCGGATGGGGATGGGCGGGGTGCTCGCGGAGCATATTCGGGGCGACCCCCTGTACGCCTGCCGCAGACTTGGACCGAAGCCGTTTCAGCACAGGAGGACTGTTTCATGAACGACCGGCCCTTGACGCTCATGGCGGTGCACGCCCACCCCGACGACGAGGCCACCGGAACGGGAGGTGTCCTCGCGCGGTACGCGGCGGAGGGCATCCGTACGGTCCTCGTGACGTGCACCGACGGCAGTTGCGGTGACGGACCGGGGGGCGTCAAGCCGGGTGAGGCAGGGCATGATCCGGCAGCCGTCGCCTTGCTGCGGCGTCGAGAACTCGAGGCGAGTTGCGACGTCCTGAAGGTCAGTCATCTGGAGATGCTGGACTACGCCGACTCCGGGATGATGGGCTGGCCGACCAACGCTGCCCCCGGATCGTTCTGGCGGACACCCGTGGAGGAGGGCGCTGCCCGACTCGCGGAACTCCTGCGGCGCTACGAGCCCGATGTGGTCGTCACCTACGACGAGAACGGCTTCTACGGCCACCCCGATCACATCCAGGCGAACCGCATCACGATGGCGGCGCTGGCGATGACCGTGACGACACCCAAGGTGTACTGGACGACGGCGCCCCGCTCGATGTTTCAGCGGTTCGGGGAGGTCATGCGCGAGTTGGGTGCGGACTGGCAGGAGCCGGACCCCGCCGAGGCCGCCGCGATGGCCGAGATCGGACTCCCCGAGGAGGAGATCACCACCTGGGTGGACACCACGGCGTTCGGCGGTCAGAAGTTCGAAGCGCTGGCCGCGCACGCCAGCCAGGGCGAGAACATCTTCTTCCTCAAGATGGGCCAGAAGAGGTTCACCGAGTTGATGGGCGTCGAGACCTTCGTACGCGTCCAGGACACCACCGGCGCGGCCCTGCCCGAGAACGACCTCTTCGCCGGACTGCGCTGATCCTTCCGCCTTTCCGGAGCCCGAGAGACCGCTCCGGCGGCCCTTGATCATCAAAGTGGCCCCGCCGCGGACCCCGGCCCCGCCTCAATGGTGTCGACGGCGGGGCGAACCGGCCGGCTGGCGGCCGGTTCGAAAGGCGACGCGGCGTCAGTGGGTCGCGCTGCCCGCGACCCACTCGCTCCACGGCATGTTCCAGTCGCTGAGGCCGTTGTCCGGGGCCAGCGCGGTCTTGTCCTCGGAGTTCTTGACGATCACGACGTCACCGATCAGCGAGTTGTCGAAGAACCACGCGGCGGGCTGCGTGTCGTCGCCGCCGCCCCTGACGTCCTTCAGGCCCACGCAGCCGTGACTGGTGTTGACGTGGCCGAAGACCGAGTCGGCACCCCAGTAGTTGCCGTGGATGAACGTGCCTGAGGCGGACAGGCGCATGGCGTGCGGTACGGCCTTGATGTCGTACGCGGGCTTGCTGTCCTTCATGAGGCCGACGGTGGCACCGTTCATATGGATGTGCCTGAACTTCTCGGAGATGACCATCTGACCGTTGTACGTCGGGTGCTCGGGGCTGCCGGACGAGATCGGGATGGTCCTGATCGTCTTGCCACCCCGTACGACGGTCATCCTCTTCGTCCTGGCGTCGACGGTGCTGATCTGGCTCCGGCCGACCTTGAACGTGACCGTCTTCTGGACGCCCTGGAGGTTGAGCGTGACGGTGACGGTGGAGCCGGGCTTCCAGTAGCTCTTGGGTCGGAAGTCCAGACGGTAGTCGTTGAACCAGTGACCGACGCTCTGCTGGCCACTGCTGGAGCTGACCTGGATGCTCGACTCCACGGCGGCCTTGTTGACGACCGCCTTGCCGAAGGTGACCGTCACCGGCATGCCCACGCCGACGGTCGAGCCGTCCTCGGGGGAGAGGTGCCCGATGACGTCGCCGGCCGGGGAAACCGTGGTGATGGTGGCGTTCCCGGTGGCGGAGCGACCCTTGGCGTCCTCGGCCTCTGCGGCGATCTGGTACTTGGTGGCCCGCTCCAGGTGGACGTTCGGCTTCCACGACGTGCCGTCCGGGGACAGGGTGCCGGGAATCTCGTCGCCGGTGGCGACGGCTGTCATGGTCACCTGCGTGAGCTTGCCGTTGCTGACGGTGACCTGGACCGGGTCGTTGATCCCGACGTTGTAGGTGCCTTGCGGGGGAGTGATGTCAATTTTGGCGTCGGATGCATCCTGGGCTGCCGTCTGATCCGCCTGCGCCTGCGCTGTCGGGTGATCCCCGGCGCTGTTGCCGCTGTCGGCAGCGTTACTGGTGCCGCCGACCGTGACGGCGAGCACGCCGCCGAGCAGGCCGGCCGCAGCCGCCAGTCCGGTGCGTCGTATACGTACCGTGATCAAACGCTTCTCCCATGCCGCTGGTCTTTTGTGTCCGTGGAGCTGGTCGCCGGAGTAGTCGACGACCCCTGATAACTACTTATATCTATGTATCTATCGAAAATGGGGCGATTATGGTGAACCTCACGCGCCCTCTCCGGGTGTAATGAGGTTGCGCTGCTGGGCCTCCCACGGGACTGCGGCGGGCTTGTGCGCGTTGGTGAGGAAGTCCAGGACGAGGGGGCTGGCGTGGGTGCGGCACTCCTCGAAGTAGGCGTGCCGGCCATCGGGGACCAGGTGCATTCGGGCGCCGGGGATGCGGTCGGCGATCAGGGGCGCGTTGGCGGTGGGGTTGAGCAGGTCTTCGCTCCCGTGGACGACCAGAGTGGGGGCGCTGATGTCCGGCAGGAGGTCCCAGGCGTTGTGCCGGTTGCTGGCCGCGAGGTGGTGGCGCCGGGCGTGGGCAGGCATGCGAGGGTCGCCGAGGATGTGGTGCGGGCCGGGGTGGGAGGCGAGCCATCGAGGGGTGTACATCAGCTCCAGCAGGGCCTGTCGCGCGGCTCCAGGCTGGGGTTGCGTCAGGGCTCGGCGGACGTCGTTGCCGCGTTCGACGCTGTGCGGGCCGCCGGGTGAAGTGCAGCCGAGAACCAGGGCGCCTACCCGGTGGGGGTGGCGGGCCGCGATCTGCTGGGCCACTCGCCCGCCCATGGACGTGCCGTAGACGTCGGCTCTGTCGATGCCGAGTTCGTCGAGGACGGCGATGACGTCCTGGGCGAACAGTTCGGTGCTGTAAGGGGTGTCGGGCTTGTCGCTGTCGCCGGTGCCGCGGTAGTCGAGTGTGAGGGTGCCGCGAGCGGGATGGAAGTCGGCGCGAACCGCATCCCACCAGTGGTGGTTGTTGGCCTGGCCCGCCAGCAGGACCAGCGGCGTGCCCTGGCCCTGGAGCTGGTAGGCGATGCGGGTTCCGTCCGGTGTCATGGCGTACGTCATCGGCTTCCTCATGGCTGCGAGAAGTACCGGCCCGGCTCTCAGACATCTGCTGCCACCGCGGCGCCCAGCCCCAGCAGGACGACGCCGGTGGCCGCGCTGAGCGCCCGCAGGACGGTCGGCCGTGACACCAGGGCGCGCCCTGGGGTTGCCGCGGTTGGTGCTCAGGTCGGTGAGATGTCCGCCCGCGAAGCCGGTGCGGCGCCCGGCCGGCAGGGCGGCGGACAGCCCGGCCGCGGCGGCCGTGGACCACAGCAGGAAGCCGCTGGCATTGCCCGCGAGCGTGCGTGGGCATGGAAGAGAACCCCTTTCGGGGATTGCGGTCGTTGGGTGCACTACCAGGCTTCCTGCCTCGCTCCTCTAAGAGAAGTTAAAAGTGAAGGGTGCAGCGTTAGGATTAGTGAATGGTGGTGGATCCGGGACAGCTGCGGCTTCTCGCGTTGATCGAGCGGCTCGGCTCCCTGACGGCGGCAGCTCACGCCCTCCAGCTCACGCCCGCGGCGGTCACCCAGCAGGTGGCCAGGGCCGAGCGGGACTGGCAGGTGCCCCTGGTCATCCGCGGTCCTCGTGGAGCGACGCTCACCGCGGCCGGTGCGCTGCTCGCCTCCCACGGTCGAACTGTGGAGGAGGCATCGGACAGGGCCGAGGCGGAACTGGCCGCACTGCTCGGCCACCTCTCACTCCGTCTGCGGATCGGCACGTTCCAGGCGGCTGCCCTGCACCTGCTGCCGCCGGCCCTGACGGCTCTGCGACATCGCCATCCGGACGCCGACGTCTCCGTCATGGACGTGGTGTCCGGACGCGGCACGGACGAGATCAGCGAGGGACGCCTGGACGTGGCCATCGTCGCGTCCTGGGGCACACCGCTCGCGCCGCCCCCACACGTACGGGCCCATTCGCTGCTGTTGGACCCGATGGTCGTCGTTCTCCCCGATGACCATCCACTGGCCACCGGGCAGCCCGCGGACACCGAACTCCACCTGGAACAACTGCGCGACGAATCGTGGGTTTCCATCCTGGCCGGCCATGCCGCCCGCGAACAGTTCCACGACGCCGCCCGCGAGGCCGGCTTCACTCCCACCGTGCGGTTCGAGACCGAGTCCTACGACGTCGCCCAGGCCCTCGTCGGCACCGGCATCGCAGTGGCCCTGGTCTCGCGCCTGGCCCTGGCCCATGCGCCGGGCACCACCCATCGCGAACTGGCCCACCCCAGGCCCTACCGCCACCTCTACGCCGTGACCAAGGCCGACGCCAGCCTCACACCACTGGCAGACATGCTCATCGACCTCCTACGTGATGTCGCCCGCGACATCACCGCCACCTGGGAGGCTCCCCTGCAAGAACAACGCTCATCGGACTCACCGCACGGAGCCTGAGGGTACCCACTGGTTACCGTCACCGTGCTCTGCCCGCCCTCCGGCTGGCGGTGGGCGGGCAGCATGCAAGCCTCAGGTTCGGACGGCCCCCGGTTCAGGCTCTCTTGAGGCGGACGGCCACCGTCTCGGTGACGGTCACCGGCTGGGCGTAGTCCGGGTCCGTTGCCGTCGCTCGTGCCTCGACCTCGACGTCGTGACGGATGGCGCCGCACCCCCCCCGGCCACCGCCGGCAGCAGCATGGCCGGCGCTGCCGGCTCCGGCGTGGCCATCGGGCCGGGGCCTGGCTGCGGTCGGCCTGGACATCGCCCGGGAGAAAGCGCCGGCGTGGTTGGAGGAGTCGCTCGCACAGATCCGCTGGGGGAGCGGGGGCAAGCACCGCGCCCCGAGCCGGGCGGTCTGGTCGTTGCGGTACTCCGGAACTACGAGTCCAGAGTGACACCGGCTCTACCCGCCGAACTGCACGCCTCAGAGGAGCGGGTGCCGTGGTCGCGCGGGCCGTGATCTCGTCATGGGAAAGGATTTTTCGGCAGCGTGTCGATCGGCGGGCCTCCCGTTCGACGCTTGAGCAGAGGCGCGGCCCGCGACGCAGAATTCAGGCAGGCCGGGGCTCTGTGATCAACAAGTGCTGTCCATTCGTCGACCAGTGTTCGGGTTGCCGACTACAAAGCCGGCCGCAGAACGCCCCGAGGAGAAGTCATGCAGATCCGCGCCCGTATGAGCATGAGTGCCGATGGCTATGTGACCACACCGAGCGGGTGGCCCGCCCAGACTGCCGACCCCGCGTTCGTCTCCGGCGAGAGCCACGGTATCCGGGAGTTCCTCGAAGGCTGCGAGGCGGCGCTGATGGGCCGCACCACCTTCGAGCCCGCGCTGACCAACAACCGCTGGCCATGGCCGGACCTCGATGTGTTCGTACTCGGCTCCCACCGTCCGGACGGCACTCCTGACCATGTCATCACCGACAGTGACCCAGTGCGGCTGCTGGAGAAGCTCCGCTCGGCCAACCGGGGTGGCGATGTCCACCTCATCGGGGGCCCGCGGACGATCGGGACGTTCCACGCCCTCGGCGCACTCGACACCCTCGAACTGGTCGTACTACCACTGCTGTTCGGCGGTGGGATGCAACTGACGCCCATGCTCAGTCCCGACACCGGGCTGACCTTCCAGCGTGAGCGTGCCCTCCCCGGCGGCTCAGTGGAGATCGTCTACTCCTGCCGGGGCAGTCGCACTGCACTTCCGAGCAAGCCTGCCAGCCAACGCTGATCCCGGCCAAGACGCAGGTCACACAGGCCTACGGCCGCTGTGGACCGTCTCCAGGTCCGCTTCCCTCACCTGTCGCCCTGTCGCCCTGCCGGTCGGGGTGGGCCAAGCGAGGGGTGCTGGACCGGCTCTATGGGTGATCACGGGCTGGACTCCGTGTGCTGGTATGTCGATCCGGCAATCACACAATGTGTGCTGGGGCGATTTTCTTCGACTTGGCGTCCCGGCTGTGGGTGGTGCCGTGGCCGGTTGCCGAGCCGGCTGCGGCACACCGTGATCCCGTCCGCAGTCTGCTCACGTGCCTTTTGACTGTGTGTTCGGTTGATCGTGAGGCGGGCGGTGAAGGCGGTGAGGCGCCTGCTTCGGCTTGGGCAGCATCGATTTCGTTGACGTTCGACTCAGGTGTCGAGGAGTTCCGGCACGAAGATGTCCTCGCACGTCAGCCGACGCTTCGACAGCCCCTGCTCGCGGTGGTAGCGCAAGAAGGTGTCGATGGCCTTGCGGTTCGCGCCGATCCCGTAGGGCCACCAGTCGTCGCCCAGCAGCCGACGATTCTCCTCGAACAGCGCGCTGAACCATGGCGTGACGACGCCCATGTGCTGCTTCGCGGCGTCGTCGAGGTACTTCCGCTCGGCGAGGTCCTTGGCTTTCGTGAAGGCGTCGTAGACCGCCCGTGCGAGGCCCCGCCGTTGTGCCAGTTCCCTGCGGATCGCGACGATGTGCATCGGGGGGAAGATCCCGGTGCGACGGTAGTAGTCGCGCTCGACGGCCTCGTAGTCGGGGAACAGGCGGGTGACCTTCGGCGAGCCGTCCAGTACCGCCTGCGGCACGTCGACGGAGATGAGTGCGTCGATCTCGCCGGATTCGAGCATGGCACCCAGGGTCTGGCCGTCCTCCGCGTGGCGCACGTCGACGCTGTCCGGGACGGGCTGCGGGACCCAGTCGAAGGGGGGAACGGGGTGGTTGGTGCCGCCGATGACCCAGCGGCACTGGTCGGGGGTCACACCGTACTCGTCAGCCAGGATGCCCTTCGACCAGACCCCGGCGTCGTGGCCGTAGAGCGCGAACTCGCCGACCGTCCTGCCGACGAGGTCCTGCGGCTTTTCGATCCCGCTGGCGGTGTTCACGAAGATCGCCGAGTGGCGGAAGTTGCGGTTGGGCAGGATCGGCAGCGCCAGAAACGGCGCATCGTCGAGGTCGAAGGTGCGCAGGAAGTAGGTGAGACCGAACTCGGCAAGGTCGTAGTGCCCCTCGATGGTGCGACGGAAGATGTCCGATACGAGGGGTGCCGTCTCGAACACCACGTCCACCCCGTCGACCGCGACCCGGCCGTCGAACAGTGCCTCAGTGTGCTCGTACGCGTACACGCCGATGCTCAGCTGCGTGCTCATCAGTGGATCTCCTCTCTGGGAGATTCGTGGGCAGTCCCGCTTCCGTAAATGATCGTTCACTTTTATGATGGCTCCGGAGTAGCTCAGCCGTCAAGGTGAATGTCCATTCACGATGAAAGGGGCCGCGATGCCGCGCATCACAGCCGAGCGCCGCGAGGCCAAGCGCGCCGAGATCGTCGCGGCGGCCCGCCGCTGCTTCTCCCGCGACGGGTTCCACCAGACCTCCATGCCGGACATCGCCGCGGAGGCGGGCGTCTCGGCCGGCGCGCCCTACCGCTACTTCACGAGCAAGGAGGAGATCATCCTCGCCATCGCGGGCGACGCGTTCCGGCTGATCTTCGAACCGGTCGAGCGCCTGGCCGACAGTACGGACGCCCCGGCAGTAGCGGAACTGGTGGCCGCCGCGCTCGACACGATCAGCGGCGAGACGGTGCAGGACACGGCGGGGCACACGGTCGCGGTGGACGAACTGCTGCGCTGCGTCGTGCAGGCGTGGTCGGAGGTGCTGCGCAACGACGAGGTGCGTGGCCCGGCTACGGAGGGCTTCGAGAAGGTCCGCGCCAGTATCGCCGACGCGCTGCGCCGCGGCCGGGCCGCGGGTGCGGTGCCAGCCGCCGTGGACCCGGACCGCGGAGCCCGCATGGTGATGGCGCTCTTGCACGGATTCCTGCTCCAGCGCGTGGCCTTCGGGCTCACGGACACAGCCGGCTTCGCAGACGACCTCCAGACCGGGCTGGTCTTGTGATGGGCGATGACTGCCCCAAGGCGGCGCCATCCTCTCAGGCCGGGGCGACGGTGAGGGTGACGACCCAGCGATGGGGTGAGACCGGTCGGGTCCGCGTGAAGCCGTGGTTCTCGAAGACGGCCATGGGGCCGGTGTGCAGGAACGAGCCCGGCACCGAGCGGTCGTCGGTCTCCTCGGGGTAACCCTCTACCGTGCCGCCGCCCTTGCCGGCGATCTCGGCCAGCGCCCCGCCGAGCGCGGCGTGGGCGACGCCTCGCTTTCGATTCCCCTTCCCGGTGAAGAAGCAGGTGATGCGCCAGTCCGGAAGCGTCGTGAGCTCCTTCTCGTACTTGCGCCTGCTCTTGATCTCCGGCAGCTCGGCGGGGGAGCCGAACTGGCACCAGCCCAGGCAGTCGTCGCCGTCGAAGACGAGCGCGGCATGGGTGCGGCCCTCGCGGACTCGCTGTTCCTTCTCGGCCCGGTTCTGCTCGGGGGTGCGCCCCTTCCCGAGTTTGACATGAAAGCCCATGCACCAGCAGCCGCCCCACACGCCGTTGTTCGCCTCGACCAGCCGGGCGAACGCAGGCCAGGTGTCCTCGTCCAGCGGCCGGACTTCGAGGGCGGTGGTGGATGTATCGTCCGTCGCCCCGCTGCTCACCGGCACCTCCTCATCATGCCGGTTCGGCGTCACAGCTGCCCCGGCGCTTCTTCTACAACAACGTGGCGTAGAAGGACGGTCGGCTGCAAGCGGATCATCAGACCGGTGGGGTCGAGCGACGGTGCGGGTCGGTCTGTCCGGGCCCGAGACGGTGCTGGATGTGCGTGCGACGGTCGAGGACGCCCTTGCGGAGTGAGCGGTTCTGCGTCTGCACGAGAGGGCCGACACCGCGCCGACGGCCCGGGGGAGCAACGGTTGGATGAGCGACTACAGTTCGTCCGACACGAACCGCTTTGTTGCGGCCAGTCAGCCCGGAGCGACCCGGTGGACCGCCAGCGCGTCCGAGCGGTGCATCCTCGCGTCGGAGGGTGCGCACACCAGACGCCCGACTGTCGGGGGAGGACTGGGCAGCGGGTGCTCGCCGCGCAGCGCGGCCTCGACGAACAGGCGCAGCCGTGCGGTACACCTGCGGTAGAACCGCAACTGGGTGCGGCGGCCGAACAGGCGCCATCCGAGGAAGGTGAGCCGGTCCAGAGTCGGGGCGCCCTGCGAATGGCACGAGACCAGGAACAGCACCTCGCCGGTGTCCTGGCGCTTTACGACTTCGTAGGTGACCTGGCCGCGTTCCAGGTGGCCCTCCAGGGTCTCGTAGCCCCATCCCCAGATGCGGTCGGTTCCGTCGCGGGTCTCGTCCACTACCTGGGTGACGCGCACACCGCAGTAGAAGTGCATGCCGTGGAATCGTGCCTCCAGCAGCATGTCGCGGCCGAGCAGCGGGGCGGCCGGGTCATAGAGCGCCCGCACGATCTCCGGCGGCGAGAACTCGTAGTCGCGTACCAGACGGCAGGCCTGCTCCCAGGGGCCTCCCGGCTCCGGCGGGCCCGGTCGCTCCTTCGGCAACACCGTTCTGTACGCGTCGATGTTCCAGGCCGGGCGGCGTACCTCGTCGACCGAGTAGTTCACGCGTGCGTCTGCGAGGTCCCGCCACACCTGTGCGGCGTCGAGTCGCCCGAAAGCCCAGTCACCCAAGGTGATTGCTCGGACCTTCGAGCGAGTCGCCGATCAGCCACAGCGTTGGCGGCCACAGCCCCACGAAGAGCGCGCGCCGCTCGGCGTTTCCCCGTTGTTCCTGGTCGACGGTCTTCGCGCGGACCCACAGCGTCACGCACAGACCGATGGTGGCGAGCGAGGCGAGGTGCAGATGAGCACTCCGCACACCCGCACGGTGCATGAGCCGGACCACCATGGGGGCCTCCGGGGTCGCTTGCTTGTGCCGCCATCACGTTGTTAGTACCCCTTTTTGGGGGTATATGCCCCATTGATGCTTTTCCCGGAGTTTCGCCAGCCTAAGGTTCATGGATGACGCGTCCACACTGTCCTCGGACACTCGCCGTCCTCGCGCGGTGGCTCCTGGGCACAGGGTTGGTCACATGGCGCTATCTGTGGGAGACGACGCCCCTGCACCGAAGCGGCGAGTGCCGGGGCGACGAGACGGACCTACCTCCGCAGTTGCCGCCCGAAGCGGTCGACAGTCGGGTGCAACTGCCGCAGGACGGCTGGGGCCCCCTGTACCACCGGCTTTTCCGTGTGCGCATCGCCGATGCCGATGTCGGTCCGGGACGACTCATCGAATGGGTCTGTTGCGATTTCAAGCGCTTCGTGCCCGCCGAGGTGGTCGACGTCCACACTGGTGAGCTGCGCGACCAAGGTCTGGACGTCGCGGACGAGTTGCTGGTGGAGATGCCAGGGCCCTGGAACGGACCTGTCAGGGTGGTCCACCGCGACGTCGATCGTCTGCACCTGGTGACCCTGCGCGGTCACATGGAGGCCGGTCAGGTGCAGTTCCGTGCGCGAGAGGACGACGGCCTGCTGGTGTTCGAGATCGAGCTCTGGGCATGCCCCGGCAACCGCCTGGTGCACCTTCTGTACTCACGCCTGCGCGTGGCGAAGGAGACTCAACTCAATATGTGGGTCCGGTTCTGTCTGTCCGCCGCCGCGATTTCCGGGGGCCGACCGGTCGACGGTGTACACATCTCCACCCGCTGGCTCGAATCGTCCGGAAGGGCACCGGCACGCCCGCCGTCCTCGGCCGGTAGGCACGTTCCGGGCGGGACGCCGAGCCAGGGGGCAACGCCGACGCGAGGGATCGGTGAGCGAGGCGGCGACCGGAACCACCGACGAAGGGGCAGCGGGTGACGGCCGGCCCGCTCCAGGACCGGACCGTCGCGATCACCGGAGCCGCACGCGGGCTGGGAGCGGCCCTGGCACACGAACTGGCCCGGCGCGGGGCGCGCCTGGCACTTCTCGGCCATGAGGGGCCCGAGCTGGATGCCTTGGCGGCATCCCTGCCCACCGCGGCGCTGGCGGTCGAAGTCGACGTCACCGACAATGCAGCGCTGGAGGATGCGGCAGGCGAGGTCCGCGGACACCTCGGTCGGCCGTCGGCGGTCGTGGCGAACGCCGGGATCGCCGAAGGAGGCCCTTTCGCGACGTCGGACCCCGCCACATGGCGCCGAGTCATCGACGTGAACCTGACGGGCAGTGCCCACACGGCCCGGGCATTCCTGCCCGATCGCCGACATGATCCGCCCAGCCGAAGGCTTCACGGCCCTGCACGAACTGCGCGCGCATGCCCCCGGCGTCCGCAACATCCATCCGGCCGACGCGGTCGCCGCCCGACCGGCGCGCGCCGTCGAGCGCCGCAGCACCGCTGTCTACGTCCCGGCGTGGCTGCGTCTCGTGCAGCCCCTGCGCTGGTTCCTGCCGCCCGTGGTACTACGGCTGGCTTCTGCCCCGCTGGGATGCCGGGCGGCCACTGCGTGCCACGGGCAGGCTGGGCGCCGGCGGTCGGGCGACCGTGCCGCGGCCCCGCCGGACGACGGCCGCCCGGGCTGATCCCCCTCGCGGAACCGCCCGGCAAACCACACGCTGAAAGAGCGGGAGCAGACCGCCGACGCAGGAATGAAGGAGAGTCGGCATGGCGAAGAAGCGCGATGCGGGCAAGGAACTGAAGAAGGGTGATCACGTCACCTGGCGCAGTCACGGAAGCCAGGCCGAGGGCGAGGTGGAAAAGGAATTCACCAACCGGACCGAGGCCGCGGGCCGCACGGTGGACGCCTCGCCGGACGACCCGCAGTATCAGGTACGCAGCGAGAAGTCCGACAGGACGGCGGTGCACAAGCCGTCCGCGTTGAAGAAGAAGTGAGCCGACGTGGACAGCGGCGAGCGCAAGGAGGTTGGTGAGACGTTCCGTGAGCTGGTGAACATGGCACCGGTCGAACTGGAGAAGTGGCTCGCCTCCGACCAGTCACGACGTGCCGGGCAGCACCACTTGTGCGTGCCGCGGCCGGCCAGGAACACCGTCTGCCGGCTGTCGCTGGCAGACGTTGTACGTTCCCGGCGACAGCCCGCTCAGTCGGCCGAGCGGAGCCTCACCTTGTGGGCGTCGGCCGTGACGGCGTACCTGGTGGGCGAACCTGCCTCCGTGGCCGAGCAGTACACGGCGACGGTGCCGTCAGGAACGGTGGGCAGAACGTCCTCGGACTTGGTCGTCGCCCCGGCCAGGTGCCTGGTGCGGATCCGCTCGACGGTGGTGAAGGCGCCGTCGGCCGTAGCCCCCCGGCCGAGCACCTTCTTGCACAAGGCGGCGCCTGATCTGATCGTGGCATCCTCGCGCCACGACGCAACGGGCCGTCTGCGGTCGTCCAGGAACCGCAGCGTGCGGGTGGCTGAGTCGGCTGACTCCTCCACGACGACGTACGCGGTGCGCGCGACCGCGTCCACGAGGTCGGGGGGCTGCGTGCTGAGCATCGGACAGGACTGGAATCCCGGCGGCGGCAACGTGGCGGTGAACGAGCCGTCCGGGCGCAGGGCGAAGCTGCCACCGACCAGCGGACCACAGGCCCGGTTCACCTGCCATCCGTTCGGTGCGTCGTCCGCCCCGATGACAAGGTTCGCCGGGACACCGCTGGCATCGCGCCAAGACGTGACATCGCGGCCGTCCATTTGAACGGCGGTCCAGCGCCCGCCGAGGTCGTGGGCGGTTACGGCCGCACCGTCGAAACTGGGAGCGGCCATGGTGTTGCTCCTGTCGTGACCAGCCTGCGTCGCGACCGCTGCCGATCCGGCAACCGCTACAACACAGGCGACGACGCCGGCGACGGCGAGGCGTCGGCGACGCCGCCGCCTGGTCCCTGCGCGGACAGCGGCATCCACGTCGATGTGATCAGCCGGAGCACTGATGCTGAGGGACGCGATACGCGCCGCGAGATCTTCCGGCGTATGGTCGTGTTTCACGATTCCCCTCGAAACTTGGCGGGTCATGCAGTCTCTGCGGGCCGCGTCCGCAAAGCGGCGCGCAGAGCCTCCAGGCCGCGGCTCGTCTGGCTCTTGACGTTGCCCGTACTCGTCTTGAGCACGGCCGCGGTCCGCTCGACGGACAGATCCTCGAAGAAGCGCAGCACGAGTACGGTCCGCTGACCGGCCGGGATCGTCAGCAGGGCAGCGATCAGCTCGTCGTCACGCTCGTCCATGCTGGTGTGCGGATGCGGGCGCAGTGTGGCGACGTCCGACTCGCTGATCTCACGTCTTGCCGGTCGACGCAGATGGTCGTTGTGGAGATTGCACAGGACCCGTCGGACGTACGCACGCGGATCACCGGCTGCCACCACCCTCTCCCATCGCGAATACAGCCGCCCTAACGCGTCCTGGACGAGATCGTCGGCGAGGTACCAGTCACCGCAGAGCAAAAACGCCGTCGTCCGCAGGCGCGTACGGTGCTGGAGCACCCAGGTGCGGAAGTCGGTCTCGCGCCGATGACCGGTCACGCTCTTCCTCGTCTCACGCCTTCAGGCATCCCGTATCCCATGGCCGATCCAGGTCCGCCTCTGCCTACGTCCTACACGGAATTGGGAGCGCCTGGGGTTGCACGCGTCCGCCGAATCCCAGGGGCCGGGCATTTGGTGGTCCGACAACACCTGCGACATCTGCCGGGCCGGGTTCCAGTCCAAGTGCGTGCACGCCGAGTTCGTCCACGCAGGCATCGGCACCCAGGCCGAGAAGGCCCGCATCCCGCTGGCCGACGGCACTCTGGTGGCCACGCCCGGGCAGCCCACCCGGAGCTGGTCCCCGCCCTGCTGGCCGCCTCCGACGTGCTGGGCACCGGCTGGTACGAGGCCGTCGCCGCCGAGGCCGGGCCCGGCAAGACCGTCGCGGTGGTCGGCGACGGCGCGGTGGGCCTGATGGCAGTCCTGGCCGCCAAGCAGCTCGGTGCGGAGCGGATCATTGCCATGTCCCGCCACCCGGAGCGGCAGAAGCTGGCCCGCTACTACGAGGCGACCGACATCGTGGAGGAGCGCGGCGAGGAAGGCATCGCCAAGATCAAGGAACTCACCGGAGGGCTCGGCGCCCACTCGGTCGTCGAGGCGGTCGGCACGCAGGAGGCGTTCATGCAGGCCGTCGGCGCCACCCGCGGCGGCGGGCACCTGGGCTACGCGGGCGTCAACTACGACGTCCAGATCCCCGGCATCGAGCTGTTCTTCGCCGGCATCCACACCCTCGGCGGCCCCACCCCCGTGCGCCGCTTCCTCCCCGAGCTGATCCAGCTCATCTGGGACAAGAAGATCGATCCCGGCAAGGTCTTCGACCTCACCCTTCCCCTGGAGCAGGCCCCTGAGGGCTACAAGGCGATGGACGAGCGTCGCGCGACCAAGGTCCTGCTTACCCTCTGAGTACCGGGCCGACAGCCCGCCCTCACCCTCCCCCCACCTCACGGACGGAGAACCCGAGCACATGGCCCTGATCTTGGTGACGGGAGCCTCCAGCGGGCTCGGCTACGCGACAGCGACCGCGCTGGCCGGGGAGGGGCACCACGTGGTCGTCCACGCCCGCACCCCGGCACGCGTCACCGCGCCTGCGGGAGGGGGCCGGTGGGCGGGCGTGGCGACCGGGGATCTGGCCGGGATGGACGGAATCCCCGGTGTCGCCCAGCAGGCCGCCGCGTTCGGCCCCTTCGACGCGGTCATCCACAACGCCGGCACCATGCACACCCCTGAGGCGGCCACCGTCAACACCATCGCGCCCTACCTGCTCACGGCCCTGATGGACAGGCCGTCCCGCCTGATCTACCTGAGCAGTTCCATGCACCGGGGCGGTTCCACCGGCCTTGCGCGGTTGGCCGACGGCACGGCCTCCTACAGCGACAGCAAGCTGTGGGTGACCACCTTGGCCATGGCTGTCGCCTCCCGGTGGGAGGGGACGGCCGCCCACGCCGTCGATCCGGGTTGGGTGCCCACCCGGATGGGCGGCCCCGGCGCGACCGACGACCTGGTCGCCGGCCACCAGACACAGGTGTGGCTGGCCACCCGCGACGACATCACGCCGCCCACCGGCGGCTACTGGTACCACCAGCGCACCCAGGAGCCGCACCCCGCCGCGCGCGACCCCGAGTTCCAGGACCGGCTCCTGCATGCGCTGGAGGAGCGCACGGGGGTACGGCTCGACTGACCACCGACCGCGGGTCAGCGCCCCTTGCCGGTCTCGGGTGAGGTGATGCCCAGGCTGGCGCGACGCATGGCCCGATACAGCGCGGCATCCTCCGGAGGGTCCGGCAGCGTGCCGCGGGCGGGGGCCCGGAAGGACTGGATCATCCACGCGACCGGACGGCGCCAGGCATCGGGTGCATCGTCGCCGGTGGCACTCAGGACGCCGGCGTTGGCCATGAGCAGCAGGACCAGGTCCCGGCTGGTGAAGTCCTCACGCAGGTCTCCGCTGTCCTTGGCGCGGGCGATGAGTTCCAGGAAACCCTGGTACGCCTCTGCGCGGCACGCCTCCAGGGCCTCGGCCCCCGGCAGGCTCATCGTCAGGACGTCGGCGAAGCCACGGTCGGCGGCCTGCATCGCGCAGACCGTCTCGATGTAGCCGGTGAAGCCGCGCCACGGCTCGGGGTCGGCCAGGGCCTCGGCGGTGGCTTGCACGTAGGCGTTCATCCGGTCCGCGAAAACGGCCGCGACCAGGTCTTCCTTGCTGGGGAAGCGGCGGAACATCGTGGCGATCCCCACCCCGGCCTCCCGAGCGACCGAGGCCATCGACGCGCCCAGCCCGTCGCGGCCGAACACCGTGCGCGCGGCAGCGATGATCCGCGCCCGATTGCGCTCCGCATCGCTGCGCAGCGGCTGAGCAGCGGCGTCGGCTGTGCTTCCGGCGTCGCCGGCGTGCTGGTCCCGAGGGGTCATGCGGATCAGACTAACAAACCGGAAAGGCCTGTCCGGTTCCCGTGTTACGCTCGAACGGCGAACCGGATAGGGCTTTCCGGATAGAAAACGGATAGCCCTTTCCGTCTCTACTTCACGGAAGGCTTCCCATGCCCACCATTGCCATCGTCGGCGCCGGCCCCCAGCTGGGGCTGGCCATCGCGCGTACCTTCGGCTCCCGCGGTCACGACGTCGCCCTGATCTCCCGCAACCCCGCCAAGCTGGACGACCTGGCCGCCAAGTTGGGAGCCGACGGTGTCACCGCCGCCGCCTTCGCTGCCGACGTCCTCGACCGCGACGCCCTCGCCGAGGCATTGCGGCGCGCTGCCGCGCACTTCGGCGGCATCGACGTCCTGGAGTACTCCCCGGTCGGCGGCATCGACTCCACGACCCTCACCACCCCGAGCGTGACCGAACCAGCGCACGTGCAGCACGAGATGGAATTCCAGCTCTACGGGGCCATCGCCGCCACCCAGGCGGTGCTGCCCGCGATGCGGAAGGCCGGTGCCGGCACCCTGCTCTACACCACCGGCGCCGGATCCATCGACCCCGTACCTCAGGTCGGCAACGTCAACGCAGCCGCCGCGGCCCTGCGCAACTGGGCGATCAACCTCCACAAGGAGCTGACCGGCAGCGGCATCCAAGCCGCCCACGTCGGCATCGACGTGTCCATCGGCATGTCGGTCATCCCCGGCTTTCCGACGGCCCAGCCCGAGGAGATCTCCCCGGTCTACTGGGAACTGCACACCACCGACCGCGACAAGGCTGAACGGGTCTTCAGTCGCTGACACCACATCCGCCAACCGTTGATCCTGCCGCGGCGTTCTCTGTCGCGGCACGATCAACAAGGTCAACGAGGCCGAGCGCAACGACCCGCGCAAGCCGCAGCTCGACACCGAGGACCTCGCTCTCTACCCCGCCTACCTGCGGGGCGAGGACTCCGGCAGCTATCCGGAGTGGTGCCTGGAACACGCTCGGATCTCCGTCCACGCCGCTGACGGCTCGGTGCACAGGTTCGACAACCTGCGCCTGGACAAGGTGGCCGACAACCGTCGCATCTGGCTGTCGCAGGCGTACGGCAAGCGCCTGTTCCTGCGGCCCGTCCACTCCTGACCGCATCCCACCTGCCTCGTGTAGGCAACCGCTGCCGGACCGGTGCGGTGGGAATGTTCCCCGGGCGCGGGTGGTTGTGAGGGACGTGGTTGTGAAGGGGACAGTGTCCCCGGGCCTCACTTATTGCCTGCAGGGACGATCGTTCGGCTGAAGCCCTGCTGTGCCTTTCGCCGCGTAGGCGACCGCCCTTCACGACCGCGTCCTGTGTGGGCAGCCCCGGCCAATCTCCTGGTCGGGGCTGTCTGCTCTCGCGACGGCCGGCCAGTCGGACGTATCGGGCGCGCCGTTGGCGGCGTGCACGGCGTCCGCGTTCGGCTTCGGCCGCTGGTCACCCCCTACGCCCCCCAGACCAGGCCGTAGACGTACTTCACGTGGCCCAGGCACGCGCGTGGCGCACCAGTAGGAGCGCGGCGGCAGTGCCCACTGGTGACGTTTCCGCTACGGGGAATCGCGGGTGGGGGCGGGAGTGTGCGACGGTGGGAAGACACGAGACAGACCGGCACCCGCGGGTGCCGGCCTTGAGGGGAGCCGGGCGTTGCCCCCATCCCGGGCACCCGACCCCCTGCCATCGTCGTTGACCCCCTCTCCTCGGGGGTGCTTCGCCTTTGGGCTCATCAACCCCCGGAAGGGGGGCGCGCCCACCATGAACATCACCACCGCAATCGACGGCACCTCCGCACGCATCACACTGCGGGGGGACGTCGATTTCGACACCCTGCCCCCGCTGCGCTCCGCCGCCGACGCGCTACCGGCACACGTGACCGACCTGCTGTGGGACCTGCACCACACGCCCTTCATGGACGTCGCCGGCCTCCACCTCCTCTTCGACCACACTCCTGTTGACGGCCCAGCCCGCCGGACGACCGTGACAGGCCTGCGCCAGCAGCCGCTGCGACTGCTGCTCCTGGCCGCGGACCTCCACCCCGCCACCTTCGACGTCTCCCGCCTGCGTCCCGAGACGCCCCCCGCAGCTTTCCAGCAGGCGGCGCCCGAGCGGCCCTGATGAGCGCCCGGACGCCGACGCGGCAGTCCTCTCGCGATGTTTCCTTGGCGCGTTGGTGGCAATGGCGGACTGGAGGGCGTCGGGCGTGATACCGAGGTAGCGGGCGGTCGCGGCGCGGGACCCACCGCGGGTCATTCGGACGAGGCGGATCGTGGCGGCGACGCGGCGGCCGTGTTCTCGGCCGGGGCGTTCGTGCCGCCAGTGGACGAGGGCGCGCCGGTCGCAGGCCGTCGGGACCGCGGCGCCCAGAGCTGGCGGCCCTGGTGTGGCGCCGCGTCCGCGTTCAGCGGGCGTCGGACTGCCGGCCCGGCAACCGCTCGGCGAGGTCCGTACGGAGGTAGAGAACGCTGCGGCCGGTACGGTGCGAGACGGTGAGGTGGCGGGAGACGGTCGGCTGCCCGCGGGTGTGGAGCGCGGCTCGCCCGAGCAGTTCATCGCCTCGGCGGCGGACCTGGCCCACATCTTGCCGTACCTGACCGAGCACATCCGCCGCTTCGGCGAGGACTCCACCATCGAACTCGGCCTTGGATCGCAGGCGTACGACCCGCACCTGGACGACGCCTCCAGCCCGATCCGCTGCGACGGCCGGGCAGACGTCACAGCAATCGGCCGACCAGCCCGTCGACGTAGTCCGGGGTGAGCGAACCCATGCCGAGCAAGACGCGCGCATACATCGGGGCCAGGATGGTCCAGCACGCCGAACGCGTCACGTGCGCGCTCGCCGCGCTCGCGGGCGCGATCGAGCATGGACTGCAATTTGCCGGGTGCGTTCGGCGAGGAGGTCGTCACGCGCCTGCACGCCCTGCTGACCGTTGCTCGACAGGGCGACGGCCAGGCAAGGCTCCGCCGTGCCGCACCGTTCCACCGATCCAGATGCGGTCACCACCTCGAACGAAGCATCCACGAACAGCCGTTGACGGCGACACCGACCTTGGCCGGGAGACGTCCTCCCGGAGGCCGTCGCGGTGGCCGGCGTACTACCCGTGTTCGCTTCGGGTTTCAGGTGCAGACGCCGGAGTATCAGAAGCCGCCGGTGAGGGTGAGGCGGTCCGAGATGGCTGGCCGCCCAGCCGAGCCACGCCCTCGTGCGGTCGGTGCGAATCCTGCTATGTCGTTCCCTGACGCCGCCTAGCGGTACTGCACCTGGCTGATCTGCACACTGGCGCGGCCCGCGCGGTGGTCGGTGGCGGTGGCGCGGGGGTCAGTGTCCAGCCGTCAAGGTTCACCGCCCAGCGGCGACTCATGTGACCCGCCGGCCCGTGGCGCCCGGCATCGGGATGCGCACTTGCCGGTCGAGACTGTGGATGGCCGGGTGGCCGTCCAGGCGGCGTACTCCTGGCGGACGTAGGGGCGGAGTCCGGGGGCGAGCGTGATCGCGTCGGGGTGGAGCGGGCCGGCCGCCAGGCCCGGATGGTGGCGGTCGTGCAGAACGAGTTGCTCGGCGGTTTCCGCGGCGGCTGCGAGGGGACCAGGGCCGGGGTCTGCCAGGGCCATCCGGTCCATGAGGGCCGCCCGCCGTAGCAGCCAGGCCCGTTCGGTGGCTGTCGCGTCGGCCAGGGGGCCGGTGACGGACCGGGCCTGGCGGCCGTCGCGTTCGGCCCCGAGAGCGAGCACTTGATGCATCTCGCGGCGCAGATCAGGCGCATTCGTGTACGCCTCGTGCGGAGGCGGGGCGCCGATGCCCTCATGGCTGTTCGGGCCGGTCATGCCGAACACCTCAGGCTGGCGCGGACTTTGCGGCCGCTGCGCGTCTGGTGGACCTCGGTCGACTGGGCGAGGTACTGGACGATGCCGGTGCCGCGGCCGTGTTCGTCGGGGGCGATGTCGGGGCGATGGCGCTCCACTGTCATGCCGGAGTCGGCGACCACGATGTGCAAAGTGCCGTGGTCGAGGACGAGTACCAGGGTCATGCGCTCGCGGCCGTACTGGGCGGCGTTGGTGGCGAGTTCGTCGACGATGAGAACGGCGGAGTCCCGCTCGCTTGCGGGCACGCTCCAGGTCTCGAGCAGATCGGCCGCGAAGTGACGAGCGGCGGAGACGTGCGCCTCCTGCGCGGGCAGGGTGAGCAGCGCCTGGTGGCGGCAGGGCTGGTCGAGCAGTGAACTCGGGCGGGGCGAATCGGTCACAAACATGTTCTTCTGGCTCTTCTGTGGATGTGCGGAGCTCGGATCGGAGGAGACGCCAACAGCGTCGGTGCGGTCGGTGGGCCGGTCCTGCATGGGCGCGCTCATTCAGTTCCACGGACGACGCATGCCCAACGGTTCGAGCCAATTGCGCCTTTTGCGTGGCTTCTTGCCGGTCACGTCAATGCCAGCGGCCTGGCTGGGTCCCTTGCACCTCTGCCAGAGCTCGATCGACGCCGAATTCGGCCGGGCAGGACCGGTAGCCCGGTCCCCTCGCCCCGGTCGTCGGCGCACTCACGCAGCAAGTCGGGTGAGGACCGGGTCGGTTCGCGGGGGCTGGTGGTGAGGGCGCCCGGCTCCAGACGGAGCCCGGCGCGAGGTGGCATCCCTGCCACTGGCGAAGCCGCCTGCCGGGAGCTGCCCACAGCCCGACGACCGAGCCGCTGAACTGCCCCGGTGACCGACTCGGTCCGCCAAGTGACAGGCCGGGCAGGCGAAGCAGCCGCAGCGCGGCGTGGTGGCCTCGATGGTCAATGCCTCAGGGGTGAATGGTGACCAGCTTCTGGCCGTTGTCTGCGAGGATCTCGAAGTGTTCGATGGCTCCCGGGGACATGGCAACCGCCCCTGGGATCTTGGTGCCGTGCGGGTACGCGCCTGCCCGCCAGGTGGCGCCGTCCGCCCTGGTGCCGCCGGGCCCGACCGCCTGTAGCCGACAAGTGATTCCGGCGGGCGCGCCCTTGGCGGAGACTTCCAGGACACTGCCCCAGGCGGAGGGGGAGACCTTCACCGAGGCGGAGACGCCGGTGGCGGGATCGCTTCCGGAGAACATGCGCCAGGCAGCCGGCGCGGTCGGCCCGGGCGGCGTCGCCTGACTGCTCAGGGATCCGACAGTCGCCAGCCAAGTGCCGCCGGCCGCTGCCGCGATGAACGCCAGGGAAGCGGCAGCTCCGGCCAGTTGCAGACGCCACGTCCTGCGGCGCCGGGCCGCGGCCTGCCGCAGCAGCCTCTCCAGCACATCCGCCCGTGGTGCCGGTGCTTCCGGTACCACGGGCCGTGTGGGCGTGGAGTCCTGCGCACCCTCGGCTGCCCGTGCCACCAGCCGGTCGGCCAACTCCCCGTCCGTCGTCGGCACCGTTCGTCCCGCGGCTTCCGCCGCGGTCACCGTCGCCAGCAACGCGGGCAGTCCCGACAGCCGGACGTGTTCGGCCCGGCACTCGTCGCATCCAGTGAGATGGACGCGCACCTGTTCCATTTCTGCCGAGGGCAGTGTGCCCAGGACGTATCCCCCCAGCGCCAGCCGGAGGGCGTCGTGCTCCGCACTCATTGTCGCCACCTCCCGCACGCCACGGTCATGGCTCGATCCCCCGCTCCTGGAGCGCCAGCCGCAGGGCGTGCAGGGCGTAGTACGTCCGTGACTTCACGGTGCCCAGCGGGATGCCCAGCACCCGTGCGGCCTCCACCATGGTCCGGCCCCGGTAGTAGGTCTCCAGCAGCACCGCGCGGTGGTCCGGGGACAGCGTCCGGACGGCGTCGGCAACCGCCCAGCTCTGCAGTGCCTGCTCGATCTCGTCCTCGCCCGGTGTCTGCTCGGCGGCTCGCTCCAGCACTTCGCCGCCGGCCTCGGCAGGCCTCGCCTGCCGGGCCCGGTGGGCGTCGATGACCAGATGCCGGGCGACCGTACACAGCCATGCCCGGGCCGGGCCGCGTGCGGGATCGAACGCGGCGGGGTGCTGCCACGCCCGCAGCAGCGTCTCCTGCACCACATCCTCCGCCCATTGCCAGTCTCCTGAGGTCAGTCGCAGCACGTAGTGAAACAGGGGCCCTGCGTGCTCCTCGTACAGGGTGCGCAGCAGTTCCTCGTCCGCGGTCGAAAGGGACCCTTTACCGGAGACACGGCGCGGGGACCGATCCGGATCGGCCCTTGGATCACGTTTTCGGAAACTCCGGGGCATAAGTCGATCGTCGCGCATATGTACCGCTTTGTCCTGTAATGCACGGCGCAGGACAGGTAACCGTCAGTGAGCGCACGAAGGCGCTTCGGTGTCTGGTCTCCGACGCGATGCCAAGGAACTCCTACAAAAGTGCATATACGTCGAACCGTATGCCCCTCGCCGTCCGTGAAGCCGGACATACGCCGACATACGTGCAGTTCCTCATCGGATCCCCGCGTGGCACAGGACGGATCGGAGGTGACCGAAACACACCCACGCGACGCACGCGCTCCTGGCACCGGCCACGCAAGCCGTGCCCACCCCGCGCATCGAAGTCGGCGCCACCGCGCCGCCTCGGCTCGTACCCAGCACACCTCTCTGCGGTTGCCTGCGCCCCTGTCGGCGCAGTCCCCGTCTCCGCCTGATCAGTAAGGAACGGACACCCATGCACCTGAACTTCCGTACACCGAACCGGCGATCACGCGCTGCGGCCGGGCTGGCCGCCGCCACCCTCGCCACCGCCGGCGCGCTGGGGCTCCTCAGCGCATGCGGCCAGTCGCCGCACCCCTCGTCCTCCGGAGCCGGCGCCCTCACACCCGGCCCGGGTCAGCACCGGACGGCCGGGATGTCCGGTGCCACAGGGCCGGGGAATACGGCGGATTCCCCTCCCGGCGCCTCGCCGATGCCCAGCATGAGCATGCCCGCGAGCCACTCGAGCACGGGCGCGCCGGCCGCGCCGGTGACCGGGAACGCCGTCGGGATCAAGAACTTCGCATTCGCCCCGGCCGCGCTCAAGGTGAAGGTGGGTACGACGGTGACCTGGACCAATCAGGACACCGACGCCCACACCGTCACCAGTGCCGGAAAGGGTGGCCCCTTGCATTCAGCCGCCCTGGCCACCCACGCCACCTACAGCTACACGTTCACCAAGCCCGGCACCTACGCCTACCTCTGCACCATCCATCCGTTCATGACCGCCACCGTGGAGGTGACCTGATGACCGACTACTACGACAGCCACGACGGAGCGCCGGACCACGACGCCCGTCAGCCTGACAGGGAACACGGTATGACGCGTCGCCAACTGATCCGCCACGCAGGGTGGTTCGGCGGCGCGGTGGTACTGACCGTGGCCAGTGGAGAGGTGATCAGCCACATCGCCGACTCCCGGGGCACCAACGCCGGCGCCACTGTCGGTGCCGCCGCCGCGGGAACCGGCGCGCTGCGGTTCGTGCAAGTCTCGGACAGCCATATCGGGTTCCAGGGCCCCGCGAACATGGACGTGGCCGGCTCATTCACCGAAGCGATCAACCAGGTCAACTCGCTCGGATTCAGGCCTGACTTCGTCATGCACAGCGGCGACCTGACACACCTGTCCACGGCCGGACAGTTCGACCAGGTCAAGCAGATGATGGCCGGAATGAAGACAGACCGTGTCTTCACCGTACCGGGCGAGCACGACTCCATCGGCGATGCGGGCCGCGCCTACCGGCGGACCTTCGGCGCGGGCACGCTCGGCGACGGCTGGTACAGCTTCGATACCCACGGCGTGCACTTCATCGCCCTGGTCAACACCCTGAGCCTGGAGAAGCTCGGCCACCTCGGCAACGACCAGATCGACTTCGTCCGCAAGGACGTCGCTGGACTGTCGTCTGACACCCCCGTCGTGGTCTTCAGCCACATCCCGCTGTTCGCCATGTACCCGCGGTGGGGCTGGAGCACCGACGACGCCCTCAAGGTCATCGCCCTCCTGCGCCGCTTCTCCTCTGTCACCTGCCTCAACGGGCACGTCCACCAGCTGTTCACCAAGACAGAAGGCAACATCACCTTCCACTCCGCCACCACCACCGCCTACCCCCTGCCCAAGCCTGGCCGTGCCCCCGCCCCCACCCCGCAGGTCGTGCCCGCCCGACAGCTCAAAGACGCACTGGGCATCCGCAGCGTCGGCTACCGCCAGGGCGACCGCGAACTGGCCGTCAAGGATCAGAGGCTGGCATGAACACCCGAAGACTCCCCATCCCCGCCCTGCGGTGGGCGACTGCCGCGACCCTCGCCGCCGGCGGGTACATCCACGCCCAGCTCTACGTCGACGAGTACCGTTTCATCCATATCATCGGGCCCCTGTTCCTCCTCCAGGCCGGCGCTTCCTTCGCACTCGCTGCCCTGCTGCTGTTGGGGACACCGCCCCTGATGCTGAGGGCCGCCGCAGCAGGCGTCGCGCTCGGGGCCCTCGGCGGCTTCGCCGCCTCGCGCACCGTAGGCGTGTTCGGATTCACCGAGCGCGGTCTACAGCCCGCACCACAGGCCGTCCTCAGTCTCCTCGCCGAGACCGGAACGCTGCTGCTCCTCGCGATCTGGCACATGTCGGTGGCCACACAACGCCGCGCTGCCCGACTACCCGTCAGGCCGCCGATCCGCAACCGTGCCGCCACCGGCACACCCCCCGACTGAACCACCACGGTGCAGCCCGCCAGCCACGCCACCTGTCACTCCTCCCGGAACGAAGGGGTATCTCCCATGCACCTGGAACCACGCCCAGGAATCGCCTGGCCGAGTCCGCACCTCCGCGTACTGAGGGACGCTGTGCGCATCCTGCTCGGCCTGGACGACGACACCGCCGTCGTGATCCGCCAATTCAGCTGTGGTGCACTCGGTTACGCACCGCTGGAAACCGTCGTCGAGGTGCTGCCCATGGACGGCGGGATCCACCGCTGGACACTCCACCGCCCCGCCGACGAGCTCACCGAGCACGACCTGGCCGCTGCTTTTCAGGCGGCTCCGACTCGGCCGAGCGCGTTCCGACCACCTGATGCGCCGGCCGACACCGCTGCGGGCCTATGACGTCGCCGTCACGCACACCACCTCATGAGGTCCTCACTGGTGCGGCACAATCGTGGTCGACTGGGCAGGCAACGGTGGGGGTGGGAACGTGGGGCGTTTTGGCTCGCGAAACCGACGCAAAGGCATACCGAACGAGCCGGCGCTGCTGGCTGCGGCTGCTGAGAATCCCGGTGGCAGCGTCGCCGAGATCGACCCGACGCATATCGACGACCCGAACGGCTACGTACCTCCCGAGGCGATCCGCGGCGCGTGGTTGGTGGACAGCAGCGGGAAACTGACAGGCGAGTATGAGGAGAACCCCCGTCACGGGGTGCCACAGGACGACTTCAGCAAGCTCACCGACCCTGATCACTGGCTTGGCTGGCTCGGCGATGATCCCGCGACCGCCATCCGGAAGGGCATCGAAGAGTCCTTGCGCGCCCAGGTCGCAGACGCCGTGGTCGAGTGGGTCAAGATTCTTGAAACGCCCCGGTTTCTCACGGCCGGGCGTCGACATTCCGAGGACGAACAGGTCATGTTGGTGACCCGCGCGGCACTGGCCGCACCGTTCGCGTTGTCCGTGCGCACCACGCAGCACGGGCGCTCCATCCTCATGGGGGTCTTCTCGTGGGCGGCGGTGAACCTCTCACCGCCCGGCGTCCGCAGGGATCGGCACTGGTTCGACCTGGGCGTCGGGCTGGACTGGGCCGGTGAACGGCTTCAAGAGCGGATCTACGAGATGGACGGTGACGACGGCACCGCCGAGCGGTAGAGCGGCAATGTCACTCCGTACCGGCGGCCAGAGCGGATACGTGACGCCGTAGGCGCCCTGGACGGGGGAGGAGGCGTCCGACCCCTCAACCGGCGGGCGGATGGCCCCAGGTGGTCAATGGGATCTCGTGGAGACTGTCCACCGGGCCGCCTGGCGCGATCTGCCTGAGCGCTACGGGCCGTGGAAGACGGTCTACGAGCGCTTCCGGCGCTGGTCGGCCGACGGCACCTGGGACCGCGTGCGGCCACGGCCCGCAAAGGGGGCAGGCCCGGCCGGGCGAGGCAATCGGCCGGTCCCGAGGCGGGCTGACCACGAAGATCCATTTTTGCCTGCGACGGCCGGGGCCTTGCTCGGGCGGCATGCCGTGATCGAGGAGAACGCGTACGTCGGTGCCGGGGCGAAGGTCAGGGAGTACGCCTCCGTGGGGCCGGGATCCGCCGTCGGCATGGGGTCGCTCGTCCTCGGCCACGTTCCCCGGGGGAGACGTGGGCGGGAAACCCCCTGAGACGTCTCACCCCGGCCTCCCGGCTCACAGACCGCGGTCCGACATGACCTTCTGCTCGGCCCGCTCCACGGCGAACCGGCCGGCCGGGTCACCGCCGGTGCGCTCCACGGCACCGCGTACCAGGGCGAGATAAAAGAGGGCCGGCGCGCAGGGTGTCCACCGCTCCTCCGGCTCGTCCGCGATGAAGCCGAACACCGACTCCGGGTCCGCGTCCACGAACTCGAACCGGTCGTGCTCCCACTTGTCGGTCACACCGCGCGTCCAGCGAAGACGCAGCGCCGGCTCGTCGAGCTCGGGCACCACCGCGCGGAAGAACGCCGCCCACTGGTGGTTGACCAGGTCGAGCCCGAACCCGAGCAACTCCACCTTCGTCTTGTCCCCGTCGTGCACGGCGAGCTCCTCGAAGAGGGCGCGGCGCGCCACCGCGTGCAGGCTGACCGGGCTGCCGTCCCGGGGCAGGTCGTGCTGCTGGGCCAGGCCCTCGTTGGCGGAGGAGTTCCACCGCGCGCTGTTCGGCCCGGCGACCTGGGCGCTACGCCGGGAGAACAGCATCTTGCCGTCCTTGCCGGTCTCCAGGGCCACGTTGATGCCGAAGCTGCAGTTCATCCAGGAGGGCGCGTCGGCCGGGTCACTGCCCTCCAGATACTGCTGGCGCAGCGTGAGGCCGTTCTTCTGCCGCCGGTCCAGGTTGAGCGAAGTGGTGAGGAAGTCGAAGTAGTCGGCGTCCCGCATGGTGAGGGACACCACGGGCTCCTCGGCCAAGTGCGTACGGGTGACCACGACCCGCTCGACCGCGAAACGTGCGTTGTTCCACCGATGCGGCAGTCCGCTGGCCTCCTTGCGTTCCTCCTCCGCCTCGACGGACCGCCGCCAAGCGGCGATCTCCTCCGGGAACTGCACACGCTTCGGCGTGTACTTGACGTGGACGTTCTCCTCGTCGATGGGCCGGGTTCCGTCACCTTCGAAGAGATGACAGCCTGTCGCCCGGCCAACCACGGTGAATCTGTCTCGCATCGCCAACTCCACTGGTAAATAAACTGTGGTGGATCTCACGGGGGGTGCTGTCGATCTCATGGTACGAAGCAACACGGACAACCGTCTGGCGTTACTGAAGGCCGAGCGGCGATCCTCTTCCCTGGTGGGCACGATCGCCGTACCGGAGTACCTCCATCCGGACGCGGAGGAGCGGCAAAGACTGCGCCGCCCGCAGCTGGCTGAGGTCCGTGACCGCTTCACGGAGACGGCGCGGGAGAGGCTGGGCTTCGGGGAGACCCTCGGGGCCGACCGGGGCGGAGCGACCCGGCGGCAGTTGTGGGCCGGGCTGGAGGAATTCCTGGCCGACGGCGCCCAGCGGAAGATCCTCTACTGGACGGGACACGGCGTCCAGCGCGGCGACGAGGGCTACTTCCTCGCCTGCGCCGACACATGGCAGTCGGGCCAGTTCGACCCCGCCCGGGCCGTCCCCCTGCTTGAGCTGGTGGGATTCCTGCTGCGGCCGGAGTACGAGGCGGACACCCTGCTGATCATCGACGCCTGCTCCTCGCAGAGCTACAACTCGCTGGGCGAGGCGGTGCGGCACGCCGTGGAGCTGGAGCGGGACTCCGCGGTGATCCGGGCGCGAGAGAGCCGTCGGAAGGGCTTCGCTGTCATCGGCACATCGGGGGCGGACGCACAGGTGCCGGCGGGACGCTGGGTGACATGGCTGGAGGAAGCGCTGGCGAAGCCGGACTTCGTGGCGGACGACCAGGCCCGCCCGTTCGAGCCATCCGCGCTGTACCTGCCGCTGCCGTATCTCTGCCGTGCCGTGGACGCGCGGGCCGCGGACGACGGTCTGGACGAACCCGCGCAGCGGCCGGACTGCTGGGAGGTCCGGGCACTCCCCAACAACTTCCTCGACAACCCCTACTACCATCAGTCCGACCGGCCGGTGTACACGCCGGCCGTGCTGACGCGGCGGAAGCCCTGGATCGAGGCCGAGCAGTTCGGTCTCGAGGAAAACAGCCATCTCAGCCGCCACTTCGCGGGCCGGCGGGACGCGCTGAGCCGGATCGTGCGCTGGATGGACACCCACCCGAAGGGGCTGATCGCGGTGACCGGCCTGGCGGGCACAGGGAAGACCGCGCTGCTCGGCCGGCTGGCCCTCACCTCCCTGCCGAGCTGGCGGGAGACCCTCGGTTCCGACCTCGACCCCGCGACGCTGCCCCGGGCGGGGACCATTCACGCGGCGCTGAGTTGCCGGGGGCAGTCCGCCCATTCGCTGGCCGCACACCTGCGGAAGGTGCTGGCGGACATCGACGGGGCACCGGCGCTGCCGGAGGAGCCGGTGATGTCGGAGAAGTTCACCGACGCGTTCGGGGAGTTGGTCGGCCGGGCGGGGTCGGTGAACCTGATTTTCGACGCGCTTGACGAGGCCCTCCCGGACCAGGCGTACGCGATCGCCCGACACCTTCTGGGCCCCTTGGCGAACACGCCCGGTGTCCGGGTGATCGTCGGCACCCGGGCACAGCCCCGCCGGCGTACCACCGCGCCCGCGGAGGAGGAGTCACTCCTGGACACCCTGGAACTCAGCGTCGAACCCGTGGTCCTCGGGGACGACGAGGAGGCGCGCGAGAGCATCACTGGCATGGTGCTGTCCGTATTGGACACCGAGCAGTCCCCGTACCTGGGTGTCACGCGGGAGGAGGACCGCGACTGGACGGCAGAGATCGTCGCGGCGCAGAGTCACGGCTCGTTCCTGGTGGCCCGCCTGGCCGCGACCGGGCTCGCCCGGCGGACCACGGTCGCCGCCGAGGCCGAGCTGCTGGCGTGGCTGCGTGACGGCGGCATGGATCTACGCACCCGCCTGGCGGAGGAGACGCGCTACCTGAGCGAGCAGCCCGGCGCACAGCGAGCCCACGAGGTGCTGCGGGCGCTGGCGGTGATCCAGGGCCCCGGGCTGACTCCGGACGCGACCTGGCTGAAGCTCGCCAACGCGCTGCGCGAGGCCGGCTCACCGGAGCTCACGCTGGAGGATCTGCGACAGGTGTGCCGGAGTGCCGACGGCGGCATCGTCGCCACCCAGAAGGACGGCGCGCGGCAGACGGCCGGGCGGATCCGCCATCAGCTGGCCCACCCGAGCTATGGCGAGTTCTTCCTCTCGGACGCCGGACTGACCGCCCGGGAGGCACACCGCAGGGTGCTGGACGCGCTCCGGGCTCGCGGCGGCGGCGACTGGAGCGACGCCGACGAGTACACCCTCGAATACCTGGGCGCCCATGCCGCCCAGGTGGGGCCGGACGCCCTGCGGGAGCTCTTCGAGGACGTGGGCTTCCTGCTGCGTACGAACCCCGATGTCATGCTGCCGCTCGCGGCGGGCCTGGCCCGGGACTGCGACGGCGCCGCGTTGTACGGCAGGGTCGGGGGCTCGTTCCCCCGCGCGTCAAGCCCGCTGTCGGCGTCGGTTCTGCTGGAGCGCAAAGCCCTGCTCAGCGCCACCGCCTTCGTCAGTCACCGTGACGTGACGTACCGGACGCTGCGGCCCACCGACGGCTTCCTGCCCTGGCAGGAGTACTGGACCGATGTCCCGCCGGACCCCCCGGAGTGGCGGCGCGCGGCACCTTCGGGCGGCGCGCGGGCGCTGAGCTGGCGCGCCGGGGCCGGGACGGTGGGGCTGACCCACGCAGACACCCTGACCGCCGGTGGACTCGGGGAGATCCAGGTCCTGCACCCGGAGTCGGGCGCTCGGCTGCTGACCCGTCGGCTGCCCAGGACCGGCGGGGAGCGGGGACGCCCGCTCAGCGAGGTGCGTGAGGTGGGTGCGGGAGCCCGCTGGACCACCGTCGCCCGGGACGATCAGACCGTGTACTTCTGGCGCGCGGGTGCCCGGATGCCCGATCAGGAGTACCGGTGGGGCGGCAGTGTGCGCGCCCTGTCGGTGGCCGAGGTGGAGGGTGAGAACGTGGCCCTGGCAGCCGACGGGGACCGGGTGTGGGTGTGGTCCTGGAGGAACGGCACGCACCTGGACACGCAGCTGAGGGAGGTCCGTACGGCGGATGTACGGCAGCTCGCGGCCCTCACCTTGGGCGCCCGGATGTTCGTTCTGGCTGCGGGCGCCGAGCGGGTGGAGCTGTTCGAAGTGGTCCGGACCCGCAACGGGGGCGACGGCCTGCGCGCCTGCCGGACCGATCCCGGCGTGACCCTGGCGGCACCCGCGATGGCCGTCGCAGCGTTCACGGTCTCGTCCCGGGAGGGCTTCCTCGCCGTGGCCGACGGGACCGCTGTGTACGTCTGGCGGTGCGAGGTCGAATCCTTCCCCGAGCCGGTCCTGGAAAGGAAGGCGACGTATCCCTCGAACGCGCGCGGCCTGGCGTTCGGGCGGTACGGCGATGAACTACTGCTCGCCGGATACGAGGAAGTGGCCGTCCGGATCTGGTCCGTCGAGCGGTCCGGACGCGAGGCCACGCTCGTTCTGAGCGCCCCCCGGGAAGGCGCCATGGCGTTCGAACCGGGCGGTCAGGGACTGCTCGCGGTCGCCGACGGCCCGTACATCCGAGTGGTGGACGTGCTCCCCGCGCTGGAGGCCGGCTACGGGACCCAGCGGCGGCCGAGCAACGAGCGCCCGGTCCTCGCACTGGCGGGCGCACCGGACGGTCCGCCGCTGCTGTGCCGGGCCTGGCACGACCGGATCCGGATCTCCCGGCCGAAGCAGGGGGATCCGGCCGCCCTTCCGGCTACGGAACTCGCCCACGACGGGCGCACGGTGACAGCGGTAGCCGCGGTGCGGGCGGCGGATGGCTGGACAGTGGCCGCCGCGGCCGGCCGGACCGTACGGCTGTGGCGTCTGGACGACAGCCTGTCGGTCGTCACCCACCAGGACATCCCGCTCGGTGGGGACGCCGGCCAGCCGGCCCGCACGCTGAGCCTGGTCGGCGGCCCGGCCGCCGGCACGCTGCGGCTGAGCGTGGCGGACGGTCGGCGGCTGGTACGCCACGAGGTGCCGGCCGATGTCTCGTCCGCCGGGATCGAGGTGCGCGAGATCCGGACCGACCGCGGGTTCTGCGGGATCGACACGAGGATCCTGCGGGACGGTTCGTACTGGATGGCCGGTGATCTGAGCGACCAGCTTCAGGTCTGGACCGAGGGCGATCACGGCGTCGAGCGGCGCGTCCTGCTCACGGCCGGCCCCTCCTGCCTCGCTCTCGGGGAGCTGTACGACGACGAGGACGACGCCTCGATGCCCATGCTGGCCTGGGCGGACCACGGCAGCGTGTACGTCAAGGACTGCTCCGGCGACGAGGGCATTCACCCCCCGGAGCGGCTGCCGGGGGACTTCCCCGACGTGACGTCCCTGGTGTTCGCCGGCCCCGTGGAGCGGCCCGTGCTGTTGCTCTGTACGCCGGAGACGGTGTCACGCGCATGGGACGTCTGGTCCCGGGAATGGCTGGACGGGCCGGGGATTCCCACGCGGGGGTACGACGTGCACGCCGTCCGTACCGCGATGGACCCGGAGGGTCTGCTGATGGCGTTGCAGGGGGAGGACCGTTGCGATCTGATCCGGCTGCCGCACACGTTCTTCGGCGCCCGGACACGGGGAGAGTGAATGGAACACGATCTGGTGGTCTTCGTCCCAGGGTTTCTGGGCACCCGGCTGTGCCGGGACGGCCAGGACCTCTGGGCGCGATGCGGTGAGCAGCTGATCGGCTCGGCGGCCGCGGCGCTCACCGAGGTGGCCCTCCCGCCCGGGCTGGGAGACGCTTCGCCCGAGCGCCCCTTCCGGCTGGACGCCGACGCGCTGCTACAGGTCCCGGACTCCGTGCCCGGGCTGCTGTCCTGCATGGGCTATCCCGACATCCGTGCCGCCCTGGGCGACCCGCTCGACGCGCAGTTCGTGCCGTTCGGTTACGACTGGCGGCTGTCCCACCGGCTGGTGGCCCGGCAGCTGAAGGCGCGGGTGGCGCGCGAACTCGACCGGTGGCATGCCGAGGTAGCCGCGCACTACCCGGACCGGACCGATGATCCGCGCGTCATTCTGGTCTGCCATGCGACGGGCGGTCTGATCGGACGGCACTACCTGGAGTGCGAGGACGGCCGGGAAACCGCTCGGACCCTGGTCACCCTCGGCACCCCGCAGCAGGGGCTGGTCCAAGCCGCCCGGCTGCTGGCAGGTCATGCGATCCCCGGCGACGCCGGACTCGGGGCGGACGTGGCCGCCCGGCTGAACGAGGCGCTGCGCGACTGGGTGCTCAACCTGCCGGCGGTCGTCGAGATGCTGCCCTGGTACCCCGCCGTGCGGGTCGCGGGAAAGAGCCGCGAGCGGCGGATCACCGACAACCGCCACCCGGTTCCCGGACTGCCGGGCGACGCCGTCCGCGAGGCGCTGGCCTTCCGGGAGGAGTTCCGCTCGGCCTGTGACGAACACCGGCGCGTCGGCCCCCTCCCGTACACCGTGCACTGCGTCGGCAGCGTCGACTTCCCGAGCCCCGAGGCGCTCGTGCTCTCCTCCGACGGGTCGCGGATCACCGACAGCCTGCCGGGACCCGGCGACGGGACGGTGCCGCGTCGGTCGGCCGTCGCGGACTGGACTGGTACGGACCCCATGCTGTGGACCAGCTTCCGGAACGCGGACCTGGCGAGCGGCCCCGCGCTCCGAGACGCGATGCTCGCGATCCGCGCGGGACGCTCGCCCGGCGGCAGTCTCGCCGGTGAGGAGGGCATCGCCCTGCACCTGCCCCGGGACCCGGTCGCTGCCGGCCGTCCGTTCGTGATCGAACTGCTGGGGCACGACCTGCCGCGGCGCAATCTGCGGACGTTCATGTGGCGTTCGGGCCGTCCCGACAAACAACCCCTCGTCTTCCGGCAGCACGAGCCCGACCGATATCGGGCGGAACTGGAAGTCACCCCTGGACGCTGGGTGGTCGAGGCGCTGGTCGACCGGCCCAAGGGGCGTGACCGGAGGGACGTGACGGTCGTGGCGGTATGAGACGGGAGCAGGGATGACCGGAACCGACGCCCCCGCGTGGCCGCAGTGCGAACACCTCGACACCGGGGAACGCTGCCGGGGACGCAGAGTGCGCTCGTACACGGCCTGCCTGGCGCATCTGGACAGCGCCGAACGTGCCGCCTATCTGGCCTCGCTGACCCCCGGCGCCGACCTCGACCACCGGGGCACACCCTTCACCCAGAGCCTGCTCGACGAGCTCCTCGCACCGCTCAGGGAACCGGGGAGCGGGCGGACACGGGTGGGGGAGGCATCGTTCGACGAGGTGCGCTTCACCGGAGACGCGGAGCTCGAGGGGATCGACTTCGGCGGCTTCTGCTCCTTCGCGTCGGCCGTGTTCGGCGGGGGTGTGTACGTCCGCGAGGTACATGCCGGGGGCGATCTCCGTCTCGGTGCGGCGCGGGTCGCGGGAGATGTGTGGCTCGATGACACCGAAGTGGGCGGTGATGCCTGGTTCTACGAGGCGCGGATCAAGGGCACGTTGCGTTTCTGTGTCCGCGAGGTCGGCCGCGGTGCGATGTTCAAGGGCATGACGTGCGGGGACGCCTACTTCTCAGGTGTCCGGGTGTGTGGCGTCGCCTCCTTCGAGGGGGCGGTCATCGATGGGGAAGCCGCCTTCGACGGCGCGGTCTTCGAGGACGGTGCCGACTTCGAGAAGATCCGGATCACCGGCCGGGCCTGTTTCGACGGTGCGCATTTTCACCGCAGCAGAGCCTGCTTCAACGGGGCGGACATCGGCGGGGACATGCCGTTCGCCGAGGCTCACTTCGCGGCAGAAGCCACGTTCGACGGGGCCGCGATCGGCGGTGACCTGTCGTTCTCCGGGGCCCGGCTGGAGGCCGACGTGGGTTTCCGACGGGCGGTGTTCCGGCGTACCGCCCGGATCGGCCCGCTGGTCTGCCCGGCGGCGGTGGACTTCTCCGACGCCGTGTTCCAGGCCGCGGTGACGGTGGAGGCCGCCGCGCGGGAGGTGCGCTGCCGACGGACACGGTGGGCGTCCACCGCCGCGCTGCGGCTGCGGTACGCCGGGGTGGACCTGAGCGACGCCGTGGTGGAGTTCCCGGTGACCGTCGTCGGCCGGCCCCGCCCGTTCGTCTCGCCGGAGGGCGAGGTGATCGCCGAACCGGGGCTCACCGATGACCGGGTGCGGGTCACCTCGGTCAAGGGCGTGGACGCCGCGCACCTGGTGCTGGCCGACGTCGACCTGACCGGCTGCCTCTTCGTGGAGACGGTCCACCTGGACCAGTTGCGGCTCGAAGGCCGCTGCTTCCTGTCACCACCACCGGTCGGGCTGCGCTGGATACGCCGTCGGACCCTCGCCGAGGAGCACCACTGGCGGGCGACCCGCTACGGCGACGGCTGGACGCCCGCGCCACCGGGCGTCGAGACGCATGAACCCCCCGTGCTCGCGCCGGTCTACCGTCAGCTCCGCAAGGCACTCGAGGACGGCCGGAACGAGCCGGGCGCGGCCGACTTCTACTACGGCGAGATGGAGATGCGCCGCCACGACGCCACAGCGTCCCGCGGTGAGCGGACGCTGCTGCGACTGTACTGGGCACTCTCCGGATACGGCCTGCGCGCCGTGCGCGCCCTGGCCTGGCTGGTCCTGGCGATGACGGCCACCGTGCTCGCGATGATGCTGTGGGGTCTGCCGCAGGACGACCCGGACCCGGTCAGCGCGGGGACCATCGACGGCCGCCGAGTAACCCTGACGACCAGGAAGCCGGCACCCGTGAACCCGGAAGGGCCGTACACAAGGCGTCTGTCGACCACGCGGTTCGAGAAGTCCGTGAGGGTGGTGGTCAACTCGGTGATCTTCCGGGCTTCCGGACAGGACCTGACCACCACCGGGACGTATGTCGAGATGACTGCCCGCCTCGTCGAGCCGGCCCTGCTCGGGCTTGCCATCCTCGCCGTGCGCGGCCGCGTGAAGCGATGAAGTGCCCCGGCCCTGTCGGGCACGCCGTTGCGTCGGATCAGTATGCGATCGTCGCCTCAGTGCCGATCCCCAGGTTCAGAGCAAATCCACCCAGAACAGCTGCCACTGCGGGCGGTGACGGTCATCCCCGGCCGCCGCACCGGGGCCCCGGGCGGCGACGCCTACGCCTTCGCCCAGGACACCGTCGGCAGGGCATGGGGTGCGGGCCCCGGCACCGGGACCGTCCCCGCCTGCGCGGGGAACACGGTGCCGAACCGGACGGCTGGCTGGGGCACCGCGCCCAGGCTGCCGGCTGCCCTGACGAACGTCGTCGCGGCATCATGCGGATGTCAGTCAACGTGTGAGGCGGCCGACCACCACAGACGCACCTCCTTACGGACGTCCGACGGCCGCAGTTCCCACCCCTGGCCCAGGGCAACCTCGGCCACGTATCCGGCGCCCACGCCACGGTAGTCACGAAGGGGGATGGCGCACTCCACGGGCGGCCGCGCCTTCTTGGGCTCGCGCGGAGCCGAGGCGAGAGTGGTCCAGTGGCCGACGCGCCGGTCGACGCGGGCCCGGTAGTACTCGCTGTCTCCCTCGTGACGCAGCTCCGGCCAGGTCACGAACCAGGAGCCCAGCCGGAGGACGCCGCCCAGCATGTCGTCCATGAACCGCATGTAGCCGCGTGCGAAGCCGTCACTCACGGCCGCTATCCCGTCGGCGAACAGCCCAACGACGAAGAGCACAACCGCCACCGCCAGCCACAGCGCGCACAGCACCGGAAGACACACCAGCGTGGCGGCGAAACGCAGGACCAACTGCCAACGGGGCCGAGTCGGTTCAGACGTCCAGGTCCCGGGGTCCTCGTAGACGTACATGAAGGGAATTCTCTCGTACGTAGGCGGGTCCATGCCAAACGCGGGCGGCCGGACCGCGAGGCCGCCCCGGCCCCCGGGCCGCGATCACCCCCGTGTCAGGATGCCGGGTGATCACCTGTGTTTCCGGAGGCCTGCTGACGTGAGTGAGACCGAGGTGGCCGTCGCGCCGCACCCCCTGCTGCTGTCCGACGGCAGGCTCGCCGTCGAGGCGTGGTCGTTGGACCCGGACCTGAGGCACCTGAACCACGGATCGTTCGGTGCTGTCCCGCTGGTGGCACAGGAGCGGCAGGCGGAGCTGCGCGCCGAGATGGAGCGCGCGCCGGTGGTGTGGTTCCCGGAGCTGCCGGAGCGGCTCGCCGCCACCCGGGACGAACTCGCCGGCTTCCTGCGCGTCGACGCGAGCGACCTCGCTCTGGTGCCGAACGCCAGCGCGGGCGCCAGCGTGGTCTACGACGCGCTCGAACGCCGCCACGGCGGGGAGATCGTCGTCACCGACCACGGCTACGGGGCCGTCACCATGGGAGCCGAGCGGCTGGCACGCCGCTGGGGCGGCCGGGTGCGCACGGCGCGGGTGCCGCTCGGCGCCGACGAGGACGAGGCCTGCCAGGCCGTCGTCGCCGAGATCGGTGAGGCCACCGACCTCGTCGTGATCGACCAGATCACCTCGGCGACCGCGCGTCGGCTGCCGGTCGAGCGGATCGGCGCGGAGGCACGCCGCCAGGGCGTACCGATGCTCGTCGACGGCGCGCACGCCCCGGGTCTGCTCGCCGCACCGCTCGCCGACGCGACGTACGACTTCTGGACCGGCAACCTCCACAAATGGGGCTGCGCCCCGCGCGGTACCGCTGCCCTGATCGCCCGCGGGCCCCTGCGGGACCTGCTCCACCCGCTGATCGACTCCTGGGGCGCCGGGGAGCCGTACCCCGACCGCTTCGACCACCAGGGCACGCTCGACGCCACCTCCTATCTGGCCGCGCCGACGTCCCTCGCCTTCGTGGAGCGCGCCTGGGGCTGGTCCGCCGCCCGCCGTTACATGGACCGGCTCGTGGACTACGCCGGGCATGTCATCGGTGCCGCTTTCGAGGAACTGACCGGTGAGGACAGCGGGGCCGACGTCGGGATGCCGGTCCCCGGTATGCGCCTGGTGCGGTTGCCCGACGGCCTCGGGCGCAGCCGGATCGAGGCCGACGCGCTGCGCGACCGGGTGGCCCGCGAACTCGCCGTCGAGGCCGCCTTCACCAGCTTCGACGGCATCGGTTACCTGCGGGTGTCCGCCCACGTCTACAACACCCCGGCCGACTACGAGTACTTCGCCGAGCGGTGCGTGCCCGTACTCGGCGACTGGGCGCGGGAGTTGAGTCGCTGAGCCGCATCAGGTCGAGCGTCCCGGACACTTGACTCGGTAGGCGCGCGGCCCGATCCTCGTCCCAGGTATTGCGCGGTGCATGACAATCTCAGCGTTTCGTCAACCGCGCCTTCCCGCCGACCGAGGGACGTGGGCCGTGACGCCGATTCGACGCTCGTACCGCAGACGCAGAAACGTCACCGTACTGTCGCTGCTGCTCCTGGTACTGACCATGGCCCTCGGGCCCACGCCGAGTTCGGCGGCCGGCAACGACTGGTGGATCCCCACCGCGCGACCCGCCCCGGACGTCCAGATCAACGTCACCGGTGAGCCGTTCACCGGCACCAACTCGGCAGGAGAGGTTCAGGGGTTCGTCGACGCGCACAACCACCTGTTCGGCAACGAGGCCTTCGGCGGTCGGCTGATCTGCGGCAAGGTCTTCTCCGAGGCCGGTGTCGCCGACGCCCTGAAGGACTGCCCCGAGCACTACCCCGACGGAACCCTCGCGATCTTCGACTACATCACCCACGGCGGCGACGGCAAGCACGACCCGGCCGGCTGGCCGACCTTCAAGGACTGGCCCGCGTACGACTCGATGACCCACCAGGCCGACTACTACGCGTGGGTGGAACGGGCCTGGCGCGGCGGACAGCGCGTGCTCGTCAACGACCTCGTCACCAACGGCATGATCTGCTCCGTCTACCCCTTCAAGGACCGTAGTTGCGACGAGATGACGTCGATCCGGTTGCAGGCGAGGATGACGTACGACCTCCAGGCGTACATCGACAACATGTACGGCGGCACAGGCAAGGGCTGGTTCCGCGTCGTCACCGACAGCGCGCAGGCGCGTGAGGTCATCGAGCAGGGCAAACTCGCCGTCATCCTCGGGGTCGAGACCTCCGAACCCTTCGGGTGCAAGCAGATTCTCGACATCCCGCAGTGCAGCAAGGAGGACATCGACAAGGGACTCGACGAGCTCTACGCGCTCGGCGTCCGCTCGATGTTCCTGTGCCACAAGTTCGACAACGCGCTGTGCGGCGTCCGCTTCGACTCCGGCGGTCTCGGAACGGCCATCAACGTCGGCCAGTTCCTGTCGACCGGCACCTTCTGGCAGACCGAGAAGTGCACCGGCCCGCAACACGACAACCCCATCGGAAACGCCTCGTCCGAAGCGGAGTCGGACCTGCCGGAGGGCGTGAAGGTCCCCTCGTACGACTCGGACGCCCAGTGCAACAAGCGCGGCCTCACCGTACTCGGCGAGTACGCCGTGCGCGGCATGATGAAGCGCAAGATGATGCTGGAGATCGACCACATGGGCGTGAAGGCCGTCGGTCAGGCGCTGGACATCCTGGAGTCGGCGTCCTACCCCGGCGTGATCTCCTCGCACAGCTGGATGGACCTGAACTGGACCGAGCGGGTCTACTCCCTCGGAGGCTTCGTCGCCCAGTACATGCACGGCTCCGAGGGCTTCGTCGCGGAAGCCGCACGGACCAAGGCGCTGCGCGACAAGTACGGCGTTGGCTACGGCTACGGCACCGACTTCAACGGCATCGGCGACCACCCCGCCCCGCGCGGCGCGGACGCCGCGAACAAGGTGACGTACCCCTTCAAGAGCGTCGACGGCGGCTCCGTCATCGACCGGCAGACCTCCGGCGAGCGCACCTTCGACATCAACACCGACGGCGCGGCCCATGCCGGGATGATCCCCGACTGGATCGAGGACATCCGCCGGGTCGGCGGTCAGGACGTGGTGAACGACCTGTTCCGTGGCGCCGAGTCCTACCTGGACACCTGGGGCGCCACCGAACGGCACCAGGCCTCGGTGAACCTCGCCAAGGGGCAGCCGACGTCGGCCAGTTCATCCGAGTGGAACCCGTTCACCAGTTACCAGCCGGGCCGTGCCGCCGACGGTGACGACTCCACCCGCTGGGCCGGCGACTGGAGCGACGACCAATGGTGGCAGGTCGACCTGGGCTCCACCCACCTGGTCTCCCGGGTGACGCTCGACTGGGAGCGCGCGTACGGCAAGTCGTACCGCATCGAACTGTCCACCGACGGCACGAACTGGCAGACCGCCTGGTCCACCACCAGCGGCGACGGCGGCCTGGACACGGCCCGGTTCACCGGGACCCCGGCCCGCTACGTCCGGGTCCACGGTCTCGACCGCGGCACCGACTGGGGATACTCGCTGTACGAGGTCGGGGTCCACAGCGCCTGAGGCGGGAGTTCACGGATGGCACGCATGCCGTCGGCCGAGCGGCGCCGACAGCTGACGGAAGCGGCGATCAGGACGATGGCCCGGGACGGCGTCGCCAAGGCGACGACCCGGGCCATCGCCGCCGAGGCGGGCGTGTCGCTGAGCGTCTTCCACTACTGCTTCGACTCCAAGCAGGCCCTGATCGAGTCCGTCATCACCACCCTCACCGACCACTCGGTGACCGTGGTGCGGGACGCACTACGGCCCAGGGCAACGCTGGAGGAGACCGTCCGGGCCGGCTTCGAGGCGTACTGGGGCCACGTCCGCGACCGCCCCGACGAGCACATGCTCACCTACGAACTGACCCAGTACGCCCTGCGCGAGCCGGGGTTCGAGCACCTGGCCCGACGGCAGTACGAGCTGTACGGCATCGCCTACACCGAGCTGATCGATCAGCTGCGCCACAGCCGCGACCTCCAACTCCGCGTCCCCGTCTCCGTACTGGCCCGCTATCTCGCCGCCGTGACCGACGGTCTGACCCTCAACCACCTCGTCCTGGGCGACGAGTCGGCCTGGACCGACATCCTCGACACGGTCACCGCCCACATCGCGGGACTGGTGGCCTGACCCGCAGTTCGGAGGGCTGCACGGCGGCCGGCTTGCGCCAGCTCCTCGATGCCGGGGATGCCGTGTATCGGGGGTGTATCGAAAAGCGCATACGCCGCCGCAACGGACCTCCGCCTCCAATGGGGGCATGAACCATGACGTATCCCTGCCAGCACCGCCCCGCCGCACGCGCAGGATTGTGCTCCTCGGCCTGACGATCCTCGGTCTGACGATCCTTGGCATGGCGAGCGCCGCGTTCGTCAGCGTCGTACGGCGGCCGCTCATGATGTCCGCTCCGATGTGCATGGCCGGGCGGTGGCACGGCTGCTTCGACACGTTCAACGGTGTGGTGCTCATGACCTTGGTCGCGCTGCCGTCGGCCGCGCTGGTGGTGTGGGCTCTGGCGCGCCGTCGGCGTGCCGCCGGTGTCCCATCGGCGTGGCGGATGTCGCTGGCCGAGGTGGGCATGGTCCATGGGACGGTGCCGTTCCTGTGGTTGACCATGATGCCGGGCGCCGGGCCCGGCACCGCTCCCCGGCGGGTGAGCCTGGTACCGCTGCGGGACCTGCTCACGATGGGGCCGCTCGGGATCGTCGGCAACCTGCTGGTTTTCGCGGCGCTGGGGTTCTTCGCCCCGATGCGGTTCGCGGCGCTGACGTCCGTGCCGCGGATCCTGGCGCTCGGGGCGGGCTGCTCGATCCTGGTCGAAACCGCACAGTACGTCCTGTGGCTGGACCGGGTGTCCTCCGTGGACGATGTACTGGTCAACACCGTGGGCGCCGTGCTGGCCGCGCTGGCGTCGCGCCGCTGGTGGCGCACTACGGCGAAGGTGTCGGCGGACCGACCTGGCCCCGCGCCGGCACCGGCAGGCTGAGTCACGTGTCCGGTGTGCGCGCGTCTTTGCATACGTCGGCGATATGGTGCGCTGCTTAGGCTTCGGTCATGCGCGTGCTGATCGTGGAGGACGAGCCCTACCTGGCCGAAGCCGTCCGTGATGGTCTGCGGCTGGAAGCGATCGCCGCCGACATCGCCGGCGACGGCGACTCCGCCCTGGAACTGCTCCGCGTCAACTCCTACGACCTCGCGGTCCTCGACCGCGACATCCCCGGCCCCACCGGCGACGAGGTCGCCCGGCGCATCGTCGCCTCCGGCAGTGGCATCCCGATCCTCATGCTCACCGCTGCCGACCGGATCGACGACAAGGCTTCCGGGTTCGAGCTCGGCGCCGACGACTACCTCACCAAACCGTTCGAGCTGCGGGAACTCGTCATGCGGCTGCGTGCGCTCGACCGCAGACGCGCATACGCCCGGCCCCCGGTCCGCGAGATCGCGGGCCTGCGGCTGGACCCCTTCCGCCGGGAGGTGTTCCGCGACGGACGCTACGTTGCGCTCACCCGTAAGCAGTTCGCCGTGCTCGAAGTCCTCGTCGCCGCCGAAGGCGGTGTGGTCAGCGCCGAAGAGCTACTGGAGCGAGCCTGGGACAACAACGCCAACCCCTTCACCAACGCCGTTCGTATCACTGTCTCCGCACTGCGAAAACGACTCGGCGAACCATGGATCATCGCCACGGTGCCCGGCGTCGGCTACCGAATCGACACCGGCATGGACACCACCTACGCCGACGGCACTCATGAATAGACGCCCAGGGCTCAGCGCCCGACTGAGACTCACCCTCAGCTACGCCGGATTCCTCCTCCTCGCGGGAGCTCTCCTGCTGGCCGTGGTGTGGGTATTCGTGCTGCGCTGGATACCGACTGCCGACGCCAGATCCATCCGGAGAACGTTCGGCGGTCTGATCATCATCGGCCCCAGCCGTTCCGACCTCCTGCGCGGCTTCGCCCCCGCCGCGGCCACAGCACTGGCCTTCCTTCTCGTGTTCGGCCTCCTGGGAGGATGGATCCTCGCCGGCCGGATGCTCGCACCACTCACACGGATCGCACACGCGGCACGGCTGGCCGCGAACGGGTCGCTTTCCCACCGGATCCGCATGGAGGGCCGCCAGGACGAATTCCGTGAACTCGCCGACGTGTTCGACGCCATGCTCGAACAACTCGAGTCCCACGTCGCCGAGCAGCAGAGGTTCGCAGCGAACGCCTCCCACGAACTGCGCACCCCGCTGGCAATCTCCCAGGCACTCCTCGACGCCGCCCGCAACGACCCCACGCGGGACCAGGGCGAACTCATCGAACGCCTCCACACGGTCAACACGCGGGCGATCAAACTCACCGAGGCACTCCTGCTGCTCAGCCGCGTCGACCGCAGGAGCTTCACCCGCGAGCCCGTCGACCTCTCCCTCATCGCCGAAGAAGCCGCCGAAACGCTGCTTCCCCTCGCCGAAAAGCGCCGGATCACCCTCGACGTCACTGGCGAGACAACACACACCTTCGGCTCTGCGGCGCTCCTACTGCGGATGGTGACGAACCTCGTCCAGAACGCCATCGTCCACAACCTCCCCGTCGGCGGCGCCGTAACGGTCCACACCGACCCGCAGCACGACGCGAGTGTGCTGCGGGTCGAGAACACGGGCCATCCGCTCCCCACGGAACTGGTACCGACCCTCACCGAGCCCTTCCAACGCGGAACAGAACGCATGCGCACCGGCGAGCATGCCGGCGTCGGCCTCGGGCTGGCCATCGTGCACAGCATCGTCCGAGCACACGACGGCACCCTCGACCTCACACCCCGTCCCACCGGTGGCCTCCTCGTCACGATTCGACTTCCCGGCACGCCGCAGGCATCTCCCCCGAGCGGGGCACGCTAGAGCGTTGACTGGAAGTTCGGTGCGGGCCAGAGCGACCCGTGGCAGCGATGGGTCAACGGAGCTGCCTCTCCTCTCCCTGGCGCCGCTCCGTCGCGCGTCGTTCCTCATCGGCTGCTCCCGGCTGCCGTGTCCCCGCGTGCCTATGGATCCCGCTGAAAGGGATGCCAACCGGCCAGCGTGTGGCCGATCTCCGTTTTCGCGCTGTCTGGGTATCGGGACGGATCGAGAATCGGAAAGGTGGCGTCCTGCATGGGAGGAACCCTTGACTGACCTGCACAAACCGCTGAAGTCGTTCGACAACCGCCCCGACGACGGCGTGAATCGCCGGCACGGCGCTGCGGCCACGACCGCCCTTACGGGGTGGCGCGGGTACCGGCGCACTACCCCCGAGGAGTAGACAGTGTGGTCCAGCATCGTCGCCGTGCTCGGCACCCTCGCCGGTGCTGGTCTCGCGGGCTACGTGCAGCGTGCTACAGACCGGCGGGCGCGGGATGCCGCGCACCGCCAGGAGGTGACGCGCGCTGTCGCGGAGCTGCTGGAGGCCGTGGTCCGGCACCGAGAGGCGCACTGGCTGGCCGTGGCCGCTCGGCGTGCGGGCGATGTTGAGACGAGCGAGGAGCGTGTCGCGCGGGCCTCGACCCGCAGCGCGGCAACCGTCGCACGAGACCGGCTCGGGCTCCTGGTGCTCACGGACCCCGCGCTACTGGGTGCCGCTGAGACGGCGTGGAGGACGGCGATAGAGCTTCCCGACATCTCCTTGGGCCCGGTCGTCGACGGACGGTTCGAGCCGGGCGTCGAAGCCGCTCTGGAGGCCGCCCGGGAACGCTCTCGGAGCGCGCATACGGCGTTGCGGATCGCTGGGGCGGCGTACATCAACAAGGCTCCCCGCCATAGCCCCTTGGGGGAGTTGATGTGATCCCCCACGGGAACGGGGGCTGTGGCTTTCAGTAGCCGATGGTGAAGTGGCGCTGCACGAAGCGCGGCAGCTCCGCCTCATCGATCAAGGCGATGGCCGCGTCCTCGACCGAGATGCGGCTGCGGCCGTCAGCGTCCAGGACCGGCTGCTCAACGGCCGGGCCACCTGGCCGTGCACGACCTGGGTGCGCCCACGCCGCGGTGGGGCACCAGCAGCCCGAGGCCGACCAGCGTCTGGATGGCCCGGCGGACGGCCGGCCGGGACACTCCCAGCCTCACCTCGATCGCCGCCTCCAACTGCCGGGCCACCTGGTGGTGGAGCGGCGCGGGACTGCAGCGATCGAAAGTGAACGGCAGCGCAGGCGGTCAGTGGCCGCTGCGGGCCGTCTCGCTCTCACGAACCTGGTGGGCGGCGGTGCGCAGGACCCCGGGTGGCGCTGTCCGTCTGGAGCCCGCATGTGCTGATGTCCGCCACGGAGCGGCCCCCCTTGCCCGCCGGCCTCTCCAGCGGATCTCTGAGCTGTCTGCGGGCGGGGTCTCGACCGTAGCTTGTGCCTGTTCCAGGGCCGGAGTGTCAGTCGCATTCCGCTTGTTCTCGGTCCGCCTGTTCTGGGAGAAGTGGCCGCGGTGGGAACAGGCGGTCCTCCAGAGCGGGCAGCCCGAACAGCATGAGAAGCGGCACCATCGGGAGGAGCAGAGCAATCACGATCACGGCGCCTCCCCGCGAAGCTGGCGATCACGACGATTACTTGGCGGCAAGCCGACCACGTTCACCATGCGACCGAACGGGGGACGCCGCACATGAGGACGGAGTCCGCGTAGGCCGATCGGGTGAATTCTGGGTGTATGGAGATGCGACCGGGCGGCGGCGGACCGCAGCGGCTGTGCGCTGTCGGCTGTCGACGACCGCGGCAACGACCACGACCACGAGCACCGCCACCGCACGCGGCGCCTTCACCCAGTTCGGGACCCCCTCAGTCGAAAGGGCGCCGAGAATCCGAGTTCTGAGGTTCGCCGCGGCCGCGGGCCGCTGAGGTCGGCGCCCTCCTGTTCACTTACCGTAATCGCCGGGCATGCGCGGCCGCCTACCTGCACTTAACGTCGCAGGTGGGGGCCAGCCAGGGAGCGAACATGAGCCGCACCAACCGCAGCAGCACCCACAGCACGGCCCGTAAGCGGGGGCCGAGGATCGCGTCGCGCATCGTGACGGCACCGACGGCGCCCACCCCGCTGCCACCCGAGCCCAAGACGCCGCAGCCGGCACCGATCCCTGGTCACACCCTCCCGCCCGCTCCACCGCGCAGGGCCACCCGCATGCGCATATCCGAGACCAACCCCTGGTCGGTCGTGGTGATGAGCTCCCTCTTCCTGGGAGGCCTCGGAGTGTGCGTCCTCGGCGGCATGCTCGCCACGTCGGTGATTCTGGGCATTCTGGCCCCAGGCGAGTGGCCGACGCCGTCGGACACGCTGGTCATCGCCACCGGGGTCGTCACACTGGAGGTCCTACTGGGCACCCTCATGGCATCCCTGTGCAGCTTCATGTACAACTACACCGCGCGATTCAGCGGCGGCGTCGAAGTGACCCTGACCGACGATCTCAGCGACCCGACGCCGGCCGCCGAGGCCCTCCGGCTCATGACGCGGCTGCCCGCCGGCGCCCGGCGGCGTCCGTCCACCCGTCTCCCCGCCAACTCCTCTGCCAGCGAGCCCCTCGACCATCGACGTCATCGCGACTCTGCCCAACCCGCTGCCGAGGCCACCCACCGCCCCCAGCGGCCGTAGGGCGGTGCCGGCTGCGGTCCACTGCACGGACAGCAGCGCCCGGCGGCGGGACCACAACTCATCGCCCCACTGAGCTGCACGGAACGGCGGACAGCGCCGCCTTCAACGATCCTCATCAGAAGTGTCAGAAGTGCATGCAGCTTCCTGGGCGGCCATGACCTCATCGCCGTACTCGAAGGCCCATGCGCCGACGGCGTCGATGGGCGTCAGCAACGTGCGGCCCAGAGTCGTGAGTTGGTACTCGACCCGTGATGGCGCGCCGGGGTGTTCCTGCCGGTCGACCAGTCCGTTGAACTGTAGCCGCCGCAGAGTCTCGGTGAGGACCTTGGAGCTGATGCCTCCGATCCGCTCCCGTAGTTCGACCGGGCGCCTGGGGCCGTCGCGCAGTGCCCAAAGCACCACGGCGTTCCAGGTGTTGGAGAGCAGGTCGAAGGCGAGGCGGGCGCGGCAGTCGGCGAGGAAGGTGTCGGTCGTCACGTACCAAATGGTGCCCGAGGGGCCCTCTAGCGTCGGTGCGAACGGCCGAAGCAGGCAACAGGGAGGGAACGCGTGATGAGAATCGGCGTACTGGGAACGGGCAACATGGCCGACGCGCTCGCCACCCACTGGGTGCGGGCCGGGCACGACGTGATCATCGGGGGACGGGACGCACGCAAGGCGGAGCGGCTCGCGACGCGCATCGGAGGCAGCGCGAAGCCTGCCAGTCTGCGCGCGGCGGCGGAGACCGGTCAGGTGGTGTTGGCCGCGCTGCCCTTCGGGGCGGGAGCAGACGTGGCACGGGACCTGCACGCGGCCCTGGAGGGCAAGGTGCTGCTCGACTGTTCCAACCCGGTCGGGTCGGGCTTTCGGCTGCTGACGGAAGGAGGCCCCTCAGCCGCGCAGCAACTTGCCGCGGCGGCACCGGGAGCCCACGTGGTCAAGGCTTTCAACCTCTGCCACGAGGACGTGTGGCGTATGCGGCCGCCCGTCTTCGATGGGCGACCGCTGGCCGTTCCGGTCTGCGGGGACGACGAGACGGCCCTCGTGCGTGTACGCGAGTTGGTGATGGACATGGGCTGTGAACCAGTGGCCGGCGGCGGTCTCGAACGCGCGGGACTCCTGGAAGCGACCGCCGCGCTGTTCATCGCGCTGTGGGTCGGCGAGGGAGCAGATGTGCAGGCCATCGCACCTCCGCTGGCGTACGCGACCGGACCGAGCCGCCAGGAAACGGGAGGTGGGACTGAGGTTTTCCGTTACCGACCTTGAACGCATGATGTCGGCGAGTGGCTGCTGATATCCACGAACCGTCGCCCGATGCCCTCTTCCCCGGCGCGCGGTCCGGCAGGACTTGGTCGGGCGCGTGCACCGACCTACCCGTACGCCTGGCCGGAACCGTCCGCCCTCTCGGGTCGTCTTGTGCGCTGACTGTGTGCGAAGCAAGGGTGTGGGGGACGTTGTGACGCGGAACGTGACGAAGGCCGGTCTCCTGGTGGTGGCCATGGCGACGGTGCTCGGGGCCTCGGCCTGCGGCGGGAAAGCCGGCCCGGCGGCCGGGGGGAGTGGTGGGACGCTCCGCGCGCACGGGAAGGGGGCGTCCGTGGCGCCTTCTGGAGTCGGGGTGTCGTCCGGCGAGGTGCCGAAGTCCGCCGACACCGTGGGGAAGCTGCCCGGGCTCGCGCAGACCGCGGCGTCGCCCATCACCCGGCACGTGCCGTGGAACCTGGACATACTGGACCAGCGGTCGCGGCCGCTGGACGGGAAGTTCACCACCACCGCCACGGGCAAGGGCGTGCACGTCTATGTGATCGACACCGGGATGGACATCGCTCACAAGGAGTTCGGCGGTCGAGCCCACCTCGGCGCCGACTTCGTGGGCCCGAAGGACTCCGGTGACTGCTTCAGCGAGGCGGGGACCGGCCACGGTACGTTCGTAGCGGGCATCATCGGCGGAGCGAGGTACGGGGTGGCGCCCAAGGCGGAACTCGTACGGGTCCAGGGCATCCTGTGCGAGAGCGAGGGCGGCGGCTCGCCGACGGCGGCCGAGGCGGCCTTGGTGAAGTCGGTCAAGTGGGTTACCGCGCATGCGCAGAAGCCTGCGGTGGTGAACATGTCCCTCAACCTCGACCACCGGTCGGCGGCCCTGGAGTCCGCCGTGAAGAACATGGTCGACGCGGGGATCCCGACGGTGGTGTCGGCCGGCAACTTCCATGACGACGCCTGCCGGCACTCCCCGGCCGGCGTCCCCGGCACGATCGTCGTGGCGGCCTCCACCTCGAACGACCGCGCGTGGAGCGACGGCGGCTCCTACGGATCGGGCTACGGAAGGTGCGTGGACCTGTACGCCCCCGGCCAGAAGGTGACCGCCGCCCTCGCCGGCGGCGGCACGACCACGGAGAACGACGGCGCGACGTCCTGGGCCGCGCCGCACGCGACCGGCGTGATCGCGCTGTACCTGTCGGCACACCCCCACGCCACGGCCAATGAGGTCCACGTCTGGCTTGACCACACGGCCACCCGTGGTGTCGTGCGCGGAGTCCGCTCCGACACTCCCAACCGGCTGCTCAACACCGGCGGCCTCTGACCTGCCCGGCCGCCTCCTCGCACGCGGAGCCGCAGAGTTCCCCGGCGCGGGCTGGGTCCGGTATCGGGTGGATGTGGGCGGGTACCTGTCGCGGACGGGTCGTTCCTGCTCTCACCCGGAGGAAGTCAGCCCGGCGACACCGCACCAGCCGAGGGCTTTGGCCCATGCGGGGAGCTGGATGGCTCCAGCGCCGCTCTCGGCCGCGGGGGCCCTGAGCGTCGAGCCGCCGGAAGGGGGTCGCCCGGAAACGTCACCCTTTCTGTGGCTGTTGTCCGGCCCGCTGTCGGATGTGGCTTCCGCCATGAACCAAGGCTACGAGCTCCTGATGAGGGGCGCGCGTGGCTGAGCGCCGCACGTGTGCAACGTGGGCTGGTGCCGTCAGCGACTGCGTCGTCGCCGGGCTCGCCGGCCGGGGCCCCCGTTGCGGGCCCCGGTCGCATGTTGGTGGGCCCGCACGATCGTGGAGTCCACCGACACCGCCCAAGCCAGGTCGCCACGGGCGTGGGCCTGGGCCATCAGCGCGGCCCCGCATCGGAGTCCGGTCCGGGAGCAACGACTCGATCCGCGCCCGCTGCGCATCAGCCAACGACACGCCAGGATGTGCGCCGGATCGCGCGGTGGTCGTCCCCGCTGCCACGTACGGTCGGCACGCGTTCATGGCACGGACCAGCGCCTTCAAAGACGTGCATGGGGCTGTCCGGGTGAGGAGTGGGTTCATCCCGTCTGACCGTCGGCCTGCGAGAGGCATATGACGGTGAGGGCTGTCCGCGTGTCGGAGCGGTCGGCCAGCCGATGCCCCGTCCGGGGCGAGGAGGGTGCTGCCGTGGTTGTCCCTGTGGAGATCGATCACCGTTCGACCGGTTACAGCCTCAAGCGCGCGTACTGGCTCGCTCTGGCCTCCGACCTGGCGTACAAGGACGAAGCCGCCATCGACGCGCAGGCCCGGCGCTGGGGTTTCGGCACCGTCCGGCATCACGAGACACGCCTCACCCCGCCGTTCCCGCTGCAGGACACACAGGCCTACACCATGGCCAGCGACGACGTGATCGTCACCGCGTTCCGCGGCACCGAGCCGCAGCAGATCAAGGACTGGCTCTCCGACGCCACGACCCCTCCCCGGCAGGGCCCGGCCGGTACCGGACACGTCCACGACGGCTTCGGCGAGGCACTGGAGTCGATCTGGCCCGAGGTGAAGAACACCCACGCCGAGCTGCGTACCAACGGGCAGACCGTGTGGTTCACCGGTCACAGTCTGGGCGGGGCGCTGGCGATGCTCGCCGGTGCCCGGATGTATCTGGAGGATCCCCGCCTGGCCGCCGACGGCGTCTACACCTACGGCCAGCCTCGCACCTGCGACGCCACCTTGGCCAAGGCTTTCAACAAGGGCTTCAAGGACCGCATGTACCGGTTCGTCAACAACAACGACATCGTCCCCCAGATGCCGCCCGAGCCCGCCTACACCCATGTCGACGTGCTGCGCTACATCGACTCACACGGCAAGGTCCGCGATGCGATGCCGATGGGCGGTGGGCTGCTGGACCACGCGGCCGGCCTGACCGCCGACCCGCTCGCGCCCGCCGGCGACGGCGTCCGCGACCATTTCATGCACAGTTACCTGACCGCACTGGAGAAGAACCTCACCTGAACCGTGGCCGCCAACCAGGTGATACCGGCCGCACGCCGACTGGGTCCCTCACGCCGGGCCAACGCCCGCACCGGTGACACGAGAGGTGGATGCGCCCGACGGGCAGGGCAGTACGCAGGACTCAGCGCGTTTCGGCCAGAGCCGCGGAAGGTCTTGCCGGGTGAGTTACGGTCTGCCTGCTCGCTCGCGGTGTGCGGCTGCCGTCAGGGCCGTAGCCGAATCGGATCAGCATCTGTGGATGGCACCGTTTGTGCCGGGGGAGAGCCATGGCCGAACGCAGGTCGGGCCACTCCATGGCTTGGTGCAGGGGTGACGTCCGCAGGCCGCGGGCGGTCGCGGTGAGCAGGACGTACTGCAGGGCCTGTCCTGCTCGCAGCCAGTCCTGCCGCCGGTCGTGGCTCGTCCACAGCAGGGCCAGCTGTACATGGCGTTCGAACCACTTGGCGGGCGGGCGGAGGGCGGGCAGTCCGGTGAAGTCGCGCATCGGCATCCGCCCGGCCGCGTCGGGCGGGCCGAGGGCGGTGACGGGGATGCCGTAGGGAGCGTTCGAGCCCGGCGCGTTGATCCAGGCGCGGGTTTCGGCGGTCCGGGCCGGGTCGACGTGGTTGCGGGGCTCGGCCGCGGCGGTCAGGTGCAGCAACCTGCGTGTCCCCGCGATGTCCGGCACGTGCAGCCGTGCACCAGGCCGCGGTGACCGACGACGGGGAGCACCGGCACGCCGAGCGCGTGAGAGAGCGCGTCGAGGTCCAGGTGGCCCTGGCGCACGGACAGTTCGTCGGTGAAGGTGACCACCACGCAGGTCGGCAGGGCACGGGAGAGGACCTGCGCGACCACGTCAGCGACCTGCGCAGGGGGGTGGCGTCCACGACGACGAGCAGCGCGTCCGGCCGTGGTGTGCCGTCCAGCCGGCCGTCCAGGACATCGACGGTGATCTGCTCTTCCGGACTGATCGGCTCCAGGCTGTACGTGCCGGGCAGATCCTCGATCACATGACCGCGCCCGCCGGCCCGGCAGGTACCCACGTAACGGGACACGGTCACGCCCGGGTAGTTGCCGGTCTTGGCGTGCATGCCCGTCAGGGCGTTGAAGACGCTGGTCTTGCCCGCGTTGGGGCCGCCGACCAGCGCGACACGCGCCTCCTCGGACACCACCACGCCTGCGCCGCCGGGCTCGTGGCAGCCGACGGTCACCGCTCCACCTCGGTCGTGTACACGCACGCGGCCTGGGCCCGGCGCAGGCACACCTCGTAGTCCTTGACCCGGTAGACGGCCGGATCGCGCAGCGGGGCGCGCCGTACGACCTCCACCACCGTCCCGGGGGTGAATCCGAGGGCACCCAGCCGGCGGGCCGTGTCCGGCGCACCGTTCGCGACGACCTCGACCACCGTGGCCCGGGCACCGGGCACGAGATCGGCCAGGGCGCACAGAGCACCCCCCGGCACGGCCGCCTGGCATCCCGTCTGTACGGCGTCCCTACCACCCACGCTCATCTGCGTCTCCGCTACGACATGCCGGACGAGAACCGCCGGCCACACCATCGTCAGTAAGGTGCGTGGTCCCGTGTGGGGAGTCAGCACCTGGCACTCAGCCGATGCGCGGGCTCGTCCGCCCCGTGCGCAGCAGCGTCACGTCCCGGCCGTCGTCGAGACGGTGGGTCAGGCTGTTGACGACTCCGACCACTCCGTCGATCCGATACGTCAGCTGAACCGCCAACGGGATGTCGCTGCGGCGCTCCAGGCACCCCTCCAGCGTGACCATGCCGTCCCGGACCGAGACGTTCACGGCGCCGGGCGGCAGGCACATGGTGCGGGTGAACACCTCGTCGACGACGTCCCGGCCGATCTGCTCGTCCGTGCGCAGGAAGACGCGCAGCAGGTCCCGTCGGGTGGCGATGCCGATCAGCCGGTCCTCCTCGTCCACGACCGGGAGGCGTTCGACGCCGTGGCGTTCCATGACGCGGGCGGCGTCCGCGACCCGCTGTTCGGGATGCACAGTGACGGCGGGCGACGTCATCAACTCCTCGGCCGTGGTGGCCCGGAGGACAGCGGCCGTACGGCGGGCGGCGCGGCGCAGCACGGGCACCCGGAACCGTCGCACAGGGCGGTCGGCGGACTGGGCCGCCTGGCGGCGGATCAGGTCGGTCTCGGAGATCACTCCCACGACCTTGTCCTCGCCGTCCACCACGGGCAGCCCGCTGATCCGGTGCCGGTCCAGCAGTCGTGCCACGTCCTTCAAGGGTGTTGTCCGGCGGGCTTGGACGACCTCGCGGGTCATCACCTCACCGACGATGCGAGTCATCATGCCCACTTTCTTCCTCGTCCGCCGTTCATGCTTCCTCAGCTTCCCTCCCGGACAGTGGCCCGGGCAGGGGCCGAGCGTCCCTGGGCCGAGGACCGAATCGCCCAACAGTCCTCGGCGCATGGCTGATGAAGACATCGTTGAGCGCACGGGTACGACAGTCGCGGACGCGACGCGACGGCAGAGTCGAGATCAGCCTGCCCCCACCCCGCACGCCGTGCGGATGGTGTGGGCGATGATGCGTCAGAGGTGTTTGGCGACGGTGAGCAGTACCGCCGCATCCTCGATCGCCTGCAGACTGTGGCGGGCCTCGGGGACGGCGATCAGATCGCCGGTCCGGCCCTCCCAGGAGGTGTCGCCGCTGGTGAGCTTCACGCGCCCGCGCAGCACCAGCAGGGTCGCGTCACCGGGGCTCTCGTGCTCTGCGAGGGCGGTGCCGACGGTCAGCGCGAGAACGGACTGGCGCAGGACGTGTTCGTGGCCGCCGTAGACGGTGGCTGCGCTGCGCCCGGTGGAGGCGTCCGTGGCGCGTTCCAGATGCTCGCGGGCCAGTGCGCCGAGTGAGAGTTTCCGCATGGCTTCCAGTCTCCACAGGCGTGACGGGCAACGCTCGCGCAGTGCCGGGCGCGCCGTACGAATGAGTGCAGGTGGACGCTGCCGCGCCGCAGGCGGTCCCGGCATGGATCCGGCGGGCTGTCGTCTCGAAGACGATGCGATCCCAGCGTCGAACGCGGGTCAGCACGGCACCAGGTGCCGGACGTCCTTGCGTGTGGGGCCGCTCGGCCCCGAACCGGCTGGATACCCTCCTTTCCCGGGCAGCGCGGGAGCCGGCCTTGGCTCGGCCGCGCGCGATCGGCAAGGAACGAGGAGTACACGAAGGCAGACAGCGAGCGACGCGGCACCGACAACCCGATCCGGGTCTTCCTCCTGGACGATCACGAGGTGGTACGGCGAGGGGTGCACGACCTGCTGAACGACGAGGCGGACATCACCGTGGTCGGTGAGGCCGGCACCGTCGAACAGGCCCTGGCGCGCGTACCCGCGCTGCGCCCCGACGTGGCGGTGCTCGACGTCCGCCTGCCCGACGGGGACGGCGTGACCGTGTGCCGGGAGCTGCGCTCGCGGTTGCCGGAGCTGGCCTGTCTGATGCTGACCTCGTTCGATGACGAGGAAGCCCTGCTGGACTCGGTCATGGCGGGCGCCTCGGGCTATGTGCTGAAGCAGATCCAGGGCTCCGACCTGGTCTCGGCCGTCCGCACGGTGGCCGCGGGGCAGTCCCTGCTCGACCCGAGCGCCACCACCAGGCTGATGGCCCGCCTGCGGGGCGGTCAGCAGAAGGAAGAGGAACCGGACGAGTTGCAGGGGCTGACCGCCCGGGAGCGCGAGATCCTCGCACTGATCGGCGAGGGGTTGACCAACCGTCAGATCGGCCAGCGGCTCTACCTCGCCGAGAAGACGGTGAAGAACCACATCTCCCGCCTGCTCGCCAAGCTCGGCGTCGAGCGCCGTGTCCAGGCCGCCGTCATCGCCACCCAGGCACAGGACCGGCTGAGGCGCGAGGGGAACTGAGGCCGAACCTCTGCCCCAGTGGGCCCCACCGCTCCGACCCCACCCCGCCCTACGGTGGAGGGGTGAGCAACCGCCCTGCGGGAGGGGACACATGGAGATCGTCGCGTACGGCGTCCTCGCGGACTAGGAGCCGCTGCTGCGGGAGGCCTTCGACCGGGCCTTCGGCGGCCGCCATGAACTGCGCTGTCTGCGGCTGTTCCTGAACCAGGACACCGCCCCGACCGCGGCCGGCCATGAGGTGGTGCTCAGCAGCGTCAACGACACCCTTGACGCCGAGGTGCTGAGCTCGCTCAGCAAAGGCGGCACGAGGATGATCGCCCAGCGCGCCACCGGCCACAACAACATCGACCTGGCGGCAGCCGAGGAGCTCGGACTGACGGTGGCCCGCGTGTCGTCCTACTCGCCCTACTCGGTGGCCGAGTTCGCCTGGGCGCTCGCACTCGCCGTGGACCGGCGCATCGTCCGTGCCGCCCACCGCACCCGGGAGTTCGACTTCCGGCTCGACGGGTTGCTGGGCCGCGACCTGCACGGCCGGACGGCCGGCGTGGTGGGCACCGGCAAGATCGGAGCCTCGTTCGCCCGGATCGCGCACGGCTTCGGGATGCGGCTGCTGGGCTGGGACGCCGTCGAGAACCCGGACTGCCTGGCCCTGGGCATGGAGTATGTCGAACGTGAGCGGCTGTTCGCCGGGGCCGACCTGATCAGCTTGCACGTGCCGCTGCTGCCGGACACCCATCACCTCGTCGACGCCCGCACGCTGTCCCTGATGAAGGACGACGCGATCCTGGTGAACTCCAGCCGCGGCGGCCTGATCGACACCGACGCCCTGCTGGAGACCCTGCGCGGGGGACGGCTCAGCGGCGTCGGCCTGGACGTGTACGAGGAGGAAGCCGGCGTGTTCTTCCTCGACAAGTCCCTGGAAGTGATGACCGACGAGCGCCTCGCGCGCCTGATGACCTTCAGCAACGTCCTGATCACCTCGCACCAGGCGTACTTCACCCGGGACGCCGTCGGCCAGATCGCCGAGACGACCGTGGCCAACATCGCAGACCACCTCGCCGGCCGCAGTGGCGCGAACACCCTTACTCGACCGTCCGCAGGCTGAACCTCCGCATGCGCACCATCGACCCTCGCGGAAACGGACGGCTGTCAGGCCGCCGCAGAGCCGTCCATGCACAACGCGCAGCCGTGGCGCTTCCGCCTCGTGACCGGCGGACGTCTCCTGCTGCTGTACGCCGATCCCGAGCGTGCCATGCCGCGGTCCGACCCCGACAACCGGGCGTTGCACATCGGATGCGGGGCGGCACTGTTCAACCTGCGTGACGGAGCAAGCCGGGCCGCCAGTTGACAAGGGCCTTACGCGGCTGCACCCTGCGATCCGGCAGCGGCACACCAGCCGCCATCCATTCGCCGAGAAGGACCTCCCCGAGGACGTGCGGGCCCCCTGGAGGACGCCGCGGAGCGGGAGGGAGCCGTTCTGCACTTTCCCGGGCCCTGGCATGCCGAGACAATTCTCGACCTGTTCCAAGACGCGGAAAGCCGCGACGTCTTGGATCCGGCCGCCAACGAGGACCTGGTCAGATGGACCCGGCTGGGGCTCGAGGCCGACACAGCGGTCGACGGCGTACCCGAATTCGCCTTCGGGCCGCGCAAACGGGACGGCAAGGTGCCCGTGCGGGACTTCGCCGGGCGTCGCCCGGTGGCCGACCGCGGCAGTACGGCGTTCGAGCACACCCCGTACCTGGCCCCGTTGAGCACGCCCGGTGACGGCCCTGGCGACTGGCTGCGCGCCGGGCAGGCACTTGAGCGCGTCCTGTCTGGAGGCCACTCTGGCGGATCTCGCCACCTCCCTGACGTCCCATGCCTTGGAGACTCCTGAGCTGCGTCTGCTCGCCCGCGACCCGCGCACCGGTACGGGGCAGGTGCAGATGGTGCTGCGTCTCGCCTACGGCCCCAGAGGCCCGGCCACGCCGCGCCGCCCGGTGACAGACATTCTCGACATCGTGTGAACGGCACTGGGCTCAGGTACGCGAGGAGCTCTCGCTGCGTGCCGCCCGTGGTCTGACTGCCGTCGCGTGTGCCGCATACCTTGATGGCGTCCCGTCCGCACCCGGCTGCTCCAGACGGGCATTCCCGCCCGGTGCATTCGCTACGAGGTCTTCGACCCCGACCGTGCCCCGGTGAGTTCGCGTCCGGTGACAAGTTCGGACTCGATCCGCACGAAGACCCCGTCCCGCACGGGCATCCAGGAGTGCGGGCCGGTCTGCGACAGGCGCTGGTGCTCGGCGGCGTCGGTCACCACGGTGGCGCGGCCGGTGACGATCACGCTCCAGCCGGACCGGGTCTCCGCGTCGAACTCGTCCGCCTCGAAGGCGACCACCACGCCGTCGATCGCGCGCACGAGGTCCGAGCCGGCCGAGGTGAACAGCAGGACGGAGGCGTCCGCGTCCAGAGAGAAGTTGATGGGGAGCACCGCGGGCAGGGCCTGCCGGGTGTACACCACGCGGCCGACCGGCACCTTGGCAAGCAGGCGCAAGCACTCCTGCCGGTCGAGCGTGCGAAAGGCGTCGTCTTGGAGCATCAGACCATGGTCGGCGTGCGCCACCGGCGCGCGGTAGGGCCGGTCGGCCCTCTTCCATGCGCTCGCGGAAGCGGCGGCAGGGACCCTCGGCCCATGCCGCGCGGATGTCCGGAAGCGGACAGTGGCTGAGGGCGCCGATCGACAGCTGAGAGACCCGCTGGGAGACCGCTGAGAGACCAGCGCGCCCCTGATGCCACATGACGAGCGTAAGAGGGAAGGAACGGACACCATGGTCCAGTCGTCGACGAGGGAGAGCGACAGGACGGGCTCAGGCGCTCCGGTGCCGGGCCGGGCCTGGCTGATGCTGGCTTTGGCCACCATCGGTTTCGCCGTCAGCTTCTGGGCGTGGGCGCTGCTCAGCCCGCTCGGCCCCCGCTTCAAGGACACCCTGGAGCTGTCCTCCTTCCAGCAGTCGCTACTGGTGGCGGTTCCGGTCGTGGTCGGATCGCTCGGCCGGATCCCGGTCGGCGGCCTGACCGACCGGTTCGGCGGCCGGGTGATGTTCCCGATCGTGTCGGCGGCCACCATCGTGCCGGTGCTCTACCTCGGCCTGGCCGGCCACTCCTCGCTCACCGCACTTCTGATCGGAGGGTTCTTCCTCGGCATCGGCGGTACCGCCTTCGCGGTCGGAGTGCCGCTGGTCGATGCCTGGTTCCCGCCCGAGCGGCGCGGCCTGGCGATCGGCGTCTTCGGCGCGGGCATGGGCGGCACCGCGATCAGCGCCCTGACCACAGTGAAGCTGGTCGACGCGAACAACATGCGGACCCCCTTCCTGATCACCGCCGCCGTGCTGGCCGTGTACACCGTGACCGCCGCGCTGCTGCTGCGGGACGCCCCCGGCCGCACGGTGCCGCGGCTGGCGGATGTGCGTCACGGGCTGCCCGTACAAGAAGGTGTACTTCAACCACCGCACCGGCAAGGCCGAGAAGTGCACCTTCTGCCTTTCCCGCGTCGAGGCCCGCCTGCCCACCGTCTGCTCGGAGACCTGCGTCGGCCGGCTGCGCTACATCGGCCTCGTCCTCTACGACGCCGACCGTGTCCTGGAAGCCGCCTCCCCCCTGAGGAGACCGCGGTGCCCGGTCCCCGCACCGCGGCTGGGAACGGACGGGTCCGTGACGCGCGCAGGTCGAGAATCCACTCGGCCCTTCACCTCACGGGCGTCACCGGCACGGTCCATTCCACGACGGTGCCGGTGGGTTCGTTCGGTGTGACAGTGAAGCTGCCGCCGAGGTCGGTCGCGCGCCGACGGAGGTTCTCCAGACCGCTGCGGCGGGTGACGGCCGGGTCGATGCCTGATCCGTTGTCGGCGACGCGCAGCTGGAGCCGGGTGCCGTCCGTCTCGGCGGTGACCTCGACGGCGGTCGCGTGGGCGTGCCGGGCGGCGTTCGACAGTGTCTCGCGCAGTACCGCCAGCACATGCTCGGCGTGATCGGCGGGTACGTCGGTGTCCAGCAAACCGGTCATACGCAGGGCGGGCGTGAAACCGAGCGCCTCGGCCGCCTGATCGGTCTCGGCGAGCAGCTTGGAGCGCAGTCCGTCGCGCCCGTCGGTGCGGTCGCGCTCGCGCAGCGCGTAGATCGTGCCCCGTACCGTCTTGATCGTGTCATCGAGGTCGTCGACCACCCGCTGGACGCGCTCGGCGACCTCGGGGCGGTCGGAGACGCGGCCGATCACCGAGTTGAGGGTCAGTCCGGAGGCGAACAGCCGCTGAATGGCCAGGTCATGCAGGTCGCGGGCGATCCGGTCCCGGTCGCTGAGTACCAGCAGGTGCTCGGCCTCGCGTCGGTGCTCGGCGATCTTCAGAGCGAGCGCGGCCTGGTCGGCGAAACCGTCGATCATGGTCATGGTGGCTTCGGAGAACTCCGCACCGCCGGGCAGGTTGGCGACCTGCAGTACCCCGCGCACGTGCTCGCCGCCTCCCAGTGGAAGGAGGAATCCGGGCCCCAGGTCGATCTGTGCCGCGGAACCGCCGCCGGCCTGGGGCTCCTGCGACAGCGCACTGCTCGAGATCCGCTGATTGGAGTGGTAGACCTTCGCGGCCAGCGTGGTGGCCGGCAGCACGAGCCCGTGCACCCGCTCCGCGCCCTCACCTTCGGCGGCCTCGATCACCAGCTCGTCGCCCCCGACGAGCGGTACCGCCAGCGTCACCAGGTCCGCCTCGGACAACGCTCTGACGGTGGCCGCGACCTGGTGCAGCACCCGGGTGGGGTCCGTCCCCGACAACAGGCTGCGGGTCAGCTCACTGCTTGCCGCCAGCCTCCGCTCCCGGCGCCGCGTCTCGTCGTACAACCGGGCGTTGTCGATCGCCACACCGGCCGCGGCGGCAAGAGTGCGCAGCACCGCCTCGTCCTCCTCGTCGAACTCCGCCCCACCTCGCTTGTCGGTCAGGTACAAGTTGCCGAACACCTGTTCCCGCACTCGAACCGGCGCTCCCAGGAACGTGGTCATCGGAGGATGCCCCTCGGGAAAGCCCACCGAGGCGGGATGGCGGCCCAGGTCGGCCAGGCGCAGCGGCTCCGGTTCCTTGATCAGCAGCCCGAGGATGCCCTGTCCGTCGGGATAGTGACCGATCGCCCGCACGGTGTCCTCGTCCATGCCCACGGTGATGAACTGCCGGATCCGTCCCTCGTCACCGAGCACTCCCAGGGCCCCGTACCGGGCGTCCACCAGAGCGACCGCGGACTCGGTGATACGCCGCAGCACCACGTCGAGATCCAGGTCGGAGCCGATGGAGAGCACCGCGTCCAGCAGGGTGTGCACCCGGTCCCGGGTCGCACGCACCTGAGTGATCTGCGCCTGCAAGCCCTCCAGCAGCTCATCCAGCCGCAAATGCGGCGCCGCCGGGCCGCCCTTGCGCCCCTCGGCCGGACTCTCCGCCATTCCCGCTCCCTCCGGAAGGCGCCATTGGCACTCCCTCATCATGCCCGCACGGCCCTGCCCGCACTCGAACACACGTGTTAGGCACGACTCGTCGTGGCAGTCAGATCCTATGACTCCCCGACGTCGCTGACCGTGGTGCCGTGTCCGTCCCGGACTGCCGCGCGCCTGGCCCTCACCGGGTTCCGCGACGCGGGAGCCGATCGGTAGTTCCTCGGTGACGACGGTTCCTGTCCGGGACGGCTCGACCGCACAGGCTCCGGGTGCACGGATACAGGGAGCGTGGCGGCGGGCACCCTCGGCGTAAGCGCCTGCCCGGTCCCGACAGATGATCTCCACTGATCTCCACGCCGGGGTGGCGGACCAGCCAGGCGACCAGCGGCCAGGCTTCACGGGTCGGGAACACATCAACCACGCGATGGTCTTCGGTGCGGGTCAAGACGATGGAGTAGGTCTGGCCGCGACAGATCGCGAAGGCGTCCACACCCAGCACCCGCGGCGTGGTGAACCGTGGATCGGGCAACGCCGGATGAACGGCTCGGCGAAGGCCGACGCGCCGAGCAGTCCCTGAGACAGCCGTCGCTGCCGTGATATGCCGTCTCAGTGTGTGACGAGACGCGCGATCGTCCCGATCTCGAGAGCGGTCCACATTGCGCCGTCCGGTCCTTGGGCGATGCCGTGGGGTTCCGAGGACGGGCTGGGGAGATCGTGTTCGTCGATACGGCCGTCGGGGGTGATCCGTCCGATGCGGTTGGTTCCCCACTCTGTGAACCAGCAGTTCCCGTCGGCGCCGGCGGCGATGGCGTGCGGGCGTGACGCGGGGTCGGGCAGGGCGAATTCGTTGATCTTCCCGTCGGGGGTGATCCGTCCGATCTGGCCGGTTCCGATCTCGACGAACCACAGGGCTCCATCGGCACCCGCTGTGATGCCGACGGGCGCGCTGGCAGGTGTTGGCAACAAATGGACGGTGATGGCGCCGTCGCTTCCGATGGCACCGATCGCGTTCGCCTGATTCATCGTGAACCACAGCCGGTCGTCCGGGCCGGCGGCGATGGCTGACGGGAAGGCTCCCGCGATCGGAAGAGGGAACTCGGTGACGTGACCGTCGGTCGTGATGCGGCCGATGCGGTCGGCGCTGGCCTCGGTGAACCACAGTGCGTCATCAGGGCCCGCCACGATCCCGAACGGCCCCGCATCCGAAGTCGGCAGCGGGAACGAGGCGATGTCTCCGGCCGTGGTGATGCGGCCGATGCGGTGGCTGCGGAACTCGGTGAACCACAGTGCGTCATCGGGCCCCGCTGCGATGATCGACGGCCCGCTGGAAGCCGGTTCAAGCTGGTAGAAAGTCCTGTCGCCGTCGGGTGTGATCCGGCCGATCCGTCCGTGGTGGACCATGGTGAACCACAATGCGCCATCTGGGCCGGCGGCGATTCCATAGGGTCCGGCCTCGCGGTCGGAAACGGAGAACTCCCTGATGGAAACGGTCAGACGATGCGGCATGGGCAGGTTCCTTGGATGGTGGACGGAAGAAGTGCGATTGCGGATGCTAGCCCCGCAGCGGCCTCCACACCCTTGGATATTCCGGCTGCACGGCTGCACGGCTGCACGGCTGCGGGCCGGCGCATGCGGCGTCCGATCGAGGAAGGACCAGGGCAGGTCAGGTCGTGACGAGGCGGATACGAGAACGGCCTCAGGAAGGAATCGACGGCGAGCCGTTGACGGTTGCCGGGGAGAAGGGGGAGTGCCGGAACTGGGGCGTCAGTTCCTTGTACCGGCGAGCCTGCCCGATCTGTGCGCCGTAGGCGGCCGTCTCGTTCGCCTTCCGAGCCGCCTTGTCGGCCTCGAGGGAGGCCTTTCCACGCGGCGAAGGCGGTTGCCCGCACAACTGCGCCAACCGTGGATACCTTCCGCTGCACTTTGATTCAGACCGGTACCGAGTCCTACCGCTTCCAGACCACCCCGCCCAGGAGAACCTCTTCCCAGCCCCGATGTGAGAGCACTTACGGCCCGGCCGAGCAGCGCGCGCTGGGCCGCATGGTGAATGACGGCGGAGGCGAGACCTCGGCGACGGAAGTCAGGATGGGTCGCGACGTTCTGGTACCGCGCCAGCCCCGAGCCGTCGGCGAACAGGCCGGCTCCGGCACACAGGCGGCCTTCGACGAAGGCACCGCTCCAGCTTCCGTGACCGGTCTCGCATAGACGGCGGTGGCCCGCGACCTGCCGCTCGACGAAGTGCCGACCGTCGCTGCTCGACGGCGGCCCGTAGCAGGCGAAGTGCAGGTCCAGCGCCTGGTGCCAATCGTCGTCCCCGGTCAGCACGCGGATACCAGGCCGGAGACGCCGTCCACGCCAAACCCGGTACTTCGCCTCCGGGAACTCCGCCGCGAACAGCGCCGACCATCGGGACGCGTCACCTCGCTGAGGCGGAGCCTCGAATAAAAAGGTTTCAGTGCTGGGGTAGCTCCGCTCACAAGGGAGGCCAGGCTGGACTCGGCACACCCTCGGACAGGTATCCCAGGCCCCCTTGTTTCTCCAGGTCATCGAGGGTGGAACCGTTCCACCGCTGCAGGTGGGGCGGCGGCTGTTGCCTCAGGCCTACGAGGCATGGAGGCTATGGCTGTCGCACCGGCTGAAGCGGCCGACCGTCCGGCAGCGCCACGACACCCCGACTCCGTCCACTGGGGCACCCGTTCATGGAGGTTTTGATGAAGTCCGTTGTCCGCAAGGTTTCAAGCTTCGCGGGGGTGAGCGTGGCTGTTGCGGCCATGTCCATGACCGGTGCATCCGCAGCCCACGCGGAGCCACCCACCCAAGGCTGCCCGTACCCGTACGTCTGCTTCTACGTGGACGGCAACGCCTTGAACGCGGGCACTCCGATGTCGAAGTACCGGGACGTCACCAGCGCCTATCAGGCGGTGACGCCGCGGCCGCACTACGGGGTCCTGAACACCCGGAATGACGACGTGGTGTATCTGCGGCTCCAGAGCGGCGGCTCGATCTGCCTCGAGCCGAACAGTGAAACTGTGTTCACCGACTCCTACAGGGTCAACGGAATAAAGATCTCCAGCAGCTCCACCTGCTGAAACCGCTGTAACGGCCGGCGGGCGCTCGCGAGCGCCCGCCGGGCGACGGGCAGCGCTCCATGAGGACCGTCAGCGGCCCGCTGTGCCGCCGCTGAAGGCCCCCGGATGTTGCTGCGGAACACTGTCGCCGCCTCCACGCCGGCGAGGCGATCCAAGACCCGACCGGCCCCTGCACCTGCACGGACCCGCCAGGTACGAAGAGGTTCGCCGATCCCCGGCTCTGCGCAGCCATCGTCGACCGTCTCACCTGCAATGGCACGACCATCGAGACAGGCACGGACTCCTGTCGTCTCGCCTTGACCCGAGCCCGAGCCCGAGCCCGAGCCCGAGCCCGAGCCGAGCAACTGGCTTCATGGAACTGACACCGGTCGTGGGCGTACTGCGGCGTGACGCTGCGAGGATCTCCGAAACCTTCGCCGCAGCTCGGTTGATCCACCAGACTTGTTCCTGTTTCCCAGCGGAGAAGGGACACCAGGCATGGCGAACAGCGCACTTCTGGTGATGGACGTCCAACGGGACGTCGTGGCCATCGCCGACGACGGTTCCGGATATCTGCCGCGCTTGCGCAGGGCGATCGACGGAGCCCGGGCCGCCGACATCCCCGTGATCTACGTGGTGATCGGGTTACGGCCAGGCGATCCAGAAGTCAGCCCCCGCAACAAGGTGATGACAAACATCGTGCGGGCCGGCCTGTTCACCGAGGGTGCCCCTGGCACCGAGATCCATGACGACGTCGCGCCCCAGCAGGGCGACGTCGTGGTCACCAAGAGGAGGGGGAGCGCGTTCTCGGGCAGCGACCTCGACTTGGTGCTCAGGGCTCGCGATATCGACAGCCTTGTTCTCACCGGCATCGCCACCAGCGCTGTGGTGCTGTCCACCCTGTGGCACGCCATCGACCTGGACTTCGGCCTCACCGTCCTGGCGGATGCCTGCCTCGACACCGACCCCGAGGTGCACCGGATGCTCACCGAGAAGCTGTTCCCGCAGTGGGCCGATGTGGTCGCCGTCGAGGACTGGATCAAAGCCATCGCACCGCGATAGCGGGAGGCCCTCCGGGCTCTGATAGAACAAAGGAAACCGCTGAGCGAGTGTTTTTGATCCCTCTCTTCGGGCGACTGGTCCCCTAGCGTGTAGGGGTGGCCAACGCGAAATCGGACGAACGTAGGGAGCGGATCCGGGAGGTTCGTCGTCGGCTCGCGCAGGAAGGGCCGACGTGGACGCGGGACCGCGAGGCGGACTTCGAGACAGTCACGGTGCCCGAACCTGATTGCGACCGACTGCGTGACTTGTTGATCTCCGAGGGCGTGCAGACGGTTGTCGAGGTCGGTCTTGCCTACGCCAGTTCCGCGCTGGCGATCGGTGAGGCGCTCGTTACAGTCGACCTGCCGCGTCCCCGGCACATCGTCATCGACCCGTTTCAAGAACGTGACTGGTCCAATGTTGGCTGGGACCTGCTGCGCTCCTCGGGACTGGACGCGATCGCCTCGCTCATGCCGGCTCCTTCGTCGATCGCTCTTCCGCAACTCCTCACCGAAGGTCTTGTGGCCGACGCGGCATTCGTGGACGGCAGTCACCGGTTCCATGAAGTCTTCGTCGATCTGTACTTCTTGCGCAAGATCGTCCGGCCTGGCGGGCTGATCGTTATGGACGACGCCGGGGTACCGTCAGTGCTGACCGCTGTGCGCTACTACGAGCAAAACCTGGGGTGGACGGTGGTTCCCGGTGCCTTCCCTGGTGACACTCCGACGACGGTTGCTGATGCCCTGACCGCACCAGCGGCCCGCTGCAAGGCAATGCGCTTGCCTGATCCGCCGTTCGAGCCGCCCTTTGAGGAGTTCCACGCCTTCTAGCCTTCTGAGTCAGCCGCCTGGTCATGAGGGTGATGAGTGACCAGTTCAGGTGGGCCTCGGAATGCCCAGGGTGCGTTCGACGCGCACCCGCTGGCCGGCAGTCAGCTTGGCGTGATCGAAGAGGGCCTGCCAGGCGGTGAGCCCGACCAGCGGCAGCCCGCCCGCATCGGCCAGCGGGATGCTCGCGGGCGCCGCCGTCAGCAGGGCGGCCGGTGCGAGCACGTACTCCGCCGCCGCGCCGGGGCCGGTCATCGGCAGGAAGCCGACAACCTGGTCACCCGCCCTGACCCTGTCCGCGCCCTCGCCCAGCGCGTCGACCGTGCCCGCGACGTCGATGCCGGGGGTGTGCGGCAGGGGCACCGGGATGGGGCCCTGCATGAAGCCCGCGCGGATGTTGCCGTCGACCGGGTTGAACGACGTCGCGGCCACCCGGATCCGGACCTCCCCGGCCGCGGGGAGCGGCTGTTCCACGTCCTCGTAACGCAGGACGTCCGGAGTACCGTACTCATGGAAACGCACTGCTTTCATGATAAATAGCACCTTTCATGGCAGAGGATGCTTCGAATTTGAAGCATCGTGAGACCGGGCACTGCTCGGCTTCGAGACAGTGCCTTGAGGTGTGTGAGGGACGACAGCCGCTGGACGGAGGTCAGTAGCTGAAGCTTGCCGTGGCTCGGGGAACCGGGCACGGCGGTGAACACCAGCAGCGTCTGACACTGCTCCGGATCCAACAGGATCGGGGCGTGCAACTCCAGGATCTCGCCGGCCCTCCCTGTGGGATCCGCCGTGTACGCGTCCCAGATCTCCGCGGCAAAGACCCTGCCCCGCCATGCCCGAGTACTGGGTGCAGTCACCGAGCAGGGCGCCGCCGGGCGCGTCTGCAGCAACGCCTCGCCGAGCCGTGACAGCACGATCGCGAGGACGTCCGAGAGGCCGGTGACGATCACGCTCGCTCTGGTTGAGACGCAGCGCCCGGGCGAGCGCGACGAGCATCCGCTCCGACGGCGCCGGACCCCGCTGCTGCCCGATTCGGCTGTAGTAGTCGGCCGACATCCCGGCCAGCGCCGCCACCTCCTCGCGCCGCAGCCCGCCGGTGCGGCGCCGCTGCCCTCGGGGAAGCCCGACATCCTCCGGCTGCAACGCCTCACGACGCGCTCGGAGGAAATCCGCAAACGTAGGCGTCACCGCCCTGGTCGTGCGGTTCCCGCAGGGCTTCCGCACCTCGCAGCCCGACGTACAGCCTGATGTGGTCGTGCTCCTGCGTACCGACTGCCTGGGTGCTCAGGGGTGAGGAGGCCCATGGTTCGTTGACGGCGGTGTCCTGCGGGGTCACCGAGCGCATCGTCCCCTGGAAGCCGTCGACCGTGGAAGCGGTGAATTCCTGCAGGGAGTACCGCTCTTGGTACCGGTCTCCCATGCGGTCGTTCCAGGTGTCGATGAACGCCTGCCACGTTCGCCGAGCGGTGCCGGGGGAGCCGGTGTCGGCGGTGAACGTGCCCACCTTGTCGCTCGGTCCAGGGAAACGCGGTCCGCTGCTCATGTGTCCTCCGCGCCGATGAACATGTCGCTGGAATCCCAGCTGGTGTCGCAAACGTCCCGTGGCCCAGCCGACGAGTCGGGAACAGAGGCTCAGCGGGCCAGCAGGTCCTGGATCGCCGCTGTGATCTCGTCGGGTGCCTCCTCGGCCATGAAGTGCCCCGCTCGGGTCAGCCGGTGGTCCAGGTCCGGCGCCCACGTCTTCCACACCCCGGCAGCGTCGTAGCCCAGTTGCGCGCCCCAGTCCTGCTGGACGACCGTCACGGGCATGGCCAGCTGCGATCCGGCGTCCAGGTCCGCCTGGTCGTGTACGACGTCGATGCCCGCCGACGCCCGGTAGTCCGCGACGATCGACGTCACTGCCGAGGCGCTCGCCCGCAGGTATTCGGCACGCACCTCCTCGGGCATGGCGGTCGGGTCGTTGGCCCAGGCGTCGAGGAACGAACCGAAGAACGCGTCCGCACTGCCTGCGATCATCGCCTCCGGCAGGCCCGGCGGCTGCGCCATCAGGAAGAGGTGGTAGCCGACCGCCGCCGAAGCGCCATGCAGGACGTTCCACATGTCGAGCGTCGGCACGATGTCGAGGATGCCCAGGTGCGTGATGGTTTCAGGGTGGTCCAACCCCGCCCGGAAGGCGACCAGGGCGCCCCGATCGTGGCCGATGAGGGCAAAGCGCTCGTGGCCGAGCGCCGCCGCCAGGGTCACGACGTCAGCGGCCATGGTGCGCTTGGCGTACACATCGGGGTCGGTGGCCGTCGGCTTGCCGCTGGCGCCGTAGCCCCGCAGGTCAGGACAGATTACGGTGTGCTCGTCGGCGAGCCGCTCGGCCACATGACGCCACATCAGATGGGTCTGGGGAAATCCGTGCAACAGCACGACCGGGCTGCCGCTGCCTCCGACGGCGGCAGCCAGCTCCACACCGCCCGCACCGGGCAGGCGGATGTGAGCGAAGCCGGGAATGGTGAGCGACATGAGGGACCATCCTTTCGGGTCGGGGACGTGACCACGTGACCGGATCAGCTTGGGCGACGGCGATCAGCAGCCGATCAGTACGGTTGGGCACAGCCGGCCCTGGCACGGAGGATGGGCGCATGCGAATCGACGTGCTCGGTGCGGTGCGGGCCCTCCGTGACGACGGCAGCCCGGTTGACCTGGGCGGACCCCGCCATCGTGAGGTACTCGCCCGGCTCGTCGCCGCCGAGGGACGGATGGTCACCACCGACACCTTTGTCGATGACCTGTGGACCGATCCGCCGGCCCGCGCCGTGGGCGCTCTGCGTACGTTCGTCGCAGCGCTGCGCCGCGCCCTCGAACCCGACCGACAGCCCCGCGATCCACCGCGCGTCATCGTCACCGAAGGTCCCGGTTATGCGCTGCGCCTGCCGCGCGAGGACGTGGACGCCCATCGGTTCCAGGACATCCTGGCCCGAACCCGCCGCGACCCCGACGCGGTGACCGACCTCGGCGCGGCACTCGCGACCTGGCGCGGACCCGCCTATGCCGATGTGACCGGCTCCGCATGGGCGCAGCGCGAGCGGACCCGGCTGGAGGAGATGAGGTTGGAGGGAGTGGAACTGCGCGCCCGCATCCTCCTCGACTCAGGGGAAGGGGCCGACCTCGTCGCCGAACTGGGCGCCCACGTCGCCGAACAGCCGTGGCGCGAGCCGGCCTGGGGGCTGCTTGCCCGCGCGCTGTACCGCGCGGGCCGCCAGGCCGACGCGCTGGCGACCCTCCGCCGCGCCCGCGCGATGCTCGTTGACCAACTCGGACTCGACCCCGGCGCCGGCCTTCAGCGCCTGGAGACGGACATCCTCAACGGGTCCGCGCTCCCCGAAGGAGCACGTACCACGTGGACCGGCCACGGTGTCCGGCTCGGCCCGCGCACCACCGTGGATCTGGCCCGCACCCTCGCACTGGCGGGTGGCGACGCCCTCGTCCACTCGCGGCGCGACCGCCTCGCCGCCATCCATGCGGCGGAACGCACGGGAGACCTTTCCCTGACCGCCCGGATCATCGGCGCCTACGACGTGCCCGCCCTCTGGAGCCGGGCCGACGACCCCGAGCAGTCCCGCGCCGTTGTCGCTGCTGCCGAGCGCACGCTCACCGCGCTCGGCTCGGACGGCCCCGCCGACCTGTCCGCCCGCCTCCTGGCCACGATCGCCACCGAGAGCCGCAGCGCCGATCTGTCCGGGAGCGAGCTGAAGCGCGCGCAGCAGGCGGCGAGTCAAGCCGAGGTGCTGGCACGGAACCTGGCCGATCCTGCCCTGCTGGCCTTCGCCCTCAACGGGGTGTTCCTGCAGTCCTTCACCCGCCCCGGGCTCGCGGCGGCACGAGACAGGACCGGCGCCGAGATCCTCGACCTGGCCACCCGGCACGAGCTGCCGAACTTCGCCGTACTCGGCCGACTCGTCCGCCTGCAATCCGCCTCGGCCCTCGGCGACCTCCACGCCGCGAGCTCGCACGCCCATGCGGCCGACCAGCTCGCCGCCACCACCGAAGCGCCCCTTGTCTCCGTCCTCACCGGGTGGTTCAGGGCCCGGGTCACGGCCGCCCGCAGCACCGAACCCGGCGGACCGACCGCCGCCACGGCCGCAGCGCACTACCGCGCTGCCGAAGACGCCCTCCGGACGGCCGGAATGCCAGGGCTGCACCGCGGCCTGTTCCCGCTCGCCCTACTGGGACTGCGCCTGCTGCACGACCGGCCCGCGCCCACCGACCCGCACCTCGACTGGGGCCCGTACCGACCCTGGGCGCGACCCCTCGTGCTCCTCGCCCAGGACCGGGGCGAGGAGGCCCGAACCGCCCTCGCCGCAGTGCCCGAACCACCGCGTGACCACATGCAGGAGGCCATGTGGTGCCTGACCGCCCGCGCCGCCGTACGCCTCGGCGAGCGTAAAATCGCCGCGCACGCTGCGGCTGCCCTGCGCGATGCCTGCGCAGAACACGCCGGTGCCGCCAGCGGAATGCTGACCCTGGGCCCGGTGGCCCGGTACCTGGCAGAGGCGGAGGCATGCGCCGGAGCGGGGTAAGCGCCCCAAATCCGCGAACCCCGAGCCCGTCCGCGCGCGCCGCTCCCGGACCACGACGCCGACCGCGAGCCGCCTGCCGACCCGACGGGGCCACTCCTGCCGCTGGAGCCGGGGAGTGGGACATCCCGCGCGTGCCGCTGCGCCACGACCGCGCCGTCATCGAGGACGCCGAGGTCTTCAACGACAAACTGCGCGAGCCGATGGGGCATCGGCAGAGGAAAAGGCAAGGAGCACACTCTCCTTGCCTCTCTCAACTTATAGCGCGCCGGGGGCTTGCGGCAAGGCCCGGGTCGCGGCGCAGAATCGTCGGCCGAGGCCACAAGCTGCGGAAATGGAGTCACGACGTGTGTGTGTTGCTGTCGACGTACGGGGGCGCGGTGACGTCGGACTCTCGACAGAGGAGGTGCCGGTCATTCGATCGGCCACTGCAGTTGAACGGAGCACGGCTGCACCGGAGGTATCGCGACAGCATCAGAACAGCCACGACAGACCCTAGCCCGCCTTCTCCTCCAGCCCTCGGGTGGTCGGCCGCTCGCGGCCCCAGGCGGCCAGCGGCTGGAGTGCGTCGTTGAGGCGCATGCCGTCCGCGGTCAGTGAGTACTCGACGCGGGGCGGCACCTCGTCATAGGAGACGCGGCGCACGACGCCGTCCGCTTCCAGCTCACGCAGGTGAGAGGCCAACACCTTCTCGGTGATCCCCGGAAGCAGTCTGCGCAGCTCGCCGAAGCGCCGGTAGGGGTGCTCGTGGAGCGCCCAGAGGATCAGCACCTTCCACTTGCCACCGATCACCTCCATCGCGGCGTCGATCCCGCAGACGTGTCCGTCTGGTGCGCCCGGCCGGTTCAGAGTCGTCATGCCTCACCCTTCTGACGTGCTCGCTCACCCCGGGGTAACCACCCACTACCAAGTGCGTACTTGATCACCTCCGGACCTGAGACCAGCCTAATCGGCATGACACAGACCAATGTTGAGAAGACTCCCGTCACGGTGCTGGGCCTCGGCGCGATGGGCACCGCGCTGGCCCGGCCCTGGCTTGCCGCCGGTCACCCACTCACCGTCTGGAACCGCACCCCAGCCCGAGCCGCGGTACTCGCCGCCGACGGCGCAAGGCTCGCCGACACCGCCGCTGAGGCGGTCGCAGCGAACACCCTGATCGTCGTCTGTCTGTTGGACGACACCTCGGTGGACGAGGTGCTGACCGGAGCCGACCTGGCCGACAAGGACCTGGTCAACCTGACCACCAGCACCCCCGCCCAGGCCCGCGCCCGCGCCGAGTGGGCCCGCGAGCGCGGCGCCCGCTACCTGGACGGCGGGATCATGGCCGTCCCTCCGATGATCGGCGTCCCGGAAGCCGGCGGCTACGTCTTCTACAGCGGCTCGCGGCAGCTGTTCGAGCGACACCAGGAGACCCTGAGCGTCCCGGCCGGCACCACCTACGTCGGCGAGGACGCGGGCTTCGCAGCCCTGCACGACGTGGCCCTGCTCAGCGCCATGTACGGGATGTTCGCCGGTGCCGCGCACGCCTTCGCCCTGATCCGCAAGGAGGACATCGACCCCGCGTCGTTCGCCCCGCTGCTGGCCGACTGGCTCGTCGCGATGGCCCCGGCAGTTCACCAGACCGCCGACCATCTGCGGAGCGGCGACTACACCAAGGGCGTCGTCTCCAACCTCGCCATGCAGGTGGCCGGCACACCGACCTTCCTGAGCACCGCCGAGCAGCAGGACGTAAGCCCCGTACTGCTCAGCCCCTATTTCGAGCTGATGCGCCGCCGCCTGGCCGAGGGCAGCGGCGAGGAGGATCTGACGGGCGTGATCGACCTGCTGGTGCGTTGACCAGCCACTTGCCGCCGCGGCGATGCGGGCGGCCCGGCAGGGTGCCTGTCGCTGTTCAGTCCCCGGCCCGTATCAGCCCGCTCTCGTAGGCGAAGATCACCGCGTGGATACGGTCGCGGAGACCGAGTTTGGTCAGGATGCGGCCGAGGTGGGTCTTGACGGTCGTCTCTCCCACGAAAAGGCGGTCGGCGATCTCGCCGTTGGTCAGTCCCCCGGCGACCAGGGCGAGGACTTCCCGTTCCCGGTCGGTGAGCGCGGCCAGACGGCTGCGCTGGGCGGGCACGGACGCGGGGGCTTGCCGGACGAAGCGGTCGACCAGGCGCCGGGTGAGTGAGGGCGCCACCATGACCTCGCCCCGCAGCACCGCCCGGACGGTCACCAGGATCTCCTCGGCGGGGGCGTCCTTGACGAGGAAGCCGTTCGCGCCGGCGCGCAGGGCCGCGTAGGCGTACTCGTCAAGGTCGAAGGTCGTGACGACAAGGATCCGGGGCCCGTTCGGCTGCGCGCACAGGTGTTCGGTCGCGGCGAGTCCGTCCAGGCCGGGCATGCGTACGTCCATCAGAACGAGGTCCGGCTCCAGGGCGGCCACGCCCGTGATCGCCGCATCCCCGTCGGCGGCCTCGCCCACGACGGTGAGGTCGGGCTGGCTGTCGATGACCATGCGCAGTCCCATCCGGATGAGCTCTTGGTCGTCGCAGATCAGGACCCGCGACGACGACGGGGTGGGGGTCTGGCCGGTCATGAGGTCGCCGTGGTGGGCTCGGGCTCGGCGGGGCGCAGGATCGCGGTGACCCGGTAGCCCCCGTCGGGTGTGGGCCCGGCGTCGACGCTCCCGCCGTACAGGGCGGTGCGTTCGCGCATGCCGGTGAGTCCGTGACCGCGGGACAGCAGTGGGCTGGGGTGCTCAGGGCCGGCCTCCGCTCCGGCTGAGTTCTCCACCCGGACGCGGACCAGCCGCCCCGGCCCCTCGGTGCCCGTGTCCAGCCGTACATGGATCGTGGCATCCGGTGGCGCGTGCTTGACGACGTTGGTGAGCGCCTCCTGCACGATGCGGTACGTCTGCGCGGTGAGATCCGCCGGAAGACCGCCCCGTTCTCCACGCAGATCCAGCCGGGTGCGCGTGCCGCTCGTGTTGAGGCGAGCGACCAGCCGCCGAATATCGGCCGAAAGGGACTCACCGGCCCCACCACGATCCGGCCCGGAGCCGGGGCCACCGGGTGGGGCGTCGGCCTCGGGGGTGCGCAGCACCTCAAGCAGCCGGCGCAGTTCGTCCAGGGCCTCGCGGCCGGTCGCGCTGATGACCCCGAGAGTGCGGTCGACGACCGCGGGGTCGGTGTGCCGCATCAGCCTGCCGCCCTCGGCGTTCAGCACCATCACGCTCACGCTGTGCGCGAGGACGTCGTGGATCTCGCGGGCGATGCGGGCCCGCTCCTCGGCGACGGCGACCCGGGCCAGGGCGAGGCGCTCCGAGTCGGCGAGCGCGGCCCGTCGCTCGAACTCGGCGACGTAGGCGCGGCGGGCACGGACATACTCGCCGAACACCCAGGCCCCGGCCCACAGGAACCCCACGGCGAGCGGGGTGAGCCAGGCACCGCGGGCACCCGGACCCCCGTAGTCCCGCTGCCAGGCGGGAACCCACAGCACAACGCAGCCTGCGGTACAGACCACCGCCGCCGCGGCGGCCCTACGCAGGCCACGCACCGTGAGGGTGGCCAGGACCGCGGCCACGGCGACGGCGCCTTGTCCCGGTTCCTGTCCCCACACCTGTCCGAGGTACTGCGCCCAGAACGCACCCGTCACCAGGGACGCGACGAGGACCGGTCGGCGGCGACGCCACAGCAGGGGCAGCACCAGGGCGGCGTAGACGCCCGCCTGTACCCAGACGGGCCGCCAGCCCGGTTGCGGGCGGATCACCGGGGGCACGGCCACCAGCACGAGCAGCAGGACGTCCGTCAGCCACGGATGTTCGCGCCGCAGGCGGGGCAGGGTCTCGATCAGCCGTTGCACCGCCTCACGCTACGACCGGGGCCCGCTCCCCGGCATCGTCCTGGTGGGCGTCACCGGGTCCTCCCGCAGTCGTACGGACACCGGCCGGGGATACGACGTGCGGCCACCCGGGGCGCTTCCACCATGGCCGCCATGTCGATCACCACCGAGTTCCTCAGACGGCCCCTCATGACCGGTGCCGTGGCGGCCAGTTCACGGCGGCTGGCGTACGCGATGACCGAGGGCATCGGCCTGGAGAGAGCCCGGCTCGTCGCCGAGCTAGGCCCGGGGACCGGGGTGTTCACCGACGCGATCCTCGCCCGCCTCGCACCCGACGCACGGCTCGTCGCGGTCGAGCTCAACCCGGTGCTCGCCGCCCGGCTGTCGGCCACCCGGCGCGACAGCCGGCTGACCGTGGTCCAGGGTTCGGCCGCCGGGCTGGCCGACGCGGTGGGCGAACCGGTCGACGCGGTGGTCTCCGGGCTGCCGTGGACGGTCATGCCGCGGGACCGGCGCGGGCACATCCTGGACGTCGTGACCGAAGTCCTCGCGCCCGGCGGCCGGTTCACCACCTTCGCCTATCTGCACGCGGCCTGGACCCCGCCCGCCCGCCACTTCACCGCCGAACTCGCCTGCCGCTTCGTCCGGCTGGAGCGCTCGAAAGCCGTGTGGGCGAACCTCCCGCCCGCCTTCGTACACCGAGCCGCCCGGAGGCCATGACCGTAAGCAGGCCCATGAGAGCGAGGACCAGCGCCAGGGGGGAGACCATCAGCACGGGACGGTGCGGAGGCTGCCGGTCCAACGCGCCGGCCGGGGCTCCCTGGCAGATCGCGCGCGCCCGAGACGAGGAGAGCCCTGCGGCACAGAAGCCGATACCTCTATCAGCTCGGCCAATCGTTGGAGATCCGGTTGTTGCCGTCGGGACCCCGTTTTCCTGCCCAGTTGCGGTTCAGGGGCAACGGCGAGGACGTCATCGCAGGGGCGGTCTACGAGGGCGGCCGTGGGCTGTTCGCGGCTGATGTGCTGCCTGCTGGCCGGCCCAGCCTCCTGCGGGCGACCGGCGAGGCGCGCCGTCTGGAGCTGGCATGGTCTCCGTTGCCGAACCACCACTCGACATCATCGACGCCCGCGGCCCAGGCATCCATGAGTCGCTCAATCGCGCGACTGACCGCTTCTTTCAGCTCAGCGAACGCCTCCGGAATCAGCTGACCCGGACCAGCTGCCTGAACGCACGGGTTCTCGCCGTGTTCAACAATCTCGAAGTGGCCGTCATCGGCCACCCGCAGCACGTCACCAGCCGCGCATCCGAGTACCATGCCCGGACTTCCCGCGAGTTCGAACAGGTCCGACTCCACCGCACGGGCCGGTAGTACCTCATGGACCGGGCGCCCAGACGCAGCCTGACCAGCAAGAAGTCGTATATGTGTACCAGTCGGCGGCTGAGGATCGAGCGTGATGCGGTGATCGTCCCACAAGCCTCTGACCGTCGCCCCAGGGTCATCCAAGATCCGAACGAGAGGCCATAGTGCTGCGCCGTGAAAGTTCCGCCGATGAGTTTCCGGTGGTCGTGTGGTCTACAGATCGACGAAGGGAGCGCACCATGCGCAAGATCATCGTTTGCACGTTCCTGACGCTGGACGGCGTCATGCAGGCACCAGGCGGTCCGGACGAGGACGCTGAGAGCGGCTTCGAGCACGGCGGCTGGCAGAAACCGGTGACCGACGACGAGGTCGGCACGGCCATCGCCGGTTGGTACGAGCACTCCGACGCGATGCTGCTCGGCCGCAAGACGTACGAGATCTTCGCGTCGTACTGGCCGACCGCCGATCCCGACAACCCGTTCACCCATCGGATGAACAGCATGCACAAGTACGTAGCGTCTCGGACCCTGACGTGCGTCGAGTGGCAGAACTCCACGCTGCTGGAGGGCGACATCGCCGATGCCGTACGCAAGCTGAAGGCGTCCGACGGCGGCAACATCAACGTCGTGGGCAGTGGCGACCTCGCCCAGACCCTCATGCGGTACGACCTCGTCGACGAGTACCGGCTGACCATCCATCCGGTGATCATCGGCACCGGCAAGCGGCTGTTCGCCGACGGCGCGATCCCCACTGCGCTGAGGCCGGTCAGCGTCTCGACGACGAAGGGCGGCACCATCGTCGGCGTCTACCGGCCGAACGGAAAGCCCAGCTACGACAGCTACTAGCCGAGGATGCCGAGTGCCGTGTCCGGTCGGCAGTGGGCGCAGACTGGCACCCGCTGGCGCAGTGCCCCCACTCTCGCCGTGACGGTGGTGGTCTGGCGGCCGTCAGTTCCGGCCGGATCGGGGTGGGTGGCGAGGCGTCAACGGCTTGGCCGTGGGATGTGTTGCCCCCATCGGTCGGCAGAGCCGGACTGCGGACAGGTGGATCTTGCTGGTCAGCCCGGCGTGGGACCGCGTGAGCAGGTCGCCTCCAGCGAGGCCGCGCGGCGGTCCGCCGCAGGACAGAGAGTTGCTGGGGGGCGCCTGGTACGGGTCCAGGGCGCGGCGGTCATGGGGGCGGTGCCGACCGCGCTGAGGAGAGCGGAATGGCTAGGACGCCGCGTCTGCGACTGTTGCCGGCTGCGGGGCGTCGCGCGGTTCGCCTCGCCAGGCGGCCGGTGTTTCCTTCCGGACGGCCGCAGGGCAGTCAGGACCGCCGCGTGGACGTCGGGACCGGCCCGGTCGGCCAGGCCGGACACGGCCGGCCCGGCGGATGCCGGGATTGCCGTCTTTCAGTGCCACCAGCAAGGCAAGGCCTTGGGGCTGCCCTGTCCGGGTAGCCGCCGAGGCCTTCCATGACGCCGTGGCGAATCAGGTACGGCATCCGTCATCGGCGGTCGTCACTTTCACCGATGCCGCGGTCCGCCGTGCGGCGGCACGCCGGCTCGGACATGCTCATAGCGAGGCAGGATCACGACTCGCGCGTCCCGATCGGAGGCGTTCTTGAAGACAACCCTGCGCGTAGCTCTGGCCACTGTTCTGGCCGCTGGTGCGGCATCGGCCACGGGACCAGTCACGGCCACGTCGGCCGCGGTCGAACCATTGCGGTACGTCGCGCTCGGCGATTCCTTCGCGGCCACACCGCTGGTACCGCCCGTCGACCCGACCGACCTGGCGTGCCTGCGTTCCCTGGCCGACTACCCGCACATCGCGGCCCAGGCCCTCGCCGCGAAGCTCACCGATGTCAGCTGCTCCGGCGCCACTGCCAAGCATCTGAGCACCGCGCAGCACCCGGGAACGGCACCCCAGTACGACTCACTGACACCGGACACCGACATCGTCAGCGTCACCATCGGCGGCAACGACACCGACCTCTTCAGCGAAGCGCTGGGCTGCGTCAACATGTTGCCCCAGCCACACGGCACCAGCTGCGCGGAAGAGGACACCGCCGGCGGCACCGACAAGGTCAGGGCCCGCATCGACGCCTGGGCCCCGGCCTTCAGCGCCGTCCTGGATGAAATCGCCCGGCGGGCGCCGCACGCCGAAGTCTTCGTCGTCGGCTACGGCAACTACCTCCGCACCCACGGCTGCTATCCCACTCAGCCCTTCTGGAAGCAGGACGCCACCTACATCCAAAGCGCGGTCAACCACCTCAGCGACGTACTGAAGCAGGCGGCTGAAGAACATGGCGCCGCCTTCGTCGACACCTACACCCTCGGCACCGGTCACGACATCTGTGCCGCCCCTGCCGACCGCTACATCGAGGGCCTCGTCCCCACCCGTGCGGCCGCGCCTCTTCATCCCAACGCACCGGGCGCACGAGCTATCGGCGAGGCCCTCGCTGCGGCCGTCCGCACGACGTCGGGGGGGTGACGACACCGCCCGTCTCACCCGGATTTCCGCGAGCCGATCGTGCCTCCAGTCAAGTCGCGGAGGCGCGGCGGCGGGGCACCGACCCGGGGGCCGGAATGGGCGCCTCGGCATCTGCGAGCGCCCTTCGGGCTGGCAGCGGTTGGTGCCCGGCTGCCGCGGAGGTCGGGTCACGCGTTCCTGGCGCGCTGCAGGGTCGCGCGCACGTCCTCTTGGAACCGCAGGCGTCGTACGAGCACACGCCGGTACCTGATCGGGAACCAGAATGTGGATCGGACTCCCGTGCGGTGTTCGATATCGACCATCACCGCTGTGTCCAGCCTGGGAAGCTGCCCGACCAGGAGCGGGAGGACCCAACCCCACGTGCGCGAGTCGATCGCGTTCCCATAGACCAGAGCGGCGCACCGGTTGGTTCCCAGCTTTTCCCGCAGGGCGCCGGCGAAAGAGCGGGTGGACCGTGGACCGTCCCAGTCGACGTGCTTACTCAGTTCGCCGGAGTCCATCTGCACCACGACGTCATCGTCGCCGTCGTGGAGTGTGATCCACTGCAGCCGGACGCCCCTGCGACGGGTCCATGCTCTGGGGGCGACCCGCACGACCGCCTCGAGAATGCGGATGTAGTCCGCGCGCACGTGAGCTGGAAGAGAGCTGAGTTCGGCCAGGATCGCCTCGCCCTGCGCTGTCATGGACGCCCCCCGACGTGGTGTGATCTTGCTGGCTGGCAGGGTAACGCAGCCCGGTCCCGGCAGCGCATCGTGAGGAATGCGTGTGACGATCCAACCGGCAGTCATCCGGGTAGGGCCTGGTCCCGCAGACCGAAGCTCCCGCGCAGTGGCCCGACGGGCTCTCCCGCTCGGTCTGACCCACTCAATCCTCCCCATGACCGGCGGATAGAGATGCAACACGGCAACTGACCGGGGGATCGGGGCGCGCACTCGTGAGTTCCGTTCCGCTGCACTCCACGGGCCGTTGGGCGACCTCCTGTCCACCTCCGCGAGCCTCGAGTTCTGGCGCCGACAGAGGCCCCTGGGGTGCGCCGGTCCGAGTACGCCCCTGCGCTCGCTCGCCCCGGCCGGCGAGGGCGGCGCGGGAGGCGCCGCGGGCGCGCAGCAGCCGGGTCTCGCCGGTGCGTTCGGCGGCGAGCAACCGGGCCACGAGCAGTAGCGCGCAGGCCGCGAGCAGGGCGAGCTGGAGGGCGACGATCACGCTGGGTCATCGAGCGCACCATGTCGTGGCTGTCCGGCTACCGCCGACTCGGCCCCCGCCATGAGCGAAACCCCCGCAACTACCTGGCCTTTCTCGGACTCGCCGCCGCACTGTGCTGCGACAAGCGACTCATCCGTCTCACCACGTAGGACACGGTCTCAAGGCCTACGCAGCAGTTCTTCCAGGGCCGCACGGGTTTCGGCTATCTGCTTCTTCCAGGCCACGCCGCGCAGGGTGGCGAAGTCCCATGCGACCACGGGTTCGGCGCCGCTCACGCAGTATCCGTAGACCGAGGATGCGACGTCCTCGGTGAGGAGGTGGTCGTAGTGGAACGACCCCTCGAAGCCGGCCCAGGCCACAGCCCGGCCGTCCGCGCACAGGCGGCGCAGGGTCTCGCACATGTAAGTGGACAGGGTGAGAGAAGTGTCGCGGAAGGTGAGGTCGTACGACATGAGGCCCTGCGACGCGATCGCTGCCGGCTGCTCCTTCAGCATGAAAGGGTGCACCTCGTCGGGAACGAGTCCGGCGAGCTGGAACGCCTCCGACGGCAGAGGTTCGTTGCCCGCACCGATGACGAATACGGTCACCGTGGCGGGACCCATGAGGCAGAGTCCTTCCTGTACCTCGTTCACAGGGATCCCTTCTGTGCTTTTCCCGGCCTGGCTTCTTCATCCTCGCAGGGAGAACGACACGGGCCCGCCTCGCTGAGCGGGACTGAGGGCCGTACGGCGCCGGGCGTGCGGCCAGGCAGATCAAACTGCCGCCGCCGGCGAGATTCCTCTCGTGGGGAGCAACAGCATGCGTTCCGCCAGGCGGAGGAACATCTCGGCATCTCTCACCATGTCCTGCGCATCCCGTAGTGACACTGCTCCTGGCATGTGTGAGTCACCCAGTCGAACATCCACAGCGCCATCCGCGTCTCCGGCTGGACCGCCACTGTCCGCCCCCGACCTCCTACACCAACCCCCTCGAAGCCACGACCTGCGTCGGCAGCATCACCCTCTCGGACGCCCGCAGCGCGATCTAGAAGAACTGGACCACGGCCCTGCAGGTCACCGGAACGGCTGACGCCGCCCCGATGCCGGGGCATCCGGACCACGCGTGTCGGATGTCCCGGCATCGGGGCGCGGCCACGCTGCGAGTACGGAGGCGGCGCGCGACGCCGTTTGCCGGAACGGCAACAGGAATGGAAAGACCCGGATGCGGTAGGCGACGGTGGGCCCATGACCGACAACATCGCAGCAGGATCGCCCACGTCCGACATTCCCTCGCCTGCCGACGGATACGTCGGAGACCCCGCAGTGCGGGCGGAGTGGGACAAGCGGTACGCCGAGCGGCCACAGTTGTGGAGCGGCCGGCCCAATGGCGTGCTCGTGGCCGAGGTTGCCGGGCTCACGCCGGGGCGGGTGCTCGACGTCGGCTGCGGCGAGGGCGCGGACGCGGTCTGGCTGGCGCGCGGCGGCTGGGACGTGACCGCGCTCGAGGTCTCGGGCGTGGCGCTGGAGCGGGCGGCCGGGCACGCGAGGGACGCCGGTCTCGACGTTCGCTGGGTACACGCCGCACTCACCGAGGCGGTGCTCCCGCCGGCCTCCTTCGACCTGGTGTCCGCGCAGTACCCGGCCTTGCTGCGCACCCCCGACGCTGCGGCCGAGCGAGCGCTGCTCGCGGCCGTCGCGCCCGGCGGCGTGCTGCTGCTCGTACACCACGCGGGAATGGACACCCAGCAGGCGCACGACAGCGGCTTCGACCCGGCTGACTACGTCTGGCCCTCGATGGTCGCCGATCTTCTCAGCGACGACTGGCAGGTCGATGTGAACGAGCAACGGCCACGCGTGGCACCCGGCGATGGCGCCGGCGCGCATCACACCGACGACTTGGTGCTGCGCGTGCGCCGGCTGCGCTGAGTCCTCTTGGAACTGAGCAGTGGCTGACCTTCGATGGCAGATGGTGAGGGCTCGCTGTAACAGGTCAGTCGGGCTCAACCGTCGCTCTGAGACGTGCCCGCGTGCAGCAGAAGGGCAGCACGGCGGTCATCTGTCCACCGCGGTCACCGGTCGCCACGCGATAGCGAGTGTTGCTCGGATGCTCGTCGGGCGAGGCTCGTCAGTCCAACGAGCTTCAGCGCGCCAGGGTGCGCCGCCGCTCCCGCTCCGCGGCCAGTCGTGCGGCCGCCCGTCCTGCCTCGGCGATGCGGTGCGGTGAGTTCCAGGCGCGCGCGACGCGTTCGGCCAGTGCGTAATTGTCGGCCGCGGCCTGGTCTTCCCCGAGAAACCGGTAGAGATCGGCGAGGGTGTGGGCGAGGGGGCGGGTCGCGTAGGCGGCGCCGGCTGTCCCGGCGAACTGGCCGCGGATGGGCAGCAGATGCTCGATCAGCATGGCCGCCGTGTCCGTGTCGCCGAGCAGGACGGCGAGTTCGCAGCGGTAGTCCAGTTCGACCCCGTAGAGGTGGTCGGTCACCGGTCGCGGTGGATGGGACACCGTTGCCGCCTCCTCCAACCGTCCCAGGCGGGCCAGGACGAGGGCGTGAGCCACCGCGACGGGGGTGCCGACCGCCGCGTAGAGGTCGCGTACGACCGGTTCGATGTCGCCGGCCCGCTCCTGGGCGAGACGGATGGTGATCAGGCCCAGCGTGCGCGGGCCCGTGGCGTGGTGCACCTTGACGCGCTGCAACAGATCGTCGGCGGCGGCGTAGCGGGCCTCTGCCTCGTCGAAGCGGCCGGCGACCGTGGCGAGCATGGCTGAGGTCGCGGCGGCGATGCCCTGTGCCCACAGCATGTGGTAGCGGCGCGCCAGTTCCAGGGCTTCGGTGTTGTGCCGGCGCAGGCCGTCGGGATCGTTGCGGGTCGCGGCGGTCATGCCGTCGAGGTGCTCGCACACCCAGCGGTACGCCGGGAGGTCGTGCGTCTGCGCCAACTGCCGCAGTTCGGCGACGAGCGGGGTACGAACGGCACCCTGCGTCTCGTGCGGCAGCAGCTTGGCGGAGGTCATCAACGCCGAGGCCAGCAGGCGGGGTTCGCCGTCGGCTCGGGCCAGTGCCAGTTGAGCGTCCGCCACCTCGGCGGCTCGCGGTGCCGCCTCGGCGGCCACGGCGTCGACGAGGACCTGCAAGACCCGGGCGCGCGTCGCGTCGTCGAGCGTGTGGTCGCCGCCGAGCCGTTCCAGCCGGGCCAGGGCGGTGCGGTCGAAGAAGCCCTCCAGCCGGCTCCGCCAGGGTGAGGGCTCGGTCCAGGCGCCGTAGACCGTGGCGACCAGGTCGTCCCGGCCGGCCCGCACCGCGAGGTCGACCGCTCGCTGCCGGGTGTGCCGCGCGGCGTCCGTCGACCCGGCCCGCACCTGTGCTCCCAGCAGTCGCACCAGAAGGGCCACCGTGTCGTGCGGGTCGGCGTCGCGGTCGGACGCGGCCGCCAGGTGGACCTCGAGAGCCTGCTCGATCAGCTCGACGGCCACGTCGTGTGCGTACCGTCGCTCGGCCAACTCGGCTGCCCGCAGCGCGTAGTCGACGGCCAGGGGCGCGTTGGCCGTTCTGCCGGAGCGGGCGAAGTGGAACGCGAGGGCCGCGAGATCCTGCGGGCGGCGGCGCCGCAGTCCTTGCGCGATGCGGTCGTGCAGACGGGCTCGCCGTACCCCGGACAGGTCGGTGTACACGGTGTCACGGACCAGCGCGTGCACGAAGCGGACCCGTCCCAGGCCGGGCTCCGTCAGCAGATCCGCGGCCACCGCGGCGTCGAGTCCTTCCAGTGTCGCGTCCTCGTCGGTGTCGGCCACGTCGACGAGGAGGGAGACCTCCGCCTCCAGCCCCGCGACGGCCGCCAACTGCACCGCCGAACGGGCCTGTGCCGGCAGCAGGGCCAGCCGCCTGCGCAGCACGTCGCGTACGCCCTGGGGCACTTCGGACACCGCCACCAGGGCGCCCTCGCTGACCAGCAGGCGTGCGCTCTCGAGGACGTAGAACGGATTGCCTCCGGTGCGTTCGGCGAGCGCCGTCACCGTGGCCTCGTCGACGGCTTCGCCGCAGACGGCGGTGACCACGGTGGCGACGTCCTGGGGCGAGAGGCCGCCGAGCCCGATGCGTCGCGGGGCGCCGGGAGCGAGGTGGGCGAGGGTCTTGACGAGATCCTCGCCCACCTCGGCCGGACGGTAAGTGGCGACAGTGAGGAGGGGGACGTCAGTGATCTGCGCGGCCGCCTCAAGGAGGGCCAGGGTCTCGCTGTCGGCGCGGTGCAGGTCCTCCAGGAGGATGGCGAGCGGTCGTCCGGCGGCCGCGGCCCGCAGCCAGGCGGCGAAGGCGCGGTGCATACGGAAGCGTCCCGCGGCGGCCTCGTCGCGCGTCGTGGCGGACGCGGTCTCCGGCTCGTGCAGCAGGGCGGCGAGCTCCTCGGGGTGTGCCGGCGGCGCGGAACGGGCGAGGGAACCGAGTGCCTCCACCCAGGCCCAGGCGGGCGGCGCCCCCTCGTACTCGGGGCAGCACCCGATCACCACGGTCCACCCTGCCGCCTCCAGCCGCCCCACGAGCCGGCCGAGCAGCGCCGACTTCCCCGCTCCGGCCTCGCCGGTGATCAGAACCACACCGCCCGCTCGCCGGGCGGCCCGCGCAGCGGCTTCCACGGCGTCGACTTCGGCCTCCCGGCCGACGAAAAGGCCGGCCTCGTCCGCGTGCTCGTCCCCGGGCCCATCGACGGGAGCGGGCCCCGGCAGGGCGAGAGCGAGTGCGGTACCCGGCACGGTCGCCCGTAGCACGTCGAGCCGCTGGGCCAGGACGGCGTGTTCCAGTTCGGCCAGGGCAGGACCGGGATCGCAGCCCAGTTCCTCCCGCAGCACCTCGGTGGCGCGGCGTAGACAGGACAGCGCGTCGCCCTGGCGGCCGCAGGCCCACTGGGCGAGAGCGAGCAGCCGCCAGCCCTCCTCCCGCAACGGGGCCTGCCGCACGAGGACTTCGGCCGCCAGCACCGCCTCGGCCGCGTGCCCGGTGCGGAGGTCGGCCGCCACGGCCAACTCTCGTGCCTGTGCGCACAGTTCGGTCAGCCGTGTCACCTCGGACGTGGCCCACGACTCGTCCCGGTGCTCCAGGAAGGCCGGGCCCTGCCACCACCCGAGCGCCTCCGCCAGCAGCTCCCGCGCCCTGTCGGGTGGGGCACTCCGGGCCCGGGCCACCTGGACCTCGAACCGCCAGGCATCCACCGACTCGGCGGGCAGCCGCACGGCGTAGCCCGGCGGTGAGGTGACCAGGACGGCCGCAGGAGTGCGCGGGAGCCGCTCCGGCTCCAGCAGGCGGCGCAGGTTCGACACATAGGCGTGCAGCGACACGGTGGCCTTGGCCGGAGGGACACCGCGCCACAACTCGTCGACCATGCGGTCGACGGGCACCACCCCTTGGCGGGCCGCGAGCAGCAGGGCGAGAACGGCCCGCTGCCGCGGAGCCCCCAGTTCGACCGGCTTCCCCGCGACTTCGGCGCTCAGAGAACCCAGGACTCGAATACGCAGCACGCCGCGCGAATCTACCCGAGCGGTGATGCCAGAGCGTCAACAGACGCTAAACACCCTGGTCGGCACGCTCCCAAGTGCGGTCCCAAGCAGACGCCAAGACGGCTGCGGAACCGTGATCGCGTCCCACAGGCACCTCATTGTTGGAGCAAGCAGGCGTGTCCCGCAGTACGGCTTTTCCTCCCCCTTCTGACCACCAGCCCTACACGCACGAGATGGTGGTCGTCCACCGGGTCTTCCGACGCGAGGCGGCGCTCGCGCCCCGTCTGGTGCGTGCCGTGCCCGACGGCGACACGGCACGCGCGGCGCGGATCGCGGCCCACCTGGACGACTACGTGATGGGACTGCACCATCACCACTCCCTCGAGGACGAGTTGGTCTGGCCTCTGCTTCACGCACGCGGCGCGGGTGGCGAGTTGGTCGACCGGATGGAGCAACAGCACCAGAGCATCGACCGGACGCTGGCGGTCGTCGCCGAGTGGCTCCCCGCGTGGCGGCGGGAGGCGAACCACATCGCCCGGGAGGAACTGGCCCTGGTGCTGCTCGAGCACCACAGGGTGCTGCTCGAGCACCTCGACGACGAGGAGCGGCTGGTGCTGCCCCTGGTCGCCGAGCATCTGACCGTCGCCGAGTGGGACCTGGTGGGCCGACGCGGTCTGGAGCAACTGCCCAAGAACAAGGTGATGCTGGCCCTTGGCGCGATCCTGGAGGACGCCACGCCGCAGGAACGCACGTACTTCCTCGGCAGGGCCCCGTTCGTCGGTCGTCTGCTGTGGAAGACCGTCGGCCGGCGGCAGTACACCGCCGCCTGCCGTGCCCTGCGCGACGTACTGCACGAGGAGGCTGGCCGGTGACGCTGCTCGATACCGCCCCCCTCGACGTCCTGGACGCCTACCGGACCTGCGAGTTCGTCACGCTCGGCCGGGATGGCGCACCGGTGGTCTGGCCCGCCGCGGTCCGCCGTCGGCCCGACGGAACGCTGTTGCTGACCACGTCTCTGGCGTTCGCACAGAAGGCGCTGAACGTGCGCCGGGACGGGCGCGTGGCCCTGCTCTACTCCGACCCCACCGGCAGCGGACTCAACCACGCCCCCCAGATCTTCGTCGGTGGCCGGGCCGAGTGCCCGGACGACATCATGACGGGACCCGAAGGCGCCGAGGACTACTGGCGGATGCTCTTCGCGCGGCAGCCGCACAGCCGGTCCTACCTCGCCCCCGGCATGAGACGGCTGATGGAGTGGTACTACCTGCGCCTGCTCATCACCGTCACTCCTGAACAGGTCATCGTGCGCCCTCCGCTGGCCACGCTGTCCTCAGCACAGCCCGCCACCGGGGAGGGACCCGTCGCGTCACTCCCCGGTGCCGCACAACTCGCGCGCTATCAGAGCGCGGTACTGGCTGCCTGCGACAAGACGGGAGCACCCGTACTCGCCCGAACCCGGCCCGCCGCCACCCGGGCGGGATTCGCGGTGACGGTGCCCTCCGACTTCGCCATGACGGCCGGCCCCGCCTCCCTGCTGGTGCACCGGCACGATGAGCGGCTCAACCACATGCGGAACACGCTTGTCCGCGGAGAGCTGCGACAGGCCGGTGACAAGTGGCTGCTGGTGCCCGACACGGTGGTGGAGCCGATGGGTTCCGGGCGCCCGAGCGACGCGCTGCGAGTGCTGCGCCGAACGAAGCGGGCCACCGCACGTTATCTGGACCGACGTGGCCTGGCACGGCCCCGTGTGCAGTGGGAGGCGTTCCGGGCACTGGCCACCCCCGAACCGGCGCGAACCGGTCGCTGACGACGGTCCGCGCGGGCGGCGGTCAGCTCTGTCACAGGGCAGTGCGCCGCCGTCCCTTCTCGCTCACCTCGCACGCGCCTTTGCAGGATGGAGACCCATGTACTCGGTGATCGCCGTGATCGTCCCGGCCGTCACGGCGGCCGCCGTCATCGGAGCACGGGCCCTCGGCCGTTGGCCGAACACGCGGACCCGCAGGGACCGGATACAGCAGGTGATGCGCTCACCCCACCATTGACGGCGCACGGCGTTCGAGCCCATGGCTCAATGGTGAGCCCGACGACAGTCCACGCGGTGCTGTTCCTCGTTCCTCATCGGATCGGTCACTGCCCCGTTGGCCGGAATCGAAAGGAGAGCACGCCACTGTCCCGCCGGCCGTCGTTCAACTGGTGACCGCACTGGTAGCGCTCGCCCGCTTCGTTGCACTGTGCCGCCCTGGAACAGCCGTGCGGCGCCCGCAGTAACGCGTCAGACGTAGAGGAAGTCCCGCAACTCCCGTACGGCTTGCTCGTGGTGGTGCCGGACGCTCGCCGAGTCGGCGGCAGCTTGACCGGCGAACGCACCTTGCCCGCGGTGACGAAGGCAGCCGATCATTCGCCCATGGGACCCGAAGTGCAGACTTTCGTCGTCGACGGCCCGATTCCTGACTGGGACGCGAGCGAGGAAGCGATCGAATCACACCGTGCGCACCGGGTTCCTGCACGCCTGGGGCGGACGATCACTCAAAGCAGCGCGGTGCAGTGGTATTGGGTCACGACGCCCTCACTGCGTCTGCCGGCATTCCGGGTCGAGGAATCCTCGGGCGATGGCATTGAAGGCATGCGGCGCCGTCATGGGCAAGAGATGCCCGGCGTGCGGTAACACGGACAGGTGGGCTCCCCGGATGGCCGCCGCGGTCCGTCGGGCGTCCGGCAAACTGGCGCGATCCCGCTTTCCGCACAGCACAAGCGTGGGAACGGCGACCTGCGGAAGTACGCAGGAGAGGTCGCTCGTCTGCAGAGCGTCCAGCATGTCGATCCATCCGTTGCGATCGGGCAGGTCGGAGACCGCGCGGACCAGCCGGCCGGGGCGATGCCGTTCGATCCGAAGCCGCCGCTGTGACGTCGCGCCCGGCGCGATCTCAGGCCCCCCGGACAGAATCAACCGGGCAACGAGGTCCGGGTTCTCGGCGGCGACCTGCGCGGCCACGATCGTCCCCGAGAGAATGGCCGCACAGGTGAACCGACCGTAGCTGTCGGGCGACCAGCGTCGGCCGATCAACCTCGCCAGCCTCCATGCGTCCTCATGATCACAAGATCGCAGATCCTGGGGTCTGCGACCGCATGTCCGCAAGATCCACTCACCGGAGTCGGTAAAAGCCAATGTGCCCTTCGCAGAGCTCCGGGCCGGCCAGCACCTGTGCCCGGTCGGTCAAGAGGCCGTACTCTCTGGGTGATGTCGGAGCTCGAGTGGCCTGTCTGCACGCTCGTGGGACCTGGGAAGTGGCCGGGTTGCGCCCGGGAGCTTTGCGTGGCTCGCTCGGCGGTCGGCCGCCGAAATTCGACCCGATTGACTACCGCGAGCGGCACGCGGTCGAGTGCGGCATTAACCGCCTCAATGGACACCGGGCCGTAGCCACGCGGTATGACAAGTTGGCGGTCCGCTACGAGGCGACCGTTCTTGTCGCGGCCATCAACGGGTGGCTGTGACCAGCACATTCCCTCCGCGGCTAATTGGGGGGTGACTCGTCGGCGAGCTGGTTGCTGCGGTCGATCTCCGGCATGTGCGTCTCGGCCCAGACACGCAGCGCGGAGAGCGGTCCTTCGAGGGACAGGCCGAGCTCGGTGAGCCGGTAGTGGACGGCGGGCGGCACGGTGGGTTCCACGCGGCGCGCGACCAGACCATCGCGGACCAGGCTGTGCAGGGTGACGGACAGCATCTTCTGTGAGATGCCCGGGATACGGCGCCGCAGTTCCGCGAAACGGATCTCACCCGGAGCCTCCTCGGCCAGCACCTTGACCGCCATCGACGTCCACTTGGTGCCGATACGGTCTAGCAACTGGCGGGTCGGGCAGCGCGGATCCAGCAGGTCCCCGCGCTCACCGGGTCGCTGGTCACGTCCGCCGGGCCTCGACGTGGTCACCTGGAGCTCACCACCTGAAGGGAAAGTGCCGTCTTGGGCAGACCAGGGTAGTTCCCTAGCGTGACCTAGTCACCACCACTCACCAAGCACCTGGAGTCCCCCCATGCCCGAGCTGCGACGCGTCCTCGCCAACGGTGTCGAACTGAACGTCGCCCTCTCCGGATCGGGCCCGGCTGTCCTGCTGCTGCACGGCTTCCCGCACACCTGGGAGCTGTGGACGGACGTCATGGCCGATCTGTCCGGCCGCTACCGCGTCATCGCGCCGGACCTGCGCGGGTTCGGCGCGAGCAGCCGGGCCGCCTCCGGGTACGACGCGGGCACCCTGGCCGAGGACGCCGCGGCGCTTCTCACCACGCTCGGCGTGTCCTCGGCCGCGGCGGTGGGCATCGACGCGGGCACCGCGCCGGCCTTTCTCCTCGCCCTGCGCCGCCCCGGTCTCGTCCGGCGCCTGGTCGTCATGGAGTCCCTTCTGGGCAGGCTGCCCGGCGCCGAGGACTTCCTCGCCGACGGGCCGCCGTGGTGGTTCGGCTTCCACTCCGCCGCGCCCAGCCTTGCCGAGACCGTGTTGGAGGGCCACGAGGCCGCCTACGTCGACTGGTTTCTGAGAGCCGGCACGCTCGGCGACGGTGTGCGCCCCGCCCTCCGGGACGCGTTCGTCCGCGCATATACCGGCCGCCAGGCGTTGAGCTGCGCGTTCTCGTACTACCGCGCCCTGCCCGAGAGCGCAGTACAGATCGAGCAGGCGGTCGCCACTGCCCGCCTGACGGTGCCAACGATGGCGCTGGGCGCCCGGCCCGTCGGTCCTGCGCTGGAACGCCAACTTCGCCCGATCTCCGACGATCTCACCGGACACGTCATCGAAGACTGCGGCCACATCATCCCGCTGCACCGGCCGCACGCCCTGCTCACGCTGCTGCATCCGTTCCTGGCCGGCGAGGACGCGAAAGCAGCGTGCCCGGGGCGGGGCTGACATTCGCAACACGCCCCAGAAGGTTTCTGGCAAGCGGAAGTCGAGCCAGAACCCGTTCTCGCGTGCATAGCCACGTTCGCGGATGCGCTGTTCCTGACGCTGCTGGGCCTTCACGGTCAGACGGATCTGCGCTGGCTGCCTCAGCGGTGGCGAGTTGGCCATCGCCTTCGAACCCGCTTTCGTCCTGGACGGCTTGAGCGCCCTGGCGGCCGAGTCCGTCCAGTTTCGACTTCACCGCTCCCGCCAAGCCCGCCGTCCTGCGCGGCCACGGCAGCGACGACCAGGCGCTGCGCTACCTCCTCATGCCGATCCGGCTCACCAGCCGACCCGACCCGCACTTGGAGGCGACCAATGCCCGACCAGCAGCCCCAGCGCACCGTCCCCGAGCGCTTCCCGCCGACGACCCCGGCGGCTCCTGGCCCGCAGACGAGTATGCCGCCCGCAAGCAGGCCCAAGGGCAGCCCGCCCTGTGGTCATGGGCCTGCGCACCGACTCCTTACTCGTCATCACTGACCATCCACCCAGAGCTGAACAGTGCTGCGGCCGGGCCGGGCCCTCCGGCCCGGCCCGGTCGCTCCCATGTATCCCTCGAACAGGAAGGTCTGCGAGCACAAGATCAAGCCCTCCGGAAGGCCGCGCGACGCAGAATCCGGCTGCACTGGCCGGGCCCGCCACCAGGTGATGTGTAGCGAGCACGGCGCCGTCGGGTGAGCCGAGGGCTGAGGACCCCGCTCACCGGCTCGGGCCTGAGCCGGACGGACACGCGTCGGACGCCTGCCGCGTCTTCCTGCCCGGCAGAGCGCGACCGACCCGCTCAGGAGTCGCTCACGCCGGTTCCGGCGGCCGGTGACGGAACCTGGTGGTCTCCCGGCGTGAGGGGCGCGGCATCGGACTGAAGGTGGGACTTCGCGAGAGCGCGCTCGGCCCAGCGGGTGGTCGGGGGAATGGCCAGGCCGGTGAGGGCGAAGCCCAGACCTACGATCCACCAGCCGATCCGGCCCTGGTCGATGCAGAGGGCGATCAGCACGGAAGGGCCGAGGGTGGTGCCCAGGCCGAGGCCCATTCCGAACAGGCCCTGGTACTGGCCCAGGGACTCCTTGGGTGCGAGGGCGAAGGACAGTTCGAAGCCTCCGGCGGCCTGCCAGATCTCGCCGAACGTGTGGATCGTGACGGCCGCGAGCAGCACCAGGACGACGGCCCACGTGGGCAGTCCGGGCAGCGCGGACAGGGCGGCGCACGCCAGCAGGAAGGCGAACCCGGCCTTGCGGAAGGCGGCCGCCGCGGCCGGCACGGTGTCGATGGTGCGGCTCCCTCGTACCTGGAGGCAGACGACGAGCGCGGTGTTGGCCAGCATCACGGCCGAGACCGACCAGTGCGGTGCCGAGGTCCGGCCGAGCAGCCACAGCGGTACCGCGACGGTCAGCACCCGGTACTGCATGGCCATCAGCCCGTCGAGGACGGTGAGCACCACGTAGGGACGGTCCCGCAGTGCGATCCACCTCGGGCCGGGGCGCGCGTTCAGCGGCGGCACGCTGGGCATGAAGGCCGCCATCGCGGCCCCGATCGCGTACGACACCGCGCTCGCGCCGATGATCAGCACGTACGCGGACCTGGTGTCGCGTCCGATCGCCCAGGCCGCGACGACCGAACCGGCAGCGATGCCGAGGTTCGTCACCGCCCGGAGGTAACCGCGGAACTCGGCCGGCTTCTCACCCCCGTACCTCTGCACGAGGGGGCTGCGCGCGGCGGGACCGGCGGCCTGCGCGACGGCGCTCAGCGTCGCGCAGACCACGAAGGTCCCAAAGTCCCTGGTGAGGCTCAGTCCGGCCATGGCGAGACCGCCGACGAGCAGTGTGACCGTGTACACGGCACGCGCGCCGACCCGGTCGGCCAGATGGCCGATGGGGATGCCGGCCGCCAGCGACACCGCGCCCGCGACGCTCATGCCGAGGCCGACCTGCGCCGCCGGCAGGTGCAGCCCCCGGGTCAGGTACAGCACACCGGCCGTGAGGTAGATGCCGTATCCGAGCATCGTCAGCAACGTCGCCGCGGCCAGCAAGCGTTGCGGTCTTCCCGGGGGAAGCAGTGCGGGCATGGATCGACCCTTTCCTTGTCCGGGCGCTACCGCTGCAGGAGCGCCAGCGCGCTGTTCATGCCGCCCCCGAAGGCCGCGAGCAGCACGGTCTCGCCGGGGCCGATCCGTTGTCCGCGCCATGCCTCGTCGAGCGCGACGGGTATGGAGGCGGCGCCGGTGTTGCCGAGGCGGTCCACGTTGACGTGGGTCGTCGCCGAGGGCAGGGAGAGCAGTCCGGAGAGCTCGCCGAGCATGACGCCATTGGCCTGGTGCGGTATGAAGTGCCGAATCGATTCGGCCGGTACGGCGTGTTCCGCGAGCAGTTCGTTCACCAGCTTGGGCACGACGTCGGCGACGAACTCCCGTACCGCCCGTCCCTCCATGCGGAAGTGGTGGCGGCCGTCGCGTACCGTTCGCTCCGAGGCGGGAAGCCTGGAACCACCGGCCTCGACCCGGATCAGGTCGTGGTGACCGCCGAATCCGCGCAGCTTGGCGGCGTACAGTCCGCGTCCGCTCGCCACTGGGCCGAGGACCACGGCGCCCGCGCCGTCACCGAAGAGGACCGCGGTCCTGCGGTCCTCGGGGTCGAGGATGCGCGAGTACACGTCCGCACCGATGACGAGAGCCGCGCCGCCGGAGCCCTCGGCGACGAGGTGCCCGCGGGCCAGCGCCAGGGCGTAGACGAAGCCGCTGCACACGGCGTTGACGTCCACGGCGGCCGCCTGGACGGCACCGATCCGGTCCTGGACGAAGCTCGCGGTGGCCGGCTGGGGCTGGTCGGGTGTGGAGGTGGCGACGACGACGAGGGAGATGTCCGAGGCGTCGAGGCCGGCCGCGGCCAGGGCGCGCCGCGCGGCGCTCGCCGCCAGGTCGGAGGTGGCCTGGTCGGCGGCCGCCCGGCGCCGCAGGCGGATGCCGGTCCTGTGCTCGATCCAGGCGGCGTCCACCCCCGCCGGTGCGGCGACCTCCGCGTTGGGGACGATGCGTTCGGGCACGTAGGAGCCGGTGCCCAGAACGCCGATGACGTGGTTCATGCCGGCCGTCCTCGGGGCGTTGCGGGTGGTCGTGGGAGTGGCGTCGACGCCGTGCGGGTGGCGGCCCATCAGGCGGACGGGCCGGCCGAGCCGTCGGGCTCCACCGTGAAGCGGACGGATTCGACGAGTTCGCGGGCCAGCTTCTCGGCGGCCGGGGCGTCCTCCGCGCCGACCACGATCAGTCCCGCGCGGTCGCTGGACCTGCGGAGCGGCTGGACACGGTCGCCGGGACCGACGGACAGTTCGGCGTACAGCACCGCCGGGTGGTGGCGCACCTCGTCCCACCCCTCGACCGAGAGCAGCCGGCCGGGTGGGGGAGTGAAGTAGCGGACGGCCGCTCCGCGTTCGGGCAGATACTCGGCCGGGTCTTGGCGGCGGCCGAGCAGGTCGTCGTAGACGACGCCGTACAGGTCGAGTCCCGGGACGGCGTGTTCGAGCATGCGGTGGATCCAGTCGCCGCCGTAGCGGCCGTGGACCTCGCCGAGCACCACGTCGTCCGCGGTGAGCCAGAGCTCCACGTGGAAGGCGCCGGCGCACAGGCCGAGGGTGCGCAGTGCGGTGGTGACCCGCTCCTTGACGCGGTGCTCGTCGGTGGGGGAGAGGACCGCGGGGAGCGTGTGTCCGATCTCGACGAAGAAGGGTGGCTCGGCCTTGTCCTTCGCCGTGATGGCGAAGATGTGCGGCTGCCCGTCCAGGAACACACCTTCGACACTGAACTCCGGCCCGGTCACGAACTGTTCGATGAGGAAGCGGTCCGGGTCCGGGAGCACGGCAAGAGCCTGCCCGAGCTGCTTCGGCGACTCGACCAGGCTCACGCCGATACTGCCCATGGCGTCGCGGGGCTTGACCACCCAGGGGCCGGGAACCTCCGCCATGAACGCCTCGGCCTCGGCCGCGCCGCCGCACAGCCGCACCGGCGGTTGGGGGAAGCCGGCCTCGGAGAGAGCCGCCCTGCACAGGTCCTTCGTACGGATACGGCGGACCGCCTCAGGGGGGTTGCCGACGGCGCCGACGGCCCGCGCGGTCTCCGCGACGGCGACCTGGGCCATCTCCTGCAACGCGTAGACGGCGTCGATCGGCCGGCCCTGCGCCGACTCGTCGGCAGCCCATCGCGCGGTCCCCAGGGGATCGCCGAAGTCGACCGCCGAGGCGGCGTCGGCGGCGGCGAGCACGTCGGGGGTCGCGGCGAGCGCGACGGCCGGGGCGACGACGTGGGTGCGGATACCGCGTGCGCGGGCCTGCTCCAGGGCGTCCGTCACCATGGCGAGGCTGATCTTCACGGCGCGGGCGCCGCCGACCAGCAGCAGGGTGGGGCGAGGAGTGGGCTCAGCGGACATGTTCGCTCCGTTCCGGTGCAGGCCGGACCGGCTGTCCCGGTGGGGGCCCTGAGGATTCTTCGGGCAGCAGCACGGCCAGGACCTGGCCCGCCGCCACGGCGGCGTGCAGCGCGCAACCGAGCTTCTCGATCGTGGCGGGAGCGGGCGCGGTAAGGCGGTGCTCCATCTTCATGGCCTCGATCACGACGACCGTCTCACCGGCTTCGACCCGGTCCCCCTCGGCGTGCGGGAGGGAGACGACGACGCCGGGGAGTGAGGCGCGCAGGACGTTGTCCGACGCCGCGGCGTCCCGGTCGGAGCGGACGTCGTCGGTGATCGTGAACCGGTCGCCCCCGATGCACAGTTCGACGTCGGCGCCGACGCGTGTGCCGGACCACCGGTGACCCCCGGCGTGGCCGGTCCACACCGGGCCCTGCCGGGTGATGCGTACGTCGACGGTCCGGTCCCCTACACGGACGGCCAGGACGGAGCCGGTCCGGGCCGTGATGGCCGCCTGCCGCCGGCTGCCCCGGCAGCGGACCGTGATCCGGCCCAATGGGGCGTCGGGCGCCAGCGCCGCGCGGTCGAGGGGTCCAAGCCGCCCCCACCACGGGGAGGCGGTTTCGGGTGCGGGCATGGCCGCGATCGAGGCGGCACAGGCGATGGCGAGGTCCGCGGTCTCGTGGCCGTCCGCCGGTGAGACGCCGTCCACCAGGTGCGTGTGCGTACGGCCCGCCCGTACGCGGGGTTCGCCCAGCAGGTGGGTGAGGTAACCGACGTTGGTCGTCAGGCCGAGGACGGTGGTGGAACCGAGCGCCGCATCCAGCCGACGCAGTGCCGCGGCACGGTCCGGGCCGTGCGCCACCAGCTTGGCGACCAACGGGTCGTAGTGCTGCGAGGCCTCGCCCGCGGTGTCGAAGGCCGCCTCCACCCGCACGGAGTCCGGCCACCGCGCGTACACCGCCCGGCCCGGCGCCGGCCGGAATCCGGCCGCGGGGTCCTCCGCGTACACCCGGCATTCGATCGCGTGGCCGCTGCTGGTGATCTCCTCCTGGGGCACCGGCAGCGGTTCGCCCGCCGCGACGCGAAGCTGCCACTCGACCAGGTCGATCCCGGTGATCTCCTCGGTCACCGGGTGCTCGACCTGGAGCCGGGTGTTGACCTCCAGGAAGTAGAAGTCCCCGTCGGGCCCCAGGATGAACTCGAAGGTGCCCGCGTTGACATAACCCAGTGCCCGCGCCCCGCGGACGGCGGTACTGAGCATCGCCGTGCGTACGGACTCGTCGAGACCGAAGGCCGGGGCTTCCTCGACGATCTTCTGGTGCCGACGCTGGAGCGAGCAGTCCCGCTCGTACAGGTGGACGACGGAGCCCTGGGTGTCCCCGAAGACCTGCACCTCGATGTGGCGGGGCGACGGGACGTACCGCTCGGCGAGCACCCGCCCGTCTCCGAAGGCGGCGCGTCCCAGCCGGACGGCCTCGGCCGCCGCGTCGGCCAGCTGGGATTCGTCGGTCACCACCCGCATGCCTTTGCCGCCTCCTCCCGCGGCGGGCTTGAGGATCAAGGGGTAGCCGATGCTCCGCGCGTCCGCGGCCAGCTCGGCGTGCGACTCGGTGGCCTCCGGTGAGCCGGGCAGGACGGGCACGCCAGCCGCTGCCATCAGCTTGCGGGCCGTGGCCTTGTCACCCATGGCCCGGATGGTCTCCGGCCGCGGCCCCACGAAGGTCAGGCCCGCCTCGACGACCCGCTCGGCGAACCGCGGGTTCTCGGAGAGGAACCCGTAGCCGGGGTGGACCGCGTCGCACCCGGAGCGCAGCGCCGCGTCGATCAGCGCGTCGATGTCCAGGTAGCTCCGCGCCGCGGGAGCCGCACCGACGCGGACCTTCTCGAAGGCGCCGGTCAGGTGGTCGGCTCCGGCGTCCGCGTCCGAGTACACGCAGACGTACTCGACGCCGAGCCGCGCGCAGGTGCGGGCGATCCGCCGCGCGATCTCACCACGGTTGGCGATCAGGATTCGTTTCAGCACGGCCCCTCACATCCTGAAGACGCCGAAACGCGTCTCCTGTTTGGGCGAGCCGGCGGCCATGGCCAGGCTCAGCGTCATCCAGTCCCGGGTCTCCACGGGGTCGATCACCGCGTCCACCCACAGCCGCGCCCCGAAGTAGGCGGGCTGTGACTGCTTCTCGTACGCCTCGACGATCGGCTGCCGGATCGCCTGCTCCTCCTCGGCGGTGAGCGTCCTGCCCTGCTTGGCCAGTTGGTCCTTGCGGATCAGCGCCATCACTGTCGCGGTCTGTTCCGCGCCGACCACGGTGGAGGAACCGCTCGGCCACATGGCCATGAGCCGGGGACCCATCGACCGGCCGCACATCGCGAAGTTCCCCGCGCCGTAGCTGCCGCCGATGACGATGCTGAACTTCGCAACGCGCGCGGTGGAGACCGCGTTGACGAGCTTCGCCCCGTGTTTGGCGATGCCCTCGGCCTCGTACTGGGAGCCGACCATGAAGCCGTTGATGTTGTGCAGGAACAGCAGGGGGATGTCCCGTTGGACGCACAGCTCGACGAAATTGGCCGCCTTCAGTGAGCTGTCCGGGAAGAGGATGCCGTCGTTGATGACGACGCCGACCGGAAACCCGCCGATGCGACCGGTGCCGCAGACGATCGTGGTCCCGTACCGTGCCCGGTACTCCGAGAACTCGCTTGCGTCCAGCAGCCGCGCGAGGATCTCGCGGGCGGGGATGTGTTCGCGCAGTCCGGCACTGACGATGCCCGGCAGTTCGGCGGGGTCGTAGAGGGGTTCCTGGGGTGGGACGGGTGGCTCGGTCACGGGCGGCGCGGGGTGGCGGGACACGATTTCGCGGACGAGGTCCAGGGCGTGCTCGTCGTCCTCGGCGAAGTGGTCGGCCACGCCGGAGACGCGCGTGTGCAGGTCGGCTCCGCCCAGCGTCTCCGCGTCGACGACTTCGCCCGTGGCCGCCTTGACCAGCTGCGGTCCGCCGAGGAACACCGTGCCGGTGCCGCGTACGATCACCGCCTCGTCGCACATCGTCGGGATGTACGCGCCACCGGCCGTGCACGATCCCATGACCGCGGCGATCTGGGGGATGCCGGCGCCCGACATCTCGGCGATGTTGCGGAAGATCCGGCCCAGGTGGTGTTCCCCGGGGAAGAGGTCCTCCTGGAGGGGCAGGTACACCCCGCCGGAGTCGACCAGGTAGACGCAGGGCAGGCCGTTCTCCCGCGCGATCTCCTGAGCGCGCAGGTGTTTGCGCACGCCGAGCGGGAAGTACGTGCCGCCCTTGACCGTGGCGTCGTTGGCGAAGACCGTCACCAGGCGGCCGGCGACCACCCCGATTCCGGTGACCAGCGCGGCCGAGGGCACCGGCTGGTCGTACACGTCGTGCGCGGCCAGCTGCCCGATTTCCAGGAACGCGGTACCCGGGTCGAGCAGCCGGGAGATCCGCTGCCGTGCGGTGAGCTTGCCGCGCTCGGCGTGCTTGCGGTGGGCGCGGTCGCCGCCGCCGGCCACCGCGGCTTGCCTGGCCCGCTCGACGGCGTCCCGTCTGCTTTCGAAGTCTTCGGCGTTGCGTCGGAAGGTCTCTGATCCGGTGTCGATGTTCGAAGTGAGTACAGCCATCCGCTGACGTCCTCGGCTCCCCTGTTGACGCGCTGATCTCCGTGATCGCGCGGTTCCCGTTGACTCATGGACTCGTGGCTCGCGTGCGGCGCTCGGGGACTCAGCCGAGCTGGTCCCGCCATTTCTTCAGCAGCAGGCAGAAACGGTCGACGTCGGCCTTCTGCATGTTGGCCCGCAGCATCAGCCGCAGACCGGCCTTCCCGCGGCCGATGACGGGGAAGAAGATCGGTGAGGAGTAGAAGCCCTCCTCGAACAGCCGCTGCGCGAGCCGCACGGTCGCCCCCTCGTCACCGAGGTTGACGTGCCGGATCGGCAGGCCGTCGCCGTGCTGCTCGGTGGTGATATGGCTGTCGAAGAGCGCGATGTTCTCCTGCAGACGCCGCTGGAGGTCCGTCAACTCCTCCGTCTTGTGCAGCTCGACCGAGGCGAGCACCGCTCCGAGCCCGGCCGTGTTGATCCGCTGCGACCACATGATGGGGCCACCGTTGCGGATGGCGAGGGTACGTCTGCGCGCGGATCCACGGGGGCCGAGCAGCACGGCACCGCCCGAGGCTCCGAAGCCCTTGTTCAGGGATGTGATGATCAGCGTCCGGTCGTTGATCTCGCCCATCTCGCTCAGTACGACGCCTCGTCCCCGCTCGCCCACGGTGGAGATGCCGTGGGCCTCGTCGAAGAAGAGGAACAGGCCGTACTTCTCCTGGAGGCGCAGCAGCTCCCGGACGGGCGCCTGGCCGCCGGTGCTGTACACGCCGTCGGCGACGTAGGCGACCCTCTTGTGCTGCTTGCACAGTTCTTCCAGAGCCTCGACGTCGTTGTGCCGGACCGTGGTCACCTCGGCCTCGTCGGCGACGCTGGGCTTCATCGCGTTCAGGCAGAAGTGGGCGTTGCGGTCGAAGACCATGAGCGGTGGCTCGCCGTCGGTGAACAGGCCCGAGGCGACCAGGGGCAGGGCGGCCCAGGCCGCGGCGGCGCAGGAGGCCACGGTCACCACCTCGGCGTCCAACAGGCCGGACAGTGCCTCCTCCGCATTGCGCAGCGACTCGAAGCGGACCCGCATGCGGGAGGTCGAGGTGTTGAGTGCCCCCTCGGCCAGCACGGCGTCCGCCGCGGCCCGGACGAGTTTGGGGTGGGTGTCCAATCCCAGGTACGAGTACGACGACATGTTGATGAACTCGCGTCCGTCGTCTATCGCCCGGTGCTCTCCGTCGCCCAGTCCCTTGACGACGACGTCGAACAAACCTGCCTCTTCGGTGACGTCCCAGAAGACGTCACTTACTTCCGCTGACTTCTTGACGTTGAGGAATGCGTGCATGGTGCGCTCTTTCACAGCCTTAGGTCGTGGGGAAGCGCGCGATGAGCGCGCGGAGGATTGCCCGGCGGCCGGATGCAACGCTCGAAACCGCTCGGGACGTCCGGAGAAACGTCCGGGGGAGAGGAGGCCCGGACCAGAAATGGACCAGAGAATGGACCAGAGAATGGACCAGAGAAGGGGACAGGAAATGGGACAGGAATGGAGCAGAAGATGGACCGGGAACGGATCAGGAGTAGACGTAGAAGCCGCGGCCGCTCTTCCGCCCGTGCCATCCGGTCTCGACCAGTCGCAGCAGCGACGGCGGAGCGGCGTAGTGCGGCTGCTTGAACTCCTCATGCAAGGAGTCGGCGATGGCGGCCACGACGTCGAGCCCGATCAGGTCTGCCAGTCTCAGCGGCCCCATGGGGTGCGCGCATCCGAGCTCCATGGCCAGGTCGACCTGTTCCGCCGACGCGGTGCCCTCCTCGACCATTCTGACGGCCGCCAGCAGGTAAGGGATGAGCAGGGCGTTGACGACGAAGCCGCTGCGATCGGCGGTGCGCACGCACGTCTTGTCCAGGACATCGGTCGCGAACTGCTCGACGCGGTCGCAGATCGCCTCGTCACTGAGCAGCGCCGGCACGATCTCGACGAGCCGCAGAGTGCTGACCGGGTTGAAGAAGTGCATGCCGATCACCCGCTCGGGCCTGCTGACGGCACGGGCCAGTGTGGCGATCGAGAGGGAGGAGGTGGTCGAGGCGAGTATCGTCTCCGGTGGGACGGCCTTGTCCAGAGCGCCGAAGATCTCGCGTTTCACAGCCCCGTCCTCGCGCGCGGCTTCGACGACCAGATGCCGGTCGGCCAGCTCGCCCAGGTCGGTGGTGACGTGGATACGGGCGACGGCGTCGTCGCGCGCCCCCTTGTCGAGCTTTCCCTTCGCCACCCGCCGGTCGAGGGATTCCGCGATGCGACGGGGCGCCTGGATGAGCGACGATTCCCGGGAAACCATCAGACGAACGTCGAGACCACGCACGGCGCAGAGTTCGGCGATGCCGGCGCCCATGGTCCCCGAACCCACGATTCCCAGGCGGGTGATGGGTCCGTGCTGCACATCTTTGCTTAATTCCGCAGGGCCAAGAGGCACAACGAACTCCTGAAGATCGGCGCGGAGTAGCGGGTCGGGGCACGAGGGTGCTTGCCCCGGGACAGGACCGTAGGCAGTGCCCGGGACTCCCACAATCGATCTTGCATGGATGACACACGCTTGTCATACGCGTTGACACAGCCGCCGCAGAGATTCAACAACAAAGCCGTCGGCGGTCCGCGCGCGACTGCCGCACCGTCGCATCCAGTCCTGGTCGGTGGGCCATTATGCAGCGGCTTCCCGCGAACCCGCGGTGAGCGTCTCGCGCGCCTCCGGGCCTGCGTCCATCGGCCGATGACACACCGGCACATGCAATCCCCAGGCCGCTGAACTCGATGTCAGGCACCAGCCCGGTCGGCGTCAGGAAGCGCTGTGGCAGGGCGGTCCGCAGGTATGGCACACAGGCGGACTTTTCCAGGACCGGTTGAACCCGCTTGCCGTTCCTTTGTGACGGCTCCGGCGTGACCGGTCAGGACCGAGCCTACGGCGGTGGCGTGTGCCGCGTCGGACACGTCCCACAGGCGCACGGTCTGGTCGTCGCGCGTTCCAGCGACGGGTGGAACTGGGTGAGCAGGCCGTGTATCCGGTTGGACGTACGGGTGGCCTCGGCGGCGAGGTCCTGGTCGAAGCCGACGAGGACCGTGAGCTCGACGGTGATCTCGTCGGTGAGCTCAAGCGAGCGCAGGGTGTGCGGCAGGGTGCGGGTGGCGTCCGCGATGACCGCGGCGTCCTTCGCGTCGGTCTTGGCCTCACCCGGGTAGGGGTCGGCGATCCGGCGCATGGCCAGGCCGGGCAGGTAGGCGACCTGGCAGCCCGCGTCCCGGGCCACAGTCAGGGGAAGAGCACCGACCGAGGCGGGCTCGTCCACGATCACCAGCACGGTGCCGAACTTCGCGGTCAGCTTGTCGAAGACGGCCCGTAGCTTGGGCTCGCTGTTGGGCTGCTCCCACGTCTTCGGTGTTGAACATCGCGCCCTTCCAGGGGGAGTCGAACGTGCCGGCCTCGGCAGTGGTGTCGTACGCGCGCATCCACGTTATGCAGACCTGCCGCTCGCAAACTATCCGGCGTTGCGCCGGACCGGACGGTGGCCGGACCTCTCATCAGCGTCTCCGACGGCACCTCCCAGGCCCGGCGACACCCCCCACCCTCGTTGTCGGCGGCGGCTGCGAGGCCGGACGGCATGGACAGCGACGATGAGCAGCTGCTGCGTGGCTGGATCCACGGAGCCGACCACGACCACCCGGGGCCGAAGCCGGGACGGAGCTTGGCCGAACTCGTGCAGACATCGCCCGCCCAGCACACGACGCGGGACGCCGACGAGCCCGGAGTACGGCTGCGTTGCTACCTGGACCTGCGACAGCCCATCAGCCCGGCCACGCTGGTCGGAGGCCTGCCCCCGGTCGGCGCAGCCGCACCTCGGAGACGCGCCTGCGCCCGACGGACACCGGCCGCCCGTTGACGTACTCCCGCACGGCCGGCAGGCGGCCCGGGCGGCATGGCTGCGGAAGCAGCTGCCAGGGGGGCTATACGGGGAGGAGCGGGTTTACACCCTGTCAGTGGTCGCCGGACCGTGAAGTGTTGCCGCCGTTGAAAGATTTTTCCGCACCCCTCTACGCCACTCAATCAAACTCCTTCACGATTCGCTCACGAACCCCCTAAGGTGCCGATCGGGGGGCGAACGGCCCCTACGGGGAGGGGAATCCACACACATGGGCAGATCAGCGCTGCCGTCGCGCCGTCGTGCCGCGGCCGCCGCACTCGTCACCGTCTCGCTCGCCCTCGCGGGCAGCACGCTCCCGGCCGTACCGGCCGCCGCGGCGACCGTGCAGCCGCCGTGGAGCAGCCCGGTGTCGCTGTACGGCTACAAGTCCGAGGTCCAGGACGTCGTCATCGCCAAGGACGGCACCGCCGTGGCCGTCTGGACCCAGTACACGACCGGCGTCCTCCACTGGGCGACGCGCCCCGCGAACAGCGAGACGTGGACCACCGGGGTCCTGGCTTCCGAGACGGTCAGCGAGGCGCGTCTCGCGGCCCGGCCGGACGGTTCGGTCGCCGCGGTGTGGACCACGACCGACCACATCGCCTCCGCCACCCTGGGCGCCGGACAGTCCGCCTGGTCGCAGCCCACGGTGATCGCCTCGGACCAGAGCACGGACTTCGACTCCCCCGACCTCGCCGTGGGGCCGGGCGGGACGATCGCCGCCGTGTGGAGCCAGCGCGTGTGGCGGACCGGCAGGAGTGAGGCGTACGCGGCGACCCTGGTCGGGGAGGGCACCTGGTCCACCCCGGCGCAGGTCAGCAACGCCGCCACCTACGCGGGCGCCTCCGGCTACGGGACTGTCGGGCACCCGCAGATCGCCTACGACGGACAGGGCGGGCTCGTCGTTTCGTACTGGATGAGCGTGAGCTCCCAGTACTACCGGGTGATGACCAACACCAGGCCGTTCGACACCTACACCTGGCCGACCCCGCAGGAGATCACCGCGGCCACCGACGCTCCCGCGCTGGCCTCCGCCCCGGACGGCTCGGTCCACCTGGTGTGGCACGACGCGAACGGCACCTTCCAGATCATGCGCCGTTCCAGCGCGGCCTCCGCGTGGAGCCGGCCGCAGACCGCCGCGACCGCCGTCGGCGAGCCCGCCGAGGTCCCGGAGCCGCTGGTCGGGCCCGACGGCGATGTCACCCTCGTCTGGACCGACCGGGCCACGGGCGCGGACGCCGTACGGACCACCACCTTCGACAGCACCGGCGGCACCTGGTCGGCGTCGAGGACGCTGTCCTCCGGTGACGCCCAGTACACGTCCGACGCGGTCATCGCCCCCGACGGCTCGGTCCATGTGCTGTGGCCCGAGCTTGACGCCGACCAGCAGCGCGAGTCCGTGTGGGAGTCCACCCTGGCCGGCGGGGAGTGGACGTCCGCGCGCCGGGTAGGTGGCGGGCGGTCGGTGCACGTCGAGATCGCCGCGGACGCCGTCGGCTCCGCCACCGCGGTCTGGGGGCCGTCGTCCACCATCTCCTACGACACGGAGGTGATGGCCTCCACCATGGCCTGGCCCACCCTCAAGGTGACGGACAGCACGGTCCCGGCGAGGGTGTTCCTGAACGGCACCACCTCCTCCAGCGCCGCCTGGAAGCCTTCTTGGACCACCAACTCCGCCGTCGCCTCCTGGACGCTCACGCTCAAGGACACCGCGGGGCGGACCGTCCGCACCCTCACCGGGAACCCCGGCTCCGCCACGACGATCGCCCCGGTCTGGAATGGCCGCACCAGCACCGGCGCGATCACCGTCAACGGCAGGCTCACCTGGACGCTGAAGGCCGTCCAGTACGGCTCCGGCACCCCGTCGACGCTGGGGACCGGCACCATCGCCGTGGCCGGCGGCAGCCCGGCCTTCCGTGACTTCAGCGGCGGCGTCGACATCGTCTCCGACGGCTTCGGCGACCTGCTCCAACTCGACACCTCGGGCAGGCTCCAGTGGCTCCTGGGCACGGGCCGCGGCGACCTGACGGGGGGTGAGATCGGCGGCGGCTGGTCGACGAGCATCAAGGCGGTGCCGTTCGGCGACCTCAACGGCGACCGTTGCAACGACTTCCTCGTCCGCGTCGGCGACGCCCTGCGCGCCTACTGGCCGGGCTGCGGCAACGAGCCGTCGGCCGCCGGCACGCCGTACAAGACGGTCTCCAGCACCGGCTGGAAGCAGTACGACGTCCTGACCTACCCCGGTGACGTCACCAAGGACGGCCGCCCGGACCTGATCGCCCGCAACTCCTCCACCGGCGCGGTCTACCTCTACAAGGGCACCAGCACCGGCACCCTCTCCGCGCGCGTGAAGCTGTACGCCAACTGGAAGACGTACAAGAAGGTCGTCGGCGCCGGTGACCTCAACGGCGACGGCATCGGCGACCTGATCGCCCAGGACACCTCCAACAATTTGTACCGCTACTACGGCAAGGGCAACGGCACCTTCGCCGGCCGCGTCAAGATCGCCAGTCGCTGGGGCGGCTCCTACAACGTGGTGGTCGGCGTCGGCGACATCACTGCCGACGGCAAGAGCGATCTGATCGCCCGCGACACTGCCGGCAACCTCTACCGCCAGTCCGGCGACGGCAAGGGGTCGTACGGCACCCGCGTCAAGATTGGTAGTGGCCTCAACCGTGCCAAGGGGCTGTTCTGACGGTCCACCGGTAGCGCGGGTGAGCGAGGGCGAGCCAAGTGTGCGTTCAGTCTCAGGGACACGCCGCGAACACGGCGTGTCCCTGAGACCCGATCACCAGCCGCTCTGGTGGTGAGCGGTGCATTGTGCCCGTATTATGTGAAAATGAGGAGCTCTGTGAGCTGCTCTACGAACGCCGGCCGGTCCCGCTCCCGCACCAGAGCGCCCTCCCCACCAGGGACCCCGCCGTGCAGCACCTTCACGGCGACCTGACGCTCCAACAACAGGCCCCAGGCGTACCAGACCTGGCCCATCCCGCCCTGCCCGATCAACTTGCCGAGCCGATACCGTCCGGCGAGCGTACGTGTCGTCATGGCCGCCGCGGCTATCGCGGCAGCCGCCAGGTCGTCCCAAACACCTCGCCGCCCTCCGCGCGGGCACCGCCGAACCGGTCCGGGCCGACATCCCGAGTCCTCGCAAGACCACCTCGTGGATCCGACTCCTCCGGATACGCATTCTCACCCGCCCATGATCTTCGTTATCAGAGCACCGGTTTGACTGTCGAGCAGGCTGTACGACGGATGGGCCCGATCGCCGGGGCATTCGCCCTCGACCAGCAGTTCAGCGGCGCCCGGGCGCGCCGCGAGTTCGGTTGGACGCCCACCCGTCTCGATGCCCTGACCGAACTCGCCCTGGGCTGAACCACCAGGGGCAGGGGCGGCTGCCCCCCTCGGGAAGGCTGTGCCCGATGCGGTGCCTGGAGTCGTCGTGGCAATTCTCGCGGCCTGCCGGCCATGACCTGGCTCTCCCCAGCCGCCGCGACAGGCTGGCAGGGGATGGTTGAGGAGAACGTGTATCGCATCGACGCCAGGTCGCTGTTGGCGGCAGCGGTGAGGAGGCCGAAGGCAGGATCAAGGACACGTGCTCCATGACAGCGGAAAATTGCCACCAGTGGACGATTACAGCTCACGACTGCGCAAGATGCGCCCTTGACGTTCATAGCATGCCGACCAGCACCAGCACACAACTGCTGACGTCGGTTGAAATGGCACGCTTCGTGGGGCAGGGCTTCCCGCGCCTGGACGGGGTGGTGCAGCAGAAGACCAATGATCGAGCGTGTGGTCGTAGCGCGATGCCCAAGCGCACAACGGAGTCCCGGACCTTCAGGAACTGCGGGGCCGGCGCAATGCCGGTCAACGGTGCTGCGGGCGCCACTCGAAGAGCAAGATGGTCACGTCGTCCCGTAGCTGGTTGCGCTGGTAGTCGAGGATGGCGTGGATGAGCAGCCGCAGCACCTCGGCCGGGCGCTCGTCGGCGGCGGAGGAGCGGATGATGAAGTCGGTGAACCGGTCGAGGCCGAACTCCGTACCGTCCGCGTCCCGTGCCTCCACGACACCGTCGGTGTAGAGCAGAACGCAGTCGCCCGGCTCCAGTGTCGTCTCGTGAACCTGCCGGGTTGCCGGGGCGAGTTGGCCGGCCAAGCCGATCGGCGGTTGCGGGGGGCTGTCCAACGCCCCGTCGAGCACCCGTTCGGCACGGATCAGCAGCGGCGGCGGGTGGCCGCAATTGACCCAGCGCAGCACCCCGGTCTTCGCGTCGAGCCGACACAGCACGCCGGTGCAGAACTGGTCGGGCAGCCACCGGGCGAGCGCCTGGTCGACAGACCCGACGACGTCGGCCAAGTCGCAACCGCCGCGGCGGGCGTTGCGTGCCGCAGCCATGGCGACCGAAGCTGTCAGGCCGGAGACCAGATCGTGCCCCATGGAGTCGAGGATGACGGTGTGCAGCACGTCCTTGACGACCGAGTGGTCGAAAGCGTCGCCGGCGATGTCGTACGCCGGTTCCAGGACCGCGGTCGACACGCACCTCCTGCTGCCTATGGTGCGGGGTGGCAGGAAGGCCCGCAACATCTCGGTGGGCAACCGCATGGTCGCGGTACGAGTACGGGCGGCGAGCCAGTCGCTGTAGGCGCGCTTGGAGGTGATCAGCATGGCGAACAGATGGGCCAGCATCCGGACGCGGCGCAGACGCGCCCCGTCGAGTGAGGCGGTCCGCGCTGCCAGGACGCCCAGCCGCTCCGCACCGTCGACCAGAGGCATCCAGACCATCACGCCGTCGTCGGCCTCGGCCACTCGCGGGGAGACCGTGCGGTACGCCCAGCCGGCCGACGAACGGTCCACTGGCAGCGTCTCCATGGCCTCGTCGAGTGGGATGAGCAGTCGTTGTTGCAGATCGATGAGGTAGATCGACGCGGTGTCCAGGCCGAGGGCCGAGGCGCACCGGTTCGCCAGGGCGGGCAGTTCAACCGGCAGGGCCGCCTGTGCCTCGATGATCAGTTCTTCCAGCCGGTTCTCGTCGACGGCGGTATGGGAACCTGCGGACGCGTGCGGTGGGTCCGACATGGGGATCACCTCTTCCGAGCTCAGTCTCACACCCACCCCGACCTCTCTCACGTCAGGCAGACCAAGGGGGAGCTCCAAGCCCGACCGGAGGAAACAAGGCTCATGATCAATACATCTGGTGTGGGGCGACGAAGCCGTCGGTCGCTCGCCGCACCCTCTTCCTCCGGCCTCACGACCGCGACAACGGCCCCACCGGCCCCTACGTGATCCCATGCCGAGACTGCACAGGTGCTGTGAGGTGGCTTCCACGCTCCCTCGGGACTTTGACCGCGTTGAGTGCTACTGCGATTGCGCAGCGCTGGTGAGTGGTCATGTGCCGGCCGGTGCTGTCTGCGCGGCGCGGCCTCTGTGAGAGCGGGGGCCTTGGCGCCGACCTTCCCGGCTGCAATGGTGCTGAGGTCGACGGCTTCGCCGACGCCCGGCGCCTCGAGAGCGAACGCTCTCGAGGCGCCCGGCCGTCAGCGCGGGCGCGTGTCAGGCAGGGGTGATGTTCTCCGCCTGCGGGCCCTTCTGGCCCTGCGTGATGTCGAAGGTGACAGCCTGGCCTTCCTGGAGTTCGCGGTAGCCGTTGCCGTTGATGTTGGAGTAGTGCGCGAAGACGTCGGGTCCGCCTCCGTCCTGCGCGATGAAGCCGAAGCCCTTTTCCGAGTTGAACCACTTGACGGTGCCGCTGGCCATGCCGGTGCCTCTCAGTCGATATCGGGTCCGCACCGCGCGGGCCCGAAGGTGATCGTCCTGGTCCTCAGGCACTGCACAGCAAAACGCCCGCACCAGGGCGCGGGCAGGTACTGCGAACCACGACAACTGCCTGTGACGCTACACCGCAAGCCCGTCCCCCACCACCGATAATGACCATGGAGGAAGCCCGGGCCGAAATTACGCGACAGACACGGACGCAGCGTCGGCGCCATACCCAACGCGCTGCACCTCACAGCCAGCCCTGGCAGCCGGGGCCGCCACGGCCGCCCTGCTGTCAGCGCGGCGGCGATGTCTCCGCAGCCCGCGAGGGGACGCAGCATCACCACGAGCGGGGGGGCATGCATGGAATTGCCGAGTCGGCATCGGGTCAATCCTTTTCCAGCGCGGCGAGGTACATGTGGATGGAGTGGAGGGGCCGAGGGCAGAGAGTCGTACGGCCGCGCCCGCTGGGTCCCCTGACCTTCATCGCCCTCGTGCGACCGGTCGCGTTCAACGGTTGACTGCCCCGACAAGGACTGCGAGCGCGGTGAGGGTCTCAGCGCCACCCACGCCGCCTGCGCGAGTACGCCGCCGACGAAGGCGGAGCAGCAGCGGCATGAGGCTGTCCGGAATCGGCAACGCGCTCGTGGCCGGCGACAGACCCTCGCCGACCGCGTGCACCAGGAGCGCCGCCACCACGGCGACTGAGGCGGTCAGCGCCAGGGTCGCCCCCTCAAGGGAGCGACGCAGAGCGAGCCCCGATGCCGCGCCGAGCCGCCCGCACGACCTGGCTCGCACGGGCAGCCCGTACGGATCACGGCGCCCATCGCCCCGTACGGAGGCGAGGGCGGTGAGCGGCACCGTCCACTGCGGCACACCGGCCTCATGGGCCTCGTCCCATGCGTCGGGCAGGGGATCGAGGACCGCAATGATCAGTAAGATCCCTGACACGGCGGCCGGCAGAAGCGCGGGCCGGCCGGATCCACGCCGCGCCAGCCAGGCGCCCACCACAGTGGCCACAGTCACCAGGACCACGGCCACCAGCGTTGGGGTTGAGGGGGAGCTGCCACCCGGGTCCATCGTCAGTGTGTGCGCCTGCTGCGTAGAGCGCGGGAGCGTGCCCCCTTCCTGCGAGGGCGGCGGGCTTGTGTGCGCAGTGCCCGGTTGAACCGGCTCCATCAGCGCCGGTAGCAGTACGAGTCCGAGGAGGCGTCGCCGCCTCGCAGGCGTGTCTGGCGCTCCTGCAAGCCGAGGAAGTCCGGGCCGTGAGGGAAGAAGCGGCTGTCGACGGAGAGTCCGCCGTGCGAGGTGTCGGCGGGACCGAAACCCTGCCAACGCGGCGGCGCGGCGGCGCGGGCCGCCTCGGTGTCCGGCGCGTCTCCGGCAGGCCCGAGAGCGGCGACGCCGAGCGACCACCGGGTCTTCCGGCCGCCCTGCAGGTTGGCCGTGTCAGGCGCCGCTCGCCGACCGGGTCTGGTAGGCGACGGGATCTATCCAGCGGGCTGATAAGCCGGCCGAGGCCACGAGCCCGAACCGGACTCCACGAGGAAAACGATGGGCGACTGGGACGTACGAGAAGCCCAGCAGTGGGTCAAGGATCCGGCTGAACATGTTCGCGACCTCGCGGAGCAGACGGAGCAGAGGAGACGGCGGCCTCGGCCGGCGATCACACGTAGAGCGAGCGGGGTCCTGGGCTGTTGCCTTTGAAACGCTGGCCCATGGCGATCTCATCGCCCACTACCGACCAGACGGTCTCGTCGTTCTGGAAGGGCAGCGGGTCGATGCTGCTCGTCTCCTCCCGGATGCGATGGACCTCGCCGTCCAAGCGTTCGAAGTCGGACTCCTCGTCGCCGCTGAAGGTGAACTCTTCGAGCAGGCGCTGGAACCGGAGGGTGACCTGGACGAGGGAGGAGACGTCCGTGTGGAGTTTCTGCACGGTCTCCTGATCGGGGTCGAAGGCGTACAACCCGCCGGATGCGGGGTCGAGGGCCAGGTGCGCGTTGAGCAGCCAGCCGATGACGGACCAGTCACCCGCGCCCTCCGCGGCGTCCTCGAAGTCCTCAATGCAGGCGACGTCCTGGACGAGGGGCAGCAGGCCGTCGTGCTCGTCGAGCTGACGCAGCAGGAACGTCCCGGTGGGGACGCCGACGGTCTGAAGGAGGCGGGCGCCCTTGGTGTCCGCGGCGGCGGGCGGGAATGCGGTGGCGGGCAGGGTCGCGATCCGGTCCTCGCCGAAGATGCCGGCGAGTTCGCTACGGGTGACGTCGAAAAGCACTGCCGGAACTCCGAACTCCGCGGCGGCACGGGCGCCGTGGGACTCTCAGTGGATGGAAGCGGGCACAACAACAGCGTTGCGGATGGAGGCGCCTACGGCGACATTCCGTCTCGCCCGCGAAGAGTTGGCAGCGGCATCTCTACGGAGCAAGCACGCAAACGGTATCGGTTCGACGGGGCAGGACGAAGTCCAGCTGTCGGGGCAGCCTGAACCTCGTGCGGCTACGGCGGCCGTAGAGCGGCCAGTCAGACGACCCGCTTGCGGCTGGCGGTGCGGTCGGGATGAGGCGGCGCCGGTCGAGGACGTCACCGAGCCGCACGAGGAGGAAGATGCGCCGTTCCCTGCTTCCCGGGTGGAGCCGGCTCGCAGAAACCCTCAGCACGGCCGGTTGCAACGCGCCGACGGTGCCGGGATAGATGCGGAACACGGGTGGCCGCGGAAGTCCTCGACGGTAGAGGCAAGGTCCGGGTCAGACTTGCACGTCGTCGCGGGTGCGGCGGCGGCGGTAGGCGGCGGCGTTGATCCTGCTGCCGCAGCTTCGCTTGGAGCACCAGCGGCGGGTAGCTGCGCGGGAGCGGTCGACGAAGAGACGGGTGCACGGCTCACCGGCGCAGTGCCGGATGAGCAGGCGGTCGGGTCCGCCGAGCAGGTCGCTGGCGCTCGCCCCGAGGGTGGCCAGTACCTCCTGGACTCCACCGTGGCGTTCCACCTGTCCCACGGCCTGGAGTGTGAGGCGGACTGGAGGGTGCGCGGCGGCCTGCTGAACTCGGGCGATGTCCTCGGAGTCAGCCGGCTTGTCTCCTGCGGCTGCCAGAGCCAGCCGGTAAATCGCCTCACGCAGCGCACGCGCTTGGGCCAGTTCCGTCTGGCCGACCGCCTCCAGTCCGTCCACCACGCCGGCTTCGACAGTCCACCAGGTGAAGTCCTGCGGCTCGACCAGCAGTTCCTTGCGGCGCGTGGTGCGCCAGGCCATGGTGGCGGCGAAATCGAGGGCCAAATGATCACTGATGAAGGAGAAACTCACCCCCCGAGTATGGGCTGCGCGGGCGCCGAACACACATGCCGTCATACCTTCAGGGTATGACGAAAGCAGGATGAGCCACGTGGGGCACTCGAACAGCAGGGTCCCGGTCTGGAGGCATGCAGTGCTTACGCAGACGTCCGTGCAGTCGGAAAGGCATGCAGGCACGGAGAAGTGGGTGCTCATCCGCTACCTGCAGGTGGCCCTGCTGGTCCGCCTCGCGTCCGAAGGGGCGCGGGTCGCCGTGGTGGTGCTCGCCGTGGACCGTACCCGAAGTACCGGCTTCGGAGGTGCTCTCGTCGCGGCCCTGCTGGTGCCCAGCGTCGTCGCCGCCCCGCTGGTCGGTGCCGTCGCCGACCGGGTCCGGCGACGTCGGTTGTTTCACGCCAGCTTCCTGGTCTTCTACGGGACGGGGCTGGGCGCAGTCGCGATGCTGGTCGGGCGGGTCTCCGCTCCTGTCGTCCTGGCCGTAGCGGGTGCAGCAGGTTGCTGCACCCCTCTGTTGACGGGAGGTTTGACCAGTCTGTTGGGCGACCTGCTGCCGCCCACGGCGCTGAGCCGTGCCTTCAGCCTGGACGCCGTCTCCTACAACCTGGCCGGGATTGCCGGGCCGGCCCTCGCCGCTGCCCTCGCGGCGTCAACCGGTCCCGCCCGTGCCCTCCTGGTACTGGGCGCCGGTGCCACTGGTGGCGGGTTGCTTGTCTTCGCCCTGCCGCTGGGCCCCCGCGCCGGCGGGACCCACGCGCTGCGCCCCGCCGACTTGGGGGCCGCAGCCGCTCTGCTGGTCCGTGACCCGCCGCTGCGCTCGCTCACATGGGCCAGCGGAGTGGGCCAGCTCGGGATCGGTGCCCTGCCCGTGGTCTGTGTGCTGCTCGCCGCTCGCTACCAGACGCCCTGGGCCGCAGGCGGCCTGATGACCGCCATGGCGCTCGGCTCACTGACCGGCTCACTGGCGTACGCCTGGCGACCGTGGGGCAGCCGCCGCCCCGAATGGACCGTCATCACCATGCTTTTCGCGACCGGGGCGGCGCTGGCCTCTGTGCCATGTGCGCGCAACGCCGCCGCGGCAGCCGGCGGCTTTGCACTGGCCGGGTGCTGCACGGGCCCGCTCTTCGCCGCGCTTCTTACCGGGCGCGATCGCTACGCGCCGCCGACCACCCGGACCCAGGTGTTCACTCTGGGAGCAAGTATCAAGAGCACCTTCGCCGCAGGCGGGGCCGCTCTGGCGGGCGGCTGGCAGTCCGCCGGGTCGGGAAGCCTCGTCTTCGCGGTGGCCGGCTGCCAGGTTGTCGCGGCCGTCCTGGGCGCGCTCTTGCTGAAGGGACGACAGGCCAAGGCTGACTGCCCGCCGTCGGAGATGAGCACGGGGCACTGAACCCTCTCCCCCCGGCTGACTGGCAGTTGCGTCATGATTTCCGCCCCGAGAACACGAGACACCGTGCACCTGAGACACCCGTGCAGGTCACATAACGCCTTCCGGCCCGGTGTCGGCGGGCAGTTGCGCGAGGGCTGCCGCCCGAATCTCGGGAAACGACTCAATGATCATGTCAAGCCGCTCGCATGGGCGTCTACAGCGAAGGTCTCGTCCGCAGCCTCGACGGCTACCGGCACGATCCGGCCTCCCCGCGGACCCTGCAGAACCCGTGGACCCGGGAGCGGGCCCAGGAATGGGCGGACAGCTGGAACCAGCCCCGGAGCCCGTCCGCATCGACGGCCACTCGCACCCATGGATCTGGGTTGCCAACCCTCCGCCGGTACAGCTCCAGATCTACGGTGAAACCCTGCACCTCGCCCACTACGGCACCGGGGGAGCCCACTGCAGCCGCACACGCCCTCCCGTGGAACGGACCCCGAGCCCTGAGCGGGAATCCCGAACGTGCGAGCGGGGTAGTTGACGCCGCCGGCGGGGAATTACGTGACGTTCCACCTAGTACCCAGATCCACGGGCATTGGCTATTCCTTCGGGCCGTCCCACAAGCGTGACTGGCCATACCTGAGCTGCGTCGCAGCTTGCACACAGCACAGGGATGAGGGGCGACCTAGATGCCGGGCCGCCCCTCACGCGCAGGTGCCTTATAGCGGTCAGCGCCGGCCGGTGTCCTTGAGCGACTCCTTGGTCTCGCGGGCGTGGCCCGCAGCCTGGGCCGCGCGGCCCTTGGCGATCAGCTTCTCGTTGCCTGTGGCGCGTCCGGCTGCCTGGACGGCCTTGCCGACGGCCTGCTCGGCCTTGGCCCTGGCCTTCTCGCTGGCGGACATGCTGCTCACCTTCCTTTGTTTCCGGCATGAGGTGCTGGCTGTGCGCATGACCCCTCACCGCGCCGGCAAACCCCAGGCCACGGCCGAACACTGAGTGATCGTCGCCGCATGACTGCGGTGCATCAGATGCCGGAGAGGGGGAAGCGTGAACGGCGCGTACATGCCCTTGATCTCGTGCAATTAACTCCCTTTTTGTGTGCTTGTAGGGGCTGGGTAAGGGAATCCGGTGGTCAGGAGGTTGATAACGATGGTTCCCCTGCTTCTGGTTCTTCTGCTGGCTCTGATCCTCTTCGGCGCGGGCTTTGCGCTGAAGGCGCTGTGGTGGATCGCTGTGGTCGTGCTGATCGTGTGGCTGCTGGGCTTCGTCGTCCGGTCCGCGGACGGCGCGGGTGGCAAGGGCCGCTGGTACCGCTGGTAGGCGCAGATCCTCGGCGTGAGAGCGCTATCCGTAGCGGAGATTGACGTGGGGCCCGGCCGGATAGGCCGGGCCCCACGTCATGCAAGAGGGCGCATTCCGCTTTGATGGAGGGGATGGATCGGGCGTACCGGGCGCATCAAGGGGTACGTGTGGTGTGCACCGGCGACCAAGGAGGCCATGCCCACGCCCGCGGAACTACGCGACCAGGGCGTGATCGGCGCGATCGGCGACGGCATCAACCAGTCGGCCATGCTCGCCCGCTTCCTGCGCGAGACCGCCGCCGACGTCGTGATGCCGGCCGGGCGCTACACATTCCTGGACCAGTCGGCGCTGGACGACGTCCTGCCCGCCGCGAGGGAACTCGGTAAGAGCGTGGTGGTCGTGGGCGTGTTCAACTCGGGGTTGCTCTCCCGAGACCGGCCCGTAGAAGGCATGGAGTACGACTACCGGGACGCCCCGCCGGCTCTGGTCGTCCGCGCTCGGGCGACCGCCGAGGTCTGCGCGGCACACGGGACCACCCTGCCCGCCGCCGCGATCGCCTTCCCGCACACGCGCCCCAGTATCATCAACATCACCCTCGGCATGCGGAATCCGGAACAGGTCCTGCGAAACGTGGAACTCCATGATCAGTACGTCCCCGACGGTCTCTGGGACGATCTCCGCGCTCAGGGGCTGATCAGGTCGGACGTGCTCACGGAGCACGGTCGGGGGAGGGGTGCGCGGTGTCTCTGACGGACAAGGCCATTGAGCAGATCCGTGAGCTGATCAGAACCGGTGCCCTGCCTCCGGGCTCGAAGCTCCCCCCGGAGCCGGACCTGGCCGCACAGCTCGGCCTGTCCCGCAACCTCGCCCGCGAAGCGGTCAAGGCACTGGCCGTCGCGCGGGTTCTGGAGGTCCGGCGGGGCGACGGCACGTATGTGACCAGCCTGCAACCGAGCCTGCTGCTGGAGGGGCTCGGCGGCGCGGTGGAGCTGCTCCAGGGCGACTCGGTCGCCCTGCGGGACCTCATGGAGGTACGGCGGCTCCTCGAACCCATGGCCACGGCCCTTGCCGCCACGCGGATTTCTGATGAGCAGCTGGCCGAGGTGAAGCGGCACCTGGACGCCATGCGTGAGGCCCGCGACGACGTCGAACGGCTCAACGCCCACGACGCCGCCTTCCACCGTGCCGTCGTCTCGGCCACGGGCAACGAGACTCTCCTCACCCTCCTGGAAGGGATCTCCGGCCGCACCCTGCGCGCCCGTATCTGGCGTGGTCTGGTCGACGACAAGGCCGCGGGTCGCACCCTCGCCGAGCATGAGGCGATCTTCAGCGCCCTGTCCACCCGTGACGCCCCCCTCAGCCAGGCTGCGGCACTGCTGCACGTGAGCAACACCGAGCAGTGGCTGAGGGAACGCCTGCGCTCAGGCGAACCCCTCTCCTTCGGGACGACAGTGGAGAAGTGACGCACGGGCGCCGCCTGCCCGTGCCCTCGTTCGCCCGCGCTCGCCTGTCCGTACGGTGCCGTCCTTCAGTGCCGGACGCACGGACGAGTGCGTCCGATCAGGTGCGGGAACTCGTCGTAGTGAAGCGGCTGGGCGGGCCCGATCCGCCTGGTGCCGACCTCCGCGAGGTCGAGCAGGATGCGCAGGCCCGCTTCGTGGTCGGTCTCCACTCACGCGTCGACACGGCGTTTGTCATCGTCAACTTGGCGATCGTCAAGGTCTTCTTGCTCAACGCCGGGGCCGGCCAGAACGGGGTGCTCACGGTCGCCAGTTCTTCGGCCTGAACGCCGCCGTACTGATGCCGTTCCAGCCTGGTGCTGGCAGTCAGGTGGCCAGGGTGGTCCAGCCCGCGTTGTCGGTGGAACCCCCGATCCGGTAGCGGTAGTTCGTGGCCGCGGATTCCCGGACGATACGGGTTCCGGTCAGGGACCTCACCGACCCCAGGTCCACCTTCAGCCATTGCCCCGTGTCGCCGTTGCTCGCGGACCAGGGGGTGGCGGTGGAGCCGTCGACGGCCTTGGCGGGAACGTCCTGTTGATGCGATCGCCGTACCCGCCCGGCTCAGCGCGCCGCGCGGCGGGGTCGGCCAGGGCCTGGCAGAGGAACGAACTGGGTGTAGCGGGTGTCGTCGACGAAGGTCTTGAGCCAGGGGGTCAGGACCTTCATCCGGCCGGTGATCGCGAGCCGGTCGGGGTCGACCCGGTCACGCACGGTTCGCTGGGTGAGGTAGTTCAGCGCTGGCAGCAGCTGGGTGCCACATGCGGTGTCGTAGTCGGTGCGGCTGTTGGTCTCGACGCCGATCACGACGAAACCGAAGGACGCCAGCCATGTCCCCCATCCATGCTTCCTCGTCGGCGAAACGGGCGGTCCAGGCACCGACGCGGTGGTGAAGGGGCCGCTTGTGGCGGCGACGCTTGCCAAGGTGGGATCGGGGCCGCGTTGGTGGGGGTTGTCGGCGGCCGACGCCGGTTGGACAAGCATCGCAGCGATGAGTCCCGCGACGATCGCGGCCCGCAGCCGTCGTGACGGACCGTGCGCGCAGGCCGGGCCGTGTCGGGCCGGACGGTAAGCCTTCGAACCCCGCCGTGAAAGTGCGCTTCTTGGCATCAGTAACCTCCCTGGTGCAACCAGGCTCCGACAGCCTGCCCGGACGCGCGCACACGGCGACCACCGCCGTTCGGGCAAGGGGCGACCGGATCCTCGTGGCTGGTGCGGTCCGGCGCTCACTCGTACTCGGCCGCGACGAAACCGGGCGTTCCGCGGCGCTCCCGGCGGCATCCCGTGGTAGTCGGCGGCGCGCAGCGTGAATCCGGCGGCCGGGATCGAGCGGGACCTCGTCGACGGCCGTCCGGCCTCGCCGACGCCGTCAGCATGGTCGCCGTCGTATACAGAGCTGTGGCAGCCGTGGCCGGGCGGTCAGGTCTCGTCTCATCGCGTCATCCCTCGAGATCGGCGCAACTTCGCAACGGCGGTGTGGCGCAAGGGCGTTCGGTCCGTGGACATGGGCCGCGCGTACGGCGTCGCAGCCACCCCGGGGGGAGCTCGTAACGGATGGTGGTGTTCTCGCGTCCTGGTGCCCGGCGGTGCGTGCAGCCGGTCTGCGCGCCCCGGCGGTCGGGGGGCGGACGGAGGGTGCCCGAGTGCCACGAGTCGCGGGGGACCGGCCTCGGGCTGCCGGGAACCGTGGCGCGTCCCGCGTCTCACGTACCACCGGACGGTGTGGAGCGAACCGGTTCTACGCAAGCGCTTCGACGGGATGGTACGACCAGCGGAGTGTGGGGTCAATGGCGTGCCACGCGGCGAAGGCGGCACCGATGCGCGGGCTGAGACACCGCCGCTTCGGCCAGTGCCTACCGCACCGGCCCTTCGGTATATGGGTTTGGTAGCTGCATCCCTGCTCACCGACATGATGGACAGGCAGCCGGCGAGCCAGGTCCGGCTGCCGGGCACCCCGCACGGCGGGAGACCACGCCGCCATCCGCAGGCGCCCACCCGTTGAATTGTTCGAGCGGCCGATCGGTCCCGAACCGCGGGAATCAGCCGTCGAACCGATTCCGCGACAAGGTTCGCAACAGGAGCCTCCGCACCCTTGACAGTCTGTGAAGCCGGGAGCACCGTCTCCCCCCGAAACCTCTCTGCAATCTCGCTGCAAGCACGGCACCTCCAAGCGCTTGCGGATTGTCAGCGCCACCAACACGACCCGATCGGGTTGCGTCGGCACGGTAGGGAGATCGGATGCGAACCACACGTACAAGACGCCACCTGCTGTCCGTGCGCGACGGCATGCGACGGTTACTCGCGGCCCGACGCTCTGGCAGGCCGGACGACGTGCCGTACCAGGCACACCTCCACTTGCCGGTACGCTCACCCGGCTCCCGGCCGAAAGCTTTCGCGCGTGCGGGGGCCGCGGCCGTGCTCGTGGTCGGCACGCTGGCCGGCGCCACGGCCACCGCGGGTACGGCCACGGCGGGCACGGCCCGTGCCGACACATCCGGGCCGTGCGACATCTATGCGGCAGGCGGTACGCCCTGCGTGGCGGCGCACAGCACGACACGAGCCTTGTACGGCTCGTACAACGGGCCGCTCTACCAGGTCCGGCGTGCCTCGGACAACTCCACCCGGAACATCGGTGTCCTGAGCGCGGGCGGGTACGCCGACGCCGCCGCCCAGGACTCGTTCTGCTCGGGGACGACGTGTCTGATCACGATCATCTACGACCAGTCCGGCCGGGGCAACAACCTCACCCAGGCGCCCGGGGGCGGTGCCGCGGGCGGCCCCGACAATCTCGCGAACGCGACCGCCGCACCCACCACGGTGGGCGGCCACAAGGCCTACGGCGTATACGTGGCCCCCGGCACGGGTTACCGCAACAACCGCACCAACGGCATCGCGACCGGGGACAACCCGGAGGGCATGTACGCGATCTTCGACGGCACGCACTACAACGGCGGCTGCTGCTTCGACTACGGCAACGCCGAGACGGACAGTAACGACGACGGCAACGGCACCATGGAGGCCATCTACTTCGGCAACATCAGGGTCTGGGGCTACGGATCGGGGAACGGCCCCTGGATCATGGCCGACCTGGAGAACGGCCTGTTCTCCGGTGTCAACCAGCACTACAACGCAAACGATCCGACCATCAACTATCGGTATACGACCGCCATCATCAAGGGCGGCCCGAACCACTGGGCGATCCGTGGGGGCAACGCGCAGTCCGGCGGCCTGTCCACCTTCTACGACGGGGTGCGTCCAGGCGTCCCGGGCTACAACCCGATGCGGAAGCAGGGTGCCATCATCCTGGGCACCGGCGGTGACAACAGCAAGGGCGCCCAAGGCACGTTCTACGAAGGCGTGATGACCTCTGGCTACCCGTCGGACGCCACCGAGAATGCGGTGCAGGCCAACATCACCGCCGCCGGATACAGCAACGCCCCTTCCGGCGGGACGGGCACCGGTGCGCTGCACGCGGTGGGCGCGGGCAAGTGCCTGGACGTGCCCAACTCGTCCACCACGGCCGGTACGCAGCTGCAGATCCGGGACTGCAGCGGTGGTGACAACCAGAAATGGACCCGCACGTCCTCCAACCAGCTGACCGTCTACAGCGGCAGCAGCCAGATGTGCCTGGACGCGTACAACAACCAGACCTCCGCCGGCACCAAGGTGGTGACGTGGCCGTGCAACGGCGGCGCCAACCAGCAGTGGCAGCTGAACTCCGACGGCACCGTCACCGGCACCCAGTCCGGACTCTGCCTCGACGTCACCGGCGCCTCCACCGCCAATGGAGCCCTGGCGGAACTCTGGCCGTGCAACGGGGGATCCAACCAGAAATGGAGTCTCAACTGACCTGAACTGAGCTGCTCCGGCCCGTCGGCCGGCTCACCACCGGTCACGGGTCACCCCCCGATCCAGCCGTCCCCCCGACACCCCCCACCCCCACACCCCTGGCGCACACGCGCCGCCGGAGGATGACGATGTCCAGAGCGAGAGTGCTCCCCGGACTCCGGGCCGTCCCAGTAGCTCTGTTCGCCTTACTGGCCGGAAGCCTGGGCACGGCAGGGCCCGCGGGAGCAGTACCCGCCGAGCGCCATACGTCCGCCGCTGTCCTGTACGTGGCGCCGGACGCGGCTCCTGGCGGGGACGGCACCGCCGAGCAGCCGTTCGCGTCCATCGACCAGGCGCAGCAGCCCGCGCACCGGCTCTCGGCCGACTCGGACGTCGTGGTCCACCTGGCCGGTGGCACTTACCGGCTGTCCAAGCCGCTGGCCTTCGGCTCCGACGACGGCGGCCAGAACGGTCACACCATCACCTACCAGGCGGTGTCCGGACAGCAGCCGGTCGTGAGCGGCGCCCAGCAGGTGTCGGGTTGGCAGGTTCATGATCAGAACAGCAGCATCTGGTCCACCCACGTCGGCACCGGTGTGAACACGCGCCAGCTGTACGTGAACGGCAAGGAGGCACCGCGGGCAGCGATCCAGGTGCCCCGCTCCGCCTTCACCTTCACCCAGACCGGCCTCACCGTCACCGACTCTTCCCTCGACTACCTTGCTGGGCTCTCGGACAAGAACCACATGGAAGTCGAGAGCGTCAACTCCTTCACCGACCGCTACGCGCCGGTCCAGTCGATCAACGGCAGGACCATCACCATGCAGCAGCCCGCGTGGAACAACAACTCGTGGGGCTACGACACCGTCAACGCGCCGTTCGCCGGCGGAGCGATGTACCTCGAGAACAACTACGCGTTCCTGAAGCAGGCCGGACAGTGGTATCTCGACTCGTCCACCGGTGACCTGTACTACCGGGCCCAGCCGGGGCAGAACCCGAACAGCCTCGACATCGAACTGCCCCGGTTGCAGAGTCTGCTCGGCATCAGCGGCGGCTACGGCTCACCGGCGACCGGCCTGAGTTTCACCGGCATCCGGTTCACGGGCACCTCCTGGCTCGGCCCGAGCGGGCCCGACGGCTATGCGGACCAGCAGAGCGGCGCGCACATCACCGGCGCCTTCGCGATGCCCGCCAACTGGCTGAGTAGCTGCAAATCGGGGTGCACCCAGTTCGAGGCCACCCGCAACCACTGGGCGCAGATGCCCGCGGCCGTGCAGGTCTCCGCCGCCACCGGCATCACGTTCTCCGGTGACACGTTCTCCGAACTCGGGCAGGTGGGACTGGGCGTGGGGAACGACGGCGTCGCCACGGCCTCCGGCACCGGACTCGGCGCGAGCGGCATCACCATCACCGGCAACACGATCACCGACGACGCCGGCAGCGGCATCCAGGTCGGGGGGATCCAGCCGGACGCGCACCACCCCGGCAACCCGCGGATGACCAACCAGAACATCACCATCAGCGACAACCGGGTCAGCGGGGTGGGCACCGACTACAAGGAGACCGCGGGAATCCTGTCCACTTACGTCACGAACGCGACGATCACCCACAACCAGTGCGACCACCTTCCCTACGACGGGATCGACATCGGCTGGGGCTGGGGCATGAACGACCCGGGCGGCAGTCAGGACTACGTCAACCGGGGCACCTACAACTACCAGCCCGTCTACAGCACCCCCACGACGCTGAAGAACAACACCGTCTCCCACAACCTGGTCTTCGACACCAAGAAGGCGATGTTCGACGGTGGCAGCATCTACAGCCTGTCCGCGAATCCCGGCTCGGTGATCTCCGACAACTACATGTACGGCAACAACCACACCACCGCGCTGTACCTGGACGAGGGCTCCCGGTACCTGACGGTGTCCCACAACGTGGTGCAGGACGCCGGCAACTGGGCGCTCACCAATGCCAACGGCAACAACCACACCGACGACAGCACCTTCTCCGGCAACTGGTACAACGGCGGCAACACGTACGTCGCCACCGGGCCCCCGCACAACAACGTCCTCACCGGAAACGTCCAGGTCAGCGGCACCAACTGGCCGCAAGGCGCCAGGCAGGTCATCCAGCAGGCAGGCGTCCAGCCGTCCGGCGGCGACGGCGGCTTCCCCACCGGCTACCACCACCTGGTGATCGGCAGCGACGGCCTGTGCCTGGACGTGTACGGCAACTCCGGCAGCGCGGGCGCCGCGATCGACCAGTGGACGTGCAACGGCCAGGGCAACCAGCAGTTCCAGTTCCTGCCGGCCTCGGGCGGTTACGGGCAGCTTCAGGCCCAGAACTCCGGGCTGGTCGTGGCGGTGTCGGGCGGCTCCACGACCGCTGGTACGCCCGACATCGTGCAGCAGGCCCCGGGCGGCGGGGCCGACGGTCTGTGGCTGCCGGTGCAGCAGTCCGACGGCTCGTACGCCTTCAAGAACCAGAACAGTGGCCTGTGCCTGGACGTCTACGGCGGCAGCAACAGCCCGGGCCAGCAGCTCGACCAATGGAGCTGCAAGAACACCGCCGGCAGCAACCAGGACTTCACCCTTCGCTGACCGACTCGTGCCCACACCCCTGTCACGCACCCGTGAGGAACGCTGATGAAGAAGTACCCGGCACTCCTGGCCGCGGCGCTGACGGCCGCGCTCGGCGTGTGCACCGCATGGCCGGCGGCGGCCGCCCCCGGCACCGGGTCGCCGCCCACCGCCGGGCAGGCCGCCGCCGCACCCACCGCCTTGCGGCTGATGCCGATGGGCGACTCGATCACCTGGGGCGTCGGCAGCCCCTCGGGGAACGGTTACCGCGGTTTCCTGTGGAACCAGCTGGGGGCCGACGGCCACACCCTGGACTTCGTCGGCTCGGGCCGGGCCGGCACCATGCAGGACCCGGACAACGAAGGCCACTCCGGCTGGCGGATCGACCAGATAGCCGGCATCGCCGACTCCGTGCTGGCACGTTACCGGCCCAACGTGGTGACCCTGGAGATCGGCACCAACGACCTGAACGGCAACTACCAGGTGCCGACCGCCCCCGACCGGCTCCACGCCCTCATCGACCGGATCACCGACGACGTACCCGACGTGACCGTCCTCGTCGGCACCCTGATCGTCTCCACCAGCGGCACCGAGGAGGCCAACCGGCCCGCGTTCAACGCCAGGCTCCCCGGAATCGTCCAGGCCGAGCAGACCGCCGGCAAGCACGTACGCCTGGTGGACATGAGCGCGCTGACCCCCGCGGACCTCGCCGACTCACTGCATCCCAACGACAGCGGCTACCGCAAGATGGCGGACGCCTTCAGCGCCGGGGTCCGGGCCGCGGACGCGGCAGGCTGGATCAAGCCCCCGCCGGTCCCCACGGGCGGCCAGGTGCGCTCCGCGGTCGCGGGGAAGTGCCTGGACGTCTCCGGCGGCAACAGCGCCAACGGGACCGCCGTGGACATCCGGTCCTGCGACGGCTCCGACGCGCAGACGTGGTCCGCGCGCTCCGACGGCACCCTGCGGGCACTCGGGAAGTGCCTCGACGCGACCGGCCGCGGTACCGCCAACGGCACCAGGATCCAGATCTGGGACTGCAACGGCGGCACCAACCAGCAGTGGCAGACGTACAACGGCGGCTACCGCAACCCGGTCTCCGGCCGCTGCCTCGACGACCCCGGCTCGTCCACCACCGACGGCACGCAACTGGTCCTGTGGGACTGCAACGGCGGCGCCAACCAGAAGTGGACCGCACTACCGGTCACCTGAAGCCTCCCCTACCCGGCTCCACCCAGCACTTCGTGACCGGTTCTCACCCCCCCCACCCGAGGAGAATGATCGCCCATGTCCTGGCTCAACAAGGGGCCCGGTGTCCGCAAGGCCCTGACCTCGGCCACCGCTCTGACCGCCGGCACGGTGCTGGCCCTCACCGGCGCGGCGACGCCCGCGGCCCATGCGGCTGCCGGCACGCTGGGCGCGGCCGCGGCCGGCAGCGGCCGCTATTTCGGCACGGCCGTGGCCGCCGGAAGGCTCGGCGACTCGACGTACTCCACGATTCTCGACCGGGAATTCAACATGATCACCCCGGAGAACGAGATGAAGTGGGACACCACCGAACCGTCCCGGGGCAACTTCAACTTCGGCCCGGCCGACCAGATCGTCAGCCACGCCACCGCGCACGGTCAGCGGATGCGCGGGCACACCCTGGTGTGGCACTCGCAGCTGCCCGGCTGGGTCGGCGGCATCAGGGACGCGAACACCCTGCGCAGTGTGATGGACAACCACATCAGCAGCCAGATGACCCACTTCAAGGGCAAGATCTACGCCTGGGACGTGGTCAACGAGGCCTTCGCCGACAACGGCAGCGGACAGCAGCGCAGTTCGGTGTTCCATGACGTGCTGGGCAACGGATTCATCGAGGAGGCCTTCCGCACCGCGCGGGCCGCCGACCCGTCGGCCAAGCTCTGCTACAACGACTACAACATCGAGAACTGGAGCGACGCCAAGACCCAGGGTGTCTACAACATGGTGCGCGACTTCAAGTCGCGCGGCGTCCCCATCGACTGCGTCGGTTTCCAGAGCCACTTCGGTGCCGGCGGCCCGCCGTCGAGCTTCCAGACCACTCTGTCCAACTTCGCCGCCCTCGGCGTCGACGTCCAGATCACCGAGCTCGACATCGCCCAGGCACCGCCGACGGCCTACGCGAACACCGTCAAGGCCTGTATGAACGTTGCCCGTTGCACCGGCATCACCGCATGGGGAATCCGGGACAGCGACTCCTGGCGCAGCGGGGACAATCCGCTGCTGTTCGACCGCAACGGCAACAAGAAGCCGGCCTACGACGCGGCCCTGTCCGCGCTGGGCGGCGGTGGGGGGAACCCGGGGGACCCAGGGGGCATCGTCTCGGGCCAGGTCTACACGCTGAGCGATGTCGCCGCGGGACGGGTGCTGGACGTGCCGAGCGGGCAGACGGGAAACGGTACGCAGCTGCAGGTCTGGGACGCCAACGGTGGTGCCGCGAACCAGCAGTGGCGGGCGAGTCAGAACGGTGATGGTTCCTACACGCTGACGAACGTCGCCAGTGGGCGGGTTCTGGACGAGCCGGGCGGCCAGACGGCCAACGGCACCCGGATGCAGATCTGGGACGCCAACGGGGGCGCGAACCAGCACTGGCGGGCGAGCCGGAACGGCGACGGTTCGTACACCCTGACCAACGTCGCTTCCGGGCGGGCGCTGGAGGTCCCCAGCGGGCAGAGCGCCAACGGAGCCCCCGCCCAGATCTGGGACTCCAACGGCGGAGCCAACCAGCACTGGAACTTCAAGTGAGGTGACCGGCGCCAAGCGCGCTCCTGCCACTGGGTAGCTTCGGCGGACCAAGTGAACACCCGCGTCCGGCACGGCGGCCGTCGCCGGACGCGGGTTTCGCCATGCCGTCACAGCGGCCTGACCAGGCAAAAACATGGGATGGATCGGGGCCCGGTCGAGGCTGACGTGTCTATTGACAGCGGTGAGTTGCGTGTGGAATCACTATCGACATGGGATGTCTGAGGGTCCCCCGTGGGTGTTCTCGGGCGTCCCGGCCCCCGGACAGGCACGGCACTCTCTGTCCCCTTCCCCCACATATCCAAGGAACAGAATGCAGCCTTCATCCGTTCCGCCCCGGAGCCCCGCGGCTCTCGGACGACGTTTACCCACGGCCGCCGCCGTATCCGTGATGGCACTGCTGGCCATGTTGCTGGCCACCGCGCCGACATGGTCGGCGCCCGCCTCGGCGGCGCCCCTGGTGAGTTCCGCGTCGGGGCGGTGTCTGGACGTCAGCGGAAACGTCGGCACACCGGGCACGGCTCTGCAAATCTGGGACTGCAACGGCCAGGTGAACCAGGCGTTCGAGGTCACGTCGGCGGGTGAGCTGAGAACGATGAACGGCACCCGGTGCGTGGACGCATACGACAACCGGACGGCTCCGGGAGCCGCAGCGGTCATCCAGTCGTGCGACGGGCGGCCGACCCAGATGTGGCGGCAGAACTCCGACGGGTCCCTCACCGATGCCGGCTCCGGCCTGTGCCTGGACGTCAACGGGGCGGGAACGGCCAACGGCACCGCGGTCATCCTGTGGACCTGCAACGGTCAGAGCAACCAGAAGTGGACCACCCCGACAGCTCCGCCTCCGCCCCCGCCCGGCGGATCGGGGCCGTGCGACATCTACTCGGCGGGCGGCACCCCGTGCGTCGCAGCGCACAGCACGGTGCGGGCCCTCTACGGTTCGTACCACGGCGCCCTCTACCAGGTCAGGCGCTCCTCGGACAACGCCACCAGGGACATCGGGGTGCTGACACCCGGCGGCTTCGCCGACGCGGCGGCCCAGGACTCGTTCTGCGCGGGCACCTCGTGCGTGATCACGGTCGTCCGCGACCAGTCCGGACACGGCAACGACCTGTGGTACCAGGGCTCGGCCCAGGTCCCGGGATCGAGTCAGAGCAGCCCCGCGAAGGCGACCTCCGAGTCGCTGACCGCCGGGGGCGGCAAGGCGTACTCGCTGTACATCAACCCCGGGAACAGCTACTGGCGGGACGGTCACCTGACGGGCGTGCCGACCGGTACCGCGCCTGAAGGGGCGTACATGGTGACCAGCGGCACCCACGTCAACGGTGGCTGCTGCTTCGACTACGGCAACAGCGAGACGACCCGGAAGGCCGACGCGGCCGGGGCGATGGACGCGATCAACTTCGGCACCGAGTGCTGGTTCGGCGGCTGCGTCGGCAGCGGTCCCTGGGTGCAGGCCGACCTCGAGTGGGGCCTGTACTCCGGCGGCAGCCAGTCCTGGAACCGCAACCAGCGCGCCTTTCCGAGCAAGTTCGTCACCGCGATGCTGAAGAACAACGGGACGTCGAGGTTCGCCCTCAAGGGCGGTAACGCGCAGTCCGGCGGCCTGACCACCCTGTGGGACGGCGGACTGCCCGGCGGATACAGCCCCATGAAGAAGCAAGGAGCCATCGTCCTCGGGAGCGGCGGCGACTGCTGCAAGCCTGGCGGCGGCGCCAACCTGAGCGCCGGAACCTTCTACGAAGGGGCGATCGTCGCCGGCTACCCCTCCGACGCGACCGACAACGCGGTGCAGGCCAGCATCACCGCCGCCGGCTACCGCTGAGGCGCTCTCACCCGTTCCTGTGTTCTCCCACAACTCGGCCTACCTCGGCCCAGGAGTCGATGCATCATGCCCATGACCACTGAGAGAGCCAGGCGACTGCGACTGCTGCGCCCGCTGCTTTCCTTGCCCAAGGCCCTGGCGATCACCTTGTCGACCGTGCTGCTCGCCGTGGCCGCCCCCCTCCTCACCCTCGACTCGGCGCAGCCCGCCGCCGCGCTGGGCAACGGCCTCGCGCTGACCCCACAGATGGGTTTCAACGACTGGAACGCGTACGGGTGCAACGTCTCCGAGTCGCTGATCAAGTCCACCGCGCAGGCGATGCACACCAACGGCATGCAGGCGGCGGGCTATTCGTACGTGAACATCGACGACTGCTGGATGACCCACAGTCGCGATTCCGGCGGCCACCTGGTGCCGGACCCGGCCAAGTTCCCCGACGGCATCAAGGGCACCGCGGACTACGTGCACTCGCTGGGGCTGAAGCTGGGGATCTACGAGGATGCGGGCACCGCGACCTGCGCCGGGTATCCGGGGAGCCTCGGGCACGAGACCACGGACGCACAGTCGTTCGCGTCATGGGGCGTGGACTATCTGAAATATGACAACTGCAACAATACCGGGGTGCCGGCGCGGACCCGGTACACCGCGATGCGTGACGCCCTGGCGGCCACCGGTCGGCCGATCCTGTTCAGCCTGTGCAACTGGGGCCAGGAGAACGTGTGGACCTGGGGCGCGGGCGTGGGCAACAGCTGGCGCACCACCGGGGACATCACCGCCAGCTTCTCCAGCATGCTGTCGATCTTCCACAGCAACGTGGGGCTGGCCTCCTACGCCGGCCCCGGCCACTGGAACGACCCGGACATGCTGGAGGTCGGCAACGGTTCGCTGACGGCCACCGAGAGCCGCAGCGAGTTCAGCCTGTGGGCGGAGATGGCCGCGCCGCTGATCGCCGGCACCAACATCCCCTCGGCCAGTGCGGACACCCTGTCCACCCTGACCAACTCCCGCGTGATCGCGGTCGACCAGGACCCACTGGGCAAGCAGGGCACCATGGTCTCCTCCTCGGGCGGCCTCGACGTGCTGGCCAAGCCGCTCGCCAATGGGGACGTGTCGGTGGCGCTGTTCAACGAGACGGGCTCGACGGCGACCATCACCACCACCGCGGCAGCGATCGGGAAGTCCGGCGCGTCCGCCTACACCCTGACCGATCTGTGGTCGGGTGCGTCCTCGACCACCTCGGGCACGATCAGCGCCTCGGTGCCGGCCCACGGCACGGTGATGTACCGGGTCGCGGGCGGCAACAGTGGTGGCGGCGGCACCAGTGTGACCGGCGAGCTGCACGCGGTGGGCGCGGGCAAGTGCCTGGACGTGCCGAACTCGACCACCACCGCCGGCACCCAGGTGGAGATCTGGAGCTGCAACGGCGGGGCCAACCAGATATGGACGCGTTCCACCTCCAACCAGCTCACCGTCTACGCCGGCAGCCACCAGATGTGCCTGGATGCCTACAACAACCAGACCAGCCCCGGGACGAAGGTGGAGATCTGGTCCTGCAACGGCCAGACGAACCAGCAGTGGACGCTGAACTCGAACGGCACGATCACCGGCGTCCAGTCCGGCCTGTGCCTGGACGTCACCGGAGGGGCCACGGCTGACGGAACCCTCGCCGAACTGCGGACCTGCAACGGCAGCAGCAGCCAGCGGTGGACGCTGGGATGAATCCCCTTCCGCGCAGCTTCGGCGCCGCCGTGGGGGTGGCGCCGCCACTGAGGAGGTCTCCATGATCGAACCAGTCGGCCACCACCGGTTACGGCGATGGAAAGCCGTGCTCCTTGTCGCCCTGGCGATGGCCCTGGCCGCGTTCGGCGCGCCGGCGTTCGCCAAACCCCCGCAGCCCGGTACCACCGCCACCGTCCAGCCGGCGGCCCACCGCGCGGCGGACGCGTCGCTTCCGTGTGACATCTACGCCGCGGGCGGTACGCCGTGTGTGACGGCGCACTCCACCACCCGGGCGCTCTTCGCGTCGTACGACGGGCCGCTGTACCAGATCCAGCGGTCCTCCGACCACAGCTACCGCGACATCGGAGTGCTCAGCGCGGGTGGGTACGCCGACGCGGCTTCCCAGGTCTCGTTCTGCTCCGGCACGTCCTGCACCATCACGAAGATCTACGACCAGACCACCAAGCACAACGACCTGCCGATCTCCTGGGGCGGCTTCTGGAAGGGCCCCGGCCCCAACGGATCCGACATCGGCGCGGACGCCATGGCACTGCCGGTGACCGCGGCCGGCCACCAGGTCTTCGGCGTCAAGGTCAAGCAAGGTGTCGGCTACCGGATCGACCACGCGAAGGGTGTGGCCACCGGTTCCCAGCCCGAAGGCATCTACATGGTGACGTCGTCGAACTACACGAACCAGTGGTGCTGCTTCGACTACGGCAGCGGTGAGAACTCCCACACCGACACCGGCAACGCCACCATGAACGCCATCTACTGGGGCAACGCCTGCTGGTTCAACGGGTGCACAGGCAACGGCCCCTGGGTCGAGGCCGACCTGGAGAACGGTATGTACCACACCAACACCGGTTCCAACAAAGACCCCAACAACACCGGTGTGCACTACCCGTTCGTCAGCGCGTGGCTGAAGAACAACGGCACCAGCAACTTCACCCTCAAATACGGCAACGGCAGCAGCGGCGGCCTGACCACCACCTTCTCGGGCCCCTTGCCCAACGGCTACTCACCGATGAAGCTCGACAGTTCGGTGCTGCTCGGCACCGGAGGCGACAACAGTGTCTCGGGCACCGGCGAGTTCTTCGAAGGCGCCATGACGGCGGGCTACCCCTCCGACGCCACCGAGAACGCCGTGCAGGCCGCCATCACCGCCGCCGGCTACGGCGTGGGCGGCGGCGGTGGCAACACGACCGGTGCGCTGCGCGCGGTGGGTGCGGGCAGGTGCCTGGAGGTGCCGGGAGCGTCCACTACGCCGGGTACGCAGACGCAGATCCGGGACTGCGCCGGCGCGGTGAACCAGACCTGGTCGAAGACCTCGTCCCAGGAGCTCACCGTGTACTCCGGTGGCAGCCGGCTGTGCCTGGACGCCTCGGGCCGGGGCACCAGTCCCGGCACCAAGGTCATCACCTGGACCTGCAACGGCCAGACCAACCAGCAGTGGAACGTCAACACGGACGGCACCATCACCAACGCCCAGTCCGGCCTGTGCCTCGATGTCACCGGCGCCGCCACCACCAACGGCACCCCCGTCGAATTGTGGACCTGCAACGGCGGATCCAACCAGCAATGGTCACTGAGCTGACCCGGTGAGGGACCGCCCCGGCATGTCACCGCGCCGCGCCGTGCCGGCGCCCGATCACAGGAGGAATGGATGAGCGCGAGAGCGAGGCCCGGTCGCCTGCTTCTGGCATTCGGCATCATGCTGACGCTCGTGCTGCCGCTGCTGTCGACGACCGCGAGTCAGGCCGCCGCGGGCGAGTCGCTGAGCGTCAACCTGGCGTCGACGGGGGGACGGTCGACCGGCGTGGGGGAGGGGTTCCTCTACGGCATCACCCAGGACGGCAGCCAGCCGGCGGACCGGTTCATCCAGCCGCTGGGGATCAACGCCTTCCGCGGTGGCGGATGGTTCTCCGGCGGCTGGATCAGGGACGGCTACCAGTACGGCTCGGCCACCCGGGCCGACCTCGACTCGATCACCGCGCAGGCGAAACGGCTGACCCGGCCGCCCTACCACGCGCAGTACCAGGTGCTGGTGAGCGACATCTACGGAGCGAACGGTGGCCAGCCCTCGAACACGCGGTACCCCTGTGACAACGACGACTGCTCCAACTGGGTCAGCTTCATCGACTCCACGGTGGGCGCACTGCAGGCCTCGGGTCTCACGTTCGCCTACGACATCTGGAACGAGCCGGACATCTCGGCCTTCTGGACCCGGGGGGTGAACAGCACCCAGTACTTCCGGATGTGGGACACCGCCTACCGGGAGATCCGGCGCATCGCCCCCGAGGCGCAGATCGTGGGGCCGTCACTCGCCTTCAACCCGCAGCACAGTCCGGGGGAATGGCAGACCTGGCTCGCGCACGTGAAGGCGGCCGGGACGGTGCCGGACATGATCACCAACCACAACGAGGGCGACGTCGACGACCCGGTCACCGTCGCGCGGACGCTGAACGGCGACCTGACCGCGGCGGGCATCGGCCCGCTGCCGTTGTCCTCGAACGAGTACCAGCCGGCCGACCGGCAGACCGCCGGGGTGACAGCCTGGTACCTGGCGCGGTTCGCACAGTCCGGATACACCAACGCGATGCGCGGCAACTGGGTGTGCTGCATCACCCCGAACCTGACCGGCGTCCTCACCCAGAGCGGGGGCAACTGGCAGCCCACCGGCAACTGGTGGGCGCTTCGGGACTACGCCGACATGACCGGCACCCTCGTGGACACCTCCGGCCAGGTCGGCTCCACGGCTATCTCTGCCTCCGAGGACTCCGCCGCCAAGCGAGCGGTGGCGGTCATCGGCGACTCGAACGGGTACACCGGCGCCGCGTCCGTGACCTTCGACGGGCTGTCTTCCGTACCGTGGCTGACGAACGCCGGCGGCGTGCACGTCACCGTGCACCGCATCCCGGACCAGGCACCGCTCGCCGCCCCGCAGACGGTGTACGACCGGAACGTGAGCCCCTCGGGCGGGTCCCTCACCGTGCCGATCACCTTCCAGGGCGCGCACGACGCCTTCTCCGTCTATCTGACACCCGCCTCGTCCGGTGGCGGTGGCGGCGGCTTCCCGGACGGCGACCACCAACTCGTGATCGCCTCCAACAACCTGTGCCTGGACGTGTACGGCAACTCCAGCAGCGCCGGTGCCGCGATCGACCAGTGGACCTGCAACGGACAGGCCAACCAGAAGTTCCGGTTCGTGCCCGCCTCCGGCGGCTACGGCGAACTGCGGGCCCAGAACTCCGGCCTGGACGTGGCGGTGGCCGGCGGCTCCACGGCGGCGGGCACCCCGAACATCGTCCAGCAGGCCCCCGGCACCGCGGCGAGCGGCCTCTGGCTGCCGCTGCCGCAGTCCGACGGCTCCTACGCCTTCCAGAACAAGAACAGCGGCCTGTGCTTGGACGTCTACGGCGCCGGCGGCAACCTCGGCCAGCAACTCGACCAGTGGCAGTGCAAGAACACGCCCGGCAGCAACCAGGACCTCTTCCTCCGCTGATCGACCTGCGAAAGGAAAAACCCACCGTGTCAGCATTCAGACGGCTGTTACGGCGCCTGCGCGCCTCGACGGCCGTGCTCGCGGGCCTCCTCCTGACCGCCGGCGGCCTCGTGGCCACGGCTGCCACGCCGGCCCAGGCCGCCACCTCCATCACCGTCAACGGCGCGTCCGGTGGCCGCACCTTCGACGGCGTCGGCGCGATCAGCGGCGGGGGCGGCAACAGCAGACTTCTGATCGACTATCCCGAGCCCCAGCGCGGCCAGATCCTCGACTACCTGTTCAAGCCCGGTTACGGCGCCTCCCTGCAGATCCTGAAGGCGGAGGTCGGTGGTGACACCAACTCCACCTCGGGTGCCGAGCCCAGTCACCAGCACACCCGGTCCGACCTGAACTGCGACCGGGGCTACGAGTGGTGGCTGATGGAGCAGGCCAGGGCGCGCAACCCGGACATCAAGCTGTACGGGCTAGCCTGGGGCGCGCCCGGCTGGATCGGCGGCGGGAACTTCTGGTCCACCGACATGGTCAACTACCTGCTCTCCTGGCTGGGCTGCGCCAAGCAGCACGGGCTGAGCATCGACTACCTCGGCGGGTGGAACGAGCGGGGCTACAACGTCTCCTGGTACGAGCAGTTGCGCAGCGCGCTCAACAGCAACGGCTACGGCAACGTCAAGATCGTCGCGGCCGACTCGGACTGGAACGTGGCGAACGACGTCAACTCCAACCCGGCCTTCGCCGCCGCGGTGAGCGTCATCGGCACGCACTATCCCTGCGGGTACCGGTCGTCCCAGTCCAACTGCTCGGTGCCGTCGGCCGCCACGTCGTCCGGCAAGACACTGTGGGCGAGCGAGAACGGCTCGGACGACTACAACGGGGGAGCGCAGGCCGTGGCCCGCGGCATCAACCGCGGATACATCGACGGCCGGATGACCGCGTACCTCAACTGGCCGGTGGTCGCCGCCGTCACGCCCAACATCCCGTACCCCACCATGGGACTCGCCCTGGCCTCGCAGCCCTGGTCCGGCCACTACGCGATCGGCAAGAACGCCTGGGTGATGGCACAGACCAGCCAGTTCACCGCCCCAGGATGGCACTACCTCGACGCCTCCAGCGGCTACATCGGCGGTAACCGGAACAACGGCAGCTACGTCTCACTGAAGTCCACGAACAACTCCGACTGGTCCACGGTCATCGAGACGATGGACGCCGGCGGCGCCCAGACGCTGGACTTCAACGTCACCGGTGGGCTGTCCACCAAGACCGTCCACGTCTGGTCGACCGACGTCCGCTCCGGCAACCAGGCGGACTACTTCGTGCACACCACGGACATCACCCCGTCCGGCAGCGGCTTCAGCCTCACCGTCCAGCCCGGCCGCGTGTACACCCTGACCACCACGACCGGTCAGGGCAAGGGCACCGCCACCGGTCCCGCCCAGGGCAAGCTGGGGCTCCCGTACAGCGACTCCTTCGACAGCTACACCACCGGCACCGAGGCCAAGTACCTCATGGACTGGCAGGGTGCCTTCGAGGCGGTGGGCTGCGGCGGCGGCCGCGGCGGCAAGTGCGTGCGCCAGATGAGCCCGCAGAAGGCGATCACCTGGGACGCGCTGACCGATCCGCACGCCTTGCTCGGTGACACCAGCTGGGGCAACTACACCGTCTCCTCGGACGTCATGCTCGAACAGCCCGGATACGCCGAGTTGATCGGCCGTACCGGCGGGCACGACTACGACCGCACCGGAGGGCTGAACGCCTACCACCTGCGGGTGAGCGACACCGGGGCCTGGTCGATCCTGAGCTCCAACACCAACGGCAACGTCTCCACCCTGACCCGCGGCACGACCGCCGCGCTGGGCACCAACCGGTGGCACACCCTGGGCCTCACCTTCTCCGGCACCACCATCACCGCCGGCGTCGACGGAGCCACGGTCGGTTCCGCGACCGACCGCACCTGGGCCGCCGGACAGATCGGCTACGCGACCAGCCAGGGCGAGACGGCACAGTTCGACAACCTGTCCATCACGCCAGGCAGCGGCGGCAACGACGGCGGCACGACCGGCGCGATCGTCGGGGCCGGTTCCGGCCGGTGCGTGGACGTGCCCAACCAGTCGCAGACGGCCGGCACCCAAGTGGAGCTGTGGGACTGCAACGGCGGCAGCAACCAGCAGTGGACCAGTACCTCGGCCGGTGAGCTGCGGGTCTACGGCAGCGACTGCCTGGACGCCGCAGGCCAGGGCACCAGCCCCGGCACCAAGGTGGACATCTGGGGCTGCACCGGCGGCAACAACCAGAAGTGGACCATCCACGCCGACGGCACGATCACCGGTGACCAGTCCGGCCTGTGCCTGGACGCCACCGGCGCGGGATCGGCCAACGGCACCCTGCTGCAGCTGTGGACCTGCAACGGCAGCAGCAACCAGAAGTGGACGCGCGACTGATCCGCTGACCGGCTGACGACCACGGACTCCCGCATCGCCCCGTCAATCCCAGAGAGGCCCCCATGTCTTCCTCCTCCCTGCCGGTCAGCCGGCGCCGGCTGCTGGCGGCGGCCGGCGCGGCCACCGCCTTCGGCCTGCTGCGGTTCGCCCCCGGGGCCGCCGCGACCGACGGCCCCGGAAGCTACACCGCGAGCTGGTCCTCCGTGGACCAGCACCCTCCGGCCCCGGCCTGGTTCCAGGACGCCAAGTTCGGTATCTACTACCACTGGGGCGTCTTCAGCGTTCCCGCGTTCGGGAACGAGTGGTATCCGCGCAACATGTACATCGGCGGCTCGGCCGAGAACCGCCACCACATCGACACCTACGGCGACCCCTCGGCTTGGCCCTACCACAACTTCATCGACGGTGCCCGCGACAAGGCCGGCAACCGCGTGCAGTTCGCCCCCAAACTCGCCTCCCAGGGCGGCAACTTCGACCCGGACGCCTGGGCGCGGCTGTTCAAGTCGGCGGGGGCGAGGTTCGCCGGCCCGGTCGCCGAACACCACGACGGCTTCTCCATGTGGAACAGCCGTTCCAACCCGTGGAACTCGGTTCAGCGCGGTCCCAGACTCGACCTGGTGGGACTGCACGCGCAGGCCATCCGTGGCCAGGGGCTGAAGTTCATCACTGCGCTGCACCACGCCTACCACTTCAACGGCTACTACGACCACGTGCCGAACCAGTCGGACCCGACGCTCCGTGTCCTCTACGCCCAGCAGGGCTCGGCCGCGGAGAACAAGCTCTGGTACGACAAGCTGATCGAGATCGTCGACGGCTACCAGCCGGACCTGGTCTATCAGGACTTCGACCTTGGCCTGGTACAAGAGTCCTACCGGCTCCAGTTCCTCGCGCACTACTACAACCAGGCCGTCTCGTGGAACAAAGACGTGGTCGCGACCTACAAGGACGGCTTCGACAACAAGGGCGAGGTCTACGACTTCGAGCGCGGCGGCCCGGCGGGGCTGCTCACCCCCTACTGGCTGACCGACGACAGCATCTCCTCCTCCAGTTGGTGCTACACGGTGGGCATCGGCTACTACTCGACGCAGGCACTGCTCCACTCGCTGATCGACCGGGTCAGCAAGGGCGGCAACATGCTGCTGAACATCGCCCCCATGGCCGACGGCACCATCCCCTCCGGTCAGCAGTCGATCCTGCTCGGGATGGGTGACTGGCTCGGCCGCTTCGGCGAGGCGGTCTACGGCACCCGCTCCTGGTCCAGCTATGGCGAGGGCCCCACCAAGATGGGCGGCGGCTCGTTCAGCGGACCGGTGGCCGGCAAACCGCAGGACATCCGGTTCACCCGCAGCCAGGACAACAAGGTCCTCTACGCCACCGCGCTGGGCTGGCAGGGCGGCACCATGACCATCACGACGCTGAACTCGAACCAGATCAACCTCAGCAGCCTGACAAGCGCGCAGTTGCTGAACAACACCGCCGGCCGCTACACCGATCTGCCCGCACCGGCCCAGGACGCCTCCGGCCTGCACCTCACCATGCCCTCGTCCAACCCGCCGTTCAACGCCCTGGCATACACGGTCAAGCTCACCTTCTCCGGTGAGATCCCCGTCCTGGGCGCGCCGGGCGGCTCCACCACCTGGGTCAAGATCGCCAATGTGACCAGCGGACTGGTGCTCGACAGCGGAGGCAACGTCGCCTCCGGCTCAAACCTCAAGCAGTGGAACTACGACGGCAGCTCCAACCTTCAGTGGCAGCTGATCGACCTCGGCAACGGCTACTACCGCATCATCAACCGCACCAACGGCATGGCCGCCGACAGCTGGGGCAACTCCGCCAACGGTGCTCCGGCCCGCCAGGAGACGTGGAACGGCGGCAACAACCAGCAGTGGTCCCTCAACAACCTCGGCGGCAACCGCTACCAGATCGTCAACCGGGGCACCGGCACCGCCCTCGACGGCAGTGGCAGCACGACGGTCGGCTCGACGGCGGTGCTGTGGACGCCGAACTCGAGCACCAACAACGAATGGACCATCACCGGCGTGTGAACCGCCCCGGCGACAGAAGCTCCTCGCACGTCCCCCCACCACGGAAGAAGGAGTGCATGAAACGCAAACCCCTCTTGATGTCGATCGCGGCTGCGTTACTTCTCGTCCTGTCAGCCGCGGGCACCTCGTTCAGCAGCAACCTGGACGCGCCCGCGTCGGCAAGGAGCACCGGTGCCGTCCGGGCGACCGCCGGCTGCGGCAAGGCCCCGGCGCTGACGAGCGGCACCCACACGATCCAGAGCGGCGGCCAGACCCGCAGCTACATACTGCGGGTCCCGGCCGGCTACGACAGCAGCCACCCCTACCGGCTGATCTTCGGTTTCCACTGGCGGGGCGGCACCGCCAATGACGTCGACTCGGGCGGAACCGACGGGTACAACTGGTCCTACTACGGTCTGCGGCGCCTGGCGGACGCGAACAACAGCACGATCTTCGTCGCGCCCCAGGGCAATGGCAACGGCTGGGCCAACCCCGGCGGCCAGGACGTGGCCTTCGTCGACGCCATGGTCAGCCAGATCGAAGCAGGTCTGTGCGTCGACACCACCCAGCTGTTCTCCGCGGGCTTCAGCTACGGCGCCGCGATGTCGTACGCCCTGGCCTGTTCCCGGGCGACGGTCTTCCGCGCGGTCGCCGTCTACTCCGGCGCGAACCTCAGCGGGTGCAACGGCGGCAACCAGCCCATCGCCTACATGGGGCTGCACGGCCTCAGGGACAACGTGCTGCCCATCGCGTCGGGACGGCAACTGCGTGACACCTTCGTCCGGACCAACGGCTGCACCCCGCAGAACCCGCCCGAGCCGGCCTACGGAAGTCTGACCCACATCATCACCACTTACTCCGGATGCAGGTCCGGCTACCCCGTCGTGTGGGCCGCGTTCGACGGAGCGGGCCACGACCCCGGCCCCATAGACGGTTCCACCGGCGACGGCTGGCGCACCTGGACGTCGGCAGCGGTGTGGCAGTTCTTCACCCAGTTCGGCTCGGGTACCACACCGCCCCCGCCCCCTGGCAACCAGGAGATCATCGGCCAGCAGTCGGGGCGCTGCCTCGACATCAGCAACTCCACGACCGCCAACGGCACCCAGGCACAACTGTGGGACTGTAACGGCGGCTCCAACCAACGGTGGTCCTACTCCGCCGGAAAGCAACTGGTGGTCTACGGCAACAAGTGCCTGGGCGTCGGCCAGTCTGCGGGCAACGGCACGCCGGCGGCGATCTGGGACTGCAGCGGGCAGGCAGACCAGCAATGGAACGTCAATCCTGACGGCACGATAACAGCGGTGCAGTCGGGGCTCTGTCTGGACGCCAACGGGCAGGGGACCGCCAACGGGACGAAAGTCCAGCTGTGGAGTTGCACGGGCGGAGCGAACCAGCGCTGGCGCCTGGAGAACTGACACACCGGGGCCGGACGCGGCACCGTGCCGACCTGGCCGCGCATTGAGACCTGGGCCGCCAGCGCCACCCTCAGCGTCGGCACGTTCCACGAGGGCATCGTTGCCCCGGCTGTCCGTCCGACGCCGCCGACAACGCGTTACAGGCCGACATCACCGCTGCCGACTGTCCGACTGTCGCTGAGCCGGGCGATGGCCGTAAGACGCGCGATGCTCAGCACCAACGCACCCTGTCGCCAAAGCCATCGGCCGACCAGCCACCGCCGACGGGCGCCGGATCCTGCGGCGTCCGCCGGACGTCCTCACGGGGCCAAGGCAGCGCACCACAGCGGGCGGCGATTCGGCTCGGAGCCGCCCTCCACCGGCCCCGGCGCCGGACGCCCGGCCTGCCCGGTGCGAACTGCCGGGCCAGCCGCTTCCCTGCCCGTACCGATCACCGAAAACGAGGTTCAATGTGACACGCACTCTGCGCGCGGCCCTGGCGATGGTGTTAATGCCACTGGCCGCAGTCCTGACGCTCCTGGTGCCCCAACCAGCGGCCGCGGCGAGCCTGACCCGCATCACCGGTTTCGGGAACAACCCCACCAACCTCAACATGTACCTCTACGTGCCCGACCACCTGGCGCCCAAGCCCGCCCTACTGGTCCTGGTCCACTACTGCGGGGGCTCGGCAGGGGCGATCTTCGGTGGGAACGGACACGATTACGTCACCGCCGCCGACCGGTACGGCTACATCATCGTCCTGCCCGAGGCCACCCGCGACGGGCACTGCTTCGACGTCTCGTCACCGGCGGCGCTCAAGCGTAATGGCGGCAGCGACTCCACCGGCATCATGTCGATGGTCGGTTACACCCGGCAGCGCTACAACGTCGATCCGTCCCGCATCGTCGTCAGCGGATTCTCGTCCGGAGCCATGATGACGAACGTGCTGGCCGCCGAGTACCCCGATGTCTTCAGTGCCGCCTCCGCGTTCTCCGGGGTGCCGGCGGGCTGCTTCGCCACCAGAGACGGTTCCCAGTGGAACGGCCAGTGCTCCGCCGGCAATGTCATCAAATCGGCTCAGCAGTGGGGTGACCTGGGCCGTTCCATGTATGCGGGCTACACCGGTCGCTACCCGCGCATGCAGTTGTGGCACGGCACCACCGACACGACGCTCGCCTATCCCAACTTCGGCGAGGAGATCAAGCAGTGGACCAACCTCCACGCCCTGAGCCAGGTACCCACCGCCACCGATCGGCCGAAGTCGGCCTGGACCCGCACCCGCTACGGCGGCACCGGCCCGCGGTCCATGGTCGAGGGCATCAGCATCGCGGGCACGGGCCACACCCTGCCGCAGCCCGGCATGCTGGCCTACGCCATCACCTTCCTCGGCCTGGACGGCGGTGGCGCCACCACCCCCCTCCACAGCGCCTCCCATGCGCTGCATGCGGTGGGTACGGGCACGTACCTGGAGGCGAACCGGCCGGCGGTGCGGCGCGGGTCCCTGGTCCGGGTGGAGCGCCACGGTCGCCATGTGCACTACGGGCTCGACCTGGACACCGTCGAACGGATCGGACAGGACGCGGCGATGACCCAGCAGTACTGAACACCGCTACGTGGAGGCGCGCATGAGAGGCCGTTACCCGATCGTCGAGCACCGTGAGCTGCGGCCGTGGTGGCGGTGGAGCGCGTGGCGCGAGCGGCGCCGCCCCCTGGTGGCCGGGCGCGGCCAGGTCTTGGTGCACGTGGTCGACGAGATGTACGGGAGCGGGACGGCCGATCCGGCGCGCTGCACCGCCATGACCCTGGTCAACGTTCGTCCGGGCCGGTTGGTGTCCGCGCACTGGGAGCTGACGGCGGCCGGCAGCGACTGGGACTTCCCCGTCACCGCGACCTTCCGCTGTACGGTCGTCGACCCCGTCGCGGTCGCACGCAGCCGGCGTACGGGCGCCCCGTGGGACGTGAAGTACGTCCTCTGGCAGTACAACAGGCCGTGGCAGCTGAACCGGGAGCATCCCGTGGGCGACGAGGACGGCCTGCGCCTGGCCCTGACCACGCGGCTCCAGGCGCGACCGGTCCATCGGGAGATCGCCGGGGTGCGGGTGGAGCTCGAGGAAGTGAGTGTGGGGTCGGCCCGGTTCGTCTCCGTCGCCGATGCATGACGCAGCCACCGTCGCCGCCGCTCACATCACTGTCATCCAAAGAGCGCTGCCGACCAAATGAAGCTGATCAACGGCCCTGGCAGCAGCGTTCGACGGATCAGCGGAACGTCTCCGATGATCTCGTATCACCGCTTGCCTCGAACAGGGGCGAGGCACGGACGCCCTCCAGAAAGTGATCCCGGGAGCGATCAGTTCGAACCGGAGTTTGGGTAGCTTGGAACGGCACGGATGTCTGAAGTCGAGCGACGCGGGCGTTGCCCTTCGGCGGAGGTTCCCCCAAGTGGGTCGTTCGGGCAGGGCCGGGCCGGGCACCTGGAGTCCATGACCGACGACGCAAGCCGCATCCGGCTGGTGCAGACCGTGCTCGACAGCACCGACGCCCGCAAACTCGCCGAGTTCTACCGATCCCTGCTGGGATTCGACTACGCGGAGGGGGACGAGCCGCCTTCGGCCGGTCAGCCTGACGAGCACGGCAGGGACTGGCTTGTCCTGCGCAATCCCGGCGGTGGACCGCAGCTCGCCTTCCAGCAGGTGGAGCGCCTGCGCGAACCGGGCTGGCCCGACGGCTCGGTGCCCCAGCAGATGCACCTCGATCTGAGCGTCGCCTCGTTGGAGGAACTGCGCAACCAGCACGAGCGCGTGCTCAGCCTCGGCGGCAGCCTGCTCAGCAACCGGGACCGGCCGGATCCCGACGACGAGGAACGCTTCCGTGTCTACCGGGACCCCGAGGGCCACCCGTTCTGCATCTTGGTCGCGGAGCGGGACGAGTAGCCCGCGGGAGCACGGGCGGCGACGAGCGGGCGCCCCTCGCGGGCGGGAGCCGGCGGGGCCGCCGCCGGGACTCGCCCGGCGGCGCACGGGTATCCGGTGTCCATGACGATGGGACATCTGCTCGTGATCACGCCTGGCCTCCGCGCATACCGCGAGTACCTGCTGCAATCGATAGGCCGCGAATTCCGCGTCCACCTGGTGGCGACCGAACCCCCCACGTGGGAACTGGCGTACACGGTCGGCCACACCGTGGTGGCCGACCTGGCCGACGTCGACGGCCTTGTGCGGGTCGCCCGGGCGGTGGACGCCGAACAGGCGCTGGACGGCGTCATCTGCTGGGACGAGACCTGGATCGAGCAGACCGCGCAGGTGGCCGCCGCCCTCGGACTGCCGGGAGGAGACCGGCGGTGCGTCGAGCGCTGCCGGGACAAGTACCGCACTCGTGCGGCCCTCGACGCCCACCGGGTGCCCCAGCCGCTCTCGGTGCTCGTCTCCGGGCACGAGGAGGCCCTCGCGGTGGCCGGGGACATCGGCTACCCGGTCGTCGTCAAGCCGCGGGCCCTCGCTGGGAGCTTCGGCGTGGTGCGAGCCGACTCTCCCACCGGTCTGCCGGATGCCGTCGAGTTCACGGATGCGAGCGGCGAGTCGGCGCCCGACCTTCCGACGCACGAGCGGAACATCCTGGTCGAGGAGTTCGTCCAGGGACCGGAGATCAGCGTCGACAGCGTCGTCCACCGCGGCGCGGTGACCCCGGTCTGCCTGGCCCGCAAAGAGGTCGGCTTCGAGCCCTACTTCGAGGAGACCGGGCACGTCGTCGACCCGGACGACCCGCTGTGGTCCGACGGGACACTGGCGGATGTGATCGTACGCACGCACGCCGCGCTGGACTTCACCGACGGTGCGACCCACACGGAGATCAGGCTGACACCGTCCGGGCCGAAGGTCATCGAGGTCAACGCCCGGATCGGAGGGGGCATGATCCCCCTGCTGAACCTCATGGGCGGTGGCCCGGACCTCGCGCTCGCCGCCGCCGACGTCGCGTGCGGCAGACCGCCCAGGCTGCGGGCGGCCACCGGAGACCGCCGGGTCGCCGCCATCCGCTTCTACTACCCGCTCAAGGACGACACCGTCATCGCGGACGTCCGCTTCGAAAAGTCGAGGCTGCCGGAGCAGGTGGCGCGCTGCGGCCCCCTGGCGGCGGCGGGAGAGGTCAAGTCGCCTCCGCCCCGCGGACTGATGGACGGCCGGGTGGCCTACGCGATCGCCTTGGGTGCTGACGCGGACACCTGCCGTGCCGCGCTGGACAAGGCGGGGCAAGCCCTGCGGGTGGACGCGGCCTGAGGCAGCCCATCCGTGGGCCGCCGCCGGACCGTGGCCCGCTCAGGGCGTGCTCGCCGACGTGGTGGCCCTGGCCTCCTCGGGGGGCTCGGGCCTGAGGCTGTCCAGGGTGCGGATCTTGCGCAGCGGGGACAGGAGCAGGAAGAGACTGGTGCTCAGCAGCCCCACCGTCCCGACCACCAGTGCCCCGCGCAGCCCCAGGTGGGTGCCCAGCCAGCCCCCGAGCAGCGAGCCGATCGGTTTCATACCAAGGGCGACGAAGAGGTAGGCGGCATTGGTGCGCCCCAGGACCCGCTCCGGGGTCACTCGCTGGCGGATCGTCATGGTGTGGACGTTGCAGGCGGTGATGCCGAAGCCCTGCACGAAGAAGGTGACGGCGAAGAGGGGAGCCGCCCAGGTGCCGCGGTGCGTGATCGGCAGCAGCAGTGGGGCCAGGTCACCGATCACTGCGGCGAGCACCAGGGTGCGGCCAAGGCCCACCCGGTGGGCGAGACGGGCGGTGAACGCCGCGCCGAGCAGTGCGCCCACGGCACCGATGGACAGCATGAGACCCAACGTCCCAGGGCTCATGTCCAGTTCTTTCACCGCGAACAGGGTGAGGATCGTCAGCACGATCTGCCAGCACAGGTTGTAACTGGCGGCCTCACCGAGGGTGGCCCGCAGGTAGGGGCTGGAGAAGGTGAAGCGAAATCCCTCGGACACCTGGGACCGTAACGGCGCGGGATCGATGCGGACGGCCTTCTCGCGCTTGCGTACCGCGGATACGCCCAGCGCGGAGGCGAGGTACGAGAGGGCGTCGGCGAGCAGGGCGAACGGCGCCCCGATGAGCTGCACCAGCGCCCCGCCCAGCCCAGGGCCGCCGATTTCCGCCACCGACTCGCTCGCCGTGAGGCGGGAGTTGGCGCCGGTCAGGTGTTCCGGCGGCACAATCGCCGGCAGATACGATCGGTAGGCGATGGTGAAGAACACCCGCGCGGCCCCGGCCACGCAGGCCAGCGTCAGCAGCCAGCCGAACGTCAGCAGGTCCAGCGCCGCCAGCAGGGGGATGGCGCCGATCGACAGCGCCTGCCCCAGGTTGGAGAGGATCAGCACGCCGCGCCGCTGCCACCGGTCGACCAGGACGCCGGCGGGCAGGCCGAGGACGACGTACGGGGCGAACGTCAGCGCGCCCAGCAGCCCCAGCTGTGCGGGGTTGGCGTCGAGGGTGAGAACCGCGGTCAGTGGCATGGCCAGCTGGTACACCTGAGTTCCGACGAGCGAGGCGGTCTCGCCCGCCCAGACGAAGTTGAAGTCCCTGCGCCAGCCTTCTGCCACGATGCTCCCTAGGTGTAGTCCTGTCGCCGGTACGCTGGGCGCCGTTCCCGGACGGACGGTCCGGGAACGGCGGTGAGACTGTCTCAGTGCCCCGGTTCGACGTCGTAAAAGCCGAAGCCGTCCAGATAGCAGACAGTGGCGAAATCCTGCAGCAGGACGGAGCGGTCCGGGTGGATCAGGCCCACCGTGACCGGTTCGCTCTCGTCGTCGGTCGTGCGCACCAGGCGATCACCGGGTTCGAAGCGCTGGGTGACGCCCCGGCAGCTCTCCAGCTCCTCGATCAGGCCGATGTGCGGGTAACCGCGCAGGACACCCTCGTACGGCGAGGCGAAGAAGGCCATGGCGCCGTGGTTCTGTACGGCGTACGGGGCGTCGATCTCCTCGAGGAACCGCTCCGGGTGGGCGTATGCCTGCACGGTCCGGTCGATCTGCGACTCGCCGGTCAGCAGGACGGCGTACCGGGCGACATCCGCCCCGCACAGTCGCGCGCCGGCCTCGACCAGGCGCGGCCCCGCACCGGTGAGCATGACCTCCAAGTGCACCGGGCCCCAAAGGATGCCGAGGGCGTCGAGGACGCGGTAGGAGTACTCGGTGACGGCGTGCCAGTCCGCATCCTCGCGCGGGACCGAGGTCATGCCGTTGATCCGGTCGTGCAGGCCGTTGACCGTGATCTTCTGGTACCGCCAGACGTCCGTGACCCGGTGTCGGCCTCGGCAGCTGACGGTGTTCACCACGAACTCCACGCCCCGCAGGTACTCCTGGGCGACCACACCCTCGTTGGGGACGTCGAAGACGCTGTCCCGGGACATGATCCGGTGGTAGGCGGCGACCGACTGCTCGGGGGTGTCGCAGAATGACACCCCGTCGTTGCGGGCGCTGCGCACCGGCTTCACGACGATCCGGGCGCCCATGGACCGGTGCCACGCCTCCAGCTCCTGCGGGGAGCCGATGCGCTCCTGCCGGGTGGTCGGCACTCCGGCCGCCCTGACCGCCTCGATCTGGACGTACTTGTCGCGGCGGGCCTCGCTCAGCGCGGTTCCGTTGCCGGGTAGGCCCAGGGCCTCGTTGAGCCGGTCGGTGAACTCCACCCCCAGCTCGCCTCCCACCACGACGGCCTCCGGGCCGACCTCCGCCAGCCGCGCGACCATGTGCTCGAAGGTCCCGTCGTGGACGAGGTTGTCCCGGTAGCCGGTGAGGTCAGCCGGTCCGTAGGAGGGTGGGACCTGTGGTGTGGACTGGACGCGGACGCAGTCGAGCCCGGCCTCGCGGAACGCCCGGCCCACCTTGTTGACGGCGCCGTAGGGATCGGCGAGGGCGATCGTGCGTGGGTCACCCATGGTGTCCCTGCTCCACTTCGTAGAAGCCGTACCCGTCGAGGTAGCAGACGGTCTGGAAGTCCTTCTCGACGGTTGCGGCGTCGGCGTGCGCCAGACCGATCGCAAGGGGCTCGGTGCTGTCGTCGACCGTGCGGCGCAGCTGCTGCCCAGGAGTGACCCGCAACGCCATGCCCTGGTAGCTGTCGAGGCGTTCCACTTCGCCGAGCAGCGGGTACGACGTGAGACGGCCCTCCAGCGGGGAGGCGAGGAACGCCATCGCGGCGTGCCCGTCCCCGCGGTAGGGGGAGTCGGCGTCGGCGAGGAAGGAATCCGGGTCCGTGTACGCCTGCACCGTGCGGTCGATCTGCGACTCACCGGTGACGAGGACGGCGTACCGGGCCACGTCCGAGCCGCACAGGCGGGCGCCCAGCTCCACCAGGCAAGGGCCGGCGGAGGTCATGATGATTTCGAGATGAGCGGGCCCGTGGGCGATGCCGAGGGCGTCGAGCACCGAGAAGGCGTACTCCCGCAGCCGGCTCCAGCGCGGGTCCGACGGCGGCAGCGAAAGGATTCCGTTGATGCGGTCCCGGACCCCGTTGACGTCGATCTTCTGGTAGCGCCAGGTGTCGGTGACACGGTGGCGCCCGTCCCGGCTGACGGTGTTGACCACGAATTCCGTGCCGGACAGGTACTCCTGCGCCACCACCCCCTCGTTGCGCAGCCCGAAGGCGTTGACGGCGCTGCTGACCCGCCCGTAGGCGGCGACGGACTCGGCCGGGCTGTCGCAGACGCTCACCCCGTCGTTGCGGGCGCTGCGGACCGGTTTGACCACGACCCGCCCGCCCAGCCGCGCGTGCCACGCTTCCAGTTGCGCGGCGTTCTCGACCGTCAGCTGACGTGCCGTGGGCAGGCCGGCCGCCGCCACGGTCCGCGTCTGCACATCCTTGGTGCGCCGAGCGTGGCTGAGCGCGGTGCCGTTGCCCGGCAGGCCAGTGGCCTCGCACAAGGCGTCGGCGAGTTCGACGCCCTGCTCGGCTCCGGCGATCACAGCGATCGGCCGGTAGTCGGCCAGCAGCGCGGCGGTCGCCGCGACGTCGCCGGTGTGGACGAGGTTGTCGGCGTACAGGCCGAGGTCCAGTTCACTGCGGTAATGAGCGGGTATGTCGAGCGTGCTCTGCACCCGCACGCAGTCGTGCCCGGCGGCGTCGAACGCCTTCGCCAGCCGGGCGGCGGACGCGAAGCCGTCGACGATCGCGACGGCGTGACGCCGGGTCACGAGCCGTGCCCGGCGACGGTGCGCAAGGCGGCCGTCAACCGCTCCACCAGCTCGTCGGCCTCTTCCTCGCCCAGCACGAGCGGGGGCATCAGCACGAGCGTGTTGTTGGTGCTGGTCAGCAGCAGACCGGCGACCTTGCAGGCACTGCGCACCCGCGCCATCTCGCTCTCACCCGGACGATCCGACGCCCGGCGCAGCTCGACGCCGATCATCAGCCCTTCGCCGCGCACATCGTGGATCAGCGGGATCTCCTCGGCCGCCGCGCGCAGTCGCCGGCGGATCTCCGCCCCGGTGGTCCGTACCTGCTCCAGCAGCGTGCCGTCGGCCAGTTCCTCCAGTACGGCCAGTCCGGCGGCCATGGCGGCGGGGTGGCCGTCGGCGGTGCAGCCGTGCGGGAAGACGTACTCCGGACGGGAGACGGCCTCGTCGAAGACGGCGTCCGAGCAGACCAGGGCGGCCAGCGGGAAGTAGCCTGAGGTGATGCCCTTGCCCAGCACCAGCATGTCGGGCAGGACGCCCTGCGCGGCCATCACCGACATCGCACCCGTCCGGCCGAATCCCGTGGTGACCTCGTCGGCGATGAGATGGATGCCGTGCCGGTCGCACAGTTCCCGGATCCGGGCGAGGGCCCCTTCGGGGGCGGGCAGGACGTCGGTGCCCATGATCGGTTCCACGATCACGGCGGTGATGTTCTCCGGCCCGTGCCGCTCCACGGCTCGTTCCAGGGCGGCCAGGTCCCAGGGCCGGACGTGGTGCACCCCCGGGGCGAGCGGGGCCTGCAGCGCGTGCATCTGCCGCTCGCCGGTGAGCGCGCCGGCCAAGCCCCCGGTGCCGTGGTAGCCGTTGGTGAAGGCGAGGACCTTGACGCGCTGCGTCTCGCCGCGGACCTTGCGCACGAAGCGCGACATGAGCACCGCGGCGCTGGTCATCTGGGAGCCGGTGCTGCCGAAGCGCACGTGGTTGAGGGGGGCGGGCAGTTCGGCCACCAGTCGGCGGGCGTAGTGCAGACAGACCTCGGCCGGCTCGTGGTAGCGGATGATCTGGGCCACCGGCAGCCGGCGGAGCTGTTCGGTGATCGCGTCCACGATCCGTTCGCAGTCGTAGCCGAGGGTCGTGTTCCACATCGCCGCCCGCGCGTCCAGGTACCAGGTGCCGGTGGCGTCCTGTAGGCGGCAACCCTTGCCCTGCACGACGGCGGTGGCGTCGAAGCCGCCGTCTTGGACGGTCTGCGGCGTGAGGGAGTTGTGCCAGAGTGCGTCGTGGTCGTTCCTCAGCATGCCAGCGTCTCCAGCTTCTTGCGGTCGAGCTTGCCGTTGTCGTTGAGCGGGAAGCGGTCCACCCGCAGGAACCGGCCTGGGACCATGTAGGCCGGCAGCTTGCCCGCCACCCATCCGGCCAGTTCCGCCACCGGCACCGAGGCACCCACGTAGAGGGCCTTGAGGTCGGTGCCGTCGAAGAGGACGGCGGCGTCCTCGATGCCGGGGTGGCTGCCGAGGGCCGCCTCGACCTCGCCCAGCTCCACGCGGTAGCCGTGGACCTGGACCTGGGCGTCCAGTCGGCCGAGGTGGGTCAGCACCCCGTCCTCCTCCACGACCCGGTCGCCGGTGCGGTACCACAGCCGCGCCGCCGGGGCGTCGTGCGTGTCGTGGATACGGACGCCGGCGCCGGGTTCCCAGTCGAGGAAGCGGCCGGCGTTGTTCTCCGGGTCCAGGTATCCGGAGAAGCGCTGCACGCCGCGTACGCACAGCTCGCCCTCGGCCGCGAGGGCGCCCGTCTCATCCAGGACGACGTGCTCCAGGTGCGGCAGGCGGCGGCCGATCGGGACGGAGGCATTGCGGGTCTCGGGCCAGTCGGCCGGATCGGCCGGCAGCCGGTGGGCGGTGCAGGTGACGGTGAGTTCGGTCGGGCCGTAGAGGTTCTCGATGACCGCCTGCGGTGCCGCCCGGTGCCAGGCGGCCGCTTGCTTGAGGGTCAGCTGCTCTCCCGCGAACAGCCCCCATCGCAGCTCCGGGAGGCATCCGGGCGGCAACCTGCGCATGCGTGCGGCCAGCGAGACCACCGACGGCACGGAGAACCAGTGCGTGAGCCGGTTCGCCCGGGCGAAGGCGGCTGGATCGGCGAGGTCCTCCCGCTGCGGTACGACCAGGGTGGCGCCGCCGGCCCACGTGACGAACATGTCGAACACGGACGGGTCGAAGGTCAGGTCGAAAGTCTGGCTGAGCCGGTCGCCCGGAGTGACCTCGTAGCGTTCCACCTGGTGGGCGATATAGGGGAGCACGTTGCCGTGCGCGATGGGAAGGCCCTTGGGGACACCCGTCGAGCCCGACGTGAAGAGGATGTATGCGGGGGCCTTGCCGACGGGCGGTGGCGCTGCCGCGTCACCCGTCCTGGCCGCGGTCCCGCCGGCCGACGCCGGCGGAGCGCAGTGCCCCGACGGCGTGCTGTCCGCCGTCGCCAGGGTGAGCGGGACCGCGCTCTCGCGCATCAGGTCCCGCAGCGCGGTGTCGGTGAGCACCGTTCGCAGACCGGCCCGGGCGGCGATCGCGGCGTTGCGCTGCGCGGGGAAGATCGGGTTCAGCGGGACCACGGTCGCCCCGGTGCGCAGGACGGCCAGATATCCGGCGTACGCCAGGGGAGAGCGGGAGGCCAGCAGTCCGATGCGCGCTCCCGACGGGGCCGGGCCGAGGTGGGCCGCGAGGCGTTCGGCGGCCCGGGCCAGCTCCCGGTAGGTGAGGGTCACGCCGGCCACGCTCAGGGCGGGCCGGTCCGGGTGCCGCCGTGCGCTTTCGGAGAACAGGTCGAACAACGAGTCAGACATGGCGGACCTCCCGGTCCATGAGGGCCAGCACGCCGTCCGCCGCGTGCAGGCGGTCGTTGCTGTAGTTGAGCGGGGCGGACCGCAGGTCGCGCAGCGTCCGCTCGAGGCCGGTCGGCGAGTCGCGCAGGTAGCCGTGGCGCATGCCCATCAGGTCCGTCAGCTCGTCGGCCGCCGCCGGGCACAGCTCGGACGCGGTCAGTTTCACCGCGTTGACGAGGAGCTGCACGGGCGCGCTCGTGTTGTCCTCGGCCGAGGCGATGACCGATGCGGTGTGCGTGATCAACGCGTGGACGGTGTCCAGGCGCTGGCGGACCCGCGAGAGGCGGGTGAGCAGCAGGGGCGAGTCCAGGTCGTAGCGGCGCCGCTCGGCCCGCAGCAGGGTCACGACGCGCTGGAGCGCGCCGTCGGCGGCGCCCTGCCAGCACGCTGCCCAGCCGAGATGCGCCAGTGGCGCGAAGGTGCGGACCGCGATGTCCCGGAACGCCCCGTGCTCACCGATGACCTGGTTGCAGGGGATCTCTCCGGCCAGGTGCAGGGGCGCGCTGTGCGTCGCGCGCATGCCCATCGGGTTCCAGTCCCCCCTTACCGTGACGGCGAGTTGATCGCGCTCGGCGTAGACGAGCGACAGCTGGGACGGGGACGTGGCGTCGGGCGCCAGGGCGGTGATGAGGAACCCGTCGGCGTGGCTGCCTCCGGTCACCACGGGGGCGAAGCGGTCCACACGGACGGTGCAGTCGTCGCCGGCCGTCAGCGAGGACCCGGAGGAGAGCAGGTGTCCGCCGGTGGCGGCCTCGGTGGTCACCGAGGCCAGGTAGAGCTCGCCGCGGACGATGCGGGGCAGCAGCCGCTCCCGGAGGGTGCCGCCGTCCCGGACGACGGCGGCGACCTGCTGGCAGTGCATGGCGAAGATCATGCCGACCGACATGCAGGTGCGGGAGAGACGGCTGCACACGGCCAGCAGGTCGGCCATGCCGCCGCCGGGGCCGCCGTCATCGGCGGGCACCAGGAGCCCGAGCAGGCCGGTGCGGCGCATGGTCTGAAGCGCCTCGGCGGGGAAGCGTGCCTCGCGGTCGCAGGCTTCGGCGTGTCGGGCGGCCTCCGCCTCGACTTCGGACACGGCGCGTTCGAGGTCAGCGGGCTGCCACGCCGTGCGGGGGAGGTCGGTGACGGTCATCCCGGTACTCCGCTGGCGCGCAGGGTCCGCTCGAAGAGGGCGATGAGCGTGTCCAGGCGGCTGAGGTTGTCCGGGGTGAGTTCGCTCGCCTCGACCTCGGTGTCGAGTTCTTCCTCGACCCGCTCGACGATCTCCACGATGCGGAAGGAGCTGAACGTGGGCAGTTGGGTCAGCGTGCTGGTGCTGTGCAGGTCGGCCTGGTCGACGCCGAGGACCTCGGCGCTGATGCCGGTGACGACCGTGCGGACGTCGGGTGTCTCCATGATGTCTCCCGAAGGGTCAGGCGCCGAGCTTGGCGAAGCCTTCTGCGACGAGGATGAGGGCGTCGGCGACGTGCGGAAGGGCGAGCGGGTCGGGGGCCGCCAGGGCGGCCTCCTGCTCCTCGTCGGTGTCGCCGTAGAGCATGCTGGTGGCGGCTTTGAAGCGCAGCGCGCCGGGATCGTCTCCGAGGTGGTGGCCCGCGAGGACGGCCAGGCCGTGCTCGTCCAGCAGGTGACGGGCCAGCGCCGCCGATCCGTCCACCCCTCGCTGCGCCAGCGCCTCGCGCCGCGGCTCGAAGTCGGGGTAGACGTAGAACGCCCCGGTGGGCGGCCGGCAGGTGGCACCGGCGGCGACCGCCGCGGCGTGCACGGCACGGGCCACGGCTCCGTGCAGTCGTGCGCTGGCCGCCAGCCGATGCCGGATCTCGGGCGGGTCACCGAAGGCGTAGGCGGCGACCTGCTGCATGGGGCCCGACAGCGTGGACCACATGTCGCTTGCCACGGCGACCAGCCGGTCGCGCAGTTCGCGTCCCCGGGCGCCGGGGGGCACGCGCAGGCCGCCGATGCGCCAGCCGCCGAGCGCCAGGGACTTGGACAGCCCCGTGGTCACCACGGTGCGGTCGGGGGCCACTTCGGCGGGACTGAGGAAGGAGGCGTCGGGCCGGTGCATGACGTCGCGGTAGATCTCGTCCGAGACGACGACCAGGTCCTCCGCCTCGGCGATCCGGCACACCCGCTCGATCAGCCCGGCGGTGGCGAGCGTGCCGGTCGGGTTGTCGGGGAGCGTGAGCACGACGATACGTGGGTCGCCCCCCGTCCGGCGGGCGCGCTCGATGGTCTCCGGCAGGACGTCCGGGTCGGGGATGCCGCCGCATCCGGCAGGGATCGGGACGCCGTACACCTTCTTCCCGGCCATGCGGGCCTGTGGCTCGTAGGAGTTCCAGCTGGGACGCGGCAGGAGCACGTCCCCGGGCAGCACCACGTTCAGCGCCATGAGCAGGGGCTTGCTGCCGGGGCCGAGCAGGACGTCCCGCGGGCCGGTGGGCAGGCCCCGGCGCTCGAAGTAGCCGGCGAGCGAGGCAAGGGCGTCGGGCGCTCCGGCCACGGGCCCGTAGGCGTTGCGGTGGGCGCCGGCGCACAGTTGCTCCACCAGGGGGTCGAAGGCGGGCAACCGGGACTCGCCGAAGCCGAGGTGGACGATGGACCGGCCCTGGGCCCGCAGCCGCGCGACCTCTTCGTTGAGGGCGAGGTTGGGGGACATCGAGGCGTTCACGGCCGCAGCGCCTCCCGGATGTCCCGCGGCGTGTCCGCCGCGATCTCCAGGTCGCTGAGCCAGGTGGCGCTGGGGTCGTAGTACGCCCGGAACGGGCAGCCGACCAGGGCGGGGTTGCGGGCCTGGGCCAGCCGCAGCTGGAAATACCGGTCTGCGCCGACGGTCTCGACGCCGTCCACCACGACCTTGCCGGGTGTGGTGGACATCACCGGGCCACGCACGGTGCGGGCGAGTCCAGGCAGGGTGCGGTAGGCGGTGTGGAATATCTCCATCGCGCGGGCCAGCGGCACCTTGAAGTAGTCGTAGGGGCCGGTGTCGCGTTCGACGAACATGTAGTACGGGACAGCGCCGAGCGCCAGTTCGGCCTTCCACATGGAGGCCCAGGTCTCGGCGTCGTCGTTGATGTGCGCGACCATCGGAGCCTGGCAGTAGACCACGGCTCCCGTGGCCCGGATCCGCCGCACGGCCTCGGCCACCCGGGCGGTGCGCAGCTCACGGGGGTGGGTGAAGTGGGCCATGACGGCGACCTGCTTGCCCGCGGCCGCGATGCGCTCGAAGAGCCGCAACAGCGGGTCGGCGTCCGCGTCGCTCACGAAGCGCTGCGGCCAGTAGGCCAGGGACTTGGTGCCGATGCGGACGGTGTTGACACTCTCCACGCCGAGCAGGGGCCCCAGGTGCCCGGTGATGCGGTCGGTGCTCATCACCAGCGGGTCACCCCCCGTCACCAGGACATCGCTGACCTCGGGGTGACCGTGCAGGTAGCGGACGAGCCGGTCCGGACCGGGGGTGGCGAAGCGCAGGGACGGGTCACCCACGAACTGCGCCCACCGGAAGCAGTAGGTGCAGAAGGAGTGGCAGGACTGTCCCTGCGTGGGGAAGTACAGCACCGTCTCGCGGTACTTGTGCTGCAGGCCGGCCAGTCGTTCGCCCTCGTGCACTGGCACGTTGTACTCGCGCTGCCCGGAGGGATGGGGGTTGAGTCCGGCGCGTATCCGTGCGACTTCGGCGGCCATCTCGCGCTTGGTCGCCCCGGCGCGCACGAGCGACTCCAGTGAGCGCTCGTCCTCTTCGGGAAGCATGCCGCGCTGGGGGAAGACCAGGCGGAAGAGCGGGTCCTGCGCCGGGTCCGTCCAGTCGATCAGCTCGTCGAGTACGTACTCGTTGACGCGGAACGGCAGGACGTGTGCCAGCAGGGCGATGCCGTCCCGTAGTTCCGAGGAGAGTCCGTAGCGCCGGACGACGTCGTCGATCTGCCGCGGACCGAAGGCACGGAAGCGGGTCGTGCCGACCGGTTGGTCGAGCATCAGTGTCATGCGGGGTCCCTCTGAAGTCGGCGGAATAGCTGGGCGACGGCAGGCCGGCCCTTGTCGGCGGTCGTGGCGTCGAGCGCCGATTACCCGGCTGGGATTCGTTGATTCGAGTTCGTTTCCGAGACCATAAATGCTTCGTATGGCGCCGATAAGAATACCGAATTCCGCCTTCTGGCCTGCTTTTATAACGCCCGCGGTCGCGGATGATAAGAGTCCTCTATGGGGAGCGAACTGAATTCGTTTGAAAGGTGGGTGGTGCGGAAGTCGCTTCTCGTCAATGCCATTGAGTGCGGAAGGAAAGATCATCGATGATCGGTTGCCCGCGCCGCGGACGCACACCATGAGCCGCGCGGATGTCGCCCAGCCGGTGCTCATGCCGATGGGCCGGCCCCGGCCCGGGACATGCAGCGTCCTCGTCCACGCCGCAGGCGGTGGCGTCGGGGCCTACACGGGCGTCGGGTTCGCCCTGCGCCGGTACGGCCCGGTACACGCCTTGCGCGGGTACGGGCTGGCGCCGGGGGAGGAGCCGGACCGCAGCGTCGCCGCCATGACGGACCGCTACTGGTCGCTGCTGCCGGAACTCCCCGAGCCGCCGCGGCTGTTGTTCGGCTGGTCACTCGGCGGTGTCGTCGCCTGGGAACTGGCCGCCCGACTGGCCGAGGAGGGGCGGCGGCCCCGGGTCGTGATGGTCGACAGCCCCGCCGCCCGCATCGACCGGGACCCGGCGACCGCACGGCGGTGGCGCGAGCGGGTTCACGCCTCCCTCGCCGCCGACGACAGCGGCGTCCCCGCCGACCGGGTCGCCGCGACCGCCGAAGCGCACCTGGACGCCGTCGTCTCCTACCGGGCGAAGGTGCGCCACGACTGCCCCACACTGCTGATGCCGTGCGCGGACGAGGACAACGACGACCACTTGGCGGCCTGGCGCGAAGTGGCCACGAACCTGACCGTACGGCCGCTGCCCGGCGACCACTTCACCGCCTTCGACGGCGAGCGGCTGCCCCTTCTCCTGGACCACCTCGGGGCCTTCCTCACCAGCACGGAGGAACAGCATGTCTGACGGCCTCCTGAACCGGGCCCGCACGGCGTTCGACGCGGCCCCGCCCGTGGGTGACTCCGCCTACGACCGGTACTGCCGTGCCCTCGGCGAGGAACTCGTCTCCCGCTGGCCCCAGATCGCCAGGGCCAACGCGGCGGACGTCGCCGCGGCCCAGCGGCTCGGCATGCCGCCCACGCTGGTGGAGCGGCTGCGTCTGACCGACCTCCACCGGGACCGGATGGTCGAGCTCACCACGATGACCCGGGACGAACTGCGGACGGTGCGCGAGACCGAGGTGCCCGTCTCCGGCGCGGCGCGACACGTTCACCGCGTCCCGCGGCCCCTCGGTGTCGTCCTGATGGTCTACGAGGCGCGGCCCACCGTCACCGTGGACGGCGCCCTGCTCCCGGTCGCCGTCGGGAACGCCGTGCTGCTGCGCGGCGGAAAGGAGACGGCCGCCACCAACGCCGCCCTCGAACGGGCCGTGCACGCCGCGCTCACCCGAGCCGGACTGCCCCCGGGCCTCGTCACGGTGCTGGACGACCCGCAACGCCGGCTGCTGCGGGCCCTGTTGAAGCGGCCCGACCAGGTGGACGTGCTCATCCCACGCGGCAGTCCCGCGCTCGTGGAGTACTGCCGCACCAGTGCCATCCCGCTGATCGCGAGCGGCGGCGGCGTCAACCACCTCTACGTCCACCGCAGCGCCGACCTGGACCTCGCCGTGCGCGCCACGCTGGACAGCAAGCTGCCCGAGCCGGCCGGCTGCACCTCCGTGGAGACACTGCTGCTCGACCGCGCCGTCGCCCGGTACTACTTCGAAGCCCTGGCGCGCGGCCTGGCGGGCCGTGAGACCGAGCTGACCCTGCACACGGCCCCCGAACTGGACGCTCTCGTCCCCTCCACGCTCAAGACCGAACCGCTCGCCGCGCACGATCTGGGCCGGGAGTTCCTCGACCCGGTCGTCGCCGTCGTGCCGGTCGACGACGAGAACGCCGCACTGGACCACGTCCGCCGCCACGGCTCCGGGCACACCGAGGGAGTCATCGCCCGGGACCGGCACGTCATCGACGCCTTCCGCCGCCGTGCCGACGCCGCGATGGTCGTGGTCAACGGCTCGCTGCGGCTGCACGACGGCCCGACCCTCGGCCTGGGCACCGAGATCGCCATCGCCACCGGCCGTCTGCACGTGCGCGGTCCCGTGACACTCGGCGCACTGGTCACCCACAGCTACGTCACCGACGGCGCCGGCGCGCTGCGCGGCTGACGCACGGCCTCCCCTCTTCCCCGAAAGGCGTGCCATGCCCCAGGAACTGTCCCTCGACCGGGACGCCGTCGCCACCGTCGTCAAGAAGGTGGTCATCGCCGAGTCACGGCTGTCCCTCCCGCCCGACAGCGTCACCGACGACGAACCGCTCGTCGGGGACCTGCTGAACGTGAACTCGCTCGGGTTCGTCGGCATGCTCGTGCGGATCGAGGACGAGCTCGACGTCAACCTCCCCGACGACCTCTTCGTGGGGCGCAGCTTCCGCACCGTCCGGGACCTGATCGACGTCGTGACGGCCGCGGAGGTGCGGCGGTGACGAACGGGATCCCCACCCGCTGGCGCAGTGTCCTGCCCCACCTGTCCGAGCCCCTGCCGCCGGACCGCACCCCGCCCCGCTCCGGTGGCGGGTCCGGCGAAATAAAGATCAACATCCCGACCGAGCTGATCCGGCACAGCGTCTTGGCCCGTGAGTACTGGGACATCCCCGCCCCGGTCGTCGACCGCTACCGGCAGTACCGCCCGACCCCGCTGTGGCGTGCTCGCGGTTTCGAGGAGGCCGTCGCCGCCCGCGTCCCCGTCTACGTCAAGAACGAGGGCGTCAACATCTCGGGCAGCCACAAGCTCAACACGGCGCTCGCGCAGGCCTACTACTACCGGAAGGCCGGAGTGAAGGAGCTGGTCACGGGCACCGGCGCGGGCCAGTGGGGCACCGCCATGGCCGCGGCGTGCGCCCTGTTCGGACTGCGCTGCCGGGTCTTCATGGTCGAGTCCAGCCTTCGGCGCAAACCCTACCGCGGGGTCCTGATGCGCATGCTGGGCGCCGAGGTGCACGCCAGCCCCAGCGGCATGACCAAGGTCTCCGCCAAGGAGGACCTGGCCGCCGGCAACAGCCTGTCGCTCGCCATCGGCGAGGCCGTCGAGTACGCCGCCGAACACGACCAGGTGGCCTTCTGCATCGGCAGCGGAGAAACGTACAGCATCCTGCACCAGTCCGTGATCGGCCTGGAGGCGGAGGAGCAACTCGCGGAGATGGACGCCGAGATCGGCGCGGTCGTCGGCTGCGTGGGCGCCGGATCCAACTTCGGCGGCATCGCGCTGCCCTTCCACGCCACCGCCCGGGCGGCCGGCAGGGAAGGGCCCCGCCTGGTGGCCGCGGAGTCCAGCAGCACACCGAAGCTGACACGCGGCGTCTACGCCTACGACAAGACCGACGCCACCGGCAGCGGCCCGATGGAGGCCATGTACACCATCGGCAGCGACTACCAGATCCCGGACGCGCACACCGCGGGCCTGCGTTTCCATGGCGCGGCGAAGCTCGTCTCCGCGATGCGGCACAGCGGGGACATCGACGCCATGGCGGTCAGCCAGGCGGACGCCCTGGGCGCGGGCCGGCTGCTCGCCCGCCACGAGAGCGTCCTGCCGGCGCCCGAGTCCGGCCACGCCCTGGCGGCCGCCGCCCGCATCGCCGCCTCGCCCGACGCCACCGGCGGGGTCCTGGTGTGCGTCAGCGGCCACGGCTACCTGGACCTCGGGGCGTACGAGCACTTCCTCGACGGAGGTGTCGAGGACCAGTCCCCGCCCGACGAGGCGCTCGCCCGTGCGGTGGCCGGGCTGACCCGGGTGGAGACCCACCCGTGACGGCCACCGCGGCCCCGTCCGTGCGGACCGGAATCCTGGACTGCGTACAGGTCAACCTGGCCGTTCTCGCGGACCGCCGGCACGAGCCCGGACGGCACCTCGCGCTCGGGGCGCGCCTGCGCTTCCGGCCGCAGCCCGGCCCCGACGGCCTGCCCACGGTGGACCCCTCACCGGAGGAGCACCTGCGCGACGGAGCCGCTCTCGTGGGCCTGCGGCCGGACGCCTTCGCCCATCGCGTCCCCGCGGACGGGCTGCGCGCCATGGCCGAACGGGCGCCGGTGGTCTACGCCGTCGCCGACTCCTACGACATGCCGTGGCTGCCCTACGCGGGCCGAGCGCACATGGAGCACAGCTTCCTGGCCGGCGCGCACCGGGACGGAGCCGAGGTCGAGGACGCGTACGACAACGAGACGGCGTGGGGGCCGGCCAGGCCCGGCCGGTGGACGTTCCCCTGGGAGCGCCTGCCCAGCGCCTCGTTCGCGTGCACCCTGTCGCCCCTGCCCGAGTACCACGCGCCCCGGCCGGAGCTGTGCCTGGACGATCCCACGGCGTACGTCGAGGCCTACACCGCCCACCCCGACCGGCTCGCCGCCCTGCGCCGGCTGACCGCGGAGACGTGGCTGCTGACGCGGGCCCGGCACCTGCACGCCGCCTACCGCGAGCACCTCGGCGAGCGGCTGGACGCGCAGGACCACCTGTGCCGCTGGGACCAGCTCACCGCGACCGCGTTCATCGCCCAGCGGCGCGCCGAACGGGGCAGACCGGTCCCCGGGGCCCTGCTGCCCGAACTGGCGTCCCTGCTCACCGCCGACCGCGAGGTGTTCGCCATGCGACCCCACTGACCCTGACCTCGACCCTGCAGATCCTCACCACCATCCACGTGACGGAGAAGCCGTGAACCAGCCCTTCATCGACCTGCTGACGCCCTTCCTCCCCAATCTCGGGGACCGTCCCCTCACCGAGGACAGCCGCCTGCACGACCTCGGCATGAACTCCATGAAGGCCATCGACCTGCTCTTCGCCATCGAGGACGGGCTCGGGGTGTCCCTTCCGGACGAGGACCTCAACGACACCACCTTCGCCACCGCCGGCAGTCTGTGGGCCGCGGTGCAGCGGGCGGGCGCCGCAGAGGGTGACCCCAGGGCAGTGGCATGAGCGTCTTCGCAGTGCGGGAGCCCGCCACCGCAGGCGGCTCCCGGCTCGGCACACTGCCCGCCGACACGAGCGGCGCCGACCTCTGGCGTGTGCTGGGCGCGGAGAACCGACTGGCCGAGGTCTATCGCGGCAACGATCCGCGCCGGGGCGTCGACGCGGCCGCGCTGGGTGCGCTGCTGACGGACGTCGACCACCACTTCGGCGTCGGCTCGACACTGGCCGTGACCGTCCCGCTGGCCACCTGTCTGCCGCTGCTGGCTGGAGGGACCGGCCCGGCCGCCCGGACACTCGCCGACAGCCTCGACGGCCGCACCGTCGTGGCCCTCGCCGCCACCGACGTGGACTCCGGCTGCGACCTTGCGACACTGGACACGCGCGTCTCCTTCGAGGGGGACCACGTCCGGCTCGACGGCACCAAACGCTGGATCACCAACGCGACGACGTGTGGCGCAGCTCTCGTCCTCGCCCGCCACCGGCCGGGTCCCCACTTCACCAACTTCACCTGGGTACTCGTGCCGGCGGACGCGTCCGGCGTACGTGCGGACCCAGCCGAGACCGAGCTGTTCGACGGCTCCGGGACCGGTCACCTCACCTTCGACGGCGTCCGGCTGACCCGCGACCACGTCGTGGGCGGCACCGGCCGGGGACTGAGCGCTTTCGCGGCCCACATCGCCACCGAGCGGCTGGCAGGGGCCCTGTGGGCGGTCGCGCTGTGCGAGCGGGTGCTGCGCGACACCGCTCGGTACCTGGGAAGGCGTCGCCACAGCGGCGGGGTCCTGTGGGAGCGGGAGGGGATACGCCAGCGCTGGGCGGGCGCACTGGTGCGCTCCCGTCAGCACCGCGCCCTGACCGAGAGCCTCACCGAGGCGGTCGCCGCACGCCGCGACACCTCGGCCGCCGCGCTGCTCAAGGCCAGCGCCGCCGAGACCGTCGAGCACGTCCTCGACGTGTGCGCCCACCTCCAGGGCGCGCACGGCTTCCGTGCCGGCGGCCCGCAGCACCTGCGGGCGCAGGGGGCCCTGTTCGGGATCGGCGGCGGCACGACCGAGGTCGTCCTGAGCATCGTGGCCGGCACGGCCCCCGAGAGCTGCCGCGGGGAGTTGCCGTGAGAGTCCTGGAGATCAGTCCGGGAGTGTGGGTGGCCACCGGTGAGGCGTCCACCGGCCGCCTCACCCCCGCCGACCTCGCCGCGGCACGCGGTCGGCCGGCCTGGCGCGCGCGCCAGATCCTCCAGGGACGTGAGCTGCTGCGCGGGTTGCTCGCCGAGGTGGCACCCGAGAGTGCCGACGAGCCGGTCGCGGCCGGCCACAACGGCAAACCGTTCCTGGCGGGCCGGACCCGGCCCGGCATCAGCATCTCCCACGACGGGGAGCACAGCGTCGTGGCCGTTGCGCCCGGCCGCCGCGTCGGAGTCGACGTGCAGGTGCCGCCGCACCATGTGGGACAAGCGATGGTCCGGCGGTGCGCCGCCCCGTACACGAACCACCTGCTCGGCATGCCGGCGCCTCTGCGGCACACCGTCTTCACGGAGATCTGGACGGTCCAGGAGGCCTGCGTGAAGACCGACGGCACCGGCATCGGGGGGCGCCCCTGGAGCATCGACGTGCCCCCGCATCTTGACCACGGTGACTGGCGCGGACTGCGCTGGCGCAAGGTGCGAGACCTCATCGACGTACCCGTGGCCTGCGCCTGGGAGGCGACACCATGACACCTGCCCTGTCCTGTTACTCCACCGCGCTGGTGGCGTACCTGGGAGGCGCGGCGGCCGACCGTCTGGCGGCGGCGGTGCACCTGTGGGTGCGCACCGATGCACCGGACGGCGCGCTCGCCTTCTCCCACCACGACCGCATCGACGGTGGGACCCTGGTTCACGACCACCGTGGCGACTGGCCGTCGGCCCGTGCGGCGCTCTTCGGCCTGCTCGCCGAGGAGGGGCGGGTGATCGTGTCGGGCAACACCTTCCACCTGCCCTGGTCGCCGCACCGCGGGGCGCGGGCCGTCCCTCACTGGTTCCTGCTGCGGGCCCACGACGCCAAGGGGTGGCTCGTGGCCGACCCGTTCCACGCCCTCATGCCCGGCGGCGAGCAACTGCCTTACGCCGGAGTGCTCGACGACGATTCGCTGCGTCGGGCGCTGACGCCGGTGGGGCGGCTCGCCCCGGCCGTCCGCAGCCGGGACGTGCATGCCCTGGGGGAACCGGCGGACATCGGCCCGACGAGCGCCTACCGCTGGCTGCGCCGGGCCGCCACTGCCCCGACAGGTTCTCCGGAGCAATGGCCGGGCACCTGGCTGCGCGAGCCGCGGGAGGTGTTCGCGTTCCTGCGTGACCGCCTCACCTCCGACGGGGACCTGCTGGAGCGGCACGTCGACGATCTGTGGGCGGCGTCCCGCCACCAGCTCCACCGCCTGGGTCCGAATCCCGACCCGGACCTGGCCGACGCCTGGACGCAGCTGCCCAAGGCCCTTCGCTTCGCCGCCGACTCCGCACGGCGCGGACGTCCCCGCACCAGCGTGGTCGAGCGGGCGCTCGACACCGTCGCCGGGCTCACGACCGGCATGGAGGTGAGCCGTGCTCGGGGGTGAGACGACGACCGACCAGGCGGCCCCGCGGGTCGAGGCGGGGGTGGACGAAGCGCTCTTCCGCGCGGCGATGAAAGGTCTGGCGAAGTGCGTCGCGGTCACCACTGCCCTCGGCCCGAGTGGGCCGGTGGGGTGCACCACGACCTCGCTGATGTCGCTGTCCGTGGCACCGCCGAGCGTGCTGCTGGCCTTCGGCGCGGGCGGACGCACCCTGGACGACCTGCTCGGCGCCGGCCGCTTCGCCGTCAACGTGCTGTCCCACACGCAGGGACCGCTGGTCGGGCGCTTCGCCACCGGCACCCCCGCGCAGCGCTTCCGGGACACGCCGCACGCCGTGCTCCGGGGCGTCCCGGTCCTGCACGACGCCGCCGTCGTGATGACCTGCGACGTCATGAAGACCTTCACCGCCGTCGATCACGTCCTGGTGGTCGGCACCGTACGCCATCTCACCGCCACCCCCGGTTCCCCGCTGGTGCTCGTCACCGGGGAACCACACATCGCCACACCCGTACCACCCGTCCCGGCCGCGGCCGACAACCTGCGTTGACCTGGAGAGACATGCCAACGACTCCCGCACCCGCCGTGAACCACCGGTCCGACGAACGCTTCGACGAGTTCCTCCTGGCCGCCGCGGCCACGCACCCCGACCATCCCGCCGTGGTGGAGTACGCGGACGGCACGCAACGGGTGACGACCTTCCGCGGCCTGCGTGAGGCCGCCGAGCGGTATGCCGCCGAACTGGACCGCTTCGGTCTGCAGATAGGCGACCGCGTCATGATCATTTCTGACATGTCCGCGGAGTCCGTCGCCCTCGTGCTGGCGTGTTCGTCGCGCGGCCTGCCCTTCGTCCCGGTCAGCCCGGAGACGCCGGCCGAACGGCGGGAGACGATCGAGCGGCTGGCCGAGCCCGCGTTGTGCCTGACCGCCGACGGGGGACCGGGGGTGTCCGTGGGGCACGGCAGGTTCGGCGGGGGCGGCATCGAGGTGCCGCGCCCGCCGGTGCGTCGCGAGCGGCTGCGGCGCGCCGTGACGCCGAGCGACACCGCCTACATCATCTTCACGTCGGGCACCACGGGCCGGCCCAAGGGCGTGGTGATGAGCCACCGGTCCGTAGTCGCCTTCTACAGGGGGATGATCGCCGAGGAGTTCGTGTCGGTGGGCGACCGGGTGGCGTCGACGTCCCCGCTCCAGTTCGACTTCTCGCTGCTGGACATCGGCATGGCGCTGGGCAACGGAGCGGCGGTGGCTCCCGTCCCGCGGGCCCTGCTGCGCTGGCCGACGAGGTTCCTCAAGGTGCTGCGCGTCACCGGGGCCACCCACGTCAACGGTGTGCCGTCCATCTGGCGGCAGTCGCTGCGCCATATCCCCGACCAGCTGGCCGAGCTGACCGATCTACGCGGAGTGCTCTTCTGCGGGGAGGAGTTCCCGCCGGGCGAACTGCGCCACCTCCAACGCCTGCGGCCCGGCATCCGTCTGATCAACTGCTATGGGGCGACGGAATCCATGGCAGCCAGTTTCGCCGTGGTCCCCGAGCCGCTGCCGGACGACGTCACGCACCTGTCGATCGGCAACGGACACCGGGGCACCGACATCCTCCTGCTGGACGCCGAGGGGGCACCCGTGCGCGAGGAGGGCATCGTCGGTGAGATGTACCTGCGCAGCCCGGCCCTGATGACCGGCTACTGGGGGGACGTCGAGGCCACGGACGCCGTCCTCGTCTCCGACCCGCTGGAGCCCCGCTCTGGGCAGCGCCTGCTGCGGACCGGTGACCTGGCCTACCGGGACGCCGACGGTGCACTGCGTTTCTGCGGGCGGCGGGACTCCCAGGTGCAGATCCGCGGCAACCGCGTGGAGCCGGCCGAGGTGCAGCGACGGTTGCTGGCCCACCCCGAGGTCTGCGAGGCGGCCGTCGTGGCGTACGAAGGGCCCGACGGTGACGCGGAGTTGAGCGCGTTCGTCGTGCTGGGCGACGGCGCGGCCCCTACGGCCGAGAGCGATCTGCGCGCGTTCTGCCTGCGTTCGATGCCCGCGTACATGGCACCTGGCGTGGTGCGCATCGTGAGAAGCCTCCCCGTCAACCAGCACGGCAAGACCGACCACCGGCAGCTGCTCGCCCAGCTCCTCACGGATGCCGCTTGACCGGCCGACGGGCTCCGTGGCTCCCGCAGCGGCCGCTGGACCCGTTCAGCCCGCGTTGACCACGTCGGACGCGGCCTTCAGCACGGCGCCGAGGGCGGGGTGTCCGACGTCGCCGCGCCGCCACAGCGCCTGCGTGTAGGTGGGGGTGGCGGGTCGCCAGTCCACGACGCGGCGGAGCCGGCCGTCGGCGATGTCCTCGGCCACGGTGACCTCGGGAAGCAGTCCCACGCCTATGCCGCCCTCGGCCATGCGCTTCACCGCGGTGATGGAATCGAGTTTCAGGGTCCGCCCCGCCCGAAGGGTCGATTGGACCTCGGTCAGGAGTACGCCGCAGTGACGGACGTCGAGGTCGGCGGTGACGAGTATCGACGACACCGCCTCCCTGGGGCCCGGGCGTCCTCCGGCCACCAGGGCGAACGGCTCGGGGCAGAGGTCGCAGTGCTCCAGATCCTCGTCCGAACCTGCGCTTCCTATCATGAACACGCAGTCCATCTGCCCGTTGCGGAGCATGGCGAGTGCTTCTTGAGGGGTGGACAACCGCAGCGACACGTCCATGTCCGGATAACGCAGGAGTAAGTATTCGATGAGCGGGAGCAGTCGGTGGTTGATGAGGCTTTCTGACGCACCGACGCAGAATTTCCCCTGCGGCGTGAGAGAGGCGTCCGCGATACGCCGGACGTGACTGCTGAGCCGCATGATCTCGCGGGCCTGATCAAGTATGGAGCGACCGGCTCTCGTCGGACGGACACCGCCGGGCAGGCGCTCCAGCAGGGTCAGACCGAGCGACCGCTCCAGTGCCTTGATGCGATTGGTCACCGTGGGCTGGGTCACTTGGAGCACGATCGCCGCCCGTGTCACACTTCCTGCGTCCACGGCGCCCAGGAATGCCTCGAGATGCCGCGTATCCAATTCTTCCCCCGGGTGAGTCGACTCGTCGAAATATAAGCCGACGCTACGCCGACTTCCTTCCACCGCTCCGTTGTCCTGCCAATCCGGTCACGGTCGTATTCGAGCGGTAATGGTGTCTGCGAGCGTAGCGTCACCCTTCCCCCTCATCAATACGTTTGGTATGTGCCTTGATGGGGAGGAGTCTTTTCTCGGACGGATGATTTCACGTCAGTTCAGTGAAGGCGGACGACCGGTCCGGCGCCCAGGCCCGCACGCCGGATCGCGTGCCTTTCCTGTACCGCAGCTCGGGAGGGCCGGACGTGGTCGTCGGTCGCTCCGTCGGCCGCCCCGGCGCACGTGACGTGGTGCGAATCAAGCCATGTGCTTGGGATGTCGGCCATTGCCTCGGCTTCACCGACCAGTCGGCGCCGCGAAGGCCGCGGTGACACCCGTGCGGGTAGCGGACACGGGTTTCGGCAAGGATTGCGGTGGCCAAGGGAGCGGGCGCCCTGCTGATGCCCGTCAGCCGGAACACATACGCGCCATCCGTTGGGACGTACTTGTAGCAGTAATTGCGGTGGCCGTAGTACGTGTCGCCGTGGAGCAGGAGCCAGCCGCCGGTGCCCTTGCCCACCACGTCGGCCAGTGCCTCCCGCCCGCACCTTGAACAGCCGGTACCGGGGCGGGGGCCAAAGAAGAGCGGCTCGAAGGTGGCCGAGGCCGCGGAGCGAGACCGTTCCTGCGAGCTTCAGGTCCGCCTCAACACTGATCTGGCCCGGATGCCGGTAGACAACACGTCTGTCAAGTGGGTCGAGGACGAGCTTCGCTGGGTGACGGTCGCCCATGTGGGTCTTTCACGCCGTGACATCGGCGGGATCGGCACCGCATCAACGGGCGAAGAGCGGCGAGAACCGGTCGGCAGTGCTGAGTTGCTCAGCCCGGCCCCTGCGGTGTTCGCCCTCACGCCGAAGCAGCCGTCGTTGTCGCGCTCATCGCACAGCAACCACATCGCTACCGTGTTCTGTGGCGCGCACGTCGAACCGGGCCGGCAGACGCTGTCAGCCGAGCTTGAGAAGGCCGGCATCCATGACGGCGCGGCCGAAGGGGCCCGCGAGTTCGGCGAGGCGTTCGCAGTCGGCGTCACCCAGGACGGCGTAGGCGGGAAGGGCCAGGCGGTCGGTGCGGTCCTCGATGTGTCGGCGCAGGAGTACGCCTTCCGAGCTGAGGGAGTCGCCGTCGAGGAGACCTCGCTTGCGCAGGCGCTCCTCGGTGTCGGCCCACTCCTCCTCGGGCCATGCGCGGCTCGCCTTGAGGAAGTCGACGGGAACCTCCCCGGTGGCGGCGTGCAGAATCAAGGACTCCAAGGCTCCGACGCCCTCGCTCAGCAAGCACGCGACATGGCCGTCTCCGCGGAACTCCCGGAGCAGTGTCTGGGCGTGCCACAGTTGCAGTACCGGCTCCTCCGGCCAGGGCAGTGCGGCATGCGCGGCGAACAGCGGGCGTCCCTGCGCCCGTTCGCAGGCCGCCTCGGCGGCTCGGCGGGCCAGCGCGAGGATCTCGTCCAAAGCGGGCAGCTCGTGGATCCCGGCCCGGCGCAGGGCCTCGCTCGCGGCGGCGTGCCGCGCTTCCAGCACCTGCTGCGGCGTCGCCGTGTCCCAGACCCCATCGAGCGCCTTCCGCACGAGATCGGGGTTGAAGTTGTAGAAGGTCGAGATGACCAGCTCAGCGGACGCTTGGCCGAAGGCGGCGCCTCGGGAGGCAAAGTATCCGGCGCGTGCGCTCAGTCCGAGCTCCGCGTACCGTCGCCTTGCCTCCGGGACGAAGTAGATCATGCCGTGCACGGGCTCGAGGCGGCGCCAGGCCGCTCGCGCTGTCTTCATGGGTTCACCATTTTTCGGAGAGCCGACAAGCGGGGCATTCGTCGTGGTTCAGCACACGTCGTGCGCTTGCAGGTGTGCGAGCAGCAGGTGGCTCAGCGTCTCGGGCGCCTCCTCGGGGACCCAGTGGCCGACGCCCTGGAGGGTTTCGAACCGGTAGGGCCCGCTGACCCACTGCCCGGTCTCCTGCGCGGCCGCCGGGCCGAAGGCGCTGTCGTCCGTGCTCCAGACATACAGCGTGGGCACCTCGATGACACCGATCGCGCCGTCGGGGCGGCCGGCCCGGTACCAGTTCAGCGCCGCGGTGAGAGCCCCTGGCTGGGACAGGTGCCAGACGTAGGCCTCGGCACTGGTCTGGGGGACCTTTCCGGAATAGAAGGCGCGAAGTTCCTCGGCGCCGTCGGCGAGCATGCGCTCTTCCGTCGCGGGCGTTTCACGCCAGTCGATCATGTAGTGCGAGCGTTCGCGCTGATCCAGGTCGGTGCGGAGGGTGGTGGCCAGAGCCCGGGGGTGCGGGGTCGAGACAACCGTCAGGGTACGGAGGCGGCCGGGGTGGGCATCGGCGGTCCACCACGCCACCGCGCCGCCCCAGTCATGGCCGACCAGATCGAACGCCGTCCAGCCGAGTTCCTCTGTGATGGCGACCACGTCGTCGACGAGGTCGCCGATGCGGTAGTCCTTGGGCCGCTCGGGGCGGACCCCGGGGGAGTACCCGCGCTGGTCGGGTGCCACCACTCGGTAGCCGTGCGCAGCCAACGCCGCGATCTGACGTTGCCACACCAGCGCCGTCTGCGGGAAGCCGTGCAGCAGCAGCACCGGGCGGCCCTCGGGCGGACCCGCCACGATCGCGTCGAACGTGCCCGCAGCGGTGGAGATGCTCAGCTCGGTCACGACCCACCCCTTCATACCGACTGGTCGGTCAATCTTCTGCGGTGGCGACGGATTGTCAAGGTCGAGGACGCGCGCATTCTCGGGGTGGGCAGCCCCGCACCGCTCTTTTGGCCGGATACCGGCGCGCCGGGCCCGGTGGCATCCGGCCTTGCGGGGCACTGGCGGTGTGGCCGTGCATGGACAAGGGTCTTGTCTCCCGGGCGGCCCATGGTTGAACATGACGTCGGATTCAACTATAACCAACCGGGGTGCCGGTCCCGTCTCCCCTGCGGCCATGCGCATGCCATCGGTAAGCGGCGGTCAAGGCTGTTCGCAGCGGACCGAGTCGGCGTTCGGCACCGCCTACCGGCATTCATCCCGGCTCACGGAGCCCGGGATTCCCACCCGGAGTTCTCGGACGAATCCGGACCGACAGGAACCAGTGAGGCGACATGAGGGAAGCAGTCATCGTTTCGACGGCACGGACGCCGATCGGAAAGGCTTACCGCGGCGCGTTCAACGACACCCAGGCGCAGGAACTTGCTGCTCACGCCCTCTCTCACGCGGTGCGGCGCGCCGGGCTGGAGGGTGGCGAAATCGAGGATGTCGTCTTCGGCTGCGCCGTGCAGCAGGGGTCCTCCGGCGTCAACGTCGCCCGCCAGGCCGTTCTCCGCGCCGGGCTTCCGGACAGCGTGTCCGGGATGACGATCGACCGGCAGTGTTCGTCGGGCCTGATGGCGATTGCGACGGCCGCCAAGCAGATCGTCGGCGACGGCATGCAGGTCGCTGTCGGTGGCGGTGTCGAGTCGATCTCCTTGGTGCAGAACGACCACATGAACACCCACCGTATGGAAGATCCCTGGCTTGTCGAGCACAAGCCGAGTATTTACATGCCGATGCTGCACACGGCGGAGCTCGTCGCCGAACGCTACGGCGTGAGCCGGGAACGTCAGGACGAGTTCGCGCTGATGTCGCAGCAGCGCACCGCAGCGGCCCAGGAGGCCGGCCGGTTCGACCGGGAGATCGTCGCGCTCAACAGCGTCAAGAAGGTCCTCGACAAGCAGTCCGGAGAGGTGCGGGCCGAGGCCGTGACCCTGACCCGGGACGAGGGCAACCGCGCGTCGACCACACTCGATGGCCTGGCCGGATTGGCGCCGGTGCTGCCGGACGGTCAGGTGACCTCGCTTTCCAGCGTGACGGCGGGCAACTCCTCGCAGTTGTCGGACGGGGCTTCGGCGTCGGTGTTGATGGAGTCCAAGGAAGCCGAGCGCCGCGGACTGGAGCCGCTCGGCGTGTACCGGGGCATGGCCGTTGCCGGTTGCGGGCCGGACGAGATGGGGATCGGTCCGGTGTTCGCCATTCCGAAACTGCTGAAGCAGCACAACCTCACCATCGACGACATCGGTCTGTGGGAACTCAACGAGGCGTTCGCCTCCCAGGCGCTGTACTGCCGCGACGAACTGCACATCGACCCGGAGCGGTTCAACGTCAACGGCGGAGCAATCTCGGTCGGCCATCCGTACGGGATGACCGGCGCCCGCTTGGTGGGGCACGCCCTGATCGAGGGCAAGCGCCGCGGTGTCCGCTATGTGGTGATCTCGATGTGCGTCGGCGGCGGGATGGGCGCCGCCGGACTGTTCGAGGTCGCCTGAGGTCCGCGTCCCTGCTGGACGCCGGCAGCGACCGGCCGAGGTCGTGGGCGTCGCCGAATCGATGTGTAGGGGCACGTCCCAGGAGAGCCGAGGACCACGGCTGCCGTTGCGTCGGCCGGTAGCCGGCCGGCTGCGAGAGAGAGGTATGGACACTGTGCCGAACGTGATGGAAAAGGCCCGAACCGCGGTCCTCGTGGACTTCGGCGGGGTCCTCACGTCCAGTGTGTTGCGGGCATTCACCGACTTCGGGGCCTCGCTCGGCGGCGACCCGCGCCTGCCGCTGGACCTCCTCAGCCGGGACCAGCCATCACGCATCCTTCTGGCCGACCACGAGTGCGGCCGTATCGACGCCGAAGCCTTCGAGCGAGGATTCGCCGAGCGTCTCCGCGCCCACGGCGCCGACGTGATGGGCGAGGGGCTCACAGCCCGGATGCAAGCGGGAATGTCGATCGACCAGGACATGCTCACTCTGCTCGATGATCTTCGCGCCGCTGGCTATCCCGTGGCGCTGGTATCCAATTCGTTCGGGACCGGAACCTACGACGGCGTCGACCTCGCCGCTGTGGCGGACGTGGTCGTCATCTCCGCCGTGGTGGGGATCCGCAAGCCTTCGCGGCGGATTTACGCGATCGCATGTGAACGCCTCGGCGTCGACCCCAAGGAGGCGGTCATGATCGACGATCTTCAGCAGAACCTCGACGGAGCGGCGCGGATCGGGATCGGGGGCGTACTCCACACCAGCGCCGCCGACACCCGCCGTCAACTCGCCCAAGGCTTCGGCATCGTTGCCGGAGGGAGTGATCGATCGAGCGGTCGGGCGCAATGAGGATCGGTCATGCCCCCCCGATCGACACCCCCCGGCTGACCGCGGTGCGTGTGCCCGTTCTATGTGAGGTGGGTGCGTTCCTGCCTCGTATCACCGTCGTCCACGGCGAGTGCCCATGACCAGCGTTTTTCGATCCTGTCAGCCGCCACGCGGCCGCCACCCCCGACAGCATCGCGTCGCGTGGCGGTGCGGATCAGCGGACCTACCGGCAACTGCGCGACGCGGGCGCACGGTACGCGGGTGCCCTGGTCGCCGCGGGCTTCTCCCCCGGGGGACCGGGTGCTGTTCGCAGCGCCGTCGGTGCCCGAGTTCGTGGTGGCTTACCTCGGGATCCAGGCAGCGGGCTGTGTCGTGGTGCCGGTCAACACGATGGCCACCCGGGCCGAGGTCGAGTACTCAAGCGGTCCATCGACCGTACCGCTCTCACCCGCGACCCCGCGCTGGGCGACGTAACCGCCAGCCGGCACTGAGCTCTCAACGTGCATACCCACGTGAGTCGCAGCGATTTCGAGCCCTGCGCGTACATGGCCACTTTATGACTCCGGCGTCGGATTCAAGTACAGTCCTGGGATGAATGCCACTGTGCCCGAGGAGAACGACAGCGAGAAGGCACCGCCGATGGCGCCCCTCTCGCAACTCCGCGAGCCGCCGACGACGAAGCGGGGCGCGCGGACACGCGCTGCTTTGGTGGAGGCGGCTCGGAAGGTGTTCGAGCGGGACGGCTACCTGGACACGCGCCTGACCGACATCACCAAAGAGGCTCGATGCGCGTCGGGATCCTTCTACACCTACTTCGCCAACAAGGAAGAGGTGCTTGCCGCCGTCCTCCTGGAGGCGCAGGAAGACATGATGCACCCCGGTATGGGCCGGGTGCAGGGCACCGACGATCCGTATGCGGTCCTTGAGGCGAGCAACCGCGCGTATCTCGAGGCGTACAAACGGAACGCGAAGCTGATGGGGCTGCTTGAGCAGGTCGCACAAGTGGAGTCGGAGTTTCGGGAGTTCCGAAGTCGGCGGGCGGATGCGTTCATCCGCCGCAATGCCCGCGGCATCGCGGACCTGCAGGAGCGGGGTGTCGCGGACCGTGAGGTGGATCCGATGATGGCCTCCCGTGCGCTGTCGGGCATGGTCAGCGTCATGGCCTACAACGCCTTCGTGCTCGGCGAGAGGCAAGAAGAAGATACGCCGGTGGACTTCGAGGAACTCGTGTCCACGGTCACCCGGCTCTGGGCGAACGCCCTGCGGTTCCCCGGCCACCGTTGAGCCGGCAACCCGTGCGGGGCGCGAGTCGGCCGCCCACGACCGCTCAACGGTTCTGGATCCTGGTGCCCGCATCGTGACACCGGGGGATACCCTGTACGGATTCGGGCGGGGACCTCGGCTGCTCACCGTCCGGTGACCCCACCAACGCCCGGACTGACGCTCGGACTTCGGCAGATGCGGCGCGAGCCGCGCCCAACACTCTCCATTTCGCCCGCTGCAGGCTGACACCGCGGCCGTCCACCAACCGCGCTTGGCGCGGGGAAGCGCAGGCCGGTGCGTGCAGGTCTCTTCCCTGCGGCGTCCAGTTCAGTCCCAGAGGGAGATCGCCAGGACCAGGGCGGCGACCGGGATCAGCAGCCACGGCTCGACCAGGACCAGCAGCCCGGTGAAGATCAGGGCGAAGTACGCCAGTGCCTTGGCGGCGCGGCGTTTGGCCTTGTTCTTGGTGCCCGTGTTCTTCTTCGAGCCCTTGTGGTGAGGCGCCTTTGCGCCAGGGGCCGCAAGGGTGTGGGCGTCGGTGTCGATTGCGGTTTCGGGTTGCTTCATGTTGATGTTCGTCATGACCCTCAGCTTCGTCGCGAGAGCACCGCTTTCGCGTCGGCGAAGCCCGCCCATCTAGGTGAAGACCGCCGACGCGTACGTAGTGCCGACTCCGTGAAGGTTGGTCCATGAGCGCCTATATGGATCGTGCGGAGATCGTTTTGTGGGTACGGCAGGCGGATGGCCGGTGGTCGGCCAGGACGGTCTGGGCGGTGGTGCTCGACGGGCAGGCGTATGTCCGCTCGGCTTTCGGGCGGCGCAGTGCCTGGTACCGCCGGGTCTTGCGGCACGCGGACACGGAGGTGGAGGTGGGCAGGGACCGGTTGCGCGTCACCTTCCAGCCGGTGGACGACCCCGAACTCGTCCAGCGTGTCTCCGGTGCCTACCGGGCCAAGTACGGGTTGAGCTGGCCCGGCCCCATGGAGTCGATGAACGGGTCGGAGGCCGCGGCCACCACCATGCGGCTAACGAATGTCAGGCAGGTCTCGCAGTTGCCTGCGTGAGGTGAGTCCGAGCTTGCGGAAGATGTTGCGCAGGTGCGCGTCGACCGTCCGCGGGCTGAGGAACAGCTTCGCCGCCACTTCCTTGGAGGTGGCGCCGTCGGCGACCAGGCGTGCGATGTGCACCTCCTGCATCGTCAGCTGGTCCGATGCCTTCGACGTGCGGCTGCGGGCCTGCTCGCCCGTGGCGCGCAATTCGCCGGCGGCACGCTCGGCGAACGCCTCCAGACCGAGGTCGGACAACGCTTCGTGGGCCGGGCGCAGCGCGGACCGGGCGTCACGCCTTCGGCCCTGGCGGCGCAGCCACTCCCCGTACAGCAGCTGTGCCCGGGCGCGGTAGACGACCAGTGCGCCGTCGTCGAGCAGACCGATCGCCTCCTGGTAGGCGGACTCGTCCTCGGTCACCAGGGCCCGCGCACAGGCCTCGACGCCAAGGCCCCACGCATGCCGGCCCGCTCGCGTGCGCTCCTGGAGGGAGGCGAGGGCCGCGGCGGCGACCTCGGTCTCGCCACATCGCACGGCCGCCTCGACCAACTCGGGCAGGGCGAGGCTCGACGTGCCGACGGCGCCGTTCTCGACCGCTTGCTTCGCGGCGCTCAGCGCGGCCGGGTAGTCGGCGAGGCCGTTGCTGAGCACGGCCGTCGCCCACCGCACGCTGAGGCTCATCCGGTGATCCACCGACGCGAACAGTTCGGCGGCGTCCTTGCGCCGCCCCCGCAACGCGGCCAGGTGCAGACGCGGGTAGACCAGTGGTGCCGCATCGGTGGCGTCGGCGATCGCCTCCTCCTCGGAGATCAGCTCCATGGCGGCACCGAAGTCGCCGGTGTGCACGGTCGCGGCGGCCTGCATGGCGAGTCCTATGGGCAACGCGTGGAAAGAGCCCGACTCTCGGCCGGCCGCGACGGCACGGGCGGCGATGCCGTACAGGGCGTCGCGGTTCCACAGCTCGGTGGCCACCATGAATCCCAGTGACGGCCGCCTCGCCCACACCTCGTGGCCGGCGTCGCCCACGACCGGCCTGAGGATCTTCCCCGCCGCCCGATGCCCGTCTGCGACCAGGCTGGTGAGGCCGGTCAGGACGGTCGTCGCGCCGGACACCGGCTCATCCGATGGTGGGGCTTTCCGTACGGCGTCCACCACTTGGTCGAGGCCGCCGAGCAGGACGCCCATCTCGATGGCGTCCAGATAGCACTCCCGTGACCAGGCGGGATCGGTGGCCGCCAGCCGGGCGGCGGCACGCAGGAGATACTCCGTGGGGCCTTCGTCTCCTCGGCGGCGGGCGAACGACAGCCTGCCGCGGAGCAGGTCGGCCCGGGCGGCCTGGCCCGGATCGTCGGTCCGGACGGTGGTGAGCAGGTCGGCCGCCGTATCGAAGTCGCCCACCGAGAGCTTGGCGTCGACCGCGGCGAGGACCCGCTCGGCGCGTTGGGCCGGACCGATGGTGAGCGCGGCCGCGCGTTCGAGGAAGGCCGCCGCCGCCGCGACACCGCCGCGTTCGCGGGCGCGGGTGGCGGAGGCTTCGAGCTCGGCGGCGACCTGCTCGTCCGGTCCGGCACTGGCCTGGGCGCGATGCCAGGCCCGCCGGTCGGGGTCGGCGACCGGGTCGGACACGGCGGCCAGCGCCTCGTGCGCCCTTCGCCGCTCCTCCGGCGCCGCGGCGTGGTAGGCGGCCGAGCGGGCGAGGGGATGGCTGAACCGGATCCGGGTACCGAACTCGACCAGCGGCACGGTCTCCGCGGCGGCAGCCGCGTCGATGCCCAGGAGTTCGGCCGCGCGCCACAGCAGGCAAGGGTCACCGATCGGATCGGCGGCGGCGACGGTCACCAGCAGCCGGGCCGTCGACGGCAGTAGCTCCAGGCGGGACCGGAAGCTCTGCTCGATCACGCCGGGTACCGAGTCGGGCTGGGCGAATCCGCCCGCCATCCCGCCGAGTCCGGCGGTCCTGGGAAGCTCGACCAGCGCGAGGGGGTTGCCGCGCGCCTCGGCCAGGATGCGGTCGCGCACGTGCTCGTCCAACGGGGCGCGGATCGCCGCCGCCAGCAGCGCGCGGGCATCCGATGCGCCAAGGCCCTGAAGCGAACGGCCGGGCAGCTCGTCCAGCTCGGGCCGGCGGCTCGGCTCGCGCACCGCGAACACGAGGGCGATCGACTCGGCCGAGATCCGGCGGGCCAGGAAGGCCAGCGCCTTGGCCGACGCCTGGTCAAGCCAATGCGCATCGTCGACGACGCAGAGGAGCGGGCGTTCCCGCACGGTCTCCGTCAGAAGACCCAGCGACGCGACGCCGACCAGGAACGGATCGGGTGTGCCGGTGCCGAGGCCGAAGGCGATCTCCAGGGCCTTGCGGTGCCGCGCAGGCAGCGCCGTCAGCCGGTCCGAGACGGACGCGAGCAACTGGTGCAGCGCGGCGAACGGCAGCTCCGTCTCGAACTCGGCGCCGGACGCCCGTATGACGAGGAATCCGGTGGCGGCCTCGTCCAGGTGCCGCAGCAGGGCGCTCTTGCCGATGCCCGGTTCACCGCGCAGGACCAGGGCGCCGCCGCGGCTCTCCCGAGCCGCTTCGAGCAGGGCGTCGAGCTGCCGTATCTCGTCATGACGACCGATCAGCTCATCCGTGTGTGTCGCGGGCATGTCCGAAAACCTATGCGGTCGTGTTGTGCGCCGCAGGGGAATCCAGAACCGGCTCCCTTGGCCCGGAAGCCCTCCCGCAGGGAGTCCTATAGGCAATGACTACCGACGCGAGCCGCGGGAGCCCGCTGCGAGTGTCGAGCCATGACCCGCACCGCAAGGCAACCGACCACCACCGGCTGGACACCGCTGGCGGTTCTTGCCACTGCCCAGTTCCTGGTCGTGCTGAGCACTTCGATCGTGAACGTCGCCCTCCCCCGGATCCGGGCCGGGCTCGATCTGTCGGACACGGGCCAGGCGTGGACGATCAACGCGTACGTACTGGTCTTCGGCGCGCTGTTGCTGCCGGGCGGGCGCGCCGGCGACGTATACGGCCTTCGTCGCGTGTTTCTGCTGGGTACCGGCCTGTTCGCACTCTCCTCCCTGGGCGCGGCACTGGCCCCCACAGCGATCGTGCTGATCGCCGGCAGGGCGGTGCAGGGAATCGGCGCCGCGCTGCTGGCGCCCACGGCGCTGGCCCTCGTCCTCACGACCTATACCGACAGGGAGCGGCGTGGCATCGCGCTCGGGGTGTGGGGCGCGGTCTCCGGTGCCGGCGGCGCGGCAGGCGTGCTGCTGAGCGGGCTGCTCACCGGCCTGTACGGCTGGCGTTCGGTGTTCGTCGTGATGGTGCCCCTCGCCCTGGCCGCCCTGGTGGCCACCTGGCTGCTGGTCGGAGCCGACCGGCCACGCGGCGGAAGCCTGGACGCGCCGGGCGCGGTGACGGTGACGGCAGGACTGGTCGCACTCACCTACGGCCTGTCCGGCCCCTGGCCGCTAGCCGTGATCGGTCTGGCGTTGCTCGGCCTGTTCGTGGTGCTCCAGCGCCGCTCCGCCGACCCGTTGCTGCCGGCGCGCATGAAGATCGTGGCGGTGCCCAACGTGCTGATGGCCCTGCTGGGCGCGGTGTGGCTCGGCCTGTTCTACTTCCTCCCCCTCTACCAGCAACGAGCCCTGGGCTACTCGCCCTTGGAGGCAGGGCTGACCCAGCTTCCCCTCGCCCTCATGATCACTCTCTCGTCCTGGGGCACCGGCAAAGTCTCCGGCCGCTACGTGCTCCCCGTGGGCCTGCTGGTCCTCGCGGCCGGACTGGCCTGGCTGTCCCGGACCCCGGCCGACGGCACCTTCCCTGTAGACCTGCTCGTTCCGACGCTCCTCATCGGCATCGGCCTTGGCGTGGCGTTCGTCCGGCTCACCGCGATGTCCTCCGCGGGCGTCCCGGCCGCCGACAGCGGCCTGGCCGGTGGGCTGGTCAACGCCACCCGGCAGATCGGCGGAGCCACCGGCCTGTCGTTCATGACCCTGCTCCCCTCCTACGGAGCGGCCTTCCTGGCCTGCGCCGCCCTGACCCTGCTCATCTCGGCTCTCTCGACGCGAAAGGCCTGAACCATGACCCTGGACAAGCCGTACATCAACGGCCACTTCACCCCCGTCACCGACGAGATCACCGGCCGCGAGCTGACGGTGCGCGGCACGCTGCCGCCCGAGCTGAACGGTCGCTACCTCCGCAACGGCCACAACCCCAAGCCAGGCATCACCCCCACCCACTGGTTCCGCGGCGAGGGCATGATCCACGGCGTCCGCCTCACGGGCGGCCGGGCCGAGTGGTACCGCAATCGCTGGGTGCGCACCCCCTTCCTGGACGGCGTGCCCTTCACCGGAACCGAGCTCGAGGTCAGCGCCGCCGCCACCAACATCATCTTTCACGGGGGCCGCTACCTGGCGCTGCAGGAAGCCAACCTGCCCTGGGAGGTCAGCGCCGACCTCGACACGATCGGCGTGCACGACTTCGGCGGCAAGCTCACCAGCGCGATGACCGCCCATCCCAAAGAGGACCCGGCAACCGGCGAGCTGCACTTCTTCAGCTACAGCCCGTTCCCGCCGTACCTGACCTACTACGTGGCCGACGCCTCCGGCGACATCGTCAAGTCGGAGGTCATCGACGGCTCCGGCCCCTCGCTCATGCACGACTTCGCCATCACCCGCGAGCACGTCGTCTTCATCAACTCGCCAGTGGTGTTCGACCACGCCGAGCATTCCGGCATCCCCTACCGCTGGCACGATGACGTCCCGCTGCGCATCGGCGTGATGCCCCGCGCCGGGGGCGGGACCACCTGGTTCGAGGTGGCCGACCAAGCGGCACTGTTGCACGTCACCAACGCCTACACCGACGCGCAGGGCCGGATCGTGCTCGAAGCACCGAGCTTCGACCGTTCCGCCTGGGAGAACTCGTGGAAGTGGTGGGTCGGCGCTCCCGGTTACGGCACCAGCCCCGACGCCGGCTCCACCTTCTACCGGTGGATCATGGACCCGGCCACGGGCAAGGTCATCACTGAGTCCCTCAACGACCTGGCCACCGAGTTCCCGTCGATCAACGACACCCACACCGGTTCGGCCTACCGCTACAGCTACGCCATCGCCTTCCCCGGCGCGGGCCTGTCGGGCTACCACACCGTCAAGTTCGACACACGGTCAGGCCAGGAGAAGCTGCTCGCGCACGGCGAGGGCCGCATGCCCGGCGAGGCCGTCTTCGCACCCGCCGAAGGCGGGACCGCCGAGGACGACGGCTACCTGCTCACCATCGTCAGCGATCTCAAGGCCGACGCCTCGGAGCTGCTCGTCCTGGACGCCGGCGACCTGAGCACCGTGGCAGCCGTCGAACTCCCCCGCAGGGTGCCCGCCGGCATCCACGGCCACTGGATCCCCGACCCCGAACTGCCTGCCTGACCGATCCCAGCCGCCGCATGTACTGCAAGAAACCCATGACCACGAAGGAGAGCTGCCATGTCCGCTTCCGCCAACGCCCTGCTCGCCGAGCCGTGGAAGGCCCTGTGGAACAACGACCTGTCCCAGACCGACAAGATCGTCGCCCCTGACTTCGTCGCGCACGCCGCCCCCATCACCGGTTCCGGCGATGACACCGTGCACGGCCGCGAGGGCCTGAACGGCTGGGTGGCCAGCATCCACACCATCCTGCGCGACCTCAGCTTCGAGATCACGGTCGGGCCGATCGCCACTGACGACTACCTGGTGGTCCGCTGGGCAGCCGAAGGCACCTACGCCGGAGGCTTCCCGGGAGCGTCCGACGATGCCGTGGGCAACCGCGTCCGTTTCACCGGCACCGACACCCTGCTGGTCAAGGACGGCATGCTCGCCGAGTACTGGGCCAACGCCGACAGCCTGCTGTTCGTGCGGCAACTCGGTGTCCGGGAACTGATCTGAACAGCGCCCAGCCCGTCTGCCGGAGCCGCCCGCGCCGCACTGTCACCAGTTCGGCGCGGCTGGGCCCGGCCCCTACATCCGACCGGTCCGCGAACGACCCCACCCGAGAAGGGCGCAGGCCATGCCAACGCGCTCCTGGCCCGCCACGTCACCGCCGCCCCGGTCCTGCCCGCAGACCTTGCGAATTCCGTCCCTGCCCGGACCGAGGACAGCAGGGGAGTCCCTCAACCGCGGTTACACCGTCAGCCCCGACACCTCCGGCCGCCGACAGGAGAGCCGGACGCCCCTCGTCATCTCTGCCCGCACGGTCCGCCCGGCGCGTCCTCGTCGACCGCACGTCCGTCGAGATGTTCGTCGGCGACGGCCGGGACGTGCACTCGACCGAGGCCTTCCCCCACCCGTCCGACCCAGAACTGGCGCTGTTCACGATCGGCGGGCAGGCGGTCTTCCGGAACACGATGACCCGGGGGTTCACAGTCTGCCTCGACGTCAGGTGGCCCGAACCGCCGAGGCGGCCGACGACCGGCGGGCTCTCCGTCCCGAGGCAAGCAAGACACCCAGCCCACTGGCGGGATCAGATCCAGCACCGTACGTGCCGCAGCGGCCTCCGCCTTCGGAGATCCTGCGACCGAGGATTCCCGCCGTGGGTAGGGTGAAGGGCGTGGACATGCTGCACCTGCGCTACTTCGTCGCCGTGGCCGAGGAACTCAACTTCTCGCAGGCGGCGCGCAGACTGCACATGGCGGCTTCTCCGCTCAGTCAGCGGATCAAGGACCTCGAACGGGAACTCGGTCACGAGCTCTTCGAGCGCACCACCCACCGCGTCGATCTGACCCCGGCGGGTGCCGCTCTGCTGCCGATGGCGCGCGACGTCCTGGAGCGCGTCAATTCGATCCCGTGGCGGCTGAGCGAGGCGGTGCGTCCGCGGCTGGACACGCTGTTCATCGGGATGCCCGCCGGGGTGCACCCGCTGCTGCGCGAGCGGGTCGAGTTGCTGGAGGACGCGTGCCGTGAGGTGTGCGAACTCAAGCGCTGGCCCGGCACGTCGGCGGACCTGGCGGACGCGGTGCGCGACGGCAGGCTGCCCATGGCGCTGGCCCGGCTGCCGGTCTCCGACCCGGCGTTGGAGATCATGGAGGTGATGCACGAGGTGCTGGGGGCCGCGGTGCCGGCCGATCGGTTCGCGGGGCGGGCGTCGGTCACCCTGGAGGAGCTGGCCGACCTGTCGTACGTGGGGACGCCGAACGACGCCACCCCGGCCTATTTCGAGGAAATCGATGCCCGTCTTAATTCGGTCGGCGTCAAGAAGAGAATCCGCATCAATATGGCGGACTATGCCGGAAGCTCGGAACTGATCTCTTCCGGCATCGCGTTTTCGATGACCATGCTCTCGCCGGGAAGTCCCATGCACCTGTACCGGTTGGACAACGTGGCCGTGCTGCCGGTCGAGGACTTCCAACCCACTCTGGTCACCGGCCTGTTGTTCCGCGCTGACCGGGCGGGCACCGGCGGCGATCTGAGTGAGGTAGCTGTCCTGGCCCGCCGGATCTTCGATGAGGTCATCACCGTCTGACCGATTTCCGTAGGCCCGTTTCCGTGGAATGCGGAATGGGTGTGACCACTGCGGTCATACCCTTGTTCGCCACTTGATCGTTCCCTTCCGGTTCGTTCATGCATAACGTCGTCGGTGGAAATATTTGCGACGAAAATACTGCGTGAACAGGAGTGATGATGGACATCACGTCCGCCGGCCCCACAGGCCCGCTGGACGGCGTGCGGGTGATCGATCTGTCAACGGTGGTGATGGGACCCTACGCGGCGCAGATCCTGGGCGACCTCGGTGCCGACGTCATCAAGATCGAGTCCCCGTCCGACACCGTTCGGGTGGGCCCGTACCGCAGCACGCCGGGCATGACCCCGCTGAACCTCAACGTCAACCGCAACAAGCGCAGCGTGATGCTGAACCTCAAAGGCGACGCCGACCGCGCACGGGCCCTCGAACTGATCGACAGCGCCGACGTGCTGGTCACCAACATGCGCCCGGGCGCGCTCGCCCGCCTGGGCCTTGGCCACGCCGACATCGCCGCCCGCAACCCCGGCCTGGTCTACGCCCATGCCCAGGGATTCCGCAACGACTCCGACCGGGCCGGCAACGCGGCCTACGACGAGACCGTGCAGGCCGCCTCCGGTCTGGTGGACGTGACCAACCGGGCGCTGGGCACCCCGGCGTACCTGCCGACGATCATCGGAGACAAGGTATGCGCGCTGACCATCGTCTACTCGGTGCTCGCCGCGCTGGTCCACCGTGACCGCACCGGCACCGGCCAGTACGTCGAGATCCCGATGACCGACACGCTCATCGCGTTCAACCTCGTCGAGCACCTGGCGGGCCATGTCTTCGAACCGCCAGAGGGGCCGACCGGGTTCCCGCTGTCGATGAAGCGGGGGCACCGCGCGGTGCCCACCAGGGACGGCCTGGCCTGCGTCATGCCGTACAACCCGCAGAACTTCCGGGACTTCTTCCTCGCCGCCGACCGTGCCGATCTCGCCGTGGACCGGCGGGTCAACGGCGAGTCCATCGCCGACGACGACGTCGATGCCCTGATGGAGCTGGTAGGGGAGTGCTCGCCGAGCCTGACCACCGGGGAGTGGGAGCGGGTCTGCGCCGAGCACAGCATCCCGATGGCGCCCGTGCTCGAACTCGACCGGGCCGCCGAGGACCCGTACGTGCGCGGCGGCCGGCTGCTCGACGTGGTGGACCACCCCAGCGAGGGCGCCATCCGCTCGCTCGGCATCCCGGTGCGGTTCTCCGCCACTCCGGGTTCGGTCCGCCGGCTCGCCCCGCTGCCCGGCCAGCACACCGAAGAGGTCTTCCAGGAACTGGCAGCAGGCCGCTGACCGGCCGTCGAGCAAGGACGTACACCATGCACAGCACCACCGAGGTGCGGACCGAGACCACCGGTTCCGCACTGCTCATCACCATCGACCGGCCGAAGGCGCGCAACGCGGTCAACGCGGCCGTCGCCCGAGGACTGTCCGCGGCCCTCGACCAGTTGGAGGCGGACCCCTGCCTGCGGGCCGGCGTGCTCACCGGTGCCGACGGCACGTTCAGCGCCGGAATGGACCTCAAGGCCGCGCTGGCCGGTGAATCGCCCGAGATTCCCGGGCGCGGCTTCGGCGGCCTGACCCAGGCCCGCACGACCAAGCCGCTGATCGCCGCCGTCGAGGGCTGGGCCATGGGAGGCGGGTTCGAACTGGCCCTGGCCTGCGATCTGATCGTCGCCGCGGGCGATGCCCGGTTCGGCCTGCCCGAGGTCAGCCGCGGGCTGATCGCGGCGGGCGGCGGAGTGATCCGGCTGCCCAAGCGCATCCCGTACCACCTGGCCATGGAACTGCTGGTGACCGGCGAACCGGTCACCGGCGAACGGGCCGGCCGGCTGGGCATCGCCAATCGTGTCGTGCCGTCCGGGGAAACGGTCGCCGCCGCCCTGCAGTTGGCCGAGCGGATCGCGCGGAACGCCCCGCTGGCACTGGCCGCCGTCAAGGAACTCGTCCGCGCCGCCGACGGCGCGCCCGAGGAGGAGGCGTTCGCCGTGCAGGCGGGGCAGATGGCCCGGCTCGCCGCCTCCGCCGACGTGACCGAGGGCATGACCGCCTTCACCGAGCGCCGCTCCCCGGTCTGGCAGGGCCGGTAGGCCAGAGGGAGAACACACGATGCATCAGTACGACATACCCCGGCACATCGCGACGCCGCTGACCAACCCGGCCTATCCGCCGGTCGTGCCGCGCTTCACCAACCGCGAGTATCTCAACATCGTCTACCGCACCGACCACGAGGCACTGCGCGCCGTCGTGCCCGAACCGCTGGAGATCGACGAGCCGCTGGTGCGCTTCGAGGTCATGCGCATGGGTGACGTCAGCGGATACGGACCGTACACCGAGTCCGGCCAGGCGATCCCGGTCCGTCACGAAGGCGAGCGGGGCGAGTACCTGCACGCGATGTACCTGGACAACCTTCCGGCCATCACGTCCGGCCGCGAGGCCAGTGCCTATCCCAAGACCGCCGGATCGCCCGCCCTCTACGTCGACCACGGAGCGCTGGTCGGTGTCCTCGACGTCGGCACGCTGCGGGTGGCGACCGCCACGATGGGCTACAAGCACTACGAGCTGTCGGTCGAGGAGGCCGTGGCTCAGGTCGGCGTGCCGACCTACATGCTCAAGCTGGTACCCGGGTTCGACGGGGCGCCGCAGGTGGCGCAGTTGGTGCGCAGCGAGACCGCCGACATCACGGTGAAGGGCGCCTGGACCGGCCCCGCCCGGCTGCAGCTCTTCGAGCACGTGCTGGCCCCGCTGGCCGATCTGCCGGTGCGTGAGGTTGTCTCCGCCAGCCACATCCTGACCGACCTGACCCTGGCGCCGGTCAAGCCCGTCCACGACTACCTGGCCCACCCCGCCCAACTCGCGCGGTGAACACGGCCACGGCAGAAGGAAGAGCAGAGGGAAGACACGTGATGACCGAGCCATTCACGACCGCCGCGGTGGTCGGCGCCGGGACGATCGGCCTGTCCTGGGCCGCGCTCTTCGCCGGCCACGGCATGCGGGTACGCGTCACCGACCCGCGGCCGGATCTGGCCGAGGCGGTCGCCGAGGCGCTCGACCGGACGTCCGGGCAGCTGGCCGCGCAGGGCATGGACGCGCACGGACTCGCCGAGCGGGTGCACATCGCCGACGACCTCGCCGACGCGGTGCGCGACGCCGACATCGTCCAGGAGAACGGGCCGGAGAACGCCGACTTCAAGCGGGAGTTGTTCACCACTTTGGTCGGTGCGGCCCCCGCGCACGCGCTGCTGCTCAGTTCCTCCTCGGCGATCCCCGCCACGGCGTTCACCGACACCATCGAGGAGGCCGACCGCATCCTGATCGGCCACCCCTTCAACCCGCCCCACCTGGTGCCGCTGGTGGAGGTGGTGCCGGGGGAGCGTACCTCCGAGGAGAGCGTGGTGCGGGCCGTGGACTTCTACCGCTTCGTCGGCCGGGTCCCGGTTGTGGAACGCAAGGAGATCCCCGGCTTCGTCGGCAACCGCCTGCAGAACGCCCTCAGTCGGGAGGCGATCTACCTGGTCGAACAGGGCGTCGTCAGCCCCGCGGAGCTGGACACCGTGATGGTGAACTCGCTCGGCCTGCGCTGGGCGACGGTCGGACCGTTCCTCGGCGCGCACCTCGGCGGCGGTCCCGGGGGCTACCGGCACATGGCCGAGCACATCGGCGTGTCGATGCAGAGGATGTGGGACTCGCTCGGCCGCCCGGAGCAGAGCCCCGAACAGACCGAACGGCTCGTCGCGGCCGTCGAGGACGCCTACGGCTGCCGTTCCTACGCCGACCTGGCCCGGGAACGCGACGCCAAGCAGATCGCCGTGCTGTCCGCCCGGGACAGCGCCACCAGCCTGGAGAAGGAGCCCCGGTCATGACCGCCCTGCTGCCCGAGAAGGCATCCGAGAAGGCTTCCGAGAAGGCCTGCGCCGACGAGCGGTTGGCCGCGGACTTCTACGACTTCGAGTCGCTGCTGCCGCCGGACGAGCGCGAACTGCTGCTGCGCGCGCGGTCGTTCATGCGCACCGAGGTCAAGCCGCTGGTCAACGAGTACTGGGCGAAGGGGGAGTTCCCTCGCGAGCTCATCGTCAAATTCCGCGAGCTGGGACTGGCCGGTGTCCCCTACGAGGGGTACGGCGACCCCCTGCCCGCCGGAAGCAACCTGCTGGTCGGCATGCTCTCGATGGAGTACACCCGCACCGACGCCTCCAGCGCCACCTTCTTCGGCGTGCACAGCGGCCTGGCGATGTACAGCATCTACCGCGGTGGCGACCAGGAGCAGCGGGACCGCTGGCTGCCCTCGATGGCCGCGCTGGAGACCATCGGCGCCTTCGCGATGACCGAGCCGCTCGGCGGCTCCGACGTGGGCGGGGGCATGCGCACCACGGCCCGCTGGGACGGCGAGAACTGGGTGCTCAACGGCGCCAAGCGGTGGATCGGCAACGCCACCTTCGCCGACCTGGTGGTCGTCTGGGCCCGCGATGAGGCGGACGACAAGGTCAAGGGCTTCGTGGTGGAGAAGGGCACCCCGGGCTTCTCCCCGGTGAAGATCGAGAACAAGATCGCGTTCAGGATCGTGGAGAACGCCGAGATCACCCTGACCGACGTCAAGGTGCCCGAGGCCAACCGGCTGCAGCGCATCAACTCCTTCCGTGACGTGGCGGAGATCCTCCGCGCCACCCGCAGCGGGGTCGCCTGGCAGGCACTCGGCGTGATGATCGGCGCCTATGAGCTGGCGCTCCACTACGCCAAGGAACGCGAGCAGTTCGGCCGCCCGATCGCACGCTTCCAGATGGTGCAGGACCTGCTGGTCAAGAGCCTCGGCAACATCACCGCCTGCTGGGGCATGCTGGTCCGGCTCGCCCGGCTGCAGGACGCCGGCGTCTTCCGCGACGAGCACTCCTCGCTGGCGAAGGCGTACGTCACCTCGCGGATGCGTGAGGTGGTCGCGTGGTGCCGCGAGATCTTCGGCGGCAACGGCATCGTGCTCGACTACGACATCGCCCGGTTCTTCGCCGACGCCGAGGCGATCTACTCGTTCGAAGGCACCCGCGAGATGAACACCCTCATCGTCGGAAAGGCCGTCACCGGCGAGAGCGCCTTCGTCTGACCCGGACGCCCCACGGCCCCGCGCCGGCCCCGAGTGAAGCGTGCCTCGGGGCCGGCGCGGACCAGTTCCCGCGTACCGCCCGGCTTCGTGCGCCGCGCACAACTCCGGCCGCGAGCGTCGTCGTCCGCGCCCATGGGCCGCGAAGCCCGCCGATTCGTACCGTCTCTCCTCATGTACCGGACATCCGTCCCGCGTCGGGACGGGCCTCCCGTCCGCCCTACGTCCGTCGACGTACCACGAGGAGCCGACATGCACATCGCGGAACTGCCAGATCTGCGGGCCCGCCGGGACCCGGACGGTCCTTTCGCAGCCGACGGGACGTCGGCCCTGGACAACGCGGCGTTCGCCCGCCGGGTCCGCCGGGCTGCGGCGGTCCTACGGGCGCGGGGGATCGGGCGCGGGGACGTGGTGGCCCTTCTGCTGCCCAACACGGTGGACTTCGTCGTCGCGCTCTTCGCCGCCTGGCGACTCGGCGCGGCGGTGACCCCGGTCAACCCGGCGCTCACCGAGCACGAGGTGCGGTACCAGCTCGGCGACGCAGGGGCCGCGGTGGTCCTCACCACGGAGCCGTCGCCACACGCCGGGACGCTCACGGTGGCCGAACTGCGTGCCGCGGCGCAGGACATGACCGCACCGCAGACGGACGCGGACGCGCTCGCCCTGCTGATCTACACCAGCGGAAGCACCGGGCGCCCCAAGGGGGTCATGCTCGACCACGCCAACCTCGCCGCCATGGCGGGCATGATGATCGAGGCTGCCCGGCTCTCCGAGGCCGACCACAGCCTTCTGGTCCTGCCGCTCTTCCACGTCAATGGGATCGTGGTCGGCGTGCTGTCCCCGCTGCTGGCCGGCGGCCGGGTCACGGTGGCCGGAAGGTTTCGGGCCGAGACCTTCTTCGACCTGATCGCCACCGCCCGCCCGACCTGCTTCTCCGCGGTCCCGGCGATCTACTCGATGCTCGCCGAACTGCCGGACCACGTACGGCCGGACACCTCGTCGGTGCGGTTCGCCGCCTGCGGGGCGGCCCCGATGCCGCCCGCGCTCATCAAGCGGTTCGAGCGCCGCTACGGCATCCCTGTCCTGGAGGGCTACGGCCTCACCGAGGGCACCTGCGCCTCCACCACCAACCCGCTGGACGGCCCGCGCAAGCCCGGCACGGTCGGACGGCCACTGCCCGGCCAGCAGGTCGCCGTGATGGACGCGCACGGCCGGATCGTCCCGGCGGGCGAGACCGGCGAAGTGGTCGTCCGCGGTCCCAACGTGATGCGCGGCTACCTGGGCCGCCCGGAGGAAACCGCCCGCGCAGTGGTCGACGGCTGGCTGCACACGGGCGATGTCGGCCGCTTCGACGAGGACGGCTGTCTGGTGCTGCTCGACCGCATCAAGGACCTGATCATCCGAGGCGGCGAGAACATCTATCCCAAGGAGGTCGAGACCGTCCTCGGCGACCACCCCGATGTGCTCGAAGCCGCCGTGGTGGGCGCCGCCGAGCCGCGGCTCGGCGAAGTACCGGTGGCGTTCGTGGCGTTGCGCCCCGGCGCGGCGACCGACACGGGCGAACTGCTCCACCACTGCCGGGCCCGGCTGGCCCGGTTCAAGGTACCCACCGCGATCACCTTCGTCGACCGGCTGCCCAGGAATCCCGTCGGCAAGACGGACAAGCCCGCGCTGCGGGCCAGGACCGCCGCCGTCACCGTGGCCGGCTGAACAGGGGAGGGAGAGCAGCCATGGGATTCCTCGCACCCAACACGGCGGACGTCGACCTGCCTCAGTGGCGCGACCGCCCCTACCCGCAACGCATCAGGCCGCTGGCCGAGCACTGGACCCTGTACGGCTTCGGCACCCCCGGCATCGTGCACCTGCTGTACCTGGTGAAGATCACCCTGTACGCACTCGGCGGTATCGCGGTCGTCTCCGCGACCCCGGGCGTCGGCGGCATCGCGCACGTCGGTTCCTGGTGGGCGCAGCCGATCGTCTATCAGAAACTCGTCGTGTGGACACTGCTGTGGGAGGTGCTGGGCCTCGGCTGCGGTTCGGGCCCGCTCAGCTCGCACTTCCTGCCGCCGGTGGGCGCCTTTCTGCACTGGCTGCGCCCCGGCACGGTACGGCTGCCCCCGTGGCCCGGCCGGATCCCGTTCACCGCGGGAAGCCGGCGAACCGTCACCGATGCGGGCCTGTACGCGGCGCTGCTGGGGGCGGCGGTGTGGCTGCTGTGCTCACCGGCCGAGGCAGGCGCACCGGGCGCGTCCGGCGTGCTGGCTCCCTGGCGCGTCGCCGTCCTCGCCGCGCTGCTCGCGGTGCTCGGGCTGCGGGACAAGACCGTCTTCCTCGCCGCCCGCGCGGAGCACTACGGTCTGACGCTCGTGGTCTTCCTCTTCCCGGCGAGCGACATGACCGCCGCGCTGAAACTGGTCATGCTCGCCCTGTGGTGGGGCGCCGCCTCCTCCAAGCTCAACCGCCACTTCCCGTTCGTCGTGGCGGTGATGATCAGCAACAGCCCGCTGCGCCCCGCCTGGTTCAAACGCCGGCTGTACCGCCGCCACCCCGACGATCTCAGGCCGTCCGCTCTCGCCGCGGCGGCCGCGCACGGCGGCACGGTCATCGAATACGCGGTGCCGCTGGTCCTGGCGCTCTCGAACGGCGGTCCCGTCACCACGGCGGCGCTGGCCGTGATGGTCGTCTTCCACCTGCACATCATGTCGACCTTCCCGATGGGTGTGCCCCTGGAGTGGAACGTCTTCTTCATCTACTCGGCGCTCGTCCTCTTCGGACACGACGCGGCGGTCGGCGCCTTCACCGTGCACTCCCCGTGGCTGGCCGCGGTGCTGGTGCTGAGCCTGGCCGTGGTCCCGCTGCTCGGGCACGTCCGCCCCGACCTGGTGTCCTTCCTCCCCTCGATGCGCTACTACGCCGGCAACTGGGCCACCAGCCTGTGGTGCTTCCGCAAGGGCGTCGAGCACCGGCTGGGCGAGCACGTCGTGAAGGCGTCCGGTCTGCCCGTGGACCAGCTCACCCGCCTGTACGGAGCCGAGGCAGCCGAGCTGGTGCTGCACCAGGGGCTGGCCTGGCGGGCGATGCACAGCCACGGCCGCGCGCTGGCCGGGCTGCTGCCGCGAGCCGTGGACGACGTGGAGTCATACGATGTCCGGGACGGCGAGACCGTGGCGGGAGCGGTCCTCGGCTGGAACTTCGGCGACGGCCATCTGCACAACGAGCAGCTGGTGGCCGCCGTACAGCAGCGGTGCGATTTCACGCCGGGCGACCTGCGTGTCGTCGTGCTGGAGTCCCAGCCCACCCACCGGCAGCGCCAGCACTACCGCATCGTGGACGCGGCGAGCGGCCTGATCGAGGAGGGGTATGTGAACGTGGGGGAGATGGTGACCCGGCAGCCGTGGCTGGACGACGAGGCGCCCGCGATTCCCGTGGAGCCCGTCCTGAGCCCGCGTCCGGCGACCGAGGCGGCGGCCGCACATGAGTGACGCGATCGTGGTGGGGGCCGGCCCGAACGGGCTGGCCGCCGCCGTCGCCCTGGCCCAGCGGGGGCTGAAGGTGACCGTCCTGGAGGCCGCCGACGAGATCGGCGGCGGCACCAGGAGCAGCGAACTGACCGTTCCCGGCGTCCTGCACGACCACTGCTCCGCCGTCCACCCGCTGGGCGTCGGCTCACCGTTCCTGCGCACCCTCGGCCTGGAGCGCTACGGCGTCGACTGGGCGTGGCCCGAGGTCGATCTGGCCCACCCGCTGGACGGCGGGCGGGCCGGGGTGCTGGTCCGCTCCATGGAGCGGACCGCGCGCGGGCTCGGCGCGGACGGTCCGGCCTGGGAGCGGTTGTTCGCCCCGCTGGCCGACCGCTTCGAAGCGCTCATCGAGGACGTGCTGCGCCCGGTGCCTCATCTGCCCGCCCACCCGGTGGCACTGGCCAGGTTCGGGCTCAGGGCACTCCAGCCCGCGACGGCGATGGCCCGGCGCTGGCGCACCGACGAAGCCAGGGCGCTGTTCGCGGGGGCGGCGGCCCATCTGATGTATTCGCTGACCGGGCCGGCCGGTTCCGCGGTCGGGCTGATGCTCGTCGGCGCCGCCCACCGCTTCGGCTGGCCCGTCGCCCGCGGCGGCTCGCGGACCATCACCGATGCGCTGGCCGTACTGCTCGGCCGGCTCGGCGGGACCATCGAGACGGGGGTGCGGGTGGACTCCCTGGCCGAACTGGCCCCCGCCCGGATCGTCATGCTCGACACCGCGCCCGGAGCCGCGGCACGCATCTGCGGCGACCGGCTGCCCGGCCGGGTGCGCCGGGCCTACCGCGGCTGGCGGCACGGCCCGGCGGCGTTCAAGGTCGACATCGCCGTCCAGGACGGCATCCCGTGGACCCATGAGGCATGCCGCCGCGCGGGCACCGTGCACCTGGGCGGCACCCTGGAGGAGGTCGTCCGAACGGAGGCGCAGACCGCCGCCGGCCGGATGCCCGAGCGCCCGTTCGTCCTGGTCGGCCAGCAGTACCTCGCCGATCCCGGCCGCTCCCGCGGCGACATCCACCCCGTGTGGGCTTACGCCCACGTCCCGCACGGCCACCCCGGTGACGCCACCGAGGCGGTGCTGCGCCAGATCGAGCGGTTCGCGCCCGGGGCCCGGGAGCGCGTCGTGGGACTCTCGACACGCTCGACCACCGAACTGGCCCGGTACAACCCGAACTTCGTCGGTGGCGACATCGTCGCCGGTGCCAACACCGCCCGGCAGGTCGCGCTGCGCCCCCGGATGTCCCTCGACCCCTACAGCACCGGCATCCCCGGCGTGTACCTGTGCTCGGCAGCCACCCCACCCGGTGCGGGGGTGCACGGCATGTGCGGTGCGAACGCCGCTCGCTCCGCACTGCGGTACCTGGACCGGTGAGCGGCGCCGTGGGACGGTCGGCGGACGGCGCACCCGACCCGGTCGTCCTCGTGGCTCAGGTGATGCAGGAGCGCCGGGACGAGGTCATCGCCAAGCTGGTCGCCACCACCGAGGCGGAGATCGCCCAACTGGAACACGACGAACCGCTGCACGGGCTCCTGGAAGCCAGCATCACCGAAAACATCGTCACGGCCCTGCACGTCATCATCAACCGCATCGACCCGCAGACCGTGGACGCGCCGGCCTCGGCCGTCTCTTACGCCCGCAGGCTCGCCCAGCGCGACGTTCCGCTCTCCGCCCTGCTGCGTGCCTACCGGCTCGGCCATGCGCAGAGCCTGGACCTGATCCTCGGCGAGGCGGTCCGACTGGGGCTGCCGGACCCGGCGAACACCGTGATCACCCTGGTCAGCCTCAGCTCCGCCTATGTGGACCGGGTCAGCGACCAGATCGGCCGTGTCTACGAGGAGGAGCGGGAACGATGGGTGGGCACCCGCGGCATGCTGCGCCAGTACTGGGTCAGCCAGCTCCTCGACAACCCCCGTGTCGATCTGCGACAGGCCCAGGCAGCCCTCGACTACCGGTTGTCCGGCAACCACCTCGCCGTCGAGGGCTGGCTCCACGGCACTACGGCGACCACCGACCCCACCGCCGTCTTCGACCGGCTGGCCTCGCTGCTGTCCACCGTCCTGCATGCCCATGGCCGCCCCCTGCTGGTCCACACCGACGAGGCGGGCGTCCGCATCTGGCTGGCCGTCAGGCGCGACCGCCCGGTGGACCCCGACACCATTGCCGCCGAACTGGCCGACGCCGCGCTGCCGGTGCGTGTCGCCCTCGGCACCGTCCGGCCGGACCTGGACGGATTCCGCCGCAGCACCCGCGCCGCCGCCCGCGCCAAGGCCCTCGCTCTCTCCGCGGGGGCCGGCACTCCCGCAGTGGTGGCCTTCACCCGGGTCGCCCCCGTCGCCCTCCTGGTCCAGGAACCCCGCGAACTGGCCGACTTCGTCTTCGACACCCTCGGCGAGCTCGCCGTGGACGACCGCCGCCGCGAACTCCTCCGCGAGACGCTCCGTGTCTACCTCGCAACCAATCGCAGCTACGCCGCCACCGCGGACCAGCTGATGGTGCACCGCAACACCGTCCACTACCGGATCCAGCGCGCCGTCGACCACTACGATCTCGACCTCGACGCCAACGCCTTCGACCTCCACTTCGCTCTCACCATCTGCCGGTGGCACGGGTCGAAGGTCCTGCGCCGCGTGTGAAGACGACAGGCACGTGCCGCGCCCACGGCTCCGGTGACCACCCGACCGTAACCTCGACGTCGAGGTCGCCGGTCGCGCGAGCCCGTGTTCCCGAGCTGATGGACGACAGCAGCCGACCGGAGGCGCTACTCAAACAGGTGTCGGTGGGCTTGGCTCCATGCCGACTTGTCTTCGAGGTCCTGCAGGTAACCGTCGGCCGCCCAGGTTGCCTGGGGTTCGTGCCCGGCATCGGCCAGCCGGCGTACTCGTTCGGCGTTTTCCCGCTGCTCGCGGATGACGGCGTCGACGATGTCGGTGGTGGAGCGGAGGCCGTAGGCGGTACAGAAGCGTTGCAGGCGTCGACGGCGGTCGGGCGGTTGCGGATAGCGGAGCCAACGGGTGCACTCGGTGTCGTCCCTGAACGGTGCCACGTACTGCAGTGCGTAGGCGATGTCGTGCAGGCGTGCTGCCGGGCGAGCGAAGTCGAAGTCGATGAGGCCCACCGGCTGCCGTCCCTGCCAGACCACGTTCCACGGGCCGAAGTCACCGTGGCAGATCACCTCACCGCCGGTGGACTCCGTCGCATCGTCAGCCCAGGCGGCGTTGTCGGGCGGGGTGAAACCCGCCGTGGCGTCGTGGTACTCGCGCAGCAGCCGGGCAAAGGCGGTCAAGCCGTCGTCTTCCACGACCTTGGCCCACCCCAGCGATCCCGACTCTCCCTCGACATAGCTGAGGACCTCGCGGCCTTCCTCGTCGATCCCCAGGGCCCGCGGAGCGAAGGGGAAGCCCACTGCTTCGAGATGGCGCAGCAGTGCGTGCACCGTTTCGGTCCAGGGCTGGACGGGTCGGCGGACGGTGTCGCCGATCCGCACGACCTGCCGGTGAGCGTGATCCTGCAGCATGTCCTCGATCGTCACCCGCAGAGGTCCTGACCGTGAACCGAAACGACGGGCCCTTCGCGCTGGGCGGTCGCCCGCTGTCCGTCGCCTGGGACATCCCCCGGTGCACGACCGAGGTTCAGGTCGGTGTCCGGCCCGAATACGTCAAGATCGTCAAGGACCCCGGCCCCAACACCTTCCCCGGCCGGCTGAGGGGCGTCAGCGACCACGGCGCGCAGCGTGTGCTCGAGGTCGAGGTCGCAGGGCAACCCGTCAGGGTCAAGACGCCGCGGGAGGAGGGAGTTCCGGTCAGCGAGGAGGTTTTCGTGCACCTGCCGCGCGCCAAGGTCCTTCCGTACGGGAACGGAAAACTGGTACTCCGGTCGTAACGATCCGTCCGCCACTACGGCGACGCGTTCGGTGTCGTGGAGTCCGCCGGCCGGCACCGGCGAGCCCAGCTCGTATGATCGCGTCGCCATGAGTCCTGATGGCGCGGCCGGAACGCAAGCGAAGCCCGCCTCTCGTGGATCGGCTCGCCGTCCTGCCGGTGCCGTATGCACAACGTTTGTTTTGATGCAGTTGCACAGCCATCAGCGAAGGAATCCCATGATCTTCATCACCGCGAAGTTCCGAGTCCGTCCCGAAGACGCCGACCGTTGGCCCGAGATCACCGCTGACTTCACCCGGGAGACGCGCGCCGAGCCCGGCTGTCTGTGGTTCGACTGGTCGCGCAGTGTGGACGAACCGACGGAGTACGTCCTGGTCGAGGCCTTCCGCGACGACCAGGCAGGGGCTACGCATGTGCAGTCCGCGCACTTCAAGGCTGCGCAGCAGACGCTGCCGCCGCATCTCGTCGAGACGCCGCGCATCGTGAACGCGAGCGTTCCGCAGGATGACTGGTCGTTCCTCGGGGAGATGGCGGTCCCACGGCAGCAGTAGCTCCTTGTCCAGGCGTCAGCGAGCGGTGCGCTCGCGGTACGACCGCCACGGCTCCCCGCTCCGTCCGCTGCGGTCACGGGGGCCCGGCAGGGCGACTGCGGGTCGCACTCCGCTCCAAAAACGCAGCGACCGGGTGAGGAACGGCGGACTGCCCCGGCGTCGACTTTCCTTCGCCCGGCTCCGCGGACTTCCAAGCGAGTTGTTTTCTACCAACTGATCGTTTCAGAATGAAGTTCGTTGTGAGGATTGGCAGTTGAGTGTTGCGTCGGCAGGACCTGTTGGGTGCTTGGATGACGCTGCGGTCGACGCCTCGCACATCAGGGCGCTCAAAGGGGGCTCACACCGGACCTTCGCCGGTCGACCGCGTCCGCCCGGGCAGCAAGCACCACCTCGCCACCGACCGGCACGGGACCCCACTCGCCCTTACCCTGACCAGCGGAAACCGACACGACCTCACCCAGCTCATGCCGCTCCTGGACGCGACCCCCGCAGTCCGCGGGCTGGTCGGCCGGCCCCGCAATCGCCCCCGACGGGTCTTCGCCGACCGCGACTACGACTTCGACAAGTACCGCCGCATCCTCCGGACCCGCGGCATCACACCCAAGATTGCCCGAATCGGCGCTCCTCACGGGTCCGGACTCGGCAAGACCCGCTGGGTCGTCGAGCGCACCTTCGCGTGGCTCCACCAGTTCAAACGCCTCCGCATCCGCTACGAGATACGCGCCGACCTCCATCTCGGCCTGCTCCAACTCGCCTGCAGCATCGTCCGCTTGAGACGACTGGATTCCGGCTCCGTCCCTCTTTCCCGGGTGCGGCAACCTGCCCATCGCCGACCGTTAGCCGCTTGGATAGGCTCGGCCGGAACCCTTCAGGAGGTGTCATGGCGAAGGTCACCATCAGCCTGGACAGCGATTTGGCCATCGAGGTCATGCTGCTGGCTGGCACCAGGAGTCCGCAGGATGCTGTCGAGTTGATCGTCCGGGACTACCTGGCACGGGGTCACCGCACCGAGGCTCGTGCCGGCAACGCCGCCGACCAGGATCGCCTCGCCGACCGGCGGTCAGCGCCGGAAGAGGGCCGGTGAGCACTTCAGGTGAGATCGGCGTGTCGGCCGGTGGTTGTAGGTCTTCTGGACAAGGTCCGGCTGGTGTCCTCGTCGGCCTGCACCAACTGGGCGATCACCAGCGCCTGGTTCCCGCCGGCCGAGGCCAACAGCATCATGGCGCGCCGATGGCGCATCGAGCTGGTGTTGCCCCGACGCACGATCTGCTGCAGCTTCCGCCCCTCCTGGTTGGTCAGTCTGCGCACACGGACAGGCTCGGCCACCGCACCTCCAGCGGTTGGATCGGACGTCACCACCCGTCCAACCGCCACGATCACCAAACCGGCCAACCTACGCGGTCAGAGCACTAGATCACTTCCCCGAGTACGTCGTTCACCGGAGTGACGCTCACGCCGAGGATCTTCTCGGTCTCGGAGTAGTCGATGACAAACGGGTGGCCGGGCTTGGTGAGTACTTCGTGCATTTCCGCCCAGAAGGGCTCGGTGAACGCCAGCAGGGTCAGGTCGCGTTCGGTCATCTCTTCCATCCGCGGTTTCGGGGCATCCGCGAGGTCGGCGAGTCGCCCGGCCAGTTCCCGCACCGACAGGGTCGAGGTGGGTACGTGCCAGGCACGGCCGTACGCCTGCTCGTTGCGGCTCGCCGCAACCAGCGTGCGTGCGGTGTCGCCGATCGCCGAGTAACTGTGTGGCACGTCGAGTTCTTGCGGCACCAGGACGAGCCTGCCTTCCATGACCTGCCGCTGCACCATGAGGCTGAACACCGAGACAGCGCCGGCGCCGTAGAACTGGGCGGCCCGCACCTCGGTGACCTTCACTCCTGAGGCGGCGGCCTCCTCCCAGGCCCGCGCTCTGGTCCGCCCCTTGGGACCGGTCGCCGTCAGGGGCAAGTCAGGCGTGATCGGCCCGCTCACCGGCCCATAGGCGTAAAGGTTGCCGAGCATGACGTACGCGACCCCGGTCCGCCTTGCCGTGCTGAGGAGCGACGCCGACAAGACCGGGAACTGTTCGGGCCAGAGGTGGTACGGCGGCGCGGCGGTGGTGAACAGCGTGTCCGCCCCCTCTGTCAGCTCGGTGAGCCGGTCGGTGTCGGTCGCGTCCGCGGCGACCTTGTCGATGAGCGGGTGGTCAGGCCCGCCGCCCGTCCGGCTGATCATTCGCACCCGCTCGCCGTCTTCGGCAAGAAGAAGAGCGGTAGTCGACGCAGCGGCCCCACGACCCACGATCACATGAGATTTCATGCCGACAACGGTGCCGCTCTACGACTTCATGGGATAGTGGCCACAATGCCAACCCTCCGGAGGATCTGGCCATGCATCGCGTCGCCGCAGTCATCGTGCCGCCCGTGCTGAGCTTCGACGTCTCGATCCCGCTCATGGTGTTCAACAACGTCGAGCACTACGACGTGCATGTCTGTACGGCGCGGCCCGGCCCGACGCCGACCGTCGGCGGCCCCGACATCGTGGTGCCGGACGGCCTGGATGCGATGGAGGGCGCCGACACGGTGATCGCCGTCGGCAGCGGCGGCGAGCAGGCTCCCACGGAGGTCCTGGACGCTCTACGGAAAGCCGCAGCCACCGGCGCACGAATCGCCTCCCTGTGTACGGGTGCGTTCGTACTGGCCCAGGCCGGCCTGCTCGACGGGCTCCGCGCCACCACCCACTGGGGACTGGCCGACGACCTCGCCAGCCGATTTCCGTCCATCGATGTACAGCCCGACCTCCTCTTCGTCGAGGACGGTGGCATCTTCACCTCGGCGGGCGCAGCGGCCGCCATCGACCTGTGCCTGCATCTGGTCAGGATCGACTACGGCGCGTCGGCCGCCAACGCGGCCGCGCGGCTCGCGGTCGTCCCTCCCGTACGGCCGGGCGGCCAGTCCCAGTTCATTGAGACCCCGCTGCCGCCGGAGCGCGGCACTTCACTCGCACCCACCCGCGTCTGGGCGCTCGAACACCTTGATCGCGCGCTCACCCTGACCGACTTGGCCAATCACGCCAAGACGAGCGTGCGCACTCTCACCCGACGCTTCCACGCAGAGACTGGACTGAGCCCGCTCCAATGGCTGCTGCACCGGCGCATCGACCGGGCCAGAGAGCTTCTGGAGACCACCGGGCTGCCCATGGATCAAGTAGCAAGGAAAAGCGGTCTGGGCAGCGCGGACTCCCTCCGCAAGCACATGGTCGGACGGGTTGGACTCACTCCCACGGCCTATCGCGCGAGCTTCAACCGGGCGCCCACTGCTGCCGCCCGCTGAACGTCGAAAGCACCCTGTGGTAGTGCACCCCACCCGCACTGCGACGGCCACGATCTGGTGCCCCTTCCGACTGAGTCAGACCGGTAGACGTTAACGAGGTGCGGGCCGGACGGTCATTCAGGGCTGGGGGCTGTCCTCACCCGCATCAGCCAGCAACTCGCAGCCCGGGCCGCGAAGTGCAGCTCCGGCTCCGGGGCGCTGAATACTCGGCTGCAACTGAGGCTGGCCCGCTCATAGGATCCTCGTTCGAGGCGCTGACACGGCGCCCTGCCGACCGTTGGCACTCAACGGACCGAGGATGCGTGGGCCAATGAGCAGCCGACTCTTCGCAATCTCCTTCGACGCGCACCAGCCCGAGCGCCTAGCGCATTTCTGGTCCGGCGTCCTGGGCTTGGAGAGAGCCGACGATTCTTACGATGGTGTCGCCCTGCTGTCCGGGAATGAGGCCGGTTACCGCCTCGGCTTCCGTCCCTCCCAAACGCAGAAGGCCGCCCAGAACCGGCTGCACTTCGACCTGACCAGCTCCTCCCTGGAGGACCAGCAGGAGACCGTGGCCAGGGCGCTCGACTTCGGTGCGCAGCACGCTGACGTCGGCCAGGGTCCGGACGCGTCCCATGTGGTACTGGCCGACCCCGAGGGCAACGAGTTCTGTGTCATCGCGCCGGGCAACAATTTCCTCGCCGGCTGCGGCTTCATCGGAGCGCTCGCCTGTGATGGTTCGCGGACGGTGGGCTACTTCTGGAGCGAGGCGCTGGGCTGGCCGCTGGTCTGGGACCAGGACGAGGAGACCGCCATCCAGTCACCGAACGGCGGTACGAAGATCACGTGGGGTGGTCCGCCACTCATGCCGGACCCCGGCAAGGACCTGCACTTCGACATCGCACCGGACGACGATCAGCAAGCGGAGGTCGAGCGCCTGCTCTCCCTCGGGGCGAAGCGTCTCGACTCCGCCCACGGCGGGGAGGGCGCAGCGCTGCTGGCCGACCCCGACGGCAACGAGTTCCGCGTGCTCACGCGCCGGTGAAGCGGGAGCCGCGGTAGGCGATTGCTGCTTCGGGCCGATCAGACACGTCCACAGGACGTCGCCCTGCCCGACGTCGAGGTCGGTGGCGCCGAGGGTCCGCAGCCGAGCCACCTCCGCTGCTATCTCGTCGCCGGGGTATGACAGCAGGTCAAGTGGACACGTGCGGCACAGTCTTGACGTCGGGCGTCTGTCTCCCTGATCGCCGCGCCCTGGACGGTGTGCACCGTCTGCTCACCCCGGGCCGGACGGTGGCACCGCACGGGCGAGGGAGCACATCGGTGAGCAGCGTCGCCGTCCGTGTCGATACCTCCAGCCCCGTCCCACCCTGCGAACAGATCCGTGCCCAACTCGCCGACCCGATCAGCGATGGCCGGCTGACAGAGGGCTAGCGACTGCCGACGGTACGACAACTGGCCGCCTACCCCGGCCTCGCCGCGGGTACCGTGACCCGCGCCTACCGGGCATGGGAGGCGGCCTCCCTGATCCGGACCCGCCGCGGCGCTGGAACACGGGTGGCCCGCCGCCACCAGGCACCCACTGGGGTGTACCACCCGACATCTCCGAGAGAACTCTAGACTTCGTTGCACGGGCTGCCGCCGTGGGCTTCGACGAGAGCACCGTGCTGGAGGCCGTACGGCGTGCCTCTCGAGACCGGGAAAGCTGAGGGGGTCGCACACTCGCCGGACGCTGATTCCGTCCTCACGGGCAAGTTCCTGGTTCAGTTCGCGGAATCTGCCCTTGAGTGGGAGAAACCTCGTGCGTCGGCTGATTCGCCCGGTGCAGGGTGCTCACCAGATCGTGCCCTCGCCGCCGCCGACCCGGGCAGGTCACCCGGCCGTGAAGGGCAGGCTCAAGCAGATCCAGTACTGCCCCGACCCGGTCGACGCCTTCCTGGCCGCCACCGCATTCGTCCCGGGCGGATGAGCGGTACCTTGCCGCCATGTGCATCTCGACAGGTGAGGCCGCGTTCTCCGGCACGATCGTGTACTGCGGAAGGCAGCACCACCCGGTGCATGGCTGATCCACGTCCTCGGCTACCAGAACACCGTAGTCAATCTGGCGGACGGACCGAACGCCATGCTGGTGCATCTGCCCACCAGGCAGCTCACCCCCAGGCACTTCCTCTCCGCTGGGCGCACCGGCGACGTCCTGCACCGTATGGTCGCCGCCGTGGAACGCGTCGCCGCCGGAGCTGACGGCATCGCATGGATGAGCGCGGAACCGCAGCCTGTCCAGGTCTTCGAGCACGACGTCTACACGGTGCTCCTGGCCACCGACCCCACCGCGCTGCGGCAAGTGCCGCTGCACCGCCGCCCGGACCTCGACCCGGCCCTCCTGCGCTTCTACGCCGCCCACTTCCCTGACCGCACCATCGCCGTGTGCTGCTTCGACAACGCCGACGCGCAACGCGCCAGGCCCTTGCTGCTGTGGTACCCGCCCTTCGACCCCGACCAGTTGACCGTGCCGGCCCTGGACAGCCACACCGGGGCGGCACCAGACCTCGACGCCGCCGTGCCCGTGGACCACTGGGTCCTGCTCTCCACTGACCAGGCCCCTGCCGACTGGGGCCAACCCGTCGACTACCCCAGGAACATGCGCCACAGCCTGCGCTCCTTCCTGCCCACCACCGTTGTGGGCCGGTACTACGGCGAAGGGCGGAACCTGCTCAACGGAGACTTCACCATCAGCCACCGGAGCCTACTCGCCGGCGACCTCGACAACATCGAGCGCCTGCAACCGACTCGCCGCTGACAAGGCAGGACGACCAGGCCGGCGCAAGTCAGCCGAGCCCGACATCACCCGATCAGATGCGCCGGCACATCGCTGATCACGGCCAAGCGCCGACCATGCAGCAGCGGGCGGCCGTCGGCTAGCGGTCGTTGCAACACCTCGGCTCAGAGGTGGCGATGGACGTCGAAGTCCGCGCGGATGCGGTGTGGGCAAGCCGGGTGCCGCCACCGCCCAGCGCTGTCGCGGGCGACTTCCACGTCGGCGGGTGGCGCTACGGGGATGGTGTTTGATCACTTGGGAGATCAACGTGGATTCCACGGTGTGCCGGGCCCACCAGCACGCCGCCGGGGCGGGGAAAAAGGGGAGCTGCAGAAGGAGCCGCCCGGCGGCGTCACCGTCGAGCCGGACGACCACGGGCTCGCGTGCTCGCGGGGCGGCCTGACCACCAAGCTGCACTGGCCGTCGAGCAGGGCTAGAAGCCCATGTCCATCGTGATCACGGCCGGGCGGGCCACGCACCCGGCCGGATCGCGTGCGCGCCGACAAGACACCCCATAGCTGCATGGGGTGTCTTGTCCGCAAGGATCACGTCCGGCCTGGCGCGGGGTCGCCCTCGCGGCCGGGGAATGCGCAGGCGGGCCATGACCTCCGTGGAGGCGGCCCGCATCCCCCGCCAGCCCGGCGGTGAGATGGAAGGCCAGTGGCCGACAGCGGTCGTCTGCAGCAAGGTGAATCTTTGTGGTCAGCCCGCCGCGGGACCGGCCGATGGCGTGGTCATCGGGTTCGCCTGCTGGGGCCCCTACTCAGGTCGAACCTGTGAGGGCGCGCCACGCGTCCACGCACACCAGGGCTCCGCGCAGACCGGGTCAGCTGCCCGGGTGGGAGGCCGCCCAGCCGTGTTCGAGCAATGCGAAGGCCTCGTCGGCGGCGCGGTGCGGCTCGGCGTGCCGCAGGATGAGGCCGCGGGCCTCCAGGGCGAAATGAGCCAGAGCGGCGCAACTGACGTCGTCCTCGGAGGCACCGACAGCCTCGGCGATGGCCCGCGCCAGGGCCGCTTCGTGGCGCGTCCACATGCGGTGGGCGTAGTCGCGCAGCGCGGGGGTCTCCTGCACCATGCGCGTGAAATCCGCGAACCGCGGGTCCGTGGCATGCACGGCGAACTGGGTCTGCTTCAGCAGGATGTGTTCGCGCAGGGCCTGCGGGATCGACGTGCCGGGGGTGCGGTCGCGCACGGCGGCAACGAGTGCCGCCTCCAGGTCGTCGTCCTGGTCGAAGACCAGAGCTTCCTTGCCGGAAAAGTGCTTGAACAAGGTGGTCACCGAGACGTCGGCGGCGTCGGCGATGTCCTTGACGCCGACCTGGTCGTAGCCGCGGTCGAGGAAGAGCTCAAGTGCGGCGTCGGCCAGGGACTGGCGGGTTTGGGCCTTCTTGCGCTCGCGGCGCCCGGTCGGTTCGGTCACTCGCTCACCATACCTCAATGTGTATCGACTATGAAAGTTTAGTGATTGCACTTATGGAGTGAGTGTGCTTTCTTGGTGAGGCCGGACCTCCCGGCGGCTCACTCACCTCCCGAGGGACACTCCCATGACCCCTGCTCGTGGTCCCCGCATCGCGATTGTCGGCGCTGGCCTCGGTGGCCTGACCTGCGCTCGAGTCCTGCAGCGACACGGCCGCTCCGTCACTGTCTTCGAACGCGAGGCCTCCGCCGACGTCCGCCCGCAGGGCGGCACCCTCGACCTGCATGCCGACACCGGTCAGGCCGCCCTGCGGGCGGCGGGGCTTCTCGACCGATTCCAAGCCCTCTCCCGCCCCGAAGGAGAGGAGTGGCGCGTGCTCGACTTCGCCGACGCCGCCCTCCTGGCGCGTCAGGGGCCGTCCGCCGTCGGCGGCCGACCGGAGATCGACCGTGGCCAACTGCGCGGTCTGTTCCTGGACTCGATCACCGAGGGCACGGTGCGGTGGGACCGCGCCGTCAGCAGGGTCACCCCGCTGCCGGACGGCACCTGCCGGCTGCTCTTCGGTGACGGCACCGCCGAGGACTTCGACCTGGTGGTCGGCGCCGACGGCGCCTGGTCACGCGTCCGCCGGGCCCTGTCGCACGCCGCACCCCGCTACACCGGCGTCACCTTCGTCGAGACCGGATTCGACCACTGCGACACCCGCCATCCCGACCTCGCGCGGCTGGTCGGCAACGGATCGATGCTGGCGAAGGGCGTCGGCATGTCCCTGGTCGCCCAGCGCAACAGCAACGGCCACGTACGCGCCTACATCGCGCTCCGCGCGCCGGAGGACTGGCATGTGGCTGCCGGAATCGACCTCGGCGACGAGCGGACTGTACGCACGCACCTGCTGACGATGTTCGACGGCTGGGACGAGAGCTTGCGCTACATCCTGAGCAACGGCGACAGCGGGTTCATCAACCGGCCCCTCTTCGTCCTGCCCGCCCCGCACACCTGGGAGCACGTTCCCGGTGTCACGCTGCTGGGCGACGCCGCGCACCTGATGCCCCCGGTCGGGCTGGGCGCCAATCTCGCTATGCTCGACGGCTCCGACCTCGCCCACGCCCTCGTCACCGAATCCAGCGTCGACGACGCCGTCCGCGCCTACGAGAGCATCATGCTGCCGCGCTCGATCGAGGCCGCGACGGGCAGTGCGCAGGGACTCGACCACCTCGTTCCCACAGCGACTTCCTGAGTCGACTCCACCGCCCCGGCCGCGCGGCCGTTCCCGCGTCGATCGTGTGCACCTTCCCGGCGGTGGCATCCGCCCCAGGGCGGCGTCGTCAGAGAGTCTGTCCGGTTTGATCACGCGATGCCGAGGGTGGCCTGTGGCTGGGCGGCGTCTCGGCCGTGTTTGCGCAGGGCGGCGGGGTGTTGTCGCAGCCGGTGAAGCGGAGGGCGCCAATGGCGAGATCTGCGAACGCGGCAGGCTGATCTACCGGCCGCGAATCCAGGGGCACCTGCGAGGCGATCACCGGGGCTTCACCTGGCAGGATTACCGAGACCTGATCGTGCGGGCCCACCTCCGACTCGGCGGACCCATCGCGGTGATCAGGGACTGTGAGAATAACGGTGTCCCGTTCGGATCACGGCCTGGCGGGGCTGCCGCGCTGTCGGGCCCCGCGCCGAAGGACTGCGGGGGAGTGGACACAAGCTCCCGAGTCCTTGGAGGTGTACGACACTTTCCCGCTCTCGCCGGTCGGCAAGGTGTCGAAGAAGGATCTCGTAGCGGACCTTCGGAAATCGGCGAACCACGGCTGAGTACTTCGGGCCGGTTCCAAGCCGGTCAGGTGCGAGACCAACTGAGCGAGGGTGACTGCCCGCAGACCTGGCCCGGATACTGGGGACATGCCATTCGTCTTCTTCATGACCCTACCCGGGCTGGTGATCGTGCTGACGCTGCTGGCCTTCGTTGACCAGCTGCTGTTGCGCGCGGGGCGGGCAGGCGTGCTGCCGTGGCGGAACAGCGCACGTCAGGGGCAGATATCAGCGACGGGATTCGAGCAACTGCATGCGAGTCTTTCCCCAGGCAAGCAGAACGAGCTGAAGGAGCGGCAGTCATCCCTGGTCATGCCGGACAACGAGGATGACGGGGCCCCGCCGAACAGGACGACGGTGGACCTGGCCGCAGGGACGGCGGTCGTACGGATGCCGCGCTCCGGGCGGTAGGTCTATCGCCCGGCCATCGGTGGCAGACGCTTCGGGTTCGTCGTCGCAGGACATGCGGTGATCGTCGTGAATGACGCTGGAACAACTGACCGACGAGGCGTGGTAATTCGTCGACCGTACCCTCCGATTCGCAAGTACGGTCCATATCGCCGAGCGGCTGCGGCAGCAGTTCGAGGGCGGCCTCCTGCTCCACACCGTGACCGTCCCCGCCCCACACCCCACCTCGGTGTGCCTGCACCCGGACGACAACCGCCTCTTCGTCACCACGACCCGGTACGGGGTGAACAACCCGGCCGCGACCTCCGGCGTGGTGCTCAGCCTCCCGGTGACGATCAGGGGAACGGCAGCCTGCTCCTGGCAGGGACGGCTCTGAGCCACACATCGATCCGGGGCTGCATCGACGGAGCTGAGGGCCTGCGCCGGTACTGATGGGTCGGCCTGTACGGGGTCTCGACTCACCCCCGACCGTGCGCGAGCTCGTCAGCTCAGCAGTACCCGGGCCTCGTCCCTGGCGGCGGCCACGGCAGGTTCGGCCAGCCCGCACAGCCGTAGGCAGGACGACGCGACGGCATCCGTGTCGGCCGCTTCCAACTCACGGGAACGCCGTACCTGGATGACGACCTCCACCAGCTGGATCAGCAGCTCGCCGAGCCGCTCGGCCGGCAGGCTCCGGGCGACGTCCTCGCTTGCCGCGAGGGCACCGAGGGCACCGTAGTTCGCCTGGAGCCGGCCCCGCTCGGCCCAGAAGGCGTCGAAGCGCTCGGCCCGCACCTCCGGCAGCAGGTAGAGCGTGCCGATGTTGTAGGGGGTGCGGGAGAGGGTGCGTACGTCCACGGCGGCCACCGCGTAGAGCGCGGTGGCCGCGTCGGTCCGCTCCGGCACCAGTGCCCGGATCCGCTCCACCATCTGCAGACTGGGCCGTACGGAAGTGGCCAGCAGCTCGGCGAGGATGTCCTCCTTGGTGGAGAAGTGGTAGTACAGCGAGGCCTGTCTGATGCCGACCCGCTCGGCGATCGTGCGGGTGCTGGTACCGGCGACCCCGCGTTCGACGAAGAGGGCCCCGGCCGCGTCGAGGATCTGCTCGCGGGCGGACGTGCCGGGGGCGGACGGCGGCGTGTGCCGGGGCCTGCCTTGACGGGGACGCGTCGTCGTCATGGCCCCATCCTGCCACCACCCCGGCATGCGGACGTTCCCCGTCACGTGGAGGCCGTATAGGACCGCCAGCCGCCGTGGTGGGTGATGTCGGGGGCGCCCTCTACGGCGTACGGCTCGACGAGGAAGCCGCTGACCCGCCGCCCGTCGGCCAGTTCGACCGTACCGATGGCCATCGGCGGGGGGACGGCGGCGGTGAACGCCCCGAACCCCGCCGCCGGGAGCCGCCAGACCTCACCCTCGATGCCCGGCTCAGCACCGACTGCCCCGTTCCCGGCGACCTGCCCACCTCCGGTGCATGCCCCGCCCTCGGCGACCCGGACCAGGCCCGGCTTGGGCGGTTCGGTGGCCAGGACGTACAGCCGGTAGTCGCCGGTGGTGCGCGCCGGGCCCACCAGGGTGCCGCCCGCCTGCACCAGCTGGGCGTTGAGCGGCTGCCCGGTGAGGTGGGCGCCGACCACGAACAGGTCGAGCCCCGGGTTGGCGAACCGCTCGGCCAGGACGGCCAGGGCGCGGTCGGAGAAGGCCGGTCCGGTGAACATCACGCCGAACGGCAGGCCGTCCACGAACCCGGCCGGAACGGCGAGCGAGGCGCAGTCCAGCAGATTGGCGAAGTTCGTGAAGCGCCCCAACAAGGCGTTGGCGCCGACCGGATCGGCCGCCACCTGCTCAAGGCTGGGATGCCAGGTCGTCGTAGGGGTCAACAGCGCCGCGCAGCCGTCCAGCACCGCGCGTCCGGCCACCCCGAGCGCGGCGAGCCGGGCGGTGTCGGCGGCCCAGTCGGCGGCGGTCTTCTTCCGGCCCGCCAGCACGATGGCGGCGACGGTGGGGTCGAGGTCGGTGCCGATCAGATCACGGTGCTTCTCCAGATGCGCGCCGACGGCGGCGTACCGCTCGGCGACGAACGCGCCGCCGTACAGCAGTTCCGCCGCCTGGAGCAGCGGGGTGATGTCGGACTCGACGATCTGCGCGCCGGTGTTCGCCAGCCGGGCGACCGCCGCGTCGAAGGCCTCGCGCCAGCTGTCGGCCATGCCCTGAAGGTGCTCCGCTGCCGGGACCGCGATCCTCGGGCGGGCAGGGGGCGGCGGCAACTGGGCGCCAGTACGGGAGAGCGGGTCGGCGGGGTCCGTGCCCTCGGCCAACTCGGCGGCCAGGCGGGCCAGTCGCAGGTCCCGGGCGAAGACCGTCACGCAGTCGAGGGTGTAGCAGGCGGGCACCACCCCGGTCACGGGTATCAGGCCCTTGGTGGGCTTGACCCCGACGACGCCGTTGAGGGCGGCGGGCACCCGGCCGGAGCCGGCCGTGTCGGTGCCGAGCGCGAGGTCGGCAATGCCCAGCGCGACCGCGACGGCGGAGCCGGAGGACGACCCACCGGAGACGCGGGCCGGGTCCCAGGCGTTGCGCACCGCGCCGTAGGGGCTGCGGGTGCCGACCAGCCCGGTGGCGAACTGGTCCATGTTCGTCTTCCCGAGGACCACCGCGCCGGCCGCGCGCAGCCGCGCCACGGCGGGCGCGTCGGCCCGCGGGACGTAGGCGTACGACGGGGCGGCCGCGGTCGTGGGCAGGCCGGCCACGTCGATGTTGTCCTTGACGGCGGCCAGCAGACCGGCCAACGGAAGCGCCGGGTCGATCCCGGCTGCCTCGGCGAGCACGTCCTCGCGCGGCCTGAGGTGGATCCAGATCTCGGGCCGCCCGGCGCTCGCGATGCGGTCGTAGGCGGCCTCGACACGCGCGGCGGGTGTCCCGGCGGTCATGCCCGCACCGCCGCGAGGATCTGGCCGGGGGCGACCTGCTCACCGGGTTTGACGTAGATCTCCAGCAGGGTCCCGGTGGCCGGGGCGCTGACCTTCGACTCCATCTTCATCGCCTCCAGGGAGAGGATCGGGTCGCCCTCGGCCACTGCGGCTCCGGGCTCGGCGACGGTCTGCCAGACGGTGGCGGTGAACGGCGCGGTGATGGGCACCGCGCCGTCGGGAAGGGTGACGGCGGCGGCGTCCGCGCCGGCGGTCACGGGCTCAGGCGCGTCGGAACGGTCGAATTCGCCCGCGGCCCGCCAGCGCTGCTTCTCCTCCTCGAACGCGGCGCTCTGCCGGCTGCGGAACGCCGCGATCGAGTCGGCTTCGGCCGCCAGGAAGGCGTTGTACTCGGCGATCGAGAAGGTGCCCTCCTCGGTCTCGAAGCGACCGCGGCCCGCGTCCGTCTCCGCGCGCAGTTCCAGCAGCTCCTCCGCGCTGACCGGGTACCACTCGATGCGGTCGAAGAAGCGCAGCGCCCACGGCGAGTCCTGGAACAGGCCGCCCTTGCGGAACCGGTTCCAGATCTGCACGGTACGGCCGACGAACTGGTAGCCGCCGGGGCCCTCCATGCCGTAGACGCACAGGTAGGCGCCGCCGATACCGACGGAGTTCTCCGCGGTCCAGGTGCGGGCCGGGTTGTACTTGGTGGTCACCAGACGGTGCCGGGGGTCGAGCGGGGTGGCGACGGGGGCGCCGAGATAGACGTCGCCGAGGCCGAGCACCAGGTAGGAGGCGTCGAACACGGTGCGATACACGTCGTCGGCGGTGTCCAGGCCATTGACCCGGCGGATGAACTCGATGTTCCACGGGCACCACGGGGCGTCGTCGCGCACCCCGGCCATGTACCGCTCGATGGCCAGCCGGGTCGCCGGATCATCCCAGCTGAGCGGCAGCCGCACCGTCCGCGAGGGGACCACCAGCTCGTGGGTCGGCGGCACCTCCTCCTCCAGCTCCCGCAGCAGGTCCGCGAGCTGACGAGGTCGCAGGCGCCGTCCGTCGGTGTGGATCTGGAGCGACCGGATGCCCGGCGTGACGTCGAGGATGCCGACGGGCGCGTGGGCGGCCAGGGTCTCCTGCAGCGCGTGCACCCGCATCCGCAGGCCGAGGTCGAGCGCCATGGGGCCGTACTCGACCAGGACATTGGCGTCGCCGTCGCGGCGGTAGGTGACGCCGGGACGGTCGTCGGTGGGCTCCAGACGGCCGAGCACGCCGTCGTCGCCGTCGCCGCCGGCGCTGATCGGCGGGGGCGAGGACCGACGGGCGTCGGGGCCGGCCGTCTCGGCTTCCCTGACCGGTACGAAGCGGACAGTGTCGCCGGGGCGGAGCTGGCCGAGCTTCCACAGGTCGACGCCGGCGACCACCGCGGGGCAGACGAACCCGCCGAGGGACGGCCCGTCGGGGCCCAGCACGATCGGGGTGTCGCCGGTGAAGTCCAGGGCGCCCACCGCGTACGGCGTGTCGTGGATGTTGGAGGGGTGCAGTCCGGCCTCGCCGCCGTCCTGGCGGGCCCACCGGGGCCTGGGCCCGATCAGTCGGATGCCGGTGCGGGCCGAGTTGTGGTGCACCTGGTAGTCGGTGGCGTAGAGCGTGTCGATGTCCTCGCGGGTGAAGAACTCGGGCGCCGCGTGCGGGCCTTCGGTGACGGCGATCCGCCAGTGCGAGGTGATCGCGGGCCGGCGTTCGGCCGGGACCGGGCCGCCGTGGGCGGTCCGGAAGGCCCCAGGACGTAGCACGTCCCCGGTGACCAGCGCCCGCCCGCCGTGCCCGCCGAAGCCGCCGAGGGTGAAGGTCGAGGCGCTGCCCAGGTAGTCGGGTACGTCGATGCCGCCTCGGAAGGCCACGTAGCTGCGCAGGCCGGGCCCCTGGCAGACGCCGAGCACGAGGGTGGAGCCGGCCGGGACCGGCACCGGCTCCCACAGGGCCACGGCGGTGCCGTCCACGGTGACCGGGACCGGAGCGCCGGTGACGGCGACCACGGTGGCGTGCGAGAAACGCAGGGTCAGCCCGCCCGCGGTGACCTCCAGGCCGGGCGCCTCGGCCGGGTTGCCGACGGCCAGGTTGGCCTCGGCGAAGGAGACGGTGTCGAAGGGGCCGCTCGGCGGCACGCCCACGTGCCAGTAGCCGAGCCGGCCCGGCAGGTCCTGGACCGTGGTCATCGCTCCCGGCACCAGGACGTCGATGCGCGGCTCGGGGTCGCGGGCGGTGTCGAGCGTGCTGGTGCTGTGCACCACCTCGCGCACCTCACTTCGGACGGTCAGCGCCCGCAGGAGGCCCAGGTTGGTGACGATGCCGTCCACCCGGCTCCCGGCCAGCGCCCGGCCGAGCACGTCGAACGCGGCATCCCGGCTCGGTGCCTTGGCGATCACCTTGGCGAGCATGGGGTCGTAGTACGGCGAGATCTCCAGACCGGTCTCGGCGAAGCCGTCGACGCGGACACCGGGCATACTGTCCGCACCCTGGCCGGGGAAGACCGCCCGGGTGATCAGACCTGAGCTGGGCAACGCGTCCCTGCCGGGGTCCTCGGCGTAGACGCGGGCCTCCACGGCGTGCCCGGAGGGCGTCCACTCCCGTTCGAAAACCGTGTCGTCCACCCCGCCGTCGCGGGCCAGCAGGAGCATGAGTTCGACGAGGTCGACTCCGTACGCCTCCTCCGTCACCGGGTGTTCGACCTGGAGGCGGGTGTTGACCTCCAGGAAGGCGGCCTCCTCGCGCACCGGGTCGTAGACGAACTCCACGGTCCCCGCGCCCCGGTAGCCGACCGAGGCGAGCAGCCGCCGTGAGGAGTCGTGCAGCAGGGCGCGCACATGGCCGGGCAGGGCGGGGGCCGGGGCCTCCTCGATCACCTTCTGATTGCGGCGCTGCAGCGAGCAGTCGCGGTCGCCGAAGACGGCGATCCGGCCGGTGCCGTCGCCGAAGACCTGCACCTCGACATGGCGGGCGGGACGCACCAGGCGCTCCAGGAACACCCCGGCCGACCCGAAGTGGGACTCCGCGAGCGCCGCGACGCGGGCGAAGGCTTCGCGCACCTCCTCGGTGGTGGCGCAGGCCTGCATACCGATGCCGCCGCCACCGCCCGTCGCCTTGACCATCACGGGCAACCCGATCGCTCCGGCCGCGGTGACGGCCTCCTCGGCGTTCGCGAGCAGCTCCGTCCCGGCCAGCAGCGGTACTCCGGCCGCCTTGGCCAGGGCGCGCGCGGTGTGCTTCTCGCCGAACGCGGTGATCTGGTCGGCGGTCGGCCCGGCGAACTTCAGGCCCGCCTCCTCCACGGCACGGGCGAAGGCGGTGTTCTCGGAGAGGAAGCCGTAGCCCGGGTGGATGATCCCGGCGCCCTGGGCGAGCGCGGCCTCGATGATCGCGTCACCGCGCAGGTACGACTCGCGGGCGGGCGCCGGGCCGAGGCGCACCGCGTGGTCGGCCTCGCGGACGTGCGGAGCGGCCCGGTCGGCGTCGGAGAAGACGGCCACCGTACCGAGACCCATCTTCCTCGCGGTTCGGATGACACGGCGGGCTATCTCACCGCGGTTGGCGACGAGAACGGTGGCTGGGCGGGTCACGCGGCTCCCTCCGGAGTGCGGGCGGCCGCCGCGGACCGTGGACCGCCGACGGCCGGTACCGGGTCCACGACGAGCATCCGCAGCGGGGTCGGGTTGAAGTCGTTGCAGGGGTTGTTCATCTGCGGGCAGTTGGACACCAGCACCAGGACGTCCCGCTCGGCGCGCACCGCGACCCGCCGGCCCGGCGCCGACATGCCGTCCACGATGCCCAGCGCGCCGTCCGCCTCGACAGGCACGTTCATGAACCAGTTGAGGTTGGAGACGAGGTCCCGCACGCCGAGGCCCCGACGGCCGGCCTCGGCGAGGAAGTTCTCGCGGCAGCCGTGCTGGAACATCACATGGTGGCCGTAGCGCAGGGTGTTGGACTCCTTGCCGCAGGCGCCGCCGATGGTGTCCTGGCGGTCGATCTCGTTGGCGACGACGGTCATCAGGGGGCGGCCCTCGTTGCTGCGCAGCACGGTGCCGGTGCGCACATAGGCGTTGCCCTGCCAGGCCAGGGTGTCGGGGACGCTGTAGCGCTCCTCGGGGTCGTCGGCGTCGTAGAGCAGGCAGTCGGCCGACTGGTTGCCGCCGACGTCGACGATCGTCAGGACGTGCCCCTTCCTCACCACTGCCGACCAGGGCGCGTTGGGCGCCACCGTCTCGTCGAGGACGACGGCGCCCTCGACCAGGCTCGCTCCCCGCTCCAGCCGGGAGCCCTCCGCGTACACCGCGCCGACCGGGACGGTGGAGGCGAGGGTGCCGCCCGAGACGGTCGGGTGGACGGTCGGGGTGTTCTCGGTCCGCGTGGTCGCCATGTCACAGTCCCCGGGCTTCGCAGTAGTCGACGGTGTTCAGGTAGGCCCGGCGCAGTTCCGGTGTGGCGGTGGCCCGCGGGTCGTCCGGGCCGGTCGGGGCGCCGCGCCAGGCGTGCACCCGCAGCGGCCCGACGACGTAGTCCGGGTGGGGATCCAGCGGGTGGGCCACATTGGCGACCAGTACCAGCAGTGGCATCTCCGCGACGAGTTCGACGTGCGTGCCGGGTCCGGCGCCGCCCAGCCAGGCGAGGGCGCCGTCCGGCTCGACGCGTACGCCCTGGAAGAAGGACAGGCTGGGCGGCAGGTCGCGCCGGCCCAGACCGTGCTTGGCGGCGGCCTTCAGGAAGAGGGATCGGCCGGACGGTGACGGCCCTTCGGGCCGGGCGTCGCCGTACTTGTGCTCGTTCCAGGCGTCGGTGGTGGTGCCGCAGAAGGCGTCGTGCCGGCCGGAGGAGTCACCGCTGACGACGGCCAGGACCCGGCCGTCACCGGACAGCAGCGGGTGGTTCTCGCCCAGGTAGGCCTGCCACGGGATCTTCAGGGTGTCGGCGACGTTGAGCCGCTCGACCGGTTCCAGCGCGTTGAAGAGCAGCAGGTGGGCACAGGCGTCACCGGTCGGGTCGTCGAACCGCAGCCGGCTGCCGCGGGCGAGGACCTTGTGCGTGTAGCCGCCGGGCGCCACCGTCTCCGCCCACACCAGTGCGGCCGGTTCCACCCCTGGCGGGCGGTACGGGCTGCCGGATGCCGGAAGGTACGGCATCCACGCACTGCCCTGGCCGCTCTGGGCACGGGCGTCGTCGCGGGCGCTGCGGACGCTGTCGGTCAGGTGCAGATCGCGCGTGGTCATGGATGTCCCGTCATCCTCTCGTCGATGGGTCGTGTGAATGTCGGCGGTGGGCGATCAGCGCTCCACCGGTGCTCGACCGGTGTGCCGCGCGTCGTCCGGGCCGCCACCGGATCCGTCAGGCCGGCTCGGTGACGGTGCGGGTCCCGGCGGGCGGCTCGGTGTGCGTGTGGGGTACGTGCCTGAGTTCGATACGGCGGTGCAGCCGGCGGGCGACGAAGTAGGCGGCACCGGCGGCGAGGCTCAGCCCGATGAAGAGCAGGGCGCTCCACCGCAGCCACCACGTGCCGCCGGTGAGGTCGTAGATCTCGGCGCGGGGCCAGATCAGGTTGATCGTCATACCGGCCTGGTAGAGCACCGCGGCCGCGTTGACCGCGCCTCCCCAGCGACCCAGCGAGAACAGGGGCCGCCCGCTCTCGTCGACGCCGCGCGGAAGCCCGCCCGCGCTCCGGTGCCGGATCCGAGCGATGAGCAGCGGAAGCGTCACACCCAGGTAGGCCAGGTACAGCATGGCGATGCAGAGGCTGGAGAGGGCGGTGAAGATCGCCGACTGCCGGACGTCGACCAGGAGCGCGATCGCGGCACCGGCGCCCACCACGATCGAGGCGGTGACCGGCGTACCCGTGCGGGCCGAGACCTTTGCCAGACGCCGATGGAACGGCAGGGCGCCCTCGCGCGCCATGGAGTACATCATCCGTGCCCCCGAGGTCTGCACGGCCAGGGTGCACGCGAACACGGCGACCGCCACGCAGCACAGCAGCAGCCGGCCCAGCACCCCGCCGAGCCGGTCGGTGAGCACCCAGGACAGACCGCCCGCCGCCAGCTTGCCGTCGGTCAGGCTGCGTGCCGCCATCAGTCCGGCGAGGATCAGCAGCGCGCCGCCGACGCCCGACGTGACCAGCGCCCGCAGGATGGTCCGGGGCGTGGTCCGCCGCGGGCTGTGGGTCTCCTCCGCCAGCTCGCCCGCCGAGTCGAAGCCGACCATGACGTACGCCGCCATCAGCGAGGACGCGAGAAAGGCCCCGGCATAGCCACCGTGGCCGGCCCAGCCGGTGTGCTGGACCACCGCCTGCGGCCCCCGCTCGGGAAGGAAGAACAGCACCAGCACCAGCGCGACCACACCGATGATCTCGACCGTCACGCCGAAGCTGGTGGCGGCGGCCATCTGGCGGATGCCCAGGATGTTCACCACCGTGGTGATCACCAGCAGGACGCAGCCCAGGAGTACTGCGTTCCGCGCGCCGGTCGGGGACCCGACCGAGGGATCTGCGCCTGGTCCGCCGACAATCTGGAACCCCGACCAGATGCCCGGCAGCACGGCCTGCGCCGCGATCGCGGCCGCCGCGACGGTGAGGACCTGCCCGATGATCATGATCCAGCCGACGAACCAGCCCACCGTGGTGCCGGCCAGCCGGCTCGACCACTGGTAGACCGCCCCTGATATGGGCCAGCGTGCCGCCAGTTCGGCGAAGCAGAGCGCGACCAACAACTGGCCCGCGAAGACCAGCGGCCACGTCCAGAAGAAGGCCGCGCCGCCGAGACCGTAGCCGAGGCCGAAGAGCTGGAAGACAGTGGTGAGGATCGACACGAAGGAGAAGCCCGCGGCGAACGACGCGAAGCCGCCGACTCCGCGGCGCAGTTCCTGCTGGTAGCCGACGGGGACGGCAAGGGTCGTGACACCGCCGTAAGGGTCCTGTCCAGAGGGGATTTCAGGCCTTCTCATCACCGGATCTCCGGTCGGTCGAGGGATACCTGTCGATCGACAGGTATGGCGATGGTGGGCCGGACTGGTCTCACCCCTGAGTCCCGGGAGTTAACTTCATGTATCCGCCGCGAACGGCAACACGCGTTCGTGCGGGCGGGGGCGTGGGTGCAGGACGAAACGGTGTGCGTGCGCTGTTCCATCTTCGGCGTCGATGCGGTGGGAGCGTTCGACCTTGCCGTTCAGGCGCGGTGTGCGGGGCTGGATGTAGGCGTGGGCGATGCCCTTGTCGAGGACGTGCAAGCGGAACGCGGACTGGAACTCGGCGCCGTCGTCGGTCTGGATGACCTCGACCTGGAACGGCCTGCGTTGGATGACGTAGTCGAGGAAGTGGATGGCGGTGGCCTGGTTCAGTGTCGGGTAGATCCGCAGGACGCGCGGGCGGGTGCAGTCGTCGATCGCGGTGAACTGGAAGTACTTGTTGCGGCCGCCCCGGCGACCTTGTGGCATCGAGGCGAGCGGCTCGATGAAGTTCACGTCGATCTGCACGCGGTGGCCGGGCAGTTGCTTCTCGTACCGCTTCCATCTGCGGTCGTGGCGCTTGTGGCGCTGGGAGGCCGGCAGGCGGCCCATGTCGAGGCGGTTGAGGATGCGCCAGACGCCGGAATTGCTGATGGTGACGTCGTGGTACCGCTTGAGGTACATGGCGATCTTCACGGGCCCGAAGTGGTAGTTCTGCCGCAGGCGTGCCGCCGCGCTGTGATCGCGCAACCAGAGCTCACTTCGGGCCTCAGACGGCGGGTTCGCTGCGTGGTTTCAGCAGGTTGTCGTGCTTCTGGTCACTACGGGTGCCGGGTTGTGTTCACGGCGGACGGCGGGGGCGTTTTCGCGGTGGGAGGAGCAATCCCCGGTCTGGGCGGTGGCCTCAGGGGGCGGCCGGTGCGCTGTCCGTTCCGGGGGTGGGGGCCGTGACCTGCTGGGGTTCCGGAGTCGCGACCGGGCGGGTGCGCAGGGCGTGCCGGAGGAGGGCGAGGCCGGCCAGGAGCATCACCAGGCTGCACACTCCGTTCCAGCCGAAGGCGGAGTACGCGCGTACCCCGAGCCACGAGCCGGCACTGCCGCCCAGGAACGCGCAGGTCATGTACGCGGTGTTGAGACGGGCGCGGGCCTCCGGGCGGAGCGCGAAGACGCGGGCCTGGTTGGCGACCTGGCCGGACTGCATGGCCACGTCGAGCAGGAGCATGCCGGCCCCCAGGCCGGCCAGCCCGACGGACCCGCCGAGGCGACCGGTGAGCAGCAGGGCGCCGGCGGCGATGGCGCCCACCATGCACGCGGAGTTCACGGCGTCGGGGCCCTGCCGGTCGGTGCGGCGCCCGGCGATCGGGGTGGCGAACATGCTGGCCGCGCCCACCAGGGCGAGCACTCCGATGGCCGGGGTGCCCAGGTTGTAGGCGGGACCGGTGATGTACAGCGCGAGTGCGGTCCACGCGGCGCTGAAGGCGGCGAACACCAGCACCTGGTACTGAGCGGAGCGGCGCAGCAGCGGCTCGGTGCGCAGGAGCCGCAGGGAGGCCGTCAGCAGGGCGGGGTAGGCCTGGTCGGTGCTCGGTGTGGTGGCCGGGAGCACGGCGGCCAGCGCCAGGGTGAGGACGAGCACCAGAGCGGCGGCCACCAGGTAGGGGGCGCGCCAGCCGAACCAGTCGCCCAGGATACCGGAGAAGGTGCGGGCCAGCAGGATGCCGCCGATCAGGCCTGACAGCAGGGTGCCGGTGACCGCGCCGCGGCGCTCCGGTTCGGCCAGGCCCGCCGCCATGGGGATGAGGATTTGCGGGACCACGGTGGTCAGGCCGACCAGAGCGCTGGCGACGGCCAGGAGGGGCAGGGCGGTGGCGGTGCCCGCGAGCACGAGCCCTGCGCAGGTCACCAGCAGCAGGGTGGTGACCAGGCCGCGGTGGCGCAGCCGGTCGCCGAGAGGGACCAGCAGGAAGATGCCGGCCGCGTAGCCGAGCTGGGCGCAGGTGACCACGACGGCCGCGGACTCCGGGGAGACGTGCAGGCCGTCGGCTATGAGCGGGCTGATCGCCTGCGGGAAGTAGATGGTTGCTACCGCGACGCCACAGGCGATGGAGAGCAGCAGGATCAGGTGCCGGCTCAGCGTCGGCGACGGAGCGGAGGGAGGTCCAGCGGACACGGCACACCTTTGAAGGGGAAGGGGACGGAGACAGGAAGGCCGGTGGAGGCACGGGCTCCACCGGGAGAACGAGAAAGCGGGAACTGGTTTAACCGGTTCCTGGACGGTACCAGTAAAACCGGTTCCGCAGTAGGGTGGTTCGCATGCCCGACACACCAGCGGCCCCCCGCTTCCGCAGCGGGGCCGGCCGGATCTGCCTGGACTTCATGCGCACGCTCCGGCTGCGCGGCATGGACGGCGCCACCGAGGAACTGGACACCCCCGAGGCCCTGGCCGCCTGGGTGGCCCAGCTGGGCCCGTATCCCGGCGGCACGAAGATCCCGGCCCCGGCCGAGGGCGTGCTCGGTGAGGCACGCGCGGTGCGGGAGGCGGTGTACGCGCTGCTCACGGCGGCCCGCTCGCCGGCTGGTCCCGCCGGCTGCCCGCCGAAGGAGCGGGGACTGCTGAACCGGGCCGCCGCCGCAGCTCCCCCGGTTCCGGTACTCGACGCGGCCGGCTCGGTGACCTGGACCGCCGGAGACCCGGTGGGCGCGGTCCTCGCCGACATCGCACGCGACGCGCTCTCGCTGGCGACCTCGCCCGCCCTGGACCGGGTACGGGCCTGCTCCGGACCGCACTGCGCCGCCTGGTTCCTCGACACCTCCCGCCCGGGAAACCGCCGCTGGTGCTCCATGGAGACCTGCGGCAACCAGGCCAAGAAGCACGCCTGGCGCACCAGGCACGCGACGGCTACCGCGATCTGACCACCCGAGAGGTCGTACGAGGTCATCACCCCCGGCTTCCTGACCGTCGAGCGCACCCGCCCTGCAGATCCGGCCAGCCGATCACCACCCCGCCGGCTCCTGCGCGAGGGGCCTCTGCAGGCTCCAAGTTCAGGACGCCGACAAGGACGACCAAGACGATCGGCATCCGTCGGCGCTGTCACCGCAGCGGTGGGAACCCCGATGGCATACGGCACTCCACCCAAGCCAGTCACCGGCAGCGACGGCACATCGGGCAGTCACCGTCAAGCCGTCGACGTTCGTGGTGTGTTGAGGTCCAGCAGCAGGGAGGAGCGGCCGGGAGTCAGAGACGGCTGAAGGCCGCCATGCGGTGGCGGCACTGTTCCTGCCGTCGACGCCCCCCGGGCCGGGGCTGGCCCGGCCGCATGCCGACCAGGGGTACCGGCCCAGCGGGTGGCTTGCGGTCCCGGTCGCCGCAGCAGCGGCCCCCGATTCAGCAGGGCGCCGACGTCGTGGCGCGCGGCCGAGGACAGCGGCGCGGTGCGCGCGACGAGCCGAAGGCGCCCGGCCCGGCCGTAGCGGCCGATCGGCAGGGTTGCCGGTGTTCGTACGGCACCGGTGAGCCGCCGACCGGGCCGCCCGCGCTGTCACGAGCGCATACCGTGATCCAGCGGCGCACCGACCCGGTGGGAAGGAGCGTCCACGGACGGGCCGGCGCCGTCAGCCGGTGGCGTCGCCGGACCGCGCCAGCGTCGGCTCCGGGACCCGTCGGTCGCGGCCCAGTCTCCTGCCGCCGATGATCCAGGCGCAGATCGCGGCCAGCGGCGCCGGGGATGACGCGACAGCTTGCGCACTGAGTGCAGCCTGACGCACCCGCCAGGCAAGCGTCAGGCCGATGGGCGGCGATCGATCCAGGCGGTGACCCGTTTGCCAGCCGCCTCAGGCAGAACAGTGAGGTCGGCCGCAACAGCCTTCACGATCTCCACGCCGTTCCGGCCCGCCCGGTACGGGTCCGCCTGCTCGGTCACCGGAATTTCCGGATGGCTGTCCCACACCGCCACCTCCACCGCCGCTTCCGCCAAGGCTCAGCCGGTCACCACGAGCTGAGCCAGGCTCAGGATGCGCTCCGACACCGTCGAAACACAGCCGACGGCTGTGACCCGGGTGAGAAAGACGGCAGTTCAGTGGCGGACCTCGACGATGCAGGAAGAGTCTCCCTGGCAACACTCGCGTTCCGGGTCCCCGCCCTGCCACTCCCGCCTCCGCGTACGCCGTCAGTCCGCGCTCCGCTGATGCCCGCCACAGTCGTGGCGGGCATCAGCCGCATCAGACGCCACGACCTCGAGGGCAGGGCGGCGAGCGTCCGGAACGGCCGGGCGACAGGCGGTGACGTCGTGGAGGCGCCGACCAGGCTGGGGCAGCCCACGATCCACTGTGAGACTGCAGCCATGGACTCCAATGGCATCTCAGGGCCCTCGTCACCGCCCGCCGAGCCGCACAAGGCACCTGCCTCTTTGATGTCTGCGTGGGCGAGCACTGGGCCGGTCTCACCGAGGACTGCTGTGCCGTAAGAAAGGGACCGCCATTCGAGTGGCCCGCCCCCTGGAGTGCCTGCGGTAGAAGATCACGTGTACTCCGCAGAGAAAAACTGTCATGGTGGAAGTAGACATTTCGACGTCGCATGGTTAGAGTTACTACGTACCCAGAAGTCGAAGTGGGCACAGCAGGGATGAACTGCTGTGCAGGTAGAAGAAGGACACGGCCCCGGCGGGGCTGTGAGCAGCACTCGCGTTATCCGCGCAATCGAGAGGTAAGGAGCAGAACGCCATCGGGATCGCCCGGGCGAGGAAAGCAGTCCGCCCGGGTACCGCAAGACCCCGGATTGGAAGGTGGTCCCCGGTCACGCATTCGCGATCCCCGCAGTCCCGCCCTCCCAGGCGGCCCCTGCGGAACAAGAAGGCCGGCGCAGTACGCCGGTAGATGGTGTTGAAAGCTCGGGGCCCGGGTGCCGGTACTGGCACCCGGGCCCCCCGACGCGTCCCCGAAAGAAGAGGTTTATGCCGCCTGCCGGTTCCCGTCCCGTCGCCCCTCTCGACGATGACGACTACCCCGCCTACACCATGGGCCGGGCCGCCGAGATGCTCGGCACCACACCCGCCTTCCTCCGAGCCCTCGGCGAACACCGCCTGATCACCCCGCTGCGCTCCGAGGGCGGACATCGTCGCTACTCCCGTTACCAGCTGCGCATCGCCGCCCGCGCCCGCGAACTCGTCGACCAGGGCACCGCCATAGAGGCCGCCTGCCGCATCGTCATCCTCGAAGACCAGCTCGCAGAGGCCCAGCGCATCAACGAACGACTGCGCGCCGAAGGCAGCTAGCCTCAGCCGGCGAGATCAGCCTGATCAGCACACCTGAACCCGCGGCAACCGATGTCCCGCTGGCGGGGAGGCGGCCGAGAAACCTCACCGCCGGTCCACAGCCTAGGCGGGGTCAACGCGTCAATCAGATCCCGGCGAAAGAGGAAACCGCGAGTGGGCGATGGATGTACTGGGTGAAGGCGGGCGAACCCGGGGAAGAAGGAGCGGCAACGGACAGGAGGTTGCCATGTGCGGCGGGGATCTGGAACTGGGGCAGCTTCTGGCCGCCGCGGAGGCGGCACCGGCGCTGGCTTCGCCGTCAAGATCCTTTGGTGGGTGGCCTTCGCCGTCCTGGTCGTGTGGCTGCGGACCCGGCACTTCGTCCAGGGTGCGGGTCAGCAATCCGCGCACCACGTCGGGCAGGTCCCCGAGTGTGCGCGGCAGTACACCACCGCCTCGCCGCACCGCGTCGACGAGCATGGACAGGGTGAGTGGGTGGCCGTGGCTGATGTCGAGCAGGTGCTCGTGGAACTCGGCGGGGAC